>NZ_RAPO01000002.1:0-713200 GCF_003610195.1 Halopiger aswanensis | reverse complement strand
TCGCCCGGTCCCGGGACGCCCGAGGAGGCCGGCGTCTCGATCCCGCTGTTCGCCGAAACCGCGTATCCGATCCTCGGGGTCTGTCTCGGCCATCAGGCGCTGTGTGCCGCAAACGGCGCGCCGGTCGTCCACGCGCCCGACGTCGTCCACGGGAAGCCCTCGACCGTCACCCACGATGGGGACGGCATCTTCGAGGGGCTTCCCGCGGACTTCCAGGTCGGGCGCTACCACTCGCTGGCGGTCGAACGGACGGACCTGCCGGATGCGCTCGAGGAGACGGCCCGAACGACCGACGAGCGCGGCGTGTTGATGGCGGTTCGCCACCGCGAGAAGCCCCACGTCGGCGTCCAGTTCCACCCCGAGAGCATCCTCACGCGGGGCCACGACGACGCCGCGACCGGAGACGGCATCTCGCTGCGGGTCGGCAAGCGGATGATCGAGAACTTCTGTCGGCTCGCCGCCGCGGAGCGAAGCGAAGCATGACCGACGACCTCCTATACCACGTCGACGGCGATCTCGTGCCCGCCGGCGAGGCGACCGTCAGCGTCGACGATCGCGGCTTCCGCTACGGCGACGCCGCCTTCGAGACGCTGCGGGCCTACGGCGGGACGATCTCCGCCTGGGACCGCCACGTCGACCGCCTCGAGCGCACCTGCGAGTCGATTTCCCTCGAGCACGGGCTCTCGGCCGCCGACCTCCGCGAGCGGATCGACGAGACGCTCGCGGCGAACGACCTCGCGGACGCCTACGTTCGACTGTCGATCACTCGCGGGGTCCAGCCGGGAAAGCTCACGCCCCAGCCCGAAGTCGATCCGACGGTCGTCGTCTACGTCAAACCGCTGCCCCGCGGCGGCCTCGAGGGCGACCCCGTCTGGGACGAGCCCGCGACAGTACAGACGGTCGAGACGCGACGGGTGCCAGACGACGCGATTCCGGCCGGTGCGAAGACGCACAACTACCTGAACGGAATCCTCGCCCGGGCGGAGCTTCGGAACCTCGCTTCTGACGGGGCCGAATCGGCCGACGAGGCGCTCATGTTCGACTGCGATGGCCACGTCGCCGAAGGTGCCACGAGCAACCTGTGTTTCGTTCGCCACGGGACACTTCACACCCCGACGACCGACGGGCCGGTACTGCCAGGAATCACGCGCGAAATCGTCCTCGGGTTAGCTAAAGAAGCCGGCATTCCAGTTCGGGAAGAACGGTACGATCTCGAGGACGTGCTCGCGGCCGACGAGGCGTTTCTGACGAACCGGACGTGGGAACTGCGCCCGGTCGCGACGCTGGACGGCGACGAGATCGGCGGCGGCCCGGTGACCGACCGGCTCTCGAGGCTGTACGACGAGCGGATCGAGCAAGCCTGTTACCAGTAGTTCCCTCCGCCGTCCAACAGGTTCAAGCGACGGACGCAGGTCGAGCGAACTTGAGCGATGATGGACGGACGGGGAGCGGCGGCGACGAGTGGGGCCGAAGACGCCGAGTTGGATTGCGAACCCGCACTTCGATCCGAAACAGCCGCTAATCGTCCGACTCGAGCGTCGACTGCGCCGATCCGCCAGCACTGTTTGCCTCGTTTGCGACGGCGGACTCCGCCGGCGCCGCCAGCAGTTCGCGGTCGGTATCCGTCAGTTCCAGCGCGAAGTCGGGGCCGAACGCCGACGCCGGCGTCTGGAACCCGTTCGGAACCGAGCCGCCGCCCGTTCGGTCCCGATTCTCGAGCACGCGCTGGGCTGCGATCACCGCGGACTCGGCGGTCAGCGCGTACGGATCGGGCGTCCGCAGTCTGGCGCGGGCGCGCCGCCCCGCGTCGTCGGTGACCTCACCCCAGACGACGGCGTGGCCGCCGGCCGACTGCGGGTTCTCGGGGCCGTCGACGCGAGCGTCGACCAGCCGCTTCAACCCGCGTTCGACGGCCCGACGCTCGAGTAACCAGCCGATGGAGTCGACGGCCGACAGGAGCCGGTCGGCCCACGGCGGCGCGGCGGCGTAGACTTCGATCGTCCCGATGCCGGTGGTGTGGGCCGCAGTGACGACGTCGCCCCACGGGATCGTGACGGCGTGTTCCGGTCCCGAACCGAAGTCGATCTCGCGGCTGCGAAACGCCGTGGGGACCTTCACGAGCCGCCCGTTTCGACGGACGATGCCGCCGCTCCCGAGTTGCTCGACCATCGTCCGCGCGGTCCCCCGCGAGAGCGAGCCGGAGCCCTTGATCCCGAGCGCGAGTTCGTCGGCCGACGGGAGCTGTGCGTGGAGAAACGCGGCCAGACAGTCCGAGGGAACGACGTCGAAGCCGACGCCCGGCAACAGCGTGATCCCCGCCTCGCGCGCGGCCGCATCGCGCTGGCGCAGGCGTTCGAAAACCGCGACCTCGCCGGTGATGTCGAGGTAGTCCGTCCCCGACTCGAGGCAAGCCTCGAGCAGCGGGTCGACCGTCTCGACGAACGGGCCCGCGCAGTTTAAGACGGCGTCGAACCCTTCGAGGCGGGCGGCCAGCGAGCCGTTTTCGAGGTCGAACGCGCGGCCGTCGACGCCGAGTCCGTCAGCCAGCCGCGCAACGGCGCGGCGGTCCCGGCCGGCGACGGTCGGTGACCCTCCTCGGGCGACGGCCTCGCGGGCGATTAGCCGTCCCGTGTCGCCGTATGCGCCGTAGATGAGAAGGGAATCCATGGGCTCCGTTGACCGCTCGGGGTGTTAAAACTGCGTCAGACGTTCGCTGCAGTCGTAACGTTCACGACTCACGAACGGCAAGACGGCATCGATACTGATGGACGCCGAATCCCGAATCGTGGCCCTCGCGGACGTGCCGACGGACTCGAGTTACCTGTTCCGGGTCGCCGACGAGGACGGCGATCGGAAGGAGGCGATTCTGGTCGCCAGCGAGACCGCCGAAACCGGCGAGACCGACGAACCGGCCGAGAGTGGGGCGAGCGATGAGACGGCGGACGGCGATGCCAGCGCCGGGAGCGTCTCCTGTTGGCTCAACTACTGCCAGCACTTCACCCACATCAAACTCGACAAGGGCTCGGGCGCGGCGATGCGAAACGGCGAACTCGTCTGCGAGAACCACGGCGCCTACTTCGAGGCCGACTCGGGCTACTGTACGTACGGCCCCTGCGAGGGCGCGACGCTAACCGAACTCGAGGTGACCGTCGCCGACGGAGACGTCTACCTAGCGGACGAGGAATACAGGTTCGTCGGTGCGGGGCCGATCGAGGACGACGACGATCTGACCTCGACATCGAACGTCGAGTTCTGAGCGACCAGCGATGACTGCCTACTGGAGCGGCGCCGGCGAGACCAGATCCCGCTCCTGATCGTACTCGAGGAGGCCGGCGTCGACCAGTCGCGGGAGGTGATCGTGATACAGCGAGAGGTAGACGTTCGCTACCTGTTCGCCCGACAGCTCCGTGACTGCCTGCCCGGTTTCGCGGACGGCGACTTCCTCCGCAGCGTCCGGGAGCGTGATCGCCTCGCCGTAGCTCGTCATGACCGCGAGGAGCAGCCGCCGCCGCTCGCTGGCGAGTAAGGTGAACGCGTCGTCGATCACGGCAGCGGGAACCTCGCGGCCGTCGAGCCACTCGAGTACCGCGAGCACGAACTCCGGCCGGTCGAGCGCTGAATTGGATGTAGCTGTCATACGTATCCTGAGCCCTCGAGTCTAAGGGGCCGCGTGTCGACGGCCGGTGGCAAGCGGGGACGCCGAGCGAAGGGCCGTCGATCGTCGTTCGCTCGAGGGTACGTGTCGGTTCCTCGCTTCGCCGGTAAATAGGCGTGTCGAATCGGCGGCCGCTGTCCGGTGATCGTGACTGTCAGTCGTCGATGGTAAACGTCGGCTCGGCGATCGATTCGCTCTTACAGGAGGGACACCGCGAGGGGCGGTTAAGCAGGTCGTCGAAGTCGGCGAAGCCGCAGTCCTGACACTCCGGTGGGGCGACGAGGAACTGCTCGTCGTCCCGGCCGTCGATCGTCCGGGAGACGTGTTCGACGTGACGGAGTACCGCGTTCGGCGTCAGATCGAACGCCGCCGCGAGTTCGCTCGGCGTCGCCGGCTCGGACCGGAGCGCATCGGCGAGCCGCTGTCGTGTCGTTTCGTCGGCCTCGCGCATACGGTGACTGATCGGCCGCGGTCTTTTACGGTTTCGCTCCCCGGTCTCCCCTTTCCCCCACACCCGGCATCAATCGAGTGGCCATCGCAAACGCCGGTGCGTACAGTCGTCGTTCCGGGCTCACACCGGGAGTGGTTCACCCTGCTCTCAGTAAAGGGCAAGTAACTTATCGTCACCCGCTGAACGGTCTCGCATGAAGGCCGTCGTCCTTGCTGGCGGATACGCGACTCGGATGTGGCCGATTACCAAACATCGGCCCAAGATGTTCCTCCCGATCGGTGAGTCGACCGTCATCGATCGCATCTTCGCCGAACTCGAGGCGGACGAGCGAATCGACGAGGTCTACGTCAGCACCAACGAGCGGTTCGCCGCTGATTTCGAGGCCCACCTCGCTGACAGCGAGTTCGACAAGCCCCAGCTCTCCGTCGAAGACACGACTGACGAGGACGAGAAGTTCGGCGTCGTCGGTGCGCTCGCACAACTGATCGACCGCGAGAACGTCGACGACGACCTGCTCGTCATCGCCGGCGACAACCTCATCAGCTTCGACGTCGCCGATTTCCTCGACTACTTCCAGGAGAAAGACGCCCCGACGCTGGCCGCCTACGACGTCGGCTCCCGCGAGAAGGCCAAGTCCTACGGCCTCGTCGACCTCGAGGGCGACCGCGTCGTCGACTTCCAGGAGAAACCCGAGGATCCGAACAGCACGCTGGTCTCGATCGCCTGCTACGCGTTCCCCGGCGAGTCGCTCGACCTCCTGCCGACCTACCTCGAGGAGGGGAACAACCCCGACGAGCCCGGCTGGTTCGTCCAGTGGCTCCAGAACCGCGAGCCCACGTACGCCTTTACCTTCGAGGGCGCGTGGTTCGACATCGGTACACCCGAGAGCTACCTCGACGCCGTTTCCTGGCATCTCGACGGCAACTCGCTGGTCGCCGACTCGGCGACCCTCGAGAACGCGACGATCGGCGACAACGTCCACGTGATGGCCGACGCCACGCTCGAGGAGACGAACCTCGATCACGCGGTCATCTTCCCCGGGGCGACGGTTCGAAACGGCGACATTCGCCGGTCGATCATCGACGAGGGGACCCACATCGAGGAACTGGATCTGGCAGGGGCACTCATCGGCGCTCACACGACGATTACGAACGGATCGTCGGAGTAAGCCGCGTCCCGCTCACCGCCGTTCTCACGCAATCTCCCGCGTCACCCCGTGAACTGACAACTGCCGAGAGTCGCTGCATTCGAAAGAGCCACGGGTACGGACTCGTATATCGGAGGTATGCCGATCAGGGGTGGGGACGAACTATCGGTCTTCTACGTCGACGGCGACGCGGACGGCGGATCGCGCGTCGCGACGTCTCTCGAGCGGCACGACCGATTGTCGGTCGCGACCGCCGCCAGCGCCGACGCGGCGCTGGATCGGCTCACCGCCGATGTCGACTGCATCGTCAGCGACTACGAACTGCCCGGAAGGGACGGGATCGAGTTTCTCGAGGCCGTTCGCGAGGAGTATCCGGACCTGCCGTTTATCCTATTTACGGCCGGCGGCTCCGAAGCGGTCGCCAGCGACGCGATCTCGGCTGGCGTGACCGATTATCTGCAGAGGGACACTGGTACTGAACAGTACGCCGCGTTGGCGGACCGAATCGTCGACGCGGTCGAGGCGTCTCGGACCCGGCGACAGCGCCGCCGACACCACACCGCGATCGAAACCGCACAGGAGGGAATCAGCATCGTCGGGGCCGACGGGCGGTTCCAGTACGTCAACGACGCCTACGCCGAGCTGTACGGGTATGATCCGGACGAATTACTCGGCGAAGACTGGGAACTGCTGTACCCCGACTCGGAGGTCGAGTTCGTGCGCTCGGAACTCATCCCCGCCGTCGAGGCCGAGGGCTACTGGCACGGGCGCACCACCGGCCGCCGCGCTGACGGCACCACGTTTCTCGAGGACCACGTCGTCTCGACGACCGAAAACAGCGAACTCATCTGTACGGTTCGTAACATCTCCGGTCGCGAGGCCCGCGAACAGAAACTCACGCGGCTGCACGCCGCGACGCGGGATCTGATCGAGGCGACGACCGTCGAGGAGATCGCGACGCTCGCCACCGACGCGGCGGACGACATCCTCGATTTCCCGCTTAATGGCATCCATCGCTACGACGAGGCCGTCGACGGCCTAGTACCGGTCAGCGTCTCCGACTCGAGTCGCGAGCTACTCGGGGAGCCGCCCGTACTCACCGACGGACTCGCCTGGGAAACGTTCGAGCGCGGCGAACCACAGGTCTACGCCGACGTTCGCGAGGCGGAGGGCGTGCTCAACCCCGACACGCCAGTCCGGAGCGAGATCCTGCTCCCGCTCGACGATCACGGCATCTTCATCGCGTCCTCGACCGAGCGCGACGCCTTCGACGACGCCGACGTCACGTTCGCGAAACTGCTGGCGGCGAACGTCACGAGCGCTCTCGACCGGACAGCCCACGCTCGGAAACTCGAGCTCCTGCAGGAGCGGACGCAGACGCTGATGAACACCTCGAGCGTCGACGCGACGGCCGACATTGCGGTCACCGCCGCCCACGAGATTTTGGGCGCGGATCTCTCGACGTTTCACGGGTTCGTCGAGCGCGACGGCCAACAGCGCCTCGAGCCGGTTGCGACGACCGACACCGTCGACGAAGTCCTCGACTCGACACCCGAGTACGTTCGATCGGAGACGGCGGATCCGGTGACGGCGCTCGTCTGGGAGGTCTTCGACGACGGCGAACCGGTCTCTATCCACGACACGAACGAGTACCCGGAATTCGTCGATACAACCCCCGCGAGGAGCGCGATCCTGTATCCGATTGCCGACCGCGGCGTGTTCGTCGTGACCTCGACGACGCCGGGAGCGTTCAGCGAGACGGATACGAAACTCACCGACATTCTGGCCTCGACGCTGAGGGCCGCCCTCGAGCGCGTCGACCGGGAATCACTGCTTCGGGAACGGACGGCCGAACTCGAGGCCCAAAACGAGCGCCTCGAGCGGTTCGCGAGCATCGTTTCGCACGACCTCCGAAATCCGTTGCAGGTCGCCGAGGGCAGCCTGGAACTGGCGTGTGAGGGGGACGACGAGGGTGCCGACGGCGACACTACCGTCGACGACCACCTCGACAACGTGCGCTGGGCGCTCGATCGGATGGACGGGCTGATCGAGGAACTTCTGACCCTCGCACGCGACGGCGACCGGATCGACGACCTCGAATCGGTCGACCTCGCGGCGCTCAGCGAGACCTGCTGGCGAAGCGTTGCAACGGCCGAGGCGACGCTCGTCACGCGCGTCGACCGACGGATTCGCGCGGATCGGTCGCGACTCGAGCAACTGCTGGAGAACCTCTTTCGCAACGCGGTCGAACACGGCGGCGACGGCGTGACGGTAACGGTCGGCGATCTCGAGGACCGAGCCGGCTTTTACGTCGCGGACGACGGGCCTGGAATTCCCGGCGACGAACGGTCGCAGATCTTCGAGAGCGGCTACTCGACGTCCGCGGATGGCACCGGCTTCGGCCTGTCCATCGTCCACGAGATCGTCGCGGCCCACGACTGGGAGATCACGGTGACCGACGGTGCCGACGGCGGTACCCGGTTCGAGATCACCGGTCTCACGGTTGCCGAGTAACGCGGTTGGGACGCTCGTTTCGGTCGTCGGTGCGGACGGCGACTCGCTGTTGTGGCCCAGTGGAGTACAGGAACTACTAGTCGAATCCCACAGCATTTTCCGAATAATTATCGGAATGCAGTGCTACTATGAATTCTGGTAGATCGAGAATTGAACCGTTCCGGACGACTGTGTAAAACCGAACGTGAATCGATGGCGATTGATGGCCCGTCACTGCTAAAGTGCGAACTTAGTCAAAATAAGGGGTGAAACTCTCCGCTTCGAGAGTTGACCGCCGCTCATTTGATCGGCAGGAATCTGACGGACTGAATCGAAGGACAAAAACCGACAGATAGCGCCTCTTGGCGCTTAATAGCCGCATATTGGTGATTCTGTCGGGGCTTACATCATTGTAACCTCGATTCGAGGAAGGGCAACCGCTCTGTTCTGAATAGTTATCCAACGTATTTAAACTCCGAGATATTTTGAATTGTATATGCTATTCAACACTATCGGTGATGGTAACGAAGGCGGTTGAAGCCGCGATATCGAGCAGCCCGCATCCATCAAGTAAGTGTCACTGACGGAAGGAACGGCCAACGCGTCAGCCGCCGTCGACTGCCGGCGCCACGCTCAACACGTCGCCGTCCACGACGGGCGTTTCGGCACCGCGCTGGTGGGTCACGTTCCGGCCGTTTCGCAGAACGATGACTGAATCGGCGAACTCGCCGCCGTCGAAGAGCCGATTCCGAAGACCGGGATAGTCGTCCGCGAGGCCGGCGAATACGTCACGGACGGTCGCGTCGGCAGGAACCTCCCGCTCGAGCGACTTTGTCCCGACGGGGTCGCGAAAGGGGCCGTAGAGTTCGCACGTGACGCGCATCGGTACCTAGTGGTACGACGGCGAGCCGCTTGAAAGCAGTTGCTGGGGACAGGAATCACACGATTCACGAGATGGGAGTGAATCGCGACCCGACGCCGTGCTGCTGTCAGCAGACGATGGGCGTCGTGGTTCGCGATCGGGTCCCGGTGACGCACGTCCGCGCGCGACGGCTCGACGGGGTGCAGGATCGCCGAACCGATCGCAGTACGTCGCGCCAGGCATCCGACGTGGATCGGTGGGTGGGTGCAGGTCCGTGGAGTGCGCTGGCAACTGAACCTACGTCGTCATCGGTAAAAGCTGTTGTGTCTGGTAACACCGCTCACGCCCGACGCGTGTCGAGTACCCTCGAACGCCCGACGCGCCGTCGTCGGCCCGAGATTAATCCACCCGTCCCGGATCGACGAGCGAGATCGGATGGCGCGGGCGGCGGGTCAACAGCGAATCCAGTTGCTCGAGACAGGACGTGCCGCTGGCGACGACCGTTCGGTCCGCGGCGTCGGGCGCCTCGAACTGCTCGCGGAGGCGGTCGCCCACGTCCATGCTCAGGTCGTAGTATTCCTGTTTGTAACCGAAGCTGCCGGCCATCCCGCAACACTCGACGTCGGAGGTGACGACGTCGTAGCTCAGGCGCTCGAGGACGTCGATCGTGTACGGCTCGAGCTCGAGGGTTCGCTGCTGGCAGTGGGAGTGGTAGGCGATATCGGCGGCCCCGGTCTCGGTCCCGGTGCCAGCCGTCGCGTCGTCAGCCCCGCTATGGGCGCTGCCCAACGGCGCCGGATCGGCGCCGTTCTCGAGCAGGCCGTAGACGTACTCGAAGACCTCGTAGCTGCGGTCCGCGAGCGATTCGTATCGGTCCGCGTCGAGCAGCTTCTCGTACTCGCGCTGGAACATCGCGAGGTCGCTGGGTTCGACGACGACCACGTCGTAGCCCGCCTCCAGGTAGGGCTCCAGATCGGCGGCCACGTCCCGGGCGTGATCCTCGGCGGTGGCGACCATCCCCTGCGAGAGCGGGGCTCGCCCCGAGGGAGCGACGTCGGGCACTTCGACCGCGACGCCCAGCGCCTCGAGCGTCCGGACGGCCGCCTTCCCCCGGTCGGTTCGAACGTGGTTCGTGTAGAGGTCGGGGTAGACGACGGCGTGGTACTCCGCATCGACGGGCCGAGACACGTCGCGGTTGCGGAACCACTCGACGAACGTCTCGCGTTCGAACGCGGGGAGTTCGCGGCGGCGGTCGATGCCGAGGGTCCGTTCCATGAGCAGCCTCGAGGGCGGCAGGTCGGCGAGCCAGTTCGAGACGGGTGCGGTTGCCGACCCGAGTTTCGCGAGCGTCGCGAAGTTGCCGAAGAACCGCTTCTGGAGGTCGAGGCCGGCCGGTTCCTCGTCGGGCGTCAATCCCTCGACGAGGAAGTCGAACTGGCCGTCCTCGGCGTCGCGATTGATGCGGTCGCGGACGACGGTGTTGATCCACGGAATGTCGATCTTCACCGGACACTGGTTGACGCAGCGCGAGCAGCCGGTACAGAGGTCGTTGAACTCGGCGGCCGAGTCCTGCCCGTGGACGCCGGCCTCCCAGCCGGTCGCGATGCCGCCCGAGTAGGTCTCGCCGCCGAAGGCGTGACCGCCGACCGACTGGAAGTTCGCACACGAGTTCGCGCAGGCCGAACACCGGATGCAGTACAGCGTCTCCCGGAGTTGGTCGTCCTCGCGCATCTCCATCCGGCCGTTGTCCAGCAGGACGAGGTGGAACTCCCGGTCCTCGCTGCCGGCGTCGGCGATCGGCTCGTCCGAGTCGAAATCGATCGTCGGCGTTCCGACCGGCGGCGAGAACAGCGAGACGTAGGAGGTGATGTCCTGGCCCGTCCCCGAGCGCCCGATGAGTTCGACGAACGGCTGGAGATCCTCGAACGTCGGGATTATTTTCTCGACGCCGGCGACCGCGACGTGGGTGTCCGGCACGGCGACGCTCTTGCGGGCGTTGCCCTCGCTGGTGACCAGCGCCATCGTCCCCGTGTCCGCAGTAACGAAGTTCGCGCCGGTGATCCCGACGTCCGCCTCGTCGATGCGCTCGCCGAGGTACTCCCGGGCGAACTCGGTGAGTTCCTGGGCCGTCTCGAGGTCCTCCTCTAAGTCGAACTGCTCGTTAAAGAGGCGGGCGATGTCCTCGCGCGAGCGGTGGATCGCCGGCGCGACGATGTGGCTGGGCGCCTCGTCGGCGACCTGCAGGACGAACTCGCCGAGGTCGGTCTCCCATACCTCGCTGCCCGCGGCCTCGAGGGCCTCGTTGAGCTCGATCTCCTCGGTCGTCATCGATTTGGACTTGACGACCGTTTCGGCGTCGTTGTCGCGGACGACCTCCCGGACGTAGCGGTTCGCGTCGGCGGCGTCGTCGGCGACGTAGACGGTACCGCCGTTTTCCTCGACGGTTTCCCGTACCTGCTCGATCAGGTCGGGCAGGCGCTCGATCGCCTCCTCCTTGATCGCTCGCGCCCGGTCCTTGTAGGCCTCGTAGTCCTCGAGCCGTTCGACGGAATCGTAGCGGCCGGCGTTGAATCCGCGGGCGTTCTCCCCGACGCTGTCGCCCTCGGTGGCCAGGAGGTGGCGAATCCGGTCGGCCTTCGCCGCTCGCTCACTGGACATCGTTCTCGCCTCGGGTCTCGCCGTCGCGTTCGCTCTGTTCCTCGCTCTCGAGGATGATCGCGTGCGTTTCCCGCGGCCCGTGGACGCCGTGGACGAGTTCGCCCATGTCGGCCGTCGCGCTCGGGCCGGTCGCGATCACGGCGTCGTCTCGCCCGTCGCGGAACCGGTCGCCGAGGCGCTCGAACGCCGCGGCCATGTCGGGGACGATATCGCGCTTACGAAGCACGACGACGTGGCGATCCGGAAACAGTCCCGCGAACTCGGCGCCGTCCGGCGTCGCCTCGAGGACGACCGAGCCGTAGTCGGCGACGCCGATCGCCGCGGCGGTGACGCCGCAGGCGGCCTCGCGGAGTTGGGTTGATGTCGGGTCGCAGACGACGTCCGTATTCGCGAGTGAGACTTCTTCGAAGGGGAGCGAGGTGCCGACGGCCGGCTCGACGATCGCGTCGGCGATCGCCGCCTCGAACGTCGAGGGGGTCGCTCGGGTCACGTCGGTCCGAACGGTCCCGAGATTCGATTCGAACGTCTCGAGTTGCGTTGCCATCTTGAGGATAGGTAACGAAGCCCGGTGATTTGGGTCTTATCATTACTTGCGAGGGACGGACACGTCCAGCTCGGCCCGCCCGAATTCGGTACGTCTAACAGCCAGCAGCCGAAATCCGCGGACTACCGTTCGAATCGAAGCGTTCCGCAACGAATCGCGTTCGATCCGGTCACACCGGATAACTATTAAATAGATCGGTGCGCAACTACGTCACAATGTCACAACGACCCAAATACCCGGTGCAGGCCGCCGCGACGACCTTCCAGATCGTCGAAACCCTTCACGAACTCGAGGGGGCGGGGGTCGCCGAACTCGCCGACGAACTCGAGATGCCCAAGAGTACCGTTCACGACCATCTCCGGACGTTGACCGAAGCCGAGTACCTGGTCAACGAGGGCGGGACCTACCACGTCGGCGCGCGGTTTCTGGAACTCGGCGGGTTCGCCCGGAGCCGGATGAAACTGTATCAGGTCGCCTCGCCGGAGATCAAAAAGCTCGCGGAGGAGACCGGCGAGCACGCCAATCTGATGATCGAGGAACACGGGAAGGGAATCTTCCTCAACAAGTTCAAGGGCGACGACGCGGTCACGCTCGACACCCACATCGGGAAGCGAGTCCACCTCCACACGACGGCGCTCGGTAAAGCGATCCTCGCCCACCGGTCGGAATCGACGGTCGACGAGATCATCGACCGCCACGGACTGCCGGGCGTGACCGAGCGGACGATCACCGACGAGACGGAACTAAAGGCTCAACTCGAGGCGATCCGCGACCGCGGCTACGCGATCGACGACGAGGAACGCGTGCTCGGCATGCGCTGTATCGCAGCGCCGATCTGCGACGAGAACGACGAACCTCTCGGTGCGATCAGCGTCTCCGGCCCGACGAACCGGTTCACCGACGACCGCTTCGACGAGGAGATTCCGAAGCACGTCCTGAGCACCGCGAACGTGATCGAAGTCAACATGACGTATTCGTAAGTCGTCCGGCTCCGTCGGACACTGAAATCCGCTTTTTGCCACGAACGACGCCGTACTCGGGCTGACTCGTCCGTTTCATTACACCCGTATGATTGTAACATTACACGTCGGTTCGACCGGTTCGGTCGTCGCCGGCTGACAATCTGTGTCCGCCCCTATCGGACGCGGTGATCGGCGGCGTTTCGGGCCCGTTGACCGACTCCGTCATCGATCGAACCGACGGGTCGAACGGCTACTGCGACCGAGGCGCGAGGGAATTTATTTACGTCCCGTCGTGGAGTGTGCGGCCATGGTCGTCGTAACAGCGATCGACGGCGAAGAGGGCTCGAGTCGGGTGCTCAGCGAAGCGTGGACGCTGGCGAACCGGTTCGACGAACCGTTGCACGCCGTCCTCGTCTACGAGGGCCCGTCCCACCGCGAACTCATCACCAAATCGTTAAACATCGAGGATTCGGTGACGCCGGAGCGGGCGCAGGAGATCGCCGAGTCGGTCCTCGCCGACGTCGCCGAGGGAGTAACCGACGAGTACGAGGCAGTCGGCCGGACCGGCGAGGCGCCCGCGGAGATCCTCGAGTACGCCGAGAAGGTCGACGCGCGCTACATCGTCGTCGGGGGCCGCTCGCGGTCGCCGGTCGGAAAGGCGCTGTTCGGTAGCGTCACCCAGTCCGTGTTGCTGGACGCGTCGTGTCCGGTGCTTGCGGTTATGGACGAGCGGGAGCGTGGGTAGGCGGCGGGTTCGAGCGCCTCACCCGCGGGTCACCGGGCGGCCGACTCGAGGCGTCTCGAGAGTAGGTCGTCGACGAGGACGGTCGCAGTCGGGTGCTCGCCGTAGGCGTCGGCGACCCGGAACGTGCACGTCTGCACCGTTCCGTCGCCGTAGGTGCGGGTCGCGATTGCGGCCGAGGGGTTCGCCAGCCATCCTTCGACGTAACCGACGGCCACGTCGTCGGCCGAGTCGACATCCGCGACCGCGTAGGGGTACAGCCCGTCGAGTTCCCAGCCCGGAACGGTTCCGAACAGTCGCTCGAGGCGCTCGTCGACGGTGTACAGCAGCGAGGCGACGAGGTTCCAGCTTTCGTCTTCGGGCAGGTCGCGGTAGTCGAACGCCGCTGCGCTATCGCTGTCCGCGACCGAGCCGTCAGCGTCCGCGACCGCCAGCACGTCGCCGCCGTCCCGGACGTACGCGAGCACGTCGTCGGTCATCGCAGTGACGAGCGCGACGTCGACGTCGCCCTCGAGCCGGTCGCCGACCGTCCAGTTGGAGTTGCGGCCCTCGAGGACGGTTCGCAGCGCGTCGTCGTCGACGTAGACCGTAGCATCGGCTGACCGATCGTCTTGCCCGGCGTGCAACCGCGGCCGGGAGCGCGGGCAGGCAGTGACGGGTTCCGCGGTTCGCGCGTCGCCGAACTCGAGGGTGATCGTCTCTGTCGCCACCGTATCGGCGTCAGCCGTCACAGTCGACGCGGGGACGTCGATGAGATCCGCGATCCGGACCCTCGAGACGGAATCGACTGCGACCGTTTGCCGCCCCGATTCTTTCCCGACGGCCCAGGAGAGAGCCGCTTCGACCTCCTCGGCGGTGTCGTTGACGACGACCGCGTCCGCCGCGATCCGTCCGTCGTCCCAGACGGCTCGCTCCTCGAGATCGAGTTGAACGGCGACCGGAGCGTTGACCTGCGCGAACGCCTCGACGGTCCCCTTCGGCTCGCGCCGGTAGTCGAGCAGGCCGTTGAACTCCCACTCGATGTCGGAGAACTCGGTCAGGACGTACCCCGCGACCTCGTCGCGGTCGCGCATCTGCTCGATGACGTCCTTGTTCGAGCGGAGTTGGCGGCGCTGCCACGCCTCGGCCAGCGTCTCGAGGTCCTCGAAGGCGTCGGACAGCGTCGAGTCGGCGAACCGCTCGCGGTAGCCGGCGGGCCGTTTCAGCCCCTCGGGGAGGAACTCGTAGTCGAACCAGGGCGGCTCGCCGTCGTACGCGGCTTCGACGGCCCGGATATCGCCCAGGCCCCACGTCCCGAACTCCGAGACGACGATCGGCGCGTCGTCGGGATCGGTTTCGGTCGCCGCGTAGTTCGCTTCGGGAGTGTCGATCATCCCGTCCAGATCGGCCGCCCACGCGTCGGCGCGGTCGGGGCTGACGAAGTAGCGATGGTAGTCGTTGATATCGGTCGCGACGTGGGCCCACCCCGAGTTGTCACAGACGAGCCGCGTCGGATCGGCCGCTTTGGTTTCCTCGTACAGGTCTGCCAGATCGGCCTGCTTCGACTCGTCGTCCCACAGCGACGTCTCGACGTCGAGCCCCTGCGGGTTGCCGATCCCCCACTCCTCGTTGTAGATGCTCCAGATCACGACGCTCGGCCGGTTGTAATCGCGCTCGAGCAGCCCCCGGAGCTGGTCGGCCAGTTCCGTCTTGGAGCGCTCCGTGCACACTGCGGGGTTCGCCGGCTCTTCCCAGACCAGAAGTCCGAGCCGGTCGGCCCACTCGAGGAAGTCGGGATGGGCCGGCTTGATGTGCTTGCGCAGGAGGTTGAAGCCGAGGTCCTTGGCGGTCCGCACCTCCTCTTCGAACCAGCCGTCCTCGGACGGCCGGTACAGCGTCTTCGGGTAGTAGCCCTGTTCGAGCGCGCCGCGGATCGGATAGGGCTCGCCGTTCAGGTAGATCCGGCCGTCGCGGGCCTCGACGCTTCGCATCCCGAAGTAGTCCTCGTAGCGGTCGACGACGGTCTCGTCGCGCTCGAGGGCGACCCGCACGTCGTAGAGCGCTGGCGTCTCGGGCGTCCAGTAGTCGGGGTCGGGAATCGAGAGCGTGACCTCGGCCGCGCCGTCGGCCTCGAGGGCGGTCGTCGCGGATGCAACTGCGTCGCCGTCGCGTTCGACGGCGATCGTTGCGTCGACCGCCGACGGATTCTCGCCCTCGACGGCGGCGACGGCGTCGGCCGTCGTCTCGAGTTCGATCCGGACGCTGTCGTCCGCGAGGTTCGGCGTCGCGCGGAGTCGTTCGACGCGACAGGCTGGGGCGTACTCGAGAGTGACGTCCTGCCAGATCCCGCTGACGCGCTGGTACCACGGTTCGCCCTGCTTCCCGTGGGGAATCTCCGAGATGTCGTCCGGATCGGTGACTTCGACGGCGATCGCGTTCTCACCGGCGACCAGCGCGTCGGTGACGTCGACCGCGAACGGGAGGTAGCCGCCCCGGTTCGAGCCGACGCGGTCCCCGTTGACCCGGACGACGGCCTCGTAGTCGACGGCGCCGAACCGGAGGAGGGCGCGGCGCCCGTCGTCGCCGTCTCCCACGGGCGGCGCCTCGAGGTCGATCGTCCGCCGGTACCACGCGGTGCCGGTGTACTCGCGGAACTCGTCGTGCTCCTGCCAGACGTGGGGGACCTCGACCGTCCGCACCCGGTCGGGCAGCGAGCCCTCCGGGGCCGCCCAGTCGCGCTCGCAGCCGCGTTCGTCGGGGTCCGTAACGAACTGCCACGGGCCGGTCAGGTCGATCCGCCGCCGGTCGCTGCTCGCGGTCGCGCTCGAGTGTGTCTCTGAACTCATGAATACAATCGAAAATCGCTCTCCGCGGCCGTTAGGCGGCCTCTTCCGTTTCAGTCTCGGCTTCGGTCTCGGCCCGCGAATCTCGTCGCATGTCGGCCAGCAGATTGTCGCCCGTCCGCTCGTCGAAGAGGTGGATATCCGCGGGGTCGAACGCGATCTCGACCCGGTCGCCGACGTCCGGCTTTACGTCACCGGGCACGCGGACGCGACACTCCGAGCCCTCGATGTCGAGGTAGACGAAGTTGTCGCTGCCCGCGACCTCCACGACGTCGACGGTCGCGGCGATCGTGTCGCCGTTGCCGCCGTACTCGATGTCCTCCGGGCGGATGCCGAGCTCGAGGTCGTCGCCGGCGTTCGACTCCCGGATTTCGTCGACGATCGACGGCGGGACCTCGTAGGTGAACCCGTCGCCGACGAGCGTCGAGCCGGAAAGGGAAACGTCGAAGAAGTTCATGGCCGGGCTGCCGATGAAGTCCGCGACGAACCGGTTGGCCGGGTTGTTGTAGACTTCTTCGGGCGTCGCGAACTGCTGGAGCTCGCCGCCGTCGAGGACGATGATCCGGTCGCTCATCGTCAGCGCCTCGTGCTGGTCGTGGGTGACGTAGATCGTCGTCGTTCCCAGATCCTCCTGCAGTCGCTGGAGTTCGGTCCGCATGTGGACCTTGAGCTTCGCGTCTAAGTTCGACAGCGGCTCGTCCATCAGGAAGATCTTCGGGTCTCGGACGATGGCACGGCCGGTCGCGACGCGCTGTTGCTGGCCGCCCGAGAGTTCGCTGGGTTTGGCGTCGAGTTGGTCGCCGATCCCCATCATCTCGGCCGTCTCCTCGACCCGCTGCTCGATCTCCTCGTCGGACATGTCCGTCGTCAGCTTCAGCCCGTAGGACATGTTCTTCCGGACGGACATGTGCGGGTACAGCGCGTAGTTCTGGAACACCATCGCGATGCCACGATCCTGCGGTTCGACGCCCTTGATGCTCTCGTCGCCGATTCTGATGTCGCCGTCCGTAATCTCCTCTAAGCCGGCGATCATCCGCAGCAGCGTCGACTTGCCCGAACCGGAGGGGCCGACGATAGTGATGAACTCGCCGTCCTCGATGTGGGCGTTGAACTGCTCGATCGCGACGAAGTCGTCGAGGTAGACCTTCCGGACGTCGTCGAACGTGACGGAGGCCGATTCCCCGTCCGTAGTTGTCTCCGCCGTCGATGCCGCTTCGATGTTCGTGTCGCTGAGTTCGTTTGCGTCGCTCATTGTCGTAGCACCGTTCGCGCGTCGTGCGCGTCGTTTTCGATCGTTGCCGTCGATGCAACTGCGCTGGCCGCGATTGCACCTGCTTCGCCCGTCTCCGGGGTGCCGATCCGCGTTCGGTCGTCGATCCCGCTCACGCGTCGGTCACCTCCGTGGCGACCGGGCTCGCCTCGGCCGGCGCCGAGACGCTCGCGACGAACTCGACGTGCAGCGCAAACGCGACGCCGGCGAACAACACCGCGACGGCGACGGTTAGCAACGAACTGACGACGAACAGGACGACCGTCACGACGCCGAGGGCGACCGCGCCGACCGCGTGACGGGCCGTCCAGCGGTAGCCGTCCGCGAACGCCTCGAGGACGGGTTTCCCCGACGCCAGCCCCAGCAGGGTCGGCATCGAGACGAGGCCGGCGTACAGCCCCGCGTACAGACAGCCCAAGCCGAGCAGGCCCGCCGTCACCGAGCCACTCGCGAGGTACGCCAGCACGTAGTTGGCCGCACTCACGAGCAACACGAGCGGGACGAACGACAGCAGCGTCGCGTGGACGAACCCCGCGCGGACGGTCTCGAGGACTGCCGGCCAATCGATGCCGTCTGCCGACTCGCCGTCGCCTTCGCGAAGCGAGAGCACGGCGCGGTAGGCCCCGACCGTCGCCGGCCCGATCGTGACGATCGGCAGCGCCGCGAGGAACCACGCGAGGCTGATCTGGACTACCTCGACGAGGTTGTCCCAGACGAACCGCGTCGTTCGCCGGAGCGAGGCGTACATCGGGTCGAGGTCGCTCGATTGCGGTTGGATCTGTTGTTGGCGCATCGTGGATCACTTCGTGGTCCCCTGCATTTCGACCGCGCGGACGAGGTGGCGCTGCATGACCAGGAACACCAACAGGAGCGGCACCGAGGCGACGACCGCCGAGGTCATGATGACGCCCGGTTCGGTGACGCCGAGGTTGTCCTGCAGCGTCACCAGCCCGATCGGCAGCGTGTACATCGCGTCGCTCTGGAAGATCAGCAGCGGCCAGACGAAGGCGTTCCACGTCCAGATGAAGATGAACAGCCCCAGTGCGGCCAGCGCCGACCGCATCAGCGGTAACACGATGTGGGTGAAGATCCGCAGGCGCGAGAACCCGTCGAGGCGGGCCGCCTCCTCCAACTCCTCGGGAATGTCCTTGAAGAACTGGACGAGCATGAACACGCCGAGCGGATTGGCCGCGCTGGGGAGTACGACGCCCCAGACGGAGTTGACGAGGCCGAGTTCGCTGACGATGATGTAGACCGGGACGAGGTTGACGATGCCCGGCACCATGAAACTCGCCACGATGACCGCGAAGATAGCGCGGCGGCCGGGCCACTCGAGTCGGGTCAGCGAGTACGCGATCATCGCGTCGACCAGGATCACGACCGCCGTCGTGATTCCGGCCAGGATGACCGTATTGACGGTCCACTGGACGATCAGCGAGTTCGTCAGGAGGTACTCGTACCAGTACAGCGTCAGGTCCCACGGGATCAGGTACGGCACCTCCGCGTAGACCAGATCGCGCGTCATGAACGACGTCGCGAACATGTACCAGTACGGGATCAGGAACAGCGCCGCCGTCCCGTAGAGCCCCACGTACAGGGCGATCGTCCGCAGACGGGTGTTCGACAGCGAGACCTCGTCGAAGAGGCCGCGCGATTCGACGCTCATCGGTTATCACCTCCGAGGAAGTAGTAGCTGGTTGCTGACACGGCGATCAGGATCATAAAGAGGACGTAACCGACCGCGGCGGCGTACCCGAACTGCCGGCCCGTAAAGGCCGTGTCGTAGAGGTACAGGACGATCGTCGTCGTCGAGAACGACGGGCCGCCGTCGGTCATAATAAAGGGCTGTCCGAACACCTGGAAGGAGCCGACGAACGTCACGATGACGACGAATATCAGCGGATTCTGCATCTGCGGAATCGTGATATCGCGCATCATCCGCCAGGTGCTCGCACCGTCCAGTTTCGCCGCCTCGTAGAGGCGATCCGACACGTTCTGGCGCGCGGCCAGCAGGATGATGAAGTTGAACGCGAGTTGCCACCAGATCGTCGCGATGGCGATCGCCGGCATCGCGAGTTGATGGTCGGTCAGCCAGTTGCCGCCGCCGACGTAGTAGGGCACCAGTCCCGAGGCGCTGAAAATCTCGGTCCACAGCAGTCCGACGACCGCGACGGTCAGCACGTACGGACTGAAGAAAATCGTCCGCAACAGCCACTTGCCCTTCACGTCGCGGTTGACGCCGAGCGCCAGAAACAGCGAGCCGATAACGATCGGCGGCACCGTGAGGACGACGAAGTAGACGGTGTTTCGCAGCGCGTTCCAGAAGTCCGGATCCGACAGCAGGACCCGGTAGTTCTCGAGGCCGATGAACTGCGACTGAGCCGGATCGAGTGCGTTCCAGTCGTGGAAGCTCATGTACAGCGCGAGCAGCAGCGGTCCGAACAGGAACGTCCCGGCGATCAGGAGATAGGGAAGTGCGAAGGTACCTCCCGCGAGTAGCTCACGGACCGACGACTCCGAGAGGTCGACGGGTCCCGATTCGTCCGCGTTCGCGTCGGTTTGTTGGGTTGCTTGTGCCATGTTATCTCCTGTTGAACGTTTGTCTGACGCCCTCGGTGGCGGTTTCGATCACTGCTTCGGGCGCCATGTTGCCGGCGCGCATGTCGTCGAGCGGCTGGTAGATCTGTTCCGTGTACTCCTCGACGTTCGGCGTCGCGGGCGGCCGGATGAACTGGTCGTTCTCGACCATCCCGTAGAACGTCTCGAGCGTCTGGTCCCACGTGTCGGACTCCCGAAGGTCGTCGCTCTCGATCGCCTCCTTGCTGGCGGGGAGGTGACCGGCCTCGGATCCCCACCGGGCGTTGAACTCCTGTGTGAGCAGGCGAACGGTCTCGATCGCGTCCTCGAGTCGCGCCTGGTCGCGCTCGTCGCTTTGCGGGATGATCAGCATGTGACTGTCGCCGACCGTGACGGGGCTGTCCGCCTCGGGCATGATGAACGGTTCCGTCAGGCCGAACTCGAAGCCCGCCTCGCGGACGATACTGATGTGCCACGTCCCTTCGATCTTCATGCCGACCTCGCCGCGGTTCCACGCGTCCCAGCCGGTCCCTGGGTCGACGGGGGCCCACTCGTGTTCGTGCACCCAGTCGTGCATCTCCTGGACGACCGCGTGGCCGTCGTCGGTGTCGAAGGCGGGCTCGTAGTCCTCGGTGAGGATCTGCCCGCCGCGGCCGTGCAACAGCATCCGCATGACTTCGGCGTGAAACTGGCCCTCGAAGTAGTCGAAGGCGTAGTAGTCCGTGTTCTCGACGATCGCGTTGGCGCACTCGTAGAACCGGTCGGCCGTGTTCGGCGGGTCCTCCGGATCGAGCCCCGCTTCCTCGAACACTTCCTTGTTGTAGTAGAGCCCGAACGGGTGCGTATCCAGCGGAACGGCGAGCTGTTCACCGTCGACGACGCCGCCCTGGGCGACCTCCTCGAGGTACGGCTCGAGGCCGATTTCGTCGGTAACCGGGACGATGCTGTCCTCGTAGTCCCGCATCATCCGCGAGTGCATCACCGCGACGTCGGGCGGGTTCCCGCCGACCATCGAGGTGTAGAGCCGACCGTAGTGTTCGTCCCACGGGACCCGCTGGCGGTTGATCTGGAGGTCGTACTCGTCGCCCGCGTTGATCTCGTCGACCATCGCCTCCATGACGGCCCCGTCGCCGCCGCCGAAGAGGGTCCAGTACTCGACGCCGTCCCGCGAACTACCGACGTATCCGGTACAGCCGGCGATACCGGTCAATCCGGCAGCGCCCGTCGCTTGCAGTACGCGGCGACGGCTCACCTGTCGCGACGAGCCGCTGTCGGGTGGGCGTGACATAGTCTCACCCCTGTTGATGTTGCGCATTGGCACACAAGTGTATGAATTAAACATAATATATGTATCTTCCGGTCAGTACGCCTAGAATAATCGTCGTCAGGGGCGTCAAAACCGGAATAAGGTGGGTGTTTCCGGCAGTACAATCGTCGGCGATTCGCAGGACAACTGCGACGGAGCGACTCCCCGGTTTGCCGTTATCACGGGTATCGGTTCGACCCCGTCAGAACGCGCTGTCGGCGAATCCGCCGTCGACCGTCAGTACTTCGCCGGTGACGAACGAGGACGCGTCGCTCGCGAGGTAGATCGCTGCGCCGATGAGTTCCTCGCGCTCGCCGACCCGCCCCAGCGGCGTCCGCTCGTCGATGCGCTCGCGCTTCTCGGTTCCGTCGGCGTAGGTCTCCTCGTTTTGCGGCGTAATGAAGAAGCCGGGCGCGATAGCGTTGACCCGAATCTCCGGCGCGAGTTCCTTCGCCGATGCCCGCGTAAAGGCCTCGACGCCGCCCTTCGCCGCCGAGTACGCCGGCAGATTCGCCATCGAGAGCCGCGCCGCGAGCGAGGAGATGTTGATGATGCTCCCGCCCTCGTCCATCGCGGGCGCGAACGTTTGCGTGATGCGTCGCACGCCGTCGAGTTGAACGTCGGTGACGAAATCCCACTCGTCGTCGCTGATTCCGACGACGGTGTCGCGCGAAATCGCCCCCGCCGACGAGACGACGACGTCGATCCCGCCCAGGGTTTCCTCGGCGACCTCCCGGAGATCCTCGAGCGACTCGGGGTCGGTGACGTCGCAGGTGACTCGGGCCGTCGTCGCGCCCCGTTCCTCGAGGAGGGCGGCCGTTTCGTCGACCGCGTCTTCCGAGCGACTCGTCGCGATGACGTCCGCGCCGTCGGCCGCGAGCCCGACGGCGATCGCTTGCCCGAGCCCGCTCGTGCCGCCGACGACGACGGCACGCTTGTCAGCGACGGTGACCGGGGTATGCGTATACTCGTCCATGTGTCACGCGAACACAGCGACCATCATGAACGTTTTCATGAACGACCTCGAGCCACGTTTCGTATTAGGGAACGAGTCGATTCGCCGGATAGATCCGTCGTCCCCCATGGTATCAATTCACACCGAGTGTTCGGGTTACAAAAATACGATTGTAAATCTCGAGCTAGCAGCGACTTTGTTTCTAATCAAGAAATACGCCGTAGCGACTCGTGTCTCGGCTCTCGATCGGTTCGGGGTCGCAGGAGCCGTCTCGGTCGCCCGACCGCGCCGCCGTTCGCGCAGCACCGAACGGTTTTATTCACCCGGTCCGAAACGTCGCACATGGACGCTACGATGGTCACGGACTTCGCAACGCGGGACTGGGAGACGGCGGGCGACGGGACGGTTCGGTTCGCCCTGCTCGGCCTCGGCTGGTGGACGGTCGACGTCGTCATCCCGGCGATCGAACAGACGGACTACTGCGAGACGGCGGTACTGGTCAGTTCGTCCACGGAGAAGGCCCAGCGGCTCGCCGACCGACACGACGTCGACCGCGGGATCACGTACGACGAGTACCACGACGGCGCTGCGACCGACGCCTACGACGCCGTCTACATCGGCACGCCCAACGCCTACCACCTCGAGTACGTCGAAACCGCGGCCGAACTCGGCAAGGCCGTCCTCTGCGAGAAGCCCCTCGAGGCGACCGTCGAGCGCGCCGAGCAGTTGGTCGACGCCGCCGAGGACGGCGATATCCCGCTGATGACGGCTTACCGGATGCACACCGAACCCGCCGTCCGCCGCGCCAAGGAACTCATCGAGGACGGCTTCATCGGCGAGCCGACGCAGGTCTACGGCAACAACACCCAGCCGCTCCTCGAGATGATCCCCGACCCCGACCAGTGGCGCCTCGACTCGGACGTTACGGGCTACGGTACCTCCGTGATGGACCTCGGGATCTACCCGATCAACACCGCGCGCTTCCTCCTCGAGCGGGATCCGGTACAGGCCGAGGCCCACATGTCCTCCACCCACGAGGCGTTCGACGACGTTCCGGACCAGTTCGCCACGATTACGCTCACCCTCGAGGACGACGTTCCGCTGGTCTGTACGACGAGCCAGCACGCCCAGGAGGACACCGAACTCAAGATCATCGGCACCGACGGTCTTATCGAGCTCTCGCCCGCGTTCCACGGCGAGGCCACGCTGCACCTTTCCTCGGGCAGCGTCGAGGCGACCATCGAGGATACCGACTTCACGGAAGTCGAGGAGATGCGCGAGGAGTTCGACTACTTCGCCGACCGCGTCCTCGGCGACGAACCGATCCTTCCGGACGGCCGCCACGGGCTCGAGGATCTCCGAACGATCGAGGCGATCCACGAGGCCGCCGAGCGGGACGAACCCGTCGACATCTAATCGGGCGGCGGCGACGCCGCGGATTACTCGCGATTACTGTAGATCCAGTTCGATCTCGACCCGGCCCCGCTCGAGACTCGAGGGCGGCCCCTTCCTCGCAAACGATTCTCTGCTGGGCCGTTACACGGCAAATAGAACGGATCGGAGACAGGTGACGAGAATTGTCGAGAACGAAACACAAGTCTACAGTCGCTGAAGAGAGAGGGTCGACACGAATCCGACGACGGTCTATAACTCCCGCTCCATTTCGTACTCGCCACGGTCTCGCTCGGTGATCTCGAATCCCGCCGAGCGATAGAGGTTCATCGCAATCCGGTTCGTCCGAGCGACGGTGAGCCACACGTGCGTCAGCCCGTTGGCCTGCCCGTGGCCGAGCAAACAGCCGATGAGGTGCGTCCCGATTCCGGCGGACTGGTACGCCGGCCGAACGAAAATCGCGAGTTCGGACGTCGAATCGTACGGAATCAGGACGGCGTGTCCGACGACGTCGCCCTCGTGGCGGGCCACGACGTTCAGTCCCTCCTCGAGCAACTCGGAAAGCCACTCAACAGTTCGGTCCTCGCTTCTGGGCGGTAATCCCTGTGTCCGCGAGTCGTCGCCGAAATGCGCGTACATCTCCTGCAGCGGCCCCAGCTCACCGTCGTACTCGTGGATCGAGATTCGCCGCTCCTCGCGGTCCGTGAACGTTTTCGGCGGGCGGGGAAGCGACGTCCGTTGGGCGGCGGCCATACGCGAAGGTAGTTGCCACACGCTCCTAAGGGCATCCCGCATTCCCGATTTCTGGGAGTGATCGGGACTCGAGGGAGAGGGATCGTCATTCCAGTACGAACTGTCGCTACTGGTGTGAGTGACCGCGCTAGTGACGTCACGCAACACGGCCTTTCCAGATTTTATCGGTTTCCAATACTACTATAGATACAGACAATATTCGATTCCGCGTAGAGAACGGTCGGTCGAGTGACTCGTGAAGCGATCGAACCACTCTCTTCGCTGTGTTTGACCGTTTTACGGTCGTCGAGTCCATTTGCGGTATCTGGTCATGTTCTCCGTCGGCTACGGGTATAACGCCGTATAATCCTCCTCGCGTCCTCGATATACGGTCGCTCGAAGTCAGATCTACGTTTGAAAGAGTATTTGTATGTGAACGGAAGCGGATTCAGTAGCCGCCGGGAATAAGACATATATCGAATCTAGATGGATCCGTTTTCTCTCCGGATTCATATATAGTAGTCACTGTACCGCGAATACGATTTTGGGCTGACAGAACGGAGAACCGGCCATCACGTTTATTCTGTCATCGGAGAAATGTTGGACCAGCGAGGTGAGGAACCCGTTCGGCGTTATCATCAGCACGCCGCCTTCACCATGCACCCTCCCTCGCTTTTCGGCAGCGGGTTGCCACCGACGTAGTCGTTCAATTCTCCGGGACAGCGGCTGACCGTCCGAAAAACTGTAGCTCGGTCAGTGGCAGTGCGCGTTGAGGTGGACGTCGCGAGCAGCGTACGACGGACACAGTTCGACGGTCGCGTGATCGACATCGTGAGCCTCGAGTTCCGCGTGTACGCGTCGGGTCACTGCCTCAGCATCCGCCATCGTCTCGGCGTCCGTTTCGAGGTGGACGGTCGCGACCGTGATCTGGCTGCAGACCTGCCAGGCGTGGAGGTCGTCGACCGCGGTTACACCCTCGAGTCCCTCGAGCACGTCGCGAACGGCTGTTCGATCGAACGGCGTTCGATGGAGGAAGATCGCACTGCTGCCACGAAGTACGTTCACGGCGGACCACGTCACGACGACCGCGATGAGGCCGGCGGTGAGCGGGTCGACGAGGTGAAACCCGGTCAGTTCGATGACGACCGTCGAGACGATGACGGCGACCGACCCGCCGGCGTCGCCCAGCAGGTGGTAGAACGCGCCGCGCTCGTTGAGGCTCATCTCGCCGCCGTGTAACACGTAGATCGAACCGACGTTGACCGCGAGCCCGCCCGTGGCGATGAGGAGCGTCGGTCCGGTTCCGATCGCGACGGGCTCGAGGAAACGGTGGTAGGACTCCCAGAGGATGAATCCGACCATCGGGAGGAGGAGAACGCCGTTGAGGAAGGCGGCGAACGGCTCGAGGCGGTGGAGGCCGTACGACCAACGCCCCTCGTCGCCGTAGGATTCGGCGATGTAGGCGGCAGCGAAGGCCATCACGTACGCGAGCGCGTCGAACAGCATGTGGAACGCGTCGCTGATGAGCGCGACCGACCCGAACAGGAGCCCGCCCGCGAGTTCCGCGACGAACCCGAGGAGGTTGATCGCGGAGACGACGGCGAGTTTGCGGCTGCTCGTCGACGAGGCGCCGTGATCGTGACCGTGGCCGTGGCTGTGGTCGTGGCCAGCGTGCTCGTCTCCGTGCCCGTGAGCGTGGTCCTCGTGATGGGCTCGAGCCGACTCGTGATCGGTCATCGTTGGCGTCGCTTAGGATCCGAATCTTATCAACATCGCTGTTGTAAACGCGCCGTACTTCGCTATAGATTAACAACTGAATGCCGAGTAGTTGTTAACAAAGTCGGAGACTGGGACGACAGGCTTCCGAACTGCGGTAGATAGCGGAACCCCATCGGAAATCGGCGCGTCGGAGTCGGTGACCGATCGCAGACGCTGGTAGATCAGTCGATACTGACGGTGACGAGATGCAAACGCGTTCGTCGACCACTCGAGACCGCGATCAGTCGTCTTCGAAGAGGTCGGCGACGTACTGCTGTTCCCAGTCGCGTCGCGCTTCCAGCTCGCGCCGGCCGCGCCGGGTGAGGGTGTAGAAGTTCGTTCGCCGGTCCGCCTGCCCCTTCTCGACGAGGCCCTTGTCAACGATCGTGTCGAGATTCGGATACAGGCGACCGTGGTGGATCTCCGATTCGTAGTAGTCCTCGAGTTCCTCCTTGATTGCGAGGCCGTGTGGCTCGTCTTGTCCGGCGATGACGTACAGGAGGTCCCGCTGGAAGCCCGTTAAATCGTACATATTTGAACGTTGTTGTGTCAGGAACATAAATAAACCGGTCGACACCGGGTTGCGATCGGAAGAAATTCGGTGTGGCCAGTCCATCGTCGGCCCGTGTCCGACGCGTCCGACGGAGAGTCGCTTACGATCGACGACGAGATCGTCGCCCGAGCGCGGATTCACGCCCGCGAGGTTGCCGGCGAGGGTGGTGACGGCGAGTACGAATTGCCCGTCGATCTCGAGGCCCTCGAGTGGGACGTCTCGGCTCGGGCCCGCCGCCGCGCGGGGGCGTGTCGCTGGGACCGGACTCGGGAGGTCGCGACGATCGTCCTCGCGCGGCGCGCCTACGAGCAGTACGAGTGGCCGGAGTTCGCCGCGGTCGTCCGCCACGAACTCGTCCACGCCTGGGAGTTCCAACAGTTCGGCGAGTCCGGGCACGGACGGCGATTCCGCGAGCGGGCGGCCGACCTCGAGGCGCCGCGTCACTGTCGGGCGTTCGCGGAGCCGCGGTACGTCCTTCGCTGTCGCGACGAGGATTGTGACTGGCGAGCGACGCGACATCGCGCCTCGCAACCGGTGAAGGCGCCCGAGCAGTACCGCTGTGGGAGTTGCGGCGGCGCCTACGCGGTCGAACACGTCGAGAGCGGGCGGACGTGGGCGACGGCTAGTGAGTACGGCGGCGTGAAGGCAGCGCTCGGCGACGACTGGTAGGCGATCGGAACACTCTGTGTCCCGTAGGCGGTCGCGGATCGGCAGCCGACGGCGCGTATCGATACCCTGACCGCGGAACACTTATTCGCCTCACAGAACCTGTACTAGCTATGGGAATCCTCGAGTTGATGCTCGGTCAGTCGGGTCCCGGCGAACAGGGCGTCGAGGGCAAGTCCTACAAGCTGCCGAAGGAGAACCACGACTTCGTCTATCCCGTCGCGGCCCGATCGGCGGAGCTCGACGCCTTTCAGCAACTGATTCAGGCCGAGGCGGACGCCCCCTACATCGAAGAGAACACGGAGGAGCTGCAGGCCGTCTTCGACGACGTACTCGGCGACGCGGAGATCGACGCGGCGGAACTCGCCGAGCAGAATCGCCGGCCGCGACTCGAGGCCGAGCCGGTGATCGAGTACTGGCGCGAGCAGGTGCCCGACGACGTCGGCGTCGTCTACGCCCGTCCGGGAACGTACTCGACGCTGGCGTCGTTCATCACGGTGTGTCGGCGGCGCGACGAGGACGCCGACGACCCCTTCGAACTGCCCGACGACTTCCCCGAGGCGGCGGCCCTGTTGACTCGCCTCGAGGCGGCGACGGACGACCAGTACCGCGCGGTCGTCCACAGCGATCTGTTGCCGGACGACGACTCGTAAGTAGAACCGACGCCGACGCGATCAGACGATCGTCTCGAAGGCCTCGAGCGACGGGAGTTCGTAGGTCGGTCGGTGTTCACCGAGGTCGGTTCCGCCGTCGGTCGCGATCCACGCCGAATCGAGGCCCATCGCGTTCGCCCCCGCAACGTCGGCGTGCAGCGAGTCGCCGATGTGAATCGCGCCGTCGGGCGTCGCCTCGAGCGTCGAGAGCGCGTGTTCGAACGGCGCCGCGTCGGGCTTCGGGTGGATCCCCGCGCTCGGCTCGGTGAAGACGCGGACGTCGAAGGCGTCCTCGATGCCGAGCGCCTGCAACTTCTGCGTCTGGGTCTCGCGTCCGCCGTTGGTGATCAGCGCGACCTGCCCGCGGTCGCGGGCGTACTCGAGGGCGCGCTCGGCGCCCGGCCGAAACTGGACGGCGGTCGGGTCCGTTTCCGCGAGGTACGCGCGGGCGAGTCGCGACGGAATTTCGGAGTCGATATCGCGCTCGGCGCGGCGCGCGACCTCGGTAAACAGGTGCTCGTAGAATTCCAGATCCGACTCCGCCGTCGGCAGATCGGGAATCGCGGCGCGCAGGTCGGCCGGGGTACAGAACCGCTCGCAGTCTGCGCGGGTAAAGGCCGCCTCGAGCAGCGCCGCGGGGTCGCGGGTCGGCTCGCAGAGGGTGTGGTCGAGATCGAAACAGATCGCGTCGTAGCCGGACATCTATCCCTAGTTGGTGCGAGCGCGTTCTTAACGTTTCGACGGCCGCAATTCCGGACCCAACGCGGTCGGCGGACGGGCCGCGGGACCGGCCTGCACGATTCGCCACGTTCAAGCCGGTTCCCTTCGACCGTCGATGCATGACACGGACACGATCCGTCTGGATCAAGGCCGACGACACCGTCGGCGACTGGGACGAGCGCCGCGAGCGGATCACCGCCGCGCTCGAGGCGGGCGCCGACTGGGTACTGGTCGACGAAGCCGACGTCGAGCGCGTGCGCGAACTCGGCGACATCAACGTCGCGGCGTTCCGAACGAACGGCGACGTGACGCTCGTCGACGACGCGGAAAGCGACGACGCCGAGGACGTCATCGAGGACGTCGGCGACACGGGCGACGAAGCCGCCGCGAAACCCGACGCCGTCATCGTCGGCAAGGACGGCGAGGGCGACGCGACGATCGACATGCCCGAGGACTTCTCCGGCTCGGCCGACCTCTCGACGCTGCGCCGTGACGAGGACGCCGACCTCGAGCGCGGGGCGTACGTCCGGATCCTCGACACCGAGTACGAGAAATTCGCCGAGACCGCGGCCCAGGAGGCCGACCACACGATCATCATCGGCGAGGACTGGACGATCATTCCGCTCGAGAACCTGATCGCCCGAATCGGCGACGAGACCGACCTCGTGGCGGGGGTCACCACCGCCGAGGAAGCGCGGACAGCGTTCGAAACGCTCGAGATCGGTGCCGACTCCGTCCTGCTGGACTCGAGCGACCCCGACGAGATCCGCAAGACCGTCGAGGTCCGCGACGAGGCCGAGCGCGAGACCCTCGATCTGGAGTACGCCGAGGTGCTCGACGTCGAGCGCGTCGGCAGCGCCGATCGGGTCTGTATCGATACGGGGAGCCTGCTCGAGCACGACGAGGGGATGCTCGTCGGTTCGATGGCCCGCGGACTGGTCTTCGTCCACGCCGAGACGGCCGAGTCGCCCTACGTCGCCTCGCGGCCCTTTAGAGTCAACGCGGGCGCGGTTCACGCCTACGTTCGGACGCCCGACGGCGGCACGAAGTACCTCTCGGAACTGCAAAGCGGCGACGAGGTGCAGGTCGTCGACACTAACGGTAACACCCGCGAGGCCATCGTCGGTCGCGTCAAGATCGAGCAGCGCCCGATGTTCCGGGTCGCACTCGAGACGCAGGCTGGCGACCGGGTCGAGACGCTACTCCAGAACGCCGAAACGATCAAGGTCGCCACCGGCGAGGGCCGCAAGGCGGTGACCGACCTCGAGGCCGGCGACGAACTCCTGCTGTACTACGAGGACACGGCGCGTCACTTCGGCGAGGCCGTCGAGGAGAGCATCATCGAGAAGTAGCGTCGCCGACTGGAGCGCTGTTTTTCGCGGCTCGATCAGGCTTCGCTCGGTTCCGCCTCTTCGGGCTCGGCCGGCTCGAGGCGGGTCGTACACCAGTGACAGAACTCGAGGTCTTCGTCGAGTTCCTTGCCGCATTCGGGACAGGTCGGCCCGTCGCTCGAGCCTGCGCCGGAGCCTGACGCGGTCGGCGGGAAGCCGAGCGAGCGGAACGTCGCGTCGATCGCCGCGAACAGGCCGATAAACGAGAGCGCGAACTGTCCCATCGAGTCCATATCCTCGCTGACGATCGTTACCGCATCGGTCATCGTTTCCGCCGCGGCGAGCTGGTCCATCGGGAGGAAGATCGCGATCGCCGAGAGATACAGCCCCGCGAAGACGACTGCACGGAGCCAGTCCCGCAGGAACGCGTGTCCTGCGCCGGGAAAGAGGATCGAGAGGGCCCCGGCGAGGAGCGCACGAAACCATGTCATGGTCGGACACTAGGCCAGCCGACTGGTTAACATTCCGATTCCGAGATGACGCCTTCTCGAATCCGTTCGTCCCCCGCCGTCGTCTGCAAATCGCGTCCCGGGACGGTCACGGCCGTCACTCGTACGGCGCCCGGATCACCATCACGCCGCAGTACGCACACTCGAGGGAAACGCCCCGATCCGCACCCGTTCGGGCGGTTCCCGTCGCGGACGGCCGTTCGAGTTCCGCCGCCGTTGCCGTCCCCGTTCCCGCGTCGGCCCCGACGAGCGCGCCGTCACAGTTCGGACAGCGGTCGAGAAACAGTCGGAGCGCGGTCAGTACGATCCCCTGTTCGTCCGGCTCGAGGGACTGCCAGTCGGGTCGACGCTCGTCCAGCGTCTCCGCGGCCGCGAGGTCGGCGAGAAAAGCCGCGTTCGACGGCCAGCACCCGACTCGCCCGTCGCCACGAGTCGCGACGAACCCGTCGCCGGTAACCGCGAGCGTTACCCGTCCGGGAGCGGTGCCGAGCCGCGCCGCGAGCACCTCCCGCTGTGCATCCTGCGTGCGGATCTCGCGCAGCCGCTCCCGCCAGGCCGTTTCGAACGCCGACTCGAGGCGAAGCGGCGTCGATCCCGGCGGCGTCGCGACGAGACCGATCGAGCGAAGCAGCGTTTCGGCGCGCGACGACGTTTCGGGATCGACCGCCCTGTCGCTTCCCTCGCCGCCATCCCCGTCCTGTCCCCCGCCGACGAACGCGAACGCCGCCCCGCGCTCTCCGGCCCCGGTCGACCGCCGGCGGAGCGACTCGAGGCGACTCGTCCCCGTCGAGTTCATACGACCGCATGCGTCGGGGTCACCTATTGGTATGCAGCTGTTACCGTCACGCGTACCGACAGCTAATCATCGGTTGACCGCAGTCAGTCAGTTGTATCGCCGATGCGGACTTCGATTCTGACGCGGTTACTCGAGATCCGACACCAGCCGCGAGAGGGTCGCCAGGTCGTACTGGCCGGGCGCCGTAGCGTCGGCGGGGTCGACGGGGGCGTAGCCGATCCGCGAGCCGTACAGCGGCGCGACGGCTCGCGTGTGACTGCCGGCCTCGCCCATCGCCATGGTCGCGACCGCCTTCCCGTCCTGCGTCAACCGATGCGTCGCCGACAGCACCGCGAGCGAGTCCGACCGGTCGCGGGCCGTCACCGCGAGCTTGCCGACGTCGGCGTACTCGCAGGCCTCGGCGAGTCGGTCGATCATCGCGTCCTCGCTCGGCGTCCCCTCGAAGTCGTGTGTCGACGCGACCACCGAAACGTCCTGCTCCCGGGCGGTCTCGAGCACGTCGTCGGCCGCGCCCGATCGCAGCGACTCGAGTTCGACGTCGATCGCCTCGACGCCGTCGGTTCGAGCGGCTTCGGCCAGCACCTCGAGCCGCTCCGCGTCGTCGCCGGCCCACTCGCCGCCCTCCCACGCGGCGCGGTTGGTCGCGAGGATCGGGAGTTGGCCGTCGTAGGCCTCGAGGGCGGCCAGCGCGTCGTCCGCGCTCGTCAGGTCCATTCGAAACTCGACGGCGTCCGCGTGGTCGCGGGCTCGAGCTTCGTCCGTCAGGTCGTCCGTTGCGGCGGCGAGAACGAACGAATCGAATGCGAGAGCCATGATACTACCGGTGAGAACCGGTGATAGAAAAATGGTACCGATCCGCGCGATTCGTGCGGGTTCGTCGTCGATTCGACGCGTCGCCGATCAGGCCAGTCCGATCGTCTCCTCGGCCTCGAGGAGCTCGTGGTAGCGGTTGCGGATGGTGACTTCGGAGATGTCGGCGACGTCGGAGACGGCGGCCTGGGTGGTCTTCTCGTTGGTCAGCAGCGCGGCGGCGTAGACCGCGGCGGCCGCGAGGCCGACCGGCGACTTGCCGCTGTGGACGCCCTTCTCCTTGGCGTTCTGGAGCAGCGAGCGGGCGCGGTGTTCGGCCTCGTCGGAAAGCTCGAGTCCGGAGGCGAAGCGGGGCACGTAGCTCTCGGGGTCGGCGGGCTGGACCTCGAGCCCCAGTTCGCGGACCACGTAGCGGTACGTGCGGGCGATCTCGTTTTTCTCGACGCGGGAGACGTCCGCGATCTCGTCGAGGCTCCGCGGGACGCCGGCCTGGCGCGCGGCGGCGTAGACGCAGGCCGTCGAGACGCCTTCGATCGAGCGGCCGGGCAGGAGATCCTCCTCGAGCGCGCGGCGGTAGATGACGGAAGCGGTCTCGCGGACGTTGTTCGGCAGGCCGAGCGCGGAGGCCATGCGGTCGATCTCACCGAGGGCCTGTTTTAAGTTGCGCTCCTTGGAGTCGCGGGTGCGGAACCGCTCGTTCCACTTGCGCAGGCGCTGCATCTTCTCCCGTTGCCGGGATCCCAGCGAGTTACCGTAGGCGTCCTTGTTGCGCCAGTCGATGTTCGTCGAGAGCCCCTTGTCGTGCATCGTGTTCGTCGTGGGGGCGCCCACGCGGGACTTCTCGTTTTTCTCGGCGGCGTCGAAGGCGCGCCACTCGGGGCCGCGGTCGACGGAGTCCTCCTCGACGACGAGGCCGCAGTCCTCACAGACGGTTTCACCGTGCTCGTCGTCGACGACCAGGTTGCCCGCACACTCCGGACAGACGAGGTCGTTCGATTCGGTTTCGGTCTCTGTTTCGGTCGTGGTGTCGGTTTCTCGTTCGGTACGCCGTACTCTCGTGTTCGATTGTGCGTCGGTCATGCGATGGCGAGTGCTGCCCGGACGAACGAATCGCAAAAGTCCGGACGGAGTCGTTACCTACTCCGTTCTGAGACCCGAGGTATAATGATTTCGAAATCGAGATCCGATACGCCACGAAACCCGGTAATTCGCCCGAACCGGTATGAGGAATCATAACATTGAAGTAGTGAATGCGTCCCAAAGCGGAGAGTCCAATTAGCCGTCGTTCGAAGCCCCCGTATGGACGTTGCAGTCGGCAGCACTAACCCGGTCAAGATCGACGCGGTCGAACGAACGCTCGAGCGATTCGAGCCGACGGTTACCGCCGTGGACGTCGAGTCTGGCGTCCCCGAACAGCCGTGGTCCGTCGAGGAAACCGTCGCGGGCGCCGAGAACCGCGCCCGGCGTGCACTGGCCGAAGCGAGTGCCGATTACGAGTTCGGCGTCGGTCTCGAGGGCGGCGTTACCCGGTTCGACGGCGCGCCCGGCGTGACGCTGATCATGTGGGCGGCGGTGACCGACGGCGAGCGAGTCGAGCGCGGCGGCGGCCCTTCGCTTCGGCTCCCCGACCGCGTCGCGGAGCGGCTCGAGGCGGGGGAAGAACTCGGCCCGGTAATGGATGATGAACTCGATACGACGGGCATCGCCGAGTCAGACGGAGCGATCGGCGTCTGTACGGACGGCTTAACCGATCGAACGACGGCGCTCGGCCAGGCGCTCGCCTGCGCGTTCGGTCCCTTCCGGACGACGCAGTACGAGTAGCCGGGTGCCGGTAATCCCTTCTTTCCGATCGAAACCGATCACGGGCCCGGATAGTCGTCAAATCGAATGAATTAACCGCTCGTACCAAGCCAGTCTTTCCGGTCGAGTATCGAGCTATTACTCTCCGGGAAAACCGCACGACGGCGGCGGGTTAACCGCGCGTACCAAACCCCCTAAGGGCGTTCCTCGCATCGAAATCGGTATGAGCAGCGCAATGGCATCCGACCTCACGAGCAAACAACAACGAATTCTCCGCTACCTCCGGGAGAACGCGGCTACCAAGACCTACTTCAAATCCCGTATCATCGGGAAGGAGCTCGGGATGACCGCGAAGGAGGTGGGGTCGAACATCACCGCCATTCAGGACGGCGACTACGACGTCGAGATCGAAAAGTGGGGTTACTCCTCGAGTACGACCTGGAAGGTCAGCGTCTAACTGCAGGCTCGCTGCGAGTTCCCCTGAATCGATCCTCCCCGCGTCGCCGGCAGTCCCCGCTCGGCGATCGATTTTCTCGTTTTCTTTCAGCGCACGTCACCTAGCCGCGACCACCGTCTATTTCAGCTGCGCCGGCGATGCACGAGCCACCACGAATGACGGTGCCGATTTGCTTCGACATGGACGGAATCATCCTCGAGGGGCCCCGGACCGCTCCGCAGGTGTACGACGACGCAGCCGACGCCGCGCTCGAGGAACTGGGCGCCGAGCCGACACCCAACCAGCGCCGCGCACTCAGGAGTCAGGACATCGCGGCGATCCGCGAACACTGCGCCGAACTCGGTCTCGAGCCGGATCAGTTTTGGACGCTAAAGGAACGGTACGCCTCCGAAGGGACCCACGAGCGGCTCCGTTCGGGCGCACGCGGCCTGTACGACGATATCGACGCCATCCGGACGCTCGCCGATCGGGCGGGGACGACGGTCGGACTCGTCACCAACAACCGCCACGAGACCGCCGAGTTCGTCGCCGACTTCGTCGATATTCCGTTCGACGTCGTTCGCGGCCGCGATCCCACCATCGACGGATTCCGGCGACGGAAGCCGGGCCCGTACTATCTCGAGGACGCGCTCGCGCGACTCGACGCCGCGGAGACCGATAGCGTTCCGGCGGACGGCACCGGCGACGGAACGGGAGCGCCGCGAGGACTCTACGTCGGCGACTCGCCGAAGGACGTCGTCGCCGGGACGAAACTCGGCCTCGAGACGGCCTTCATCCGCCGTCCGCACAACCGCGACCGCGAGCGTCCGGCGGACGCGACCTACGACCTCGAGTCGCTGACCGCTCTTCTCGATCTCGAGATCGTTGCGGAACGGCCGTGAGGTGCCTGGGCTCGGCAACGGCTCCTAAAAACCGAACGAGAAGCGATTCACTGCAGCCCGATGGGATCCCGTCCGATTCAGCCCTCGTACTCGAGTAGCTGATCCGCGTTCCGCGCCAGTTTCCGCGCGCGATCGCCGAAGGAGTCGGCGTGGCGCACGACGAGCATCATGACGGTTTCCGGCCGTTCGACCGCGTAGCCGTCGTCTCGGGAGAGCAGGCCCGCCTCCTCGAGTTTCCCGGCGTACTTGCTGACCGTCGGCGCCGAGACCTCGAGCGCGTCGGCCAGGTCGCCCGCGGTCGCGTCCGGGTTCAACAGGAGTTCGATCAGCATGCCCCGCGGGGTGTCCCGCCGGAGGTAGCCGAGCGTCTGCTTCTCGAACTCGTCGAACCGGCCGGCGGTCACGAACCGCTTGTAGTCGCCGTCGCGGTACCGTTCGATCGCGTCGATCTCCTCGAGGCGGCGCAGGTGGTGTTGGGTCTCGCCGGTGCCGAGTTGGAGGTCGTCCCGGATCTTCGAGAAGTGCGCACCGGGCGTCGTGGAGAGGTAGCCGGTGATCGCATCGCGGGCGTCGCTCTCGCCCGCGTCGGCGGCCGCGGATTCGGAGAAGCCGGCTCCGGCGATCGGTGTCGCGGCACCGAGGGCGGCAAACCGGCGGAGGGTCGCTCGTTTGTTGTCGTCGACCCCATCGGACGATGTCATGTCTCTCTACCGTTCGAAAGGGCCCGACACGTAAAACAGGTTTCGCTCCGCTTCGTTCACTGAACCGTGAACGTCCCGAATTCGTGACCGAATTCGCGACCGAATTCGCCTCGACGACTCGGTCGGGACGCTCGACTCGAGCGATCGGTTTCCGTCGGTAAAATCGGATTACGGGCCGAAACCCGCGTTCAGTGTCGCTGCGTCGATCAGGGGCGGGCGGCGCAGCGATCGACAGGGTCGGCGGCGGTCGTCAGCAATCGTCAGTTGTCCGCGTCCGTCTCCGCGTCAGTGCCGGCGTCGTCTCCATCGTCGGGCGCGTCGATGTCGATGTCGGTGCCGCCGTCGGTCTGGCCCTGGAAGTTCTGGTCCATCTCCTCGATGACCTCGTCGGGGTCGGTGATCTCGGAGGGATCCTCGCCTTCCTTGATCGCCTGAGCCTCCTGCTCCATCGCTTCGACGTCCATCGAGGCCTCCTGATCGATTTCGCCGATGATCTCGGAGATGTCGTCCAGGCCAATCAGTTCGCGGGTCTCCTCGTCGAACTCGAGGGCCTGAAGCTCGGTGCCGTCTTCTTTCACGTCGCTGCCGGAGAGGTGCTTGCCGTAGCGGCCGACCAGCGAGGTGAGCTCCTGGGGCATGACGAACGTCGTCGACTCGCTCTGGCCGATCCCCTCGAGGGTTTCCATGCCCTTGTCGATGATCGCGCGTTCGCCCATCGATTCGGCGGACCGAGCGCGCAGGACGGTCGAGATCGCGTCACCCTGCGCCTCGAGGATCTGGCTCTGCTTCTCACCCTGGGCGCGGATGATCTCGGACTGCTTCTCACCCTCGGCCTTCTCGACGGCGCTGCGGCGTTCACCCTGCGCCTCGAGGATCATGGCGCGGCGCTTGCGCTCCGCGGAGGTCTGTTGCTCCATCGCGCGCTGGACGTCCTTCGAGGGGTTGACCTCGCGGACCTCGACGGACTCGACGCGGATCCCCCACTCGTCGGTGGGTTCGTCGAGTTCCTGGCGGATGCGCGCGTTGATCTCCTGTCGCTTGTTGAGCGTGTCGTCCAGTCCCATGTCGCCAAGCACCGCGCGGAGGGTGGTTTGAGCGAGGTTCGAGACGGCCCGCTTGTAGTCGTCGACCTGCAGGAACGCCTTCTTGGCGTCCATCACCTTGATGTAGACGACGGCGTCGGCGGTCACGGGCGAGTTGTCTCGCGTAATCGCTTCCTGTCGGGGGACGTCCAGCGTCTGCGTTCGCATGTCGAACCGGTAGGTGTTCGACACGAACGGCGGGACGAAGTTGATCCCCGGCTCGAGCAGCTTACGGTACTCCCCGAAGACGGTCAGCGCGCGCTTCTCGTACGCGTCGACGATCTCGATCGCGCTGAGGAGGGCGGCGACGACGACGACGAGCACGAGGGCGCCGATGAACAGGATGGCGCCTCCGGCGGCGGCTTGGAGTGGTATTAGGTCTACTACCATGGTTCGGTCTTGTGTCGGTGCCGTGAAAAACGTTCCCTTGAGTTACCGACATGTGTACGCCGGCCGGTGACTTATTAGCGGGGCGCAGCGAGATCGCCGCTTTCGCCCTCGAGACGGAGCGTGACACCTTAGCCGTCGACTCGCGCCGCGACGGCCAGCCGACAACAGACTGTCGCGACGACGGCGACGACCGCCCGACCGCCGAGACCCAGCGAGACGCCGGCAAGCGAGGTGAGCGTGTTCGTCAGCGAGAACAGGACGACGACCGGCAGCACCCAACTCACCAGCCACAGCCACGGTTCGGCCAGCGGGGCGAATCGACCGGCGCCGACGCGAAACTCCGCAACGGCGTCCTCGCGCAGTAGCCAGCCGACGATCGCGAGGAACGCGAACAGGCCGACGGTTAACAGCAGATCCGCGAGCGTGCCGGAGACGAACTGGAAGATCGATCCGGCCAGCGCCAAGCCGCTCCCGGTTACCGCGACGAGGAGCGTCGTCAGCAGCGTCGCTCGGTCCCGCGGCATCTCGAAGTGGTCGACGAGCGTCCCGACCGGCGTCTCGAGCAGGTTGATCCCGCTGGTTACTGCGGCCAGCAGGACGGCACCGAAGAAGGCCGTCGCGACGACCGCGCCGCCCGGCAGCGACGCGAACGCCGTCGCGAGCGCGACGAACAGCGCACCCGGGCCGCCCTGTCCGGGCTCGATGCCCTGCGAGAACAGCAGCGGGATGACGACCAGCCCGGCGAGAACGCCGATGAACGTGTTCGAGACGGCGATGACGAGCGTATCTCGCGGGAGCGAAACGTCCTCCTCGAGGTAGGACGCGTAGGTCAACATTGCCCCGGTGCCGAGCGAGAGGGTAAACAGCGCCTGGCCCGCCGCGGGTCCGAGAACGCTCGCGAAGTTCGCAGCGAGGTAGTCGGCGTCGAAACCGAGGTAGAACGCGTAGCCGGCGTCGGTCCCCGGCTGCGTCGCCGTCCATACCGCGAGGCCGACCAAGAGCACCACGACTGCGGGAAGCATCACCTTCGAGGCGCGCTCGATACCGCGGCTCACGCCGAAGAAGACGATCGCAGCGACGATCCCGAGGAAAAGCAGGTGAAACGCGACCGCCTGGAGGCCGTGGCTGACCGTCCCGAAGTACGCCTGCGGTTGGCCGAAGTACGACCCTGACGGCGAGACCAGCATGTAACGGAGGATCCAGCCGCCAACCACCGAGTAGAACGAGAAGATCACGAGCGCCGTGACGACGTTGAACGCCCCCAGCGCCGATCCCCAGCGAGAGGCGGTCAGCGACCGAAGCGCCCCGATCGGGGTCTGTCGACCACGACGGCCGAGGACGAACTCGGCGAGCAGTCCGGGGACGCCGACGCCGACGACGATGAGCAGGTAGACGACGAGGAACGCGCTGCCGCCGTTGCCGGCGGTGAGCCACGGAAACCGCCAGATGTTCCCGAGACCGGCTGCGCTGCCGATCGCGGCGAGCACGAACCCGATATTCGATACCCACGAATCACGAGTAGCCATCTATGTACAGGCGTGTCCGTTGGAGTAGGAAATCGGTGTTGATTCGACTCCCGTACTGCGGTCAATAATGATTTTGAATCCGATAGGAGGATAGGAAGAACACACCGGCTCTCGCACGCCATACTGCATGCTCGAGAGCGAACGACGAGATATCGAGAACGCAGCGGAGCTAGCGGTGCCTTCGGGGCCGTCCGCACAACGAGCCCGGTAGAGATCTAACTCGATTTTTCGGTTTCCGTCTCCCGCTCGGGGTTCGCATTCGCGTTCCCCGAGTCCTCGAGCGGACTGCCGGTGTCGGCGCTGGTGTTCGAATCGGCATTCGTGGCGTTGTTTGCCGCGTCTTTGGCGAGCGCGCGGTCGATCTCGTCCTCGCCAATCGCACCCAGCGATTCGACGGTGAGCACGTTGCCGCCGCCGGGATCGATCACGATGATCTCCTCGCCCTCCTCGATGGTCCCGCTCGAGGTTCGGGCGCTGTAGTAGGGGGCGAAGCCGCCCTCGTCGAGTTTCACCTCGCCGTCTCGCGTCGTGATGCGCTCGGTAGCGTAGCCGGTCGCGCCGGCGAGGGAGTCCGAGTCCGTCGTCTGAGCGGTTCCCTTCCCGCCGTAGAAGTCGAACTCGCGGTAGACGTACGCCGCGGCGAGCCCGATCACGAGCGTCAGCGCGGCCAGGACGATCGGGCTCAGCGTGAGCGGCACGAGCATCCCGATCAGTCCCGCACCGACCAGCGCAACCCCGATGACGATGAGGTGCGCGCCCGGCGAGAGGGCCTCGAGCAGCATCAACACGAGACCCACCGAGAGGAGCAAGAGCGGCACGTTCCCCAGAAGGGCGTCAAGCATGGTCGGACGTAAGGGCTCACCCCGATTAAATGTTTACCGCGATACCGTTTTCAGCAGCTTCCCGATCGAAAGACTGCGACGGTCGTCCGACCAGATCAGCGGAGACCGCCGTCGACCAGCGACGCTAACTCGTCGACGACGGCGTCGCGTTCGGCCCTGCGCACGGCGAGGCTCTGCTCGAGCTGGAGGCCGCCTCGGCCGTCCCGCGCGAGCCAGTTGACGAAGTTGTCCGGACTCACGCCGCCGTACGGCCCGTCGGACGCCGTCTCGACGGGATGCGTAACGGCGTCGTCGAGTCGGTCCTGCACGCGGTGCTTGACGTCGGCGTCGATTCCGCCGCCGACGATCACCCGGTCGTCGCCCAGTCCGTGGAGGCTGATCACCGTCTCGAACCCCCGATCCGCGATTCGGCCGAGCAGCGGGTAGTCGTCGGGGACGAAGGAACTCGAGGGCGGATGGTAGAGGTCGAACGCCCGCCGTTCGTCGTCGTACCCGAGACAGGCCCAGCAGGTGGCGTCCTCGAGTCGGCCGGCGAGTTCCATCGCCGCTTCAGCGGTGCCGGGCTCAACTTCGCCGCCGTGAGCGGCGCAGATCAGCACGTCGTCGTTCGCCCCGTCGTCGTACAGCAGTTCGGAGTAGTGTCCCGTGTCGGTCCGCTCGAGGGGTTGCGTCGTAAGCGTCCGTCGCGTCACGGCGACCGACTACGACCGTGATGCGGATAACTGTTGGACACGCTCGTCACTGCCGTCGCTGGTGCGGCGTCGAGGACGGCGATAGAAGACGAGATCGAACCGACGAACGGCGACGTGAACGTGTACAGCAGTGACCGCGTCAGATCTCAGGCCTCGAGCGCGAGGCCGGCCCGGCGCAGCGCCTCCTCGGTCGAGAGATCGTCGTGGACGACGCCCGAGACGGCCGTCGCGATGGCTTCGGGGTCCTCGTGCTGGAAGATCGAGCGGCCCATCGAGATGCCCGCGCCGCCGGCGTCCATCGTGCCGCGGACCATTTCGATCGTCTCGCGGTCGCTGCCCTTGGAACCGCCGGCGATGATGACCGGCAGGCGGGTCGATTCGACGACGTGCTGGAAGCTCTCGGCGTCGCCGCTGTAGCCCGTCTTGACGATGTCGGCGCCGAGTTCCTCGGCGAGTCGGACGGCGTGCCCCAGCGCTTCGGGGTCCTCGGGGTCGACGCCCGGACCGCGCGCGTAAGCCATCGCGAGGACCGGCATGCCGAGCCGTTCGGCCTCCGCCGTCACTTCCGAGAGCTGCGTGATCTGGTCGGGCTCGTGGTCGGAGCCGACGTTGATGTGGAAGGAGACGGCGTCGGCGCCGGCGCGGACGGCCTCCTCGACCGTGCCGGTCATCCGTTTATCGTTCTCGTCGGGGCCGATCGTCGTCGAGCCGTTGAGGTGGACGATGTACCCCTTGCCGTTCTTGTTCTCGTGGACGCGGGGCGCGATCCCCTTCTGCGTGAGGACGGCGTCCGCGCCGCCGCTGGTTACGCCGTCGATCGTCGATTCGATGTCCTTCAGGCCCTGTACGGCGCCCATCGTGATCCCGTGGTCCATCGGGACGATGACGTAGTTCCCGTCTGTACCGATTCGCTCGAGTCGTGCGTCGATTCCGGTGGCGGTGGTCATTTGCGAGTGTGTAGCAAGCTTGCAGTTATTGCTGTTCCGGTTCCGGTGCATCTTCCGCATCGACCGTGATAGAGTCCGCGCCGCGGCGCGCACCGTCCTTGAGTTCGGCCGCTTTGGCCTCGAGGCGCTCGACGGCTTCGGCGGTCTCGTCGCTGCTCGCGACGATATCGACTAAGGCGCTGCCGACGATCACGCCGTCGGCGCCGGCCTCGACGATCTCCGCGGCGTGGTCGCCCTCGCTGACGCCGAAGCCGACGGCCTTGGGGACGTCGTACTCGGAGAGGCGCGCGAGGCTGTCGTGGGTCGCCGTCGAGACGTTCGCGCGCGCCCCGGTCGTGCCGAGGCGGGCCTGCACGTAGGCGAAGCCCGAGACCTGGGACATGATGTCGTCGAGGCGCTGGCCCTCGGTCGTCGGCGCGATGATGAAGACGAGATCGAGCCCGTGGTCGTCGCAGGCGTCGCGAAGGGGATCGGCCTCCTCGGCGGGGAGGTCGGGGACGATGATGCCCGACAGCCCGGCCTCTGCAGCACGCTCCACGAACGGCCGCACATCGGGTTCGTCGCCGTACTGCAGGATCATATTGTAGTACGTCATCACCAGCAGCGGCGCCTCCGTCTCGAGGTCGTCGACCAACTCGAAGAAGCCCTCGGGGGTCGTGCCGGCCTCGAGCGCGCGGTTGATCGCGGCCTGGATCGTCTGGCCCTCCGCGATCGGCTCCGAGAACGGGAGGCCGAGTTCGATCAGGTCCGAGCCGCCGCGATCGAGCGCCTCGACGTACTCCTTGGTGTCCTCGAGGGAGGGATCGCCTGCGGTGATGTAGGTGATCAGCGCGGGGTGGTTCTCGCGGATGGCGGCCTCGACGTCGCTGTCGTACTCGCCGGGTGTGTCGCTCACGCGTCGAACACCTCCACGTCCGGCGCGGCTTCAAGATCGCGTTTCTCGGTCTCCTCCAGGACCGTCTCGAGGTCCTTGTCGCCGCGGCCGGAGACGTTGACGACGACGAGGTCGCCGAGTTCGTCGGTGTGCTCCTCCAGATATCCGAGCGCGTGACTCGACTCGAGCGCCGGGATGATCCCCTCGAGGTTCGAGAGCCGGTGGAAGCCGTTGAGCGCGGCCTCGTCGTCGACGCTGGTCGGCGTCACGCGGCCGCTCTCGACGAGGTGGGAGAGTTCGGGGCCGACGCCGGCGTAGTCCAGCCCCGCGCTGACGCTGTGGGACTCGACGATCTGGCCGTCGGACTGCTGGAGCAGCTTCGTCATCGCGCCGTGGAGCACGCCGTCGGTGCCCGTCGAGAGCGTCGCGGAGTTGGGTGCGAGGCCCTCGTCCTCGTCGATCTCGAGGCTCGAGCCGCCGGCCTCGACGGCGACCAGATCGACGTGCTCTCGCGGCTCGTCGCCGCTCGAGTCATCCGCGGAGCGTGGCTCCGCGCTCCCCTCGTCAGGAACGAACGCGTGGAACGTCCCCATCGTGTTCGAGCCGCCGCCGGCGCAGGCGACGACGGTGTCGGGCAGTCGACCGGCCTTCTCCTGGACCTGCTCGCGGGCTTCCTCGCCGATGACCGACTGGAAGTCCCGGACGAGTTTGGGGAACGGGTGCGGGCCGACGACCGAACCGATGACGTAGTGGGTTCGCTCGACGGTCGTCGCCCAGTCGCGCATCGTCTCGTTGATCGCCTCCTTCAGGGTGCCGCTGCCGGCCTCGACCGGGTTCACCTCGGCGCCGTTCATCCGCATCCGATAGACGTTGGGGCGCTGGCGGTTGATGTCCGTCCGTCCCATGTAGATCTCGCAGGGCATGTCGAGGTGGGCCGCGGCCATCGCGGTCGCGGTGCCGTGCTGGCCGGCGCCGGTCTCGGCGATCACGCGCTCCTTCCCCATGTACTTCGCCAGCAGGACCTGGCCGAGCGCGTTGTTCAGCTTGTGCGCGCCGCCGTGGACCAGGTCCTCGCGCTTGAGGTAGATCTCGCGGTCGTAGCGCTCGCTCAATCGATCCGCGCGCTGGAGCGGCGTCGGCCGCCCGCCGAAATCGCGCATCCGCTCGCGGAACTCGTCCATGAAGCCGTCCTCGTTCTCGAGGACGTACCGCTGGTAGGCGTCCTCGAGTTCCTGCAGGGCCGGCATCAGCGCCTCGGGGACGTACTGACCGCCGTAGTCGCCGAAGGTGCCGTCCCGCCGTTCGTCGTCCGTCTCGCTCGCGTGCTCGTGTGTGCTCATGTCGTATCAGTCTCCGTTGCCGTCGCCGTCGTCGTCGCTCGTCTCGCCCGTTGCTTCCGCCCGCGTCAGCCGCCGCGTGTTCGCGGCGACGTCGCTGTCGGCCGCGCCGTGGTCCATGACGGCGCTGCCGACCAGCAGGGCGTCCGCGCCCGCCTCGCGCATCCGGCGCACGTCCGCCGGACTCGAGACGCCGCTTTCGGCGATCAGCGTCACGTCATCGGGAGCGGGTCTCGCGGCTTCGCCGCTCGACTCATCGAGGCGCGTCATGCGCCTCGCATGGGGCGCGACCGACTCGAAGGTTTCGAGGTCCACCTCGAGTCGCGCCAGATCCCGGTTGTTGACGCCGATGATCGCCGCCCCCGCCTCGAGCGCGGCCTCAAGCTCTTCGCGGTCGTGAACCTCCACGAGCGGTTGGAATCCGCGCTCGCGGGCGGCCCCGATTAGTCCCTCGAGATCGTCCACGAAGCGGGCGATCAGCAGGAGGAGGTCGGCCTCGACGACGTCCATTTGTGCTTCCTCGAGGACGAAGTCCTTCCGGAGGACGGGGACGTCGACGGCTTCGCGGACGCGGGTCAGCGCCTCGGGCGAGCCGCCGAAGTGCGAGGGCTCAGTGAGCACCGAAATCGCCGCTGCGCCGCCCTCGACCATCGCCTCGGCCAGTTCGACGGGATCGTCGTCCCGTGTTCCCTCGGCCGTTGGACTCGTCGGCTTGACCTCCGCGATCACCGGGACGCGGCCGTCCGCCTCCGCACTCGCGATCGCATCGGGCAGCGACCGCGCGTCCACGTCGACGGCGGTCTCGCCGCCAGAGCGCTCCCGGGCGGCCTCGAGGATCGACGCCACCGCGGGCGCGAGCTCCGTTCCAGAGTTCATTGTTGTACATCGACGTACTCATATGTACAAAAGGCTTGCGCCATCCGCCCGCCGCGGGCGCTCGAGCGAACGCGTCCGGGCCGCGACCGGCGGTTATTCAAACCGGCGTGCCCTACGCTCGCGCATGGAGGACGTCACGGAGGCCGGAATCTACGCGCGGGAATCGTCGTATCTCGACCGGTACGTGCAACTCGGCGCCGCCAGCGGACGCGTCCTGAGCGTCGACTTCCCCGACACGCCCGAGGCCGACGCCGAGGACGAACACCCCGTCCTCGACCGTATTTTCGAGTACCTCGAGGGCCTTGAGGAGGTCGACTTCGACGACGTACAGGTCGCGCTGACGGTCCCGACCGACCAGCGGGCCGTGCTCGAGCAGGTCCGGGAGATTCCCTACGGCGACCAGGTCGACGTGAAGGCGCTGGCTCGAATGACGCCGGAACTCGACCCGGACGACGAGGATGATCTGACACTTGTCCGGACGGCGCTGGACAACAACCCGGCACCGCTGTTGATCCCGGACCATCGTGTCCGTGACGGCCCCAGTGCCGCGCCGCCGGCGGTCGAGCAGAAGCTGCGGTCGCTCGAGGGGCTGTAACGGCACAACCGCTCGTTCTCCGAAACCGACTGTCCCCTTCATTTTATTTCGGGTTAGCGATCGCCACAGTCGGCGGGATAAACCGCCGGCGACTGACACGTCCACGCTTACGGTGCGGTCTCGGGCCCTAGTAGCTACGCCGAACGAGGCCGCAACATGCGCATTACGGACCGATTGCTCTCACGGGATGACACCGGAGAGACGTGGCGTCGGCGAACCGATTTCGTAACTGACCGCCTCGAGGCCGGGGCGAAAACCGTTGACGACCTCTGCGACCGTTCTCGCGAACGGCTCGAGAGCGCACGGGATAAGGTCGTCGACCGCGCCGTAACCGAACTCTGCGAGCGAGCCGCGGGCCGGTCGCCCGAGGACCTCCGCGAGGAGGCGGCCTGCGGCCCCGACGGGACCGATCCGATCGATCGCGCCCTCGAGCGGTTCGTCCGCCGGTACGACCTCGACGAAGCGCGACTGGACGAGCGGACGCTGGACGCGATTCGCGAGCGGCTGGCGACGGAAGTAGGGCTGGACGGCGATGTGGACGTAGGCGAGTTGCTCGAGCGACTCACTGACGGAGACAGCCCGGATGCAGCGACGGCCAATGACAGCACGGCTGCGGACCCGCTCGAGATCGAGGCCGCCCTCACGGAGCTGCGCGAAACGATTCAAACGGAACTCGATCTCGAGCCGGACCAGTCGCTCGAGCAAGCCGTCGCGGAAATTGGACAGTGCGACGCTGTAGTCGTCGGCCACGCCCTCGAGCGCCTGCTCACCGAGGAGATTCCGCGGCTCGTAGACGAGCGAACGCCGGACGAGTCCTCGAGCGAGCCCAACGAGCGCGAACTGTCTCCCGCGTCGCCGACCGAGACCGACCGGGCCGCGCTCGAGGGAGGGACCGATGCCGCCGCTCAAGGGAACCAGCCCGTCCAACCCCGATCCGTCGCGACCGCGGCGGCCACGATGCTCGCGCTACTCGCGGACGACGGCGGGCTGGATCCGGCCGCCGGCCAGTTACTCTCTCTGTTGGGTCCGACGGCTTCGAGTGCCGGTGACGCTTCGGACACCCCGATCGAGCGCGCCCTCGTCGAACTCGTCTCGAGTCTCTTGCTCGAGGGCGACGGAGACGACGGCTTCGATCTCACGGGCGTTGCGGCGCTTCGCTCGCGCTCGAAGGGCTCGCTGGCGCTGATCGGCCTGTTCGTCGCCAACCTCGTCGCGATGTCGATCGGCGCGTGGCTCTCGCGCCAGCGGGCGCCGCCGATCCCCGACGAGATTCGGGGGCCAGACGGGGAGCCCGTCGTAACCGCCGAGCAGGTCCGGCAGGGAAAGAAAGCCTTCCAGGCGAACGGGCTCATGAACCACGGCTCCGTGCTGGGCAACGGCTCGTACTTCGGGGTCGACATCACCGCCGACGCGCTCGAGTTGAAGACCGAGTTCATGCGCGAGTACTACGCGCGCCAGCGAGGGGCCGGTTCGTTCGAGGAGCTGTCGGCGGACGGGCAGGCTGCCGTCGCGGACCGCGTCGAGCGCGAACTCGAGAACGACGCGCCCGAGGGTGCGATCGCGCGCTACTCGGCGGCGGAGGCTTACGCGCACCGCCGGATTCGGAACGAGTACGTCGACCGCTATCACGCCGGGTCGCCCGAGCGCGGCGTGCCGGCGGGGTTCGTCGAGTCGGCCTCGCAGGCCGCGCGGATCGCGGACTTCGCCTGCTGGACGGCGTGGATGGCCCACACCGACCGACCCGGCTCGGACCACTCCTACACGAACGACTGGCCGCCGGTGCCGGGCAGCGGCAACCGGCCGACGGGGCAGGTGCTGGTCTGGAGCACGATCAGCGTGGTCCTGCTGGTCGCCGGCGGCGGCGCGGGCGTCTGGGCCTACCACAGCTTCGACTTCGCCGAGCCGACGACCGAACTCGTCGACGTTCCCGCGCCCGATTCGGTGTCGATCACGCCCGCGCAGTACGCCGCGGCGCGGTACGTCCCCGTCGCCGGTGCGCTGTTCCTCGCGCAGGTGCTCGTCGGCGCCTACCTCGCGCACTACTACGTCGAGCGGACCGGGTTCTACGGCATCGGCGAGAAGTTGGGAATCGACCTCGTCTCCGTGCTGCCGTTCTCGGTCGGCCGCACCTGGCACATCAACCTCGGCATCCTCTGGATCACGACGCTGTGGCTCGCCGGTGGGCTCTTCCTGCCGGGCCTGTTCGCCGACGAGGATCCGCCCCGGCAGGCCGAAGGGGCGACCGCCCTGCTGGGCGCGCTCGTCGTCGTCACGGTCGGGGCCTTCGCCTGCGTCTGGCTTAGCATGCGAGGAGCGTTCGGAAGCCCGGAGGACGGCGAACTCTGGTGGTTGCTCGGCTCCGAGGGACTGGAGTACTTAGAGACCGGCCGCATCTGGAAGGTATCCCTGCTCGCCGCGCTGGTCGGCTGGACCGGCCTCGTGCTCCGGAGCGTCCGCCGGCTCGACGAACCGCCGACCGGGCTGGGCCACTTCATGACCTACGCCGGCGGCTCGATCGCCCTCCTCTTCGGCGCGAGCATGCTCTACACGCCGGAGACGAACATCGCGGTGACGGAGTTCTGGCGCTGGTGGGTCGTCCACATGTGGGTCGAGGGCGTCTTCGAGTTCTTCGTCACTGCCATCGTGGCCGTCGCGCTGGTCTCGATGGACCTGCTGGAGCGCGCCGACGCCGAGCAGGCGATCCTCTTCGAGGTGTTCGCCATCATGGCCGCCGGCATCGTCGGCGTCTCTCACCACTACTGGTGGGTCGGTCTCCCCGACGTCTGGGTGCCGATCGGGACGACGTTCTCGACGCTCGAGTTCGTCCCGCTCGTGTTCGTCCTCTACCGCAGTTTCGGCGAGTACCGGACGCTGCGGGCCCAGGGCGAGGAGTTCCCCTACACGCTGCCGCTGCTCTTTATCGTCGGCTCGAGCGTCTGGAACTTCGTCGGCGGCGGGGTGCTCGGCTTCTTCATCAACCTGCCGGTGATCAACTACTACGAGCACGGGACCTACCTGACCGTCGCGCACGGCCACACGGCGACGTTCGGCGCCTTCGGCCTGCTGGCGCTGGGGCTCGGCACCTACATCCTGCGGGTGGTTACGCCCGAAGCCGCGTGGCAACCGACGTGGTTCCGCGCCGCGTTCTGGCTGACCAACGTCGGCCTCGCGGTCATGTCGATCGCCTCCCTGCTGCCGATCGGCTTCCTGCAGTTGCGGACGGCGTTCCAGGAGGGGTACGCCGCCGCGCGGAGCCTCGAGTTCTACGAGCGGGACCGCATCCAGACGCTGCTGTGGGCCCGAACGCTGGGCGACACGCCGATGATCCTGGGTGCGCTGGCGTTTACGGCGGGGGCAATACGGCATCTCCTGGCGGCGCGTCGAGAAGTCGACTCGAGCGCGAGCACCGCGACTGCGTGACAGCCGGCCGCCTCCGGTCTCGGCGGCCCCTGGTGTCGGGGGTCCGACCGTCGGCGGTCCCAACCGGCGGCACGCGTGCAATCGGGTGCTGCGACGGTTCGGCAGGCTTATGATTTCGTTCTATCACGTCGGTAGTATGCCCTCCGCCACGAGTCCGAGCGATTCGGCTTCCGTCGATTCGATCGTCCGGCGATACGAACGGACCCAGCGGATACTGAAGGTGAGCGTCGCCGCCGTCTCGGTCGTCGCCGTTCTGGCCGCGTTCGCCGCGCTCCCGTACCTCGTCGCCCTGGGCCTCTCGCTCGGCGCACTCGTCGCTCTCCTCCTGCCGCTTTCGACCACCTCCGGGACGCTTCACCTGCAAACGGACGCCGATCTCGAGACGGTTCGACGCGATTTCGAGGGGGAGACGCCGCCGATCCTTCCCTTTCAGTGGGGACTCGCCGACACCGTTCGCTCGACCGATGACGGCACCGACTACGAAATATCGTATCTGTTCGGCCTCCGATCCGTTACGATGACGGTCGAAACCCGAACCGTTTCGGACGATCCGGACGTCGATCTCGAGATCGAAGTTGCGGAAGCCGGCCGACCGTGGGGGACGTATTCGGTCGCGCTCGAGGAACGGGACGGCGCGACGCACGTGACGGTCTCGGTCGAGTCGAATCGTCGGTTCCCGCTCAATCGGCTACCCCAGACGATCGCTGCCGTTCGCTACCAGCAGGCGGCGTACGAAGCGCAGGGGTACGCCGTCCTCGAGTACGATCGCTCGATCGGGCCCTTCTCGTAGCGATCGGACGGCGATCCCAAAACCGGTCCGCGTACTCAACGGCTCACACCCGAAGCTGCACGTCGGACTCGAGCGCGTCGATCACGCGGCAGGCGTTCTTCGAGAAAACGCGCCGCAGCATGTCCTCTGAAACGTCCAGCGTCAGAATTTCCATGACGGCCACGTTCGGGTGGCAAGCCGGCGCGCCGCTGCCGAAGAAGACGCGGTCCGGATGCTCGAGGACCGCCCGCTCGAGCAGGTCGCGGTAGCGGACGAAACTCGTCTCGAGGTAGCAGTCGTCGTACTCGTCGAGCAGGTCGATCATCTCGTGCATCAGCGACCGGTCGAGCGGGTGGCCGCCGAAGTGGGCGACGACGACCGGGAACGACCGCCCGAGCAGCATCTCGGCGAGTTCCGCGGGCGGGGCGTCGACGCCGGCTCGGACCAAAAGCGGCAGCCCGACGTCCTCGAGAACGTCGAGCACGTCCTCGTCCGGGTAGTCGTCGACCGTCGGATCGAAGACGAAGCCGTGGAACCGGTCGTCGTAGGCGTACTTCTCGACGTCGCCGGGCGACGTGTGGTACTCCTTCCGCCGGCTGACCGCGTTCCGGAGGCGACCGGTCGGGCTCCCCTCCGGTCGTCGCGTCCCGTTGATTCGGGCGAAGGCGACGAACGGCCGGTCGACGCTGCGGCGCGCGACGCCGTTGTTCGACGCGAGGTAGCTCGTCTCCGCCGACGCGGGCGGAAAGACGATCGATCTGGTGATTCCCGCCTGGTGCATCTCCCGTTCGAGTCGATCGGGCGTGATCGTGTAGCCGCGCGGGGCCCCATCCCCGTCCCCGTCGTCCGGCTCGAGCCGGGCGTAGACGTCGACGACCCGAAACCCGTGTTCCAACTCCAGCATTCCCACTCCACGCTTCGGACGCGACCCATATTTTGCTACCGGCTTCGCCGCCGTGCAGTGGTGTGGCGACGGTTCACACCGCAATCGCCAGACGGAGCGGTGGCGCTAGGGAAACGTTTATATAGAAGTGCTGGTGACATAGGTAGTGAGGATTCAACTATGGCACAACAGCGACGCATGGGCGGACAGCCTATGTTTATCATGAGCGAGGACAGCCAGCGAACGCAGGGCCGCGACGCCCAGTCGTCCAACATCATGGCCGGCAAGGCGGTCGCCGAGTCGGTCCGGACGACCCTCGGCCCCCGCGGGATGGACAAGATGCTCGTCGACTCCGGCGGGGACGTCGTCATCACCAACGACGGCGCGACCATCCTCGAGGAGATGGACATCGAGCACCCCGCGGCCCAGATGATCGTCGAAGTCGCCGAATCCCAGGAAGAGGAAGTCGGCGACGGCACGACGACCGCGGCCGTGATCGCTGGCAACCTGCTCGGCGAAGCCGAGGACCTAATCGAGCAGGACGTCCATGCGACCACCATCGTCGAGGGCTACCACGAGGCCGCCGAGATCGCCCTCGAGGCCATCGACGAGCAGGTACAGGAGGCCGAGGTCGACGACGAGATCCTTACGCAGGTCGCCGAATCCAGCATGACCGGCAAGGGGACCGGCGGCCTGACCGCCCGCTCGCTGGCCGAGACGGTCGTCGAGGCCGTCCGCCACGTCGACACCGACGCGGGCGTCCAGCGCGATAACATCAACGTCCACACCCAGCTCGGCGCGTCCTCGAACGCGACCGAACTGGTCCCCGGCATCGTCGTCGACGAGGAGCCCGCCCACGACGCCATGCCGACCGAAGTCGAGGACGCCTCGATCGCCGTCCTCGACGTCGAACTCGACGTCCGCACCGGCGAGGTCGACGCCGAGTACGCCATCGACTCGATCGACCAGCTCAACGCCGCCATCGACGCCGAGGAGAGCGAACTCCAGGGCTACGCCGAGACCATCGTCGACAGCGGCGCCGACGTCGTCTTCACGACCGACGACGTCGCCGACCGCGTGGCCAACGCGCTCGCCAAGGAGGGCGTCCTCGTCTTCGACGACCTCGGCGACAGCGACGCCAAGCAGATCGTCTCCGCGACCGGCGCCACCCGCGTCGGCGCCCTCGAGGACCTCGAGGAAGCCGACTTCGGCGAGGCCGAGCGCATCCGCACCGACTCCTTCGGCGACGACGAACTCGCGTTCGTCGAGGGCGGCGCGGCCGCCGAGTCCGTCACGGTCTTCGTCCGCGGCGGCACCGAGCACGTCGTCGACGAACTCGAGCGCGCGATCGGTGACGCGCTCGACGTCGTCGCGACCGCGCTCGACTCCGGCGAGGTCGTCCCCGGCGCCGGCGCGACCGAGATCGCCATCGCGGACAAGATCCGCGAGGAGGCCGCCGGCATCGAGGGTCGCAAGCAGCTGGCCGTCAACGCCTTCGCCGACGCGCTCGACGTCATCCCGCGCACGCTGGCCGCCAACACCGGCCAGGACCCGATCGACGCGCTCGTGGACCTCCGTGCCGCCCACGAGTCCGAGGGTCGCGCCGGCCTGATCACCAGCGGCGAGGACGTCACGATCGACGATCCGTTCGAACACGGCGTCGTCGACCCCGCCGACGTCAAGCGCGAGGCCGTCGAGAGCGCCACCGAGGCCGCGACGATGATCGCTCGTATCGACGACGTCATCGCCGCCGAGTAACGTCGCTGTTACCCGTTTTCGTTCGTTTTCTTTGCCGTACGTCGCCCGTCGGCAGTGCCGAATCTATCACAATGGCCATCAGTGTTAAGTGCTAACATCCGATAGCTTCGACTATGTCCGGGACTACTCCGCCGGATCGACCGACGCCGGTCGGCGATACCACCGAACGGACGGTCTACTACGACCCCGACCGCGGGACGTACCATACACGGTGCGATGCGGACGCCTACGAACCGGTGAGTACGGCGCTGTTGCTGACGGTGTCGTCGGTACTCGGCGTCGAACCGGACGACCTCGAGCCCCTCTCGGAGTGCGTCGATCCCGATGCGCTGAACTCGCTGTTCGCTAACTGGCGCGCGGATGAACCGCGAGTCGGGAACGGCACGGTGTCGTTTACCTTCTCACAGTGTGGCGTGACGATCCACGGCGACGGCGAGATCGTGATCGACCCGGACCCCAGCGCCGCGTCGGAACCCGCATCCGATCGCGAGTCCGATCCTCGGCGGTTCAGCTAACCAGCTATCGCCGTCAGGCTGCGTCTATAGGGCTCGCGGCCCCCGATCACTCGAACCCCTCGAGGACGACCCGATCGCCGGGTTCGATTCCGAACGCGTCGTCGCCCCGTCCCTGATTGACGTCGAGTTCGACGTAGCCGTGGCTGCCGACGGTCGCAAGCTGCTCCCCTTCGGGGACCGCGGCGAACGTCTCGCCGACGGGGACCGACTCATCGTTCGCGCCGATCCGATCGCGGCCCTCGAGGAACCGGCCGGGGACGTTCGTGATGACGTTCCCGAAGCCGTCGACGACGAGCACTTCGCCCTCGGCGCGGTCGTCGGAGATGGTTGGGACGGGCAACTCGAGGTCGACGAGATTCTCGGCTGGAGCCTTCGAGAGATAGTCGAGCGCCTCGAGAGTTTCGCGGCCAGTATCGTGGACGTCAGCCGCAGCGGGGGCGAACACGTCCCGCCCGTGGAAGGTGTTGCTCGCGGGTCCCTCGCCGTCGCCGTCCCCGTCGCCCTCACCCGAACCGCTCCCGATCGCCGACGGCGCTGACGGTGCCGACGCCCCGGTCGTCGGCTCGATCGGTCCGATTTCGGCGTCATCGATGACGTACGCCTCGAACGGCCCGTCGGCTGCGAGTTCCCGCGCAACTGGGCGGAGGACGCCGTTGTCGGGGCCGACGAGCGCGTGGTCGCCGGCGCGGAGGACGACGGCATCACGATCGGTGCCGACGCCGGGGTCGACGACGACGAGGTGCGTCGCCGGCGGGTAGTACGGGAGTACTTCGCGGAGCCAGAAGGCGGCGGCTCGGACGTCCTGTCGGGGGAAGTCGTGGGCGATATCGACCAGCCGGGTGTCGGTTCGCTGGAGGATTACGCCCTTCATCGCCGCCGGGTACGGGGTCCCGAAGTCCGACGCGATCGTAATCATGGGCGGCTGTACGGCGTCAGGATTGAAAGTCGGCGCGTTTGCGCTCGAGACGACGGTCGGAGAAACGGCCGGGCGAACCGGGCGTCAGTCGCCGTTCGAATCCGTCTTGCTGACCATCTGAATCCGCTCGATGCCGCCGATCTCGTCGATAACGCCGGCGACGGCCTCGGGGACGAGCGACTCCCAGTCGTCGCCGTCGATCATCCGCTGGCGGACCTCGCTACCCTCGAGGACCTCGCGGTTGAACATCGGCGACTGGCGGATCTCGATGCCGGCCTCCCGGAACAGTTGGATGACGAGCGGGTTGTTCGAGTAGGCGACGTCGAAGTCGGGACTCATGCTCTGGACGTGGCTCACCCACACCGAGTTGCGGTCGAGGTCCTCGATCGGGACGGCGTAGGTCACGAGGTCGAAATCGACGAGCGACTTCGTGATCATCATGATCCGCTCGCCGGCGGTGAACGGATTCCGGACGGAGTGGGAGTCGTCGGCGCTTCCGATGCCGAGGACGAGTTCGTCCACCTCGTCGGCGATCTGTTCGACCATGCTCAGGTGGCCGTTGTGAAACGGCTGGAAGCGTCCGATGTAGAACCCGCGGGTCATTGCCGAGAACTGCTTTGCCCCGGCGCTTAAGCGTGGCGAGTCGCGGACGAGAGTGATTCTCGTACGACTGGCAATTGACACTTAGTGTCGCGCCCTAATCGTATAAAGTTCGTCGAGAAATCGGGTCCGGAAAACCTGCTCGTAGGCGGCTGTACTGGCCGGTTTCCACCACTGTCACCATCCTCCGCATGGAGAAAGTATATCAGTCGCAATCCCTTCGAAACAGGTACCGAACAGAGTTCTATGAGTAACGATACGAACGTTGACGACCCTCCCGAAGACGCTCCATCCGCTCCCGAGGAGACTGACGAGGAGCAGACCCAGGAGCAGGCACGCGACCCGGAGCGTCAGGGAGCCCGATCGTCGCTCGAGGAGGACGGTCGGCGTGGTGACGTCGACGACACCGAGACCGCCGACGACCCGGTCGACGGGGTGAGCCCGGCGACGGAGGTCGACGAACCCGCATCCGAGACGGACGACGGCGTCGAGACCGTCAACGACCTCGGCAGCGAGGTCGACGTCGACCCCGGCGTCGAGATCGACGAGGAGAACGCCGAGGACGATCTGCTCGGCGGCCTCCAGATCGACTCGACGGACGACATCGAAGTGCCGGACCGACTCGTCGATCAGGTCATCGGCCAGGACGAGGCACGAGATATTATCATTAAGGCGGCCAAGCAGCGCCGTCACGTCATGATGATCGGCTCCCCGGGGACGGGGAAGTCGATGCTGGCGAAGGCAATGAGCCAGCTGTTGCCCCAGGAAGACCTGCAGGACGTGCTGGTCTACCACAACCCCGACGACGGGAACGAGCCGAAGGTTCGGACCGTTCCCGCGGGGAAGGGCGAACAGATCATCGACGCCCACAAGGAAGAGGCCCGGAAGCGCAACCAGATGCGGTCGATCCTGATGTGGATCATCATCGCGATCGTCATCGGGTACGCGATCCTCGCCGCCAACATCCTGCTGGGCATCCTCGCGGCGGGTATCATCTGGCTTATCTTCCGGTACACCTCCCGCGGCACGGACGCGATGGTGCCGAACATGATCGTCGACAACGGCGATCAGCGCACCGCGCCCTTCGAGGACGCGACCGGCGCCCACGCCGGCGCGCTGCTGGGCGACGTCCGTCACGACCCCTTCCAGTCCGGCGGCATGGAGACCCCGAGCCACGACCGCGTGGAACCGGGCTCCATCCACAAGGCCAACAAGGGCGTGCTGTTCGTCGACGAGATCAACACGCTCGACGTCCGCACGCAGCAGAAGCTGATGACCGCGATCCAGGAAGGCGAGTTCTCGATCACGGGCCAGTCCGAGCGCTCCTCGGGCGCGATGGTCCAGACCGAGCCCGTCCCCTGTGACTTCGTCATGATCGCGGCCGGCAACCTCGACGCCATGGAGAACATGCACCCCGCACTCCGCAACCGGATCAAGGGGTACGGGTACGAGGTCTACATGGACGACACCATCGAGGACACCCCCGAGATGCGGCGCAAGTACGCCCGCTTCGTCGCTCAGGAAGTCGAGCGCGACGGGCGCCTCCCGCACTTCACCGACGACGCCGTCGAGGAGGTCATCCTCGAGGCCAAACGCCGCTCGGGCCGCAAGAACCACCTCACGCTGCACTTCCGCAGCCTCGGTGGCCTGGTCCGCGTCGCCGGCGACATCGCCCGCGCCGAGGACCGCGAGTACACCACCCGCGACGACGTGCTGCAGGCCAAGGACCGCTCGCGCTCGATCGAGCAACAGCTCGCCGACGACTACATCGAGCGCCGCAAGGACTACGAGCTGCAGGTCAACGAAGGCGGCGTCGAGGGCCGCGTCAACGGCCTCGCCGTCATGGGCGAAGACTCCGGCATCATGCTCCCCGTGATGGCCGAGATCGCCCCCGCACAGGGCGGCGGGCAGGTGATCGCCACCGGCAAACTGCAGGAGATGGCCGAGGAATCGGTTCAGAACGTCTCGGCGATCATCAAGAAGTTCTCCGACGTCGACCTCTCGGAGAAGGACATCCACATCCAGTTCGTCCAGGCCGGCCAACAGGGCGTCGACGGCGACTCCGCCTCCATCACGGTGGCGACGGCCGTCATCTCCGCCTTGGAGGACATTCCGGTCGACCAGTCGGTCGCGATGACCGGCTCGCTGTCGGTCCGGGGCGACGTGCTCCCGGTCGGCGGCGTGACCCACAAGATCGAGGCGGCCGCGAAGGCCGGCTGCGACAAGGTCATCATCCCGAAGGCCAACGAGCAGGACGTGATGATCGAGGACGAGTACGAGGAGATGATCGAGATCATCCCCTGTGCGAACATCAGCGAAGTGCTAGACGTCGCGCTGATGGGCGAACCGAAGAAGGACTCGCTGGTCGATCGCCTCAAGTCGATCACCAGCAACGCGTTCGAACAGAACCAGGGCGTCGGCTCCGCGAGCGGGTCGAACCCGAGTCCGCAGTAACCCGACGCCATAACGATAGCAATGGCTGACTGGGCGGCGTTCACCGGTATCACGGGCGTCGTCCTCGTCTTGCTGCTCGTTTTATCCCACCTGACGCAGTCGACGTTTGCCGACGTCGATTCCCAAACCGATTCCGGTAGCGATAGTGACGGTGCCGAGGGTATCGATGCCGACGCGACCGGCTCCGGGCTCGACGCGACGACCGACGCTGACGAGCCTGATCCCGATCTCTTGCCCGACGCCGACGCGTTCGAAAACAGTGCTGGTGCCGATACCAACGTGGGGTCTCGAGCCGACGATCGCTCGAGGCGAACCGACGAACGCCCGAACGGCGGCCAACGAGTGGGACTCGAGAACGGCTCGGCGTACAGCGGGAGACACAGCCGCGGTCCCGGCGACGACGCGATCGATCCGGGCGACCTCTCGACGGGGATGCTGCTCGCGAACGTCGCGCTGTCCCAGGGGCTGTTCGCGCTCGTCTTGCTCGGCGCGGTAATCTACACGGGCGTCCCGGCCGACGCGCTGGGGATCGAATTCTCCGTCCCGTACCTCCGTCAGGGCCTGGTGCTCGGGACGGGCGCAGGTCTCGTCCTCTACGTCGCGAACGAACTCGGCGCGGCGGCCGCGACGCGACTCGGCTTCGACCACGACGAAGAACTGCGAGAGTTGCTGGCGCCCGATTCGCTCGCCAGCTGGCTGGTCCTCCTGCTCGGCGTCCTGCCGATCATCGCGGGCTTCGAAGAACTGCTCTTTCGGGCGGCGATCATCGGCGCCGTCTCGACCGGCTTCGGCGTCTCGCCGTGGGCGCTCGCGGTCGTCTCGTCGCTCGCGTTCGCGGTCGGCCACGGCATGCAGGGCTCGGTCGGCGTCGTCGTCACCGGGCTGCTCGGGTTCGTCCTCGCGGCGATCTTCGTCGTCTCCGGCAGCTTTCTGGTGGTCGTCGTCGCCCACTACCTCATCAACGCCCTCGAGTTCGCCGTTCACGAGGGGCTCGACCTCGAGTGGGCGAACGGACTCGAGCGGTGAGCGAACGTCAAGGGCTAAGGGGGTCGGGGCCGACGCTTTCGAGCAGGAATGGACGGAACCGATCTCAGCGACGGTTCGGCGACGATCAGTCGCGCGGTCTTTCTGGCGGTTGCACTCTACTTCGCGCTGCTGGTCTACGGGACGATCGCGAGCGAACCGCTCGCAACGTACGCCGCGGAGTTCGTCTTCGGCGCGATCGCCGTCGGCCTCGGAACGGTCCTCTACCGCCGATGGGGACGACGATCGTCGACGGTGCTCGGCGCTGCGGTCTGTCTCGTCGCCGGTGGCGTACTCCAGTTCGCCTACCTGTTTTCGCGGTCGGCGGCGCTCGATAACCTCTCGTCGCTGGTCGTGTTCGCCGGCGTCGGGCTGTATATTTACGCTGCGTGGACGGTCGAATAGCCGCCGTTGCAGTTGCAATTACAGGTGTAGTCACGACTCGAGCGTAGTTCAGACGCGGAGAAAGGGGAAGAACGGTCCGTCGAGCTACGACGACTCGTGCTCGCGCCGATCGTACACCCGGACAGCCCGATCGTGTCGAACCGAGACGCCGTTCGGATTCCGCCGCGTCGACCGGTCGGTGTACCGGGCGCGAACGCCATCCCGGAGCCCGCCGCCGACGTTCGTGACCACGTCGATCCCGTTCGAGAGCCAGCCCGTCGGCGTCGCGTCGCCCGAGAGGATGCCTCGAACGCTCGCGACGCCGTCCCGGAGCGCACTGCCGAGCGTGCGTGCGAGCACCGTCGGCCGCAGCCCGTAGTTCTTCGCGAGCCGGTAGGCCAGCGACCGGTAGGCCGCTCCCCAGTCGCGTTCCGCGGTCCCCCCGTCGGTGCCGACGTCCCGACGGACGGCCATCTCCATCGCCCAGTCGACCTCGAATCCCAGCGCCGCGACGCGGTGGGCACAGTCCCACGCGCCGCCGGTCTCCAAGTACTCGTCGAACCCGTCTAACGCCTCGAGGACGGTGCGGTCGAAGGCGACGTTGTCCCCGTCGAAGAGGGTCACGTCGCGGCCGGCGACCGTTCGCGAGTCTCGCGGATCGTCGACGTCGTCGAACCGCTCTTCGCCGGTGACGGGTCCCGTGACGACGTCGGCGCTAGTATTCTCGTCGCCGTCGGCGTCCCCGAGGTGCCGTTCGATGGCGCCGTGCCACCCCTGTTCGATCGTGTACTCGCCGTCGAGAAACGCGACGGCGTCGCCGGTCGCGGCCTCGAGGCCCGCGTTCCGGGAGACGTTCTGGTTCCGTTCGGAGATTTCGACGAGGACGTCGATGTCCGAGCGCTCGCGGACGACGCCGGTGGTGCCGTCCGAAGAGGGGCCGTTGACGACGATCACCTCCGTCGCAGGCGGCGTTCGCTCGCGGAGCGCGTCGAGACACGAGAGTAACTGCTCTCGGTCGTTCAGCGTCGAGACGACTACCGAGAGCTGCATATATCACAGTAGAACCGCTCGAGCGTAAAAATAGGATGGGTTCGACGGTGACCCCGACACGGCGTCTCATCACCGCCGCCGTCGCGCCGACAAACGGCGGTCTCAGAGCGTTCGTCCCGTGAGGCGTAACGCGGACCGACGCGAGGAACCGTCGCTTCGAGGGTCGGAGCGCGAATGCGACGACCCGATCGCCCAGATCTCAGCGAAGTTCCGTATTCCAGTACGAGACCGACGCGAAGTGATCCGTCACCGGGTGGCCGCCGACCGCCTTGTCGATCGCTCGGATCGGCGACGCGAGCGCGTTCGGAATCGACCGGTAGAGCCCGTAGGGAGCGAGAAAGTCGTCTTCGACGTCGACCAGCGTTAGGTTCGTCTTCGCGAGCAACTCGCTGACCTCGCTCTTCGAGTAGAGGCGCGACCCCATCGGCAGCGCCCAGTTGTAGACGCTGCGCGCGCTAAATCGGTTGAACGTGTCGAAGACGATCTGCTCGCGCGAGACGCGTCGCATCTCCCGGAGGAACGCCTCGGGGTCGTCCGCGAGGTGGAAAAACCGCATCGCGATGACCGTATCGAAGTGATCGTCGGGGAACGGCAGCCGTCCGGCGTCACCGCGCAGGAACTCGAGGGTTCCCGCCGGGTCCGCGTTCTGGGCCTTCGTCCGCCCCTGCTGTAACATCGCCGCTGAAATGTCGAGTCCGACGACGTCGGCGCCCTGCTCGGCCAGCATCACCGTGAATCGCCCGGTACCACAGGCGATTTCGAGGATCGATCGATCCTCGACGGGCATGATCGCCTCGAGGACCGCCTGCTTCTCCCGGCGGTCGATCAGCTGTCCGCCCTTGGAGAAGCGCTTATCGTCGTACTCCTCGGCGACGTCGTCGGCCTGGTACCACTCCTGTCCTTTCACACTGGGCGCAACTACAGTAGCCGGAGGATAAAACGATACTGGACTTTATCGAGACAGGTCCTGCATCTGATCCGTCGATCGGAACCTCGGTAGCACGACACAATCGCAATACGTGCGGGCCGATGATAATGCCCATTGACCACATTAATATCCCTTATACAAACTACAGTATTCGTATCCACATATAGGGAAGCTTTACCACCTATCGGGCCGCCGAGTGTGGTATGAGCATGAGTACCGCAGAGGACCGCGACGTCGCTGCCGAGGAGACGCTGTCGGAGGAGGAATACCGCGACCGCCTTCGCGATCTGCCACCGAGCGCGAAGTTGGTCGCGAAGGTGCTGGAGACCGATTCACCGCTCTCACAGGGGCAACTCGCCGAAGAATCGCTACTTCCCGACCGTACCGTCCGCTACGCGCTGAATCGACTCGAGGACGTCGACCTCGTCGGGTCTCGCTACAGTTTCCGCGACGCCCGCAAGCAAGTGTACTACCTGAAACACTAACGCCGGGTTGCTCGCGCCCAAGAACGCGAGCGCGACTGCTCGTGTCTCGAGGGGTGACACGGGGGTCGGGGCCGGGGTCAATTTCGATCTCGAGACGGGGTTTCATTTTCTGCCCGCCGTAACTGCGACGCATGGAGATCCGTCGCTGTTCCGTCTCGCCGCCGTCCGGAACGAGCGCGCCGGGGGGCGAGACGAATGCGTACGTCCTCGGTCGCGATCCGGCGGTGCTCGTCGACCCCGCCGGCCGATCGGCCGCGCTCGACCGACTGGTCGCCGACGCGAAGATCGAGCACATCGTCGTCACACATCCGCATCCGGATCACGTCGGGGCCCTCGCGGCGTACGCCGCTGAGACGGACGCGACCGTCTGGGCCAGGACGGGCCGCGCGGCCGGCTTCCGAGCGGCGACCGGCGTCGACCCCGATCGAGAGTTGCGGCCAGGGACGATCATCGAACTCGAGGGTACCGGAACCAAGGGAACGGGAAGCCTCGACGAGCGTATTCGCATCCTCGACGCGCCCGGGCACACGTCCGATCACATCGCCTTCGAGGCCGGGCGCAATGGACCGATCTGTTGTGGCGACTGCGCCGTCCGCGACGGCAGCGTGGCTGTGACCGCGCCGGAGGGCGACATGCGCGCGTATCTGACGACCCTTCGTCGACTGCGCGCGATCGATCCACCCCGACTGTATCCGGGCCACGGGCCGCCGATCGACGCGCCGCGGGACGCGTGCGAGCGGCTGCTCGCCCACCGGCGCAGGCGAGAGCGGCGGATCCTCGAGGCGATCGCGGGCGGTGCGACGACGCTCGAGGCGATCCTCGATGAGGCCTACGACAAGAATCTGACCGGTGTTCGCGACCTCGCGAAGGCAACGGTCGTCGCGCACCTCGAGAAACTCGACGTCGAAGACCGCCTCGAGTGGGACGGTGAGCGTGCTCGTCTGACCCCGGACGCGGTGCTGGATCGGAACCGAGCGGACAGCGACTGACTTTTCTTCCGGCGGGACCTCGATCGACCCGTGCAATCGCTCGAGGCCGAACTCGACGGGGCGCGGGAGCTGTCGGTCGACGACCTCGCGGACGCGATCGAGTCGATCGGCTTCGAGTGTACCCGCTGTGGCGCCTGCTGTACGGGCCACGGCGACGAGGACCACACGGCGACGGTCTTCCCGGACGAAGCGCGACGGCTCGAGGACGCAGCCGTCGACACCGACGTGACTGACGGCGCGGTGACGCTCGGCAAAACCGATCTGGTCCCGCCGGCGGCGGAACGAGAGTGGCGCGACGTTGCGCGGCCGATGCCGTACGGACTCGCAGACGGTGACGACGGCCTCGAGGGCGAGACCTTCGAGTGGGCGCTGCAGACCGACGGCTGCGGGGACTGCGTCTTCTACGCCGAGGACGACGACGGCACGGGTGCCTGCGTCGCTCACGAGGATCGGCCGTTGATCTGTCGCACCTACCCCTTTAGCGTCGGGTTCGCCGGGACGAGCCAGCCGATGGGCGAGACCGTCGACAGCGTCGCGTTGGGGGCACAAGGGAGCGCCGGTAGCGTCGGCGGCGCCGACGACACCGGCGATGAGGGGGCCGGCGAGGCGGGCGTCGTCCACGCCCACGAGTGTGAGGGCCTCGGCCGCGACATCGCCCGCGAGGATGCCGAGGACCTCGCTCGCGCGCTAAAGGAGCGGGCCGTCCGAGAACTCGAGGAGGCGATCGCCGTTCGGGACAATTACGCGCCCGCGAACCCGGATGCGGGCGAGGTCGTCGTCCACGACTCGGAGGGTGCGAAACGGATCGACGGCACACCGCTGGAGGCCGACACGGAGACGGGTTCGGAGGGGGACCGTCGCTAACGCGTTCCGTCTCGCTCGCGCTCGGCGGCCGAACTCGAGTTCGACGGCTATCGGAACGGGGTCGTCACGGCGGAAAAACGGACAGTCGACGGGAATCAGTTATGCGCCCGCTGACGTCGTCGTCCGTCCGGCACGCGACGTCTGCAAGATCCCGTACGCGCTGACGAGAGACAGGATCGCGATGAGGACGCCGGTCACGCCGTTTACCTGCAACACGAGTGGGCGGCTGACGCCGAGGACGAACGGCGCTGCGGCGGTCCAGATGCCGAGCAACGCCAACAGACCGGCGAGGACGATGATCGGTTTGTCCTCGCTAATTCGAAGCGCGTGGATCGACGCGAGCGCGCTCATCGTCGCCCCGATCAGGAAGTTGTGGATCCCAATCCAGCCGGTGATGGTAAACACGGCCACCGAGATCATGACAAAGGCACTGATTCCCGCTGTGAGTCCCGCCGTTCGTTCTGCCAGTACTAGCGTGCCGTCGCGGTCGGTCTCGCTCATAACACCTTCAACGTAGGGCGTGCATCCGCTTCTGCTTGTCGTTCGATTGACCCGTTTTCGGGGAGTCTCGAGGAGGTGGCCTGAGACCAGCGTGGACATGATCGGCAATGCCTGCGTCGACGGCGAACCGGAGACGAGTTCCGGATCGGTGGCATCGTCCGAACGACGGACGGAAAGAGAGCAAGCGAGCAAACGGCACGCTGCAGGCGCGCTCGATCTTTTTCATCAAAGTCCGCGAGAACGCCGGTCTCGCGGGCCCATCAGAAATCTTCGATTCTGAGGGCGTTTTTGCTCGGGTTCGAGCGCGCTCGCAGACCGCTCGCGGACCCGAGTAAAAAGGTCGGCTCTAGAAGGTCTCCTCGATGATCTCGCCGACGGCGAAGTTCGATTTGACCTCGGTGACTTCGATCTTGACGCGCTCGCCGACATCGGCGCCCGGGACGATGATGACGTAGCCGCGCTCGACGCGGGCGATCCCGTCGCCCTGTTTGCCGATGTCTTCGATCTCGACGTAGCGCGTTTCGCCGACGTCGACTGGCGGTTGCGGTTCCGACGGCGCACTCTGTGGCTGGGCCGACGCCTCGGTGTCGGCCCCGCCCGCCTCATCGCGCGAGATGAGTGCGACGCGGTAGACCTCGCCCGGATCGATGTCGCCGGTTTCAACTTCCTGACGCGGTACCTCGATGACGTACCGATCCTCCTCTGCTGACACGTCCGTACTGAACAGACACAGGAGTTTTTCAGATATTTCCACAGGTAGACCCTCACTTCGGTCTCTGCGTCCCCTCCGTAATAGAACTACCGACCTATGGTCATGATCGCCGACGAAATGCGCCAGTTCTCGCCCGAACGAACGATTCCAACGGGTCAAATCGGGGGACGGGTTCGGGATCGTTCAATTCGCGCGCTCCTGCCCCTGCCCGCGGACCGTCGTCGCGAACCGCGAGAGATCGAGGTCGGTCCCCACGTCCGCGTCCGCGACGGACTCGTAGGGCCGGTTAATAACGAGGTCGCCCGCGGTCCGGTCGCCGATGCCCGGGATCGCGGTGAGTTCGTCCATCGACGCATCGTTGAGGTCGAGCGGGTAGGGGACGCCGGTCACCGAGCGATAGCCGTGGTCGACGACGGCTACGTCGATCGTCCGCCCGAGCTCGCGCTCGCCCGGAATCCCGACCAACAGCGGATACGTCCCCAGCTGGCGGCCGAAGGTCCGGCCGTCCTCGTGGTACTCGAGGTGGACGTTCGGCAACACGGTGCCGGGCGGCGCGACGCGCCGGAGCATCGGGTTGTCGATCTCCTCGCGGACCTCCCGCTTGTACTGCTTGAACAGCTTCTTGTGTTCCTTGGCGATCTCGGCGCCGGTATCGCTCATGTCGGTACCGGCGAAGGCCATCACCTGCCGGATGTTGACCCGGCGGAGCATGTAGCCCTCGTCGTAGACCCGCTGCAGGAACTCCATGTTGTGCTCGTAGGTTGCCTCCCGCTCGCCCTTGAGGCCGTGCAGGAGGTTGATGCCGGGCAACAGTTTAGGGAGTCGACGCGGCGCGTCGTCGCCGAAGGTGGGCGCGTCTGCGGGCTCTTCGCCCGGACGCCAGCCGGCTTCCTCGTTGACGATCTTGACCGCCTGGAAACACTCCTCGGCGCTGACGTTCAAGTTGTTCTCCTCCTGGACCACCGGGTCCGCGGACTCGAGGCCGAACGCGGCCGTGTCGCCGGGCGTGTTGTGCTCGGCGATGATCCGGATCCCCTCCCGAGACTTCTCGGGCCACTCGACGATGGTGATGGGGTTCATATTGTCGAGGTGGAGCGTCTCGAGGTCGGGCGCGACTTCGCGGATGCCGCTGTAGAGTTGTCGGAGGGCGTCCGGATTGGGCGCTTCGCCGTCGCCGCCGTACGCGAGGATGTCGGCCTGCCGGCCGAGCCGGAAGTGCTGAACGCCGTAATCGGAGAGCGCGTCGACTTCGCCGACGACCGTCGGCGGCGGCCGGAACGAGGGGTTGCCGTACAGCGGTTCCGTACAGAACGAACACCGGTACGCGCACCCGCGGGAGGTCTCGAGTTCGGCGATGAGATACTCGGGATGGTTCGGGTGCTGTTCGACGATGAAGGCGCCCTCCTGGGCCCACCGCGAAACTTCGTCGACGTCGCGCATCCGGTTGTTAAAGCCCTCGAGGCCGTTTTCGACGAGGTCGTGGACGGCGGCCTCGACGTCGCCCTTGGCGACGAAATCGAAGTCCAAGTCCTGCCGTTCGGTTTCGGTGGCGCCGGCGTTCTCGTCGCCGACGCCGAACTTGACGGGGCCGCCCATCAGGCTCGTGCCGCTTGCCGTCCAGGCGAGCTTGCGCACCTCGTCGGGTTCGGCAGGCGTGCCGCCGACGTACTTCCCGGGGACGGTCATCCCGCCCAGGTAGATCATGAGATCGGCCTCGTCGACGTCGCGCCAGCGGTTCGGTTCGTCGCGCAGCCCGTCGATCGTGTGGTACGTAATCTGCTCGCGGGGGACGCCCGCGTCGACGAGCGCCCCGGCCGCGTAGCGCGGGTACGTCGAGATGTACGGCGGCACCCCGAAGTGCGCGGGTTCGTCGACGTAGCCGTCGACGATCGTTACCGACAGCGTCTCGGGGTCAGTCATAGGCAGCGTTAGCCCCTCGAGTAGTAAAACGGTGACTACACGGGCGCGGGGCGAGGGTGCGGCCGCTGGCCGCTCGACCGTTCGGCCCACGCCACCTGCTGCGAGGAGCCACACGGCTTCGCCTCGAGCCGAATGTTGATTAGTTCGGCACGCGGAGTATCGAACATGCCACCGACGGAAGAGATCGTATGCACCGACGACGATTGCTTTCTCGACCTGTTCGAGAATCACTACACGTACGACGTGCCGGACGATTTCGACGTGTCGGAGCTTTCCTGTCCCGTCTGCGGGGGCACGGACTGTCTAGAGGTCGTCGAACTCTGAAAAGAAAACGCGATCGCGTCAGCCGTTCGTCAGACGTTTATTTTTTGGCATCACAACCAATAAGAACGTGGCTCACATACCGTGATATCCGGACATGCCTATCGCGTACTGCCACGTTTTCCGCCGCGTTCCCGCTTCGATGCCGGCGCGCAGCCCACGCGCCGGGGGTGAGGGGAAGTGACCCTCAAAGACCTCGGTCGATCGGTCGGTAACGCGCTCTATCGGCAGGTCGGGCGCGCCAACGGACAGGTCCAGCGCCACCGCTCGCTGCCGGTCGACGTCCTCGAGAACGAGACCGCCTACCTCGTCGTCTTCGACGCACCCGGGGCCGAACCTGACGACGTCCAGGTCCGGTACCTGAGTGGCAGCGTCAGAATCCACATCGAACGGTTCCGCGAGTTCCGCGAGGGGTACGAGATGCGGTTCCCCGGCCGCGGGATGGAACTCGAGGGCGAGGCCGAGTTACCCTCTGACGCGCTCGTCAACCCCGATGCGGGGACGGCGACGCTGACCGAGAGCGGGACCGTTCGGATCGAGATTCCGAAAGCAGACTCGGCAACCGATACAACTGCTGAGGCCGACGAAGACATCGTCAGCGCCGACCGCACCGACAGCGGGTCCGAGGCGGGACGGCCCGAACCCGGCGCCGAAACCGAAGGGGTCACCGTCGACGACTGACCGGCGAACTACGGCTCGTCCTCCCAGTCGATCGTCATCCCCTCGTTGATTCCGAATTCTTCGTCGCCGTCGAACCGCGTCGGATCGAAGGCGTCGATCCCGTCACCGCCGAGTATTTCCCCAGCGACGCGTGCGCCGATCGCCGGCGCCCGCATGAAGCCGTGTCCCTGGAACCCCGTCGCGACGTAGAGGCCGTCCTCGAGTCGACCCACGAGCGGATCGCGATCGGGCGTCGCCGTACAGAGTCCGGCCCACGACCGATCGACCTCGAACTCGTGGTCGGGGAACCGGTGACGGACGCGCTCGAGCAGATCGGCGGGGAAGTCGGGATCGGCGTCGCGCTCGTAGTCGTCCGGATCGGCTTCGACCTCCTCGGTGCCGTCGCCGGCGAGGACGCCGTCGGGGTGAGGGCGGACGTAGAAGCCGCCGGTGGCGTCGTAGCAGGTGGGTTCCTCGAGGGGGCCAGCCGCGCCGGTTTCGTTACCGCCGTCGACGCTCGCAACCAGCGCCTGCACCCGATACGGTTTCATCGCGATCGGCACGCCGGCGTCCGCGAGCACCCGCTTCGTGTGCGCGCCGGCCGCCACGAGCACGGCGTCGACCTCGCGCTCCGTCCCGTCCTCGAGCACGACCCGCGAGGGATCGGTCCGCACCTCGACCGGCGTGTCGGGCGCGAGCGTCGCGCCGGCGCCGTCGGCCGCGGCGGCGAGACAGGCCGTGTACTTCGCCGGATCGGTGTAGCCCGCCGCGCCCGCGATTGCGGCAACTTCGACGTCGTCCGCGCGAAGCGTCGGGAACCGGTCCGCCAGCGCATCGGCGTCCATCTCGAGGGCGACGACGCCGTTGTCCTGCATCCGCTCGACCTGTTCGCGGACGGCACTCGCGCGCTCGTCGTCACCCTCGCGGGCGAGCCAGACGTAGGGGCACTCGACGAACGGGAAGGTGTCGTCGCCCGACAGCGCCCGGAAGCGCTCAATCGCGTCGCCCGCGATCTCGGCGTCGAGCGGGTCCGCGAAGGCGTCGTAGCAGATCCCCGCGGCGCGGCCGCTCGAGCCGCTGGCGACCGACCCGCGGTCGTACAGCGTCACGTCCGCGCCCTCGCGGGCGAGGTCGTAGGCCGCCGTCGCACCCACGGCGCCGGCCCCGACGACGGCGATCTCGAGCCCCGCACCCTGCTGGGTGAACGCGTCGGCACCGACGGCGAGTTCGGATTCCGGCGCCGATGGCGTCCCGTCGCCGCTCATCGCACATCACCCGGCCGCCGCGGGTCGCCCGCAGCGTCGGCCGCCGTCGCGTCCGCGTCGACTCCAGTCATAGCTATAGCTACCCCTGTCGGTCGAAGCGACTTATACTCTCTGACGGGATCGGTTGAAGCAAACCGCGGGCGAACTGAAGCGTTACTCCGCGAACGCCTCGAGTCCCCGCGCCGGGTAGCCGACGACCGTCGTCGCGCCGGCCTCGCGCAGCGCGTCGGTCTGCTCGCGGACCTCGGCTTCGGCGCCGACCAGCGCGTAGTCCGTCGCCGCCTCGAGCAGCACCTCGCGGGCGCGGCCGGTCGCGCTCGCGTCGGTCGGCGCGTCGTCGGGCAGCGTCTCGGCCACGGGCCGGCGGCGTGCGACGTACGCGCCGACGGCGTCGAGGATCGCGTCCTCGTCGTCGGTGAGGACGGTCGGCGCGTAGATCGCGACGTCGCCCGCGAAGCCGGCCGCCCGCAGCGCCCGGAGTTCGCGCTCGGTCGTCCGCGTGAGCAGATCGTACTGGGTCGCGCCGGTCGCCATCGCGATCCGCTCGACGTTCTCGGTGCCGACCCAGGCGTCTGGTTCGTCCTCGAGGGCGGCGCCGAGGCGAGGCGCGACGGCCCGGTGGCACTCGTCGTCGGTGAGGTAGGCGGGGTGGCCCGCGACCAGCACGCGACCGACCGCGTCGGGCAACGCCCGCGCCAGCGAGTCGTCGCCCAGCGGGTCGAAGCCGTCGGCGCGGACCGGCGTGGTCACCAGTACCTCGGCGTCGCCGTCGCTCGCGAGGGTAGCGAGCGTCTCCGGGTCCGGAAGGTGCTCGCGGCCCTCGTAGTCGATCGCGACGGTCTCGGCGGGAATCGACGCGGCGGCGGCGACGTCGCACTCGGCCGGTTTGAGCGCGACCGCGTCCAGTCCGGCGCGGGCGACGGTACTCTCGCTCTCGTCGGCGCTGGTACTCGGGCTTAGCATTGAGACTCACCTCGCACGACGACGCAACTGGTGTGGTTATCGGCGGTGCGGAACTCGATCCATCGTCTGTGCGACCATGGACGTGTGCTGCGCGCGGCGCGCGCAAAAGCTTGACGTTCCGTTCAGACGCTGCCTCGACTCGGCGTTGTGCCACACCGCGAACGCCGGGCGTTCGGCGGCCGTCACTGCGACCGATCGATCCGCTCGGGCGCCTCGAAGTCGGTGGCCAACTCGAGCAGTTGCACCAGAATCCGGCCCGTCGCGCCCCAGACGGTGTAGCCGTCGACGTGGAAGTAGTGGATGACGATGTCGCCGTAGTAGGGGTGCTCGCGCCGTTCGTACTCGTAGTTTTCGGGGTCGAGCAGCCCCGACAGCGGCAGGAGGACGATTTCGGCGACCTCGCGGCCGTCGCGCTCGTACTCCCGGTCCGGCACGCGGGCGACGAACGGCGTGACGGCGTACTCCGTGACCGTCCGGATGTCGTCGAGTTGGCCGACCACGTCGGCCTCCGCGGGTGCGAGGCCGATCTCCTCGTCGGCCTCCCGGAGCGCGGTCTCGAGGATCGAGTCGTCGATCGGCTCGGCGCCGCCGCCGGGGAAACTCATCTGGCCCGGATGCTCGCCGAGGTCGTCGGCGCGTCTGGTAAACAGCAGGTAGTCCTCCTCGCCGCGGTCGACGATCGGCGCGAGGACGGCCGCGTCGTAGGGCTGGTCGTCGATCTCCCGGGGTTCGTGGCCCGCGACCGGCTCGAGGTCGAGTCGCCGTTGCATGCGCGTCACTCGAGCGCGTCCTCCAGTCGCCGGCGTTCTTCGTCGAGTTCGACCGGCGCCCACGCCTCGAGGTCGTAGCTGACGTCGAGCAGTCGGTGCAGGCGCTCTTCGCTCACATCGCCGCTCGAGTCGTCCGGTAACGCCTCCTCGAGGGACTCGCGGAACTGTTCACGAGCCGTCTCGCCGAGCGCCGCTCGATCGAGTCGCCGCCGCTCGACGCCGAGAATGTGCGGGACGTCCTCGGCGTGCTCGGGTACGGTCGGGAAGGCGGTCGGGCCAGCGACGAGCAGCGGTTCGTCGCCGGCGTCTTCGACGCCGTGACCCGCGTACCGAACGAGCGCGAACGACGCCAGCGCGTCGTCGATCGCCGCCTCGAGGGCGTCCTCGTCGACGGATTGCCCGTCCGCTCGGTAGGCGGCCTCCGAGAGCGCGCGCTCGAGTTCCGCTCGGGTCAACCCGCCGAAGAGGTCGACCACGCCAGCCAGTTCGTCGGCCGTCGCGTCCATACGCGGCTACACGGGCGAGTCCCGGATTAGTCTTGTGCGCGAGAGTCGAGTCGCCGCCCGCTCCGGGATTCGCCGTCGGTCTCGGTGTCGGCCCACGGCCGAGCAGCGTCGACGACCGCAGCCGGTTCGAACGGCGCTTCCGTCCAGCGGGGGAGCCGGCGGTCCGGCCCCGGCGGCGCGATCGACTCGGCGTAGCGGGCGATCTGCTCGCGTTCGCCGGCCGGATCGTACTCGAGGGCGTTGAATTCGGCGTCGACGCGGTACTGCTCGATCAGTTCCTCGCCGGCGGTGCGGTATCGCTCTCGCAGCGTCCCGTATTCGGGCTCGACGCCGCCCTCCTCGAGAACGCGCAGCAACTCCGCGGCGACTTCGCGGCTCATCCCCTCGAGGCCGGCGTCGCCGGCGACCGCGCGGTGGTCGTGGACGTGCCGGCCCAGGTCGACCTGCGCAGTCCCCTCGAAGCCGGCGTAGGCGAACGCGTCCCCGAGCGTGCCGACCTCGAGGCCCCAGGCGCGGGGCGCGCGGAGCCGCCGGGCGAGCGCGGCGGTCATGGCGAACTCGCCGGCCAGCGCGTACCGGAACGACCGCAGGTACTCGAGGATCGGCGCGTGGCTGTCGGTCGCGAGCGCGCGTAGCAGGGGTTCGTAGAACAGGCGAAAGAGCCGGCCGTAGAGGCGATTGTCTTCGATGCGGGCGTAGTAGCCCTTCGAGAACTCGAAGCCCGAATCGGAGCCGGAACCGGAGGCGCTCGCGCTCGAGTCCATCGTCAGCGGCGCGAGCAGCCGCCGGACGTGGTCGCCCTCGTAACTGCGCGCGTCGGCGTCGTGGACGACGACGTACTCGCCCGCCGCTGCGGCCGCGCCTAAGGCGAGCCAGACGTCCCGGCCCTTGCCGAACTCGCCGCCGAGACCGGCGTCGTCGAGTAGCTCGTCGACCGCGGGCGCGTTGCACCACAGGACGCGGATCGGCAGCGAAAACGACTCGAGCCACTCGCGGAACGGCTCGATCCGGTCGGCGTCGGCCCGAACGGGGACGAAGACGGCGGCGGGAGCGGGCTCGAGCGTCTCGAGTTCCGAGAGCACGCGCTCGGCGGCGGGGTTCTCGTGCTCGCGGTCGGTCATCGGGACGACGACGGCCGTCTCGCGCAGGCCCGCCTCGAGGGCGTCGCCAAAGGCACAGCGTGCGGTACCCCCACTGGCCGTCGACGCCTCGGCCCCGGTTTCGGCTTCCGACCCCGGCGCCCCCGCGTCGCCGAACTCGTGGAGCGTCGCGATCCGCTCCTGTACGTACTCCATTAGTCGTGTGTTCGCCCGAACCGGTAAAACGGCCACGACTCCGGCGAAGCCGACCCGGTAGTCAGCGCCAGCCAAAGTCAGCGACAGCCGACAAGAAAAGGCGCGCGAGCATTCGAGTAGCCGACTCGAGGCGGCTTCGAGGGCAGTAGTATAATAACCTGCTTGATAATACAGCGTTCGATAAAGCCCCGGTCTTTTTCTCCCCTACCTTCCTACAGACGGAACATGAAATCTGTCCGGAAGGCACTCCGCGATGGCGAACTCGACAAGGACACCTACGATCGGCTCGTCTGCGGCGAGTGCGAGAAGCCGCTGAAGACTGAGAACGATCCGGATTCCATCAAGACGGTCCGGATCTGTCCGGACTGCGATTCGGAGTGGAAGGAGATTCGCTAGAGGAAATCGATCGGCGCGACGACGTGTGCGACCCCCGCTGGCCGGGACCGCTCGGCGGCGCGCTCGCGACGAACGCGATCGGTAGTAGCAGTCAGCGGAGACATCCGGTCGTTGCACCGGATAGCGATCCGAAATCCCGGAATATAGGTACCGGCTACCGACTGCCGAGTGCCGGGTGTAGCCTTTTGTAACCGACCGGTGCAGTAGTCGACGTGAGTTACGACGACGTACTGACTCGTCTCGAGCGCCTCACCAGCGGCGGCGCCAACGATCCCCAAACTATCGTCGCCCTCCCCGACGGTAGCGTCGACCACTGGTACGCCGTCGTCGGCGAGGGCGGGGAGCGCCTCGAGTCGCCCGCTGCCTTTGCCCGCCAGTTGGAGTCCGGGCTCGAGACCGTCTCGCTCGAACCGCTCGAGGTTCGGCCGGGCGGCCAGGCCGTCAACGCCGCACTACAGGCCCACGCGCTCGGCGAGGACGTGACGCTGGTCGGCCACCTCGATCACCCGGTGTTCGACGAGTTGCCCTTCGACGCGCGATCGATGGGCAGCCCCGCGCACATCCGCGTGCTCGCGTTCGACGGCGACGACGTCCTGCTCGCGGAACCCGGGCCGACCGCCGAGTGGCGTCTCGAGGACCTGCTCGCCGTTATCGAGTGGGAACGCCTGACCGGCGCGGACGCGCTGTGCTGTCCGAACTGGGTGTCGGTCCGCGGGCTCACCGCGGTCTTCGAGCGACTTGGATCGTCGACGATCGATCACCGGCTCCCGGTGGTCGTCGATCCCGGCGCCCTCGAGACGGTCGAGCCGTCGGCGCTCGCGGACTTTTTCGACGCGCTTTCGCAAGCTGACTCAGGCGACGCGGATCCGAGTGCCGATTCGGGCGTCGAACTGGTCATCAGCGTCAATCCGACGGAGTTCGAGGCCGCAGCGGCCGTCGCACTCGAGGACGGGGCAGCGCAACCGGCATCGGAGTCGGCGCCCGAGCCGACACCGGAGCGCGTCGAATCGCTCCGCTCGGCGCTCGCGGTGTCGGGCGTCGTCTCCCACGGCTCTGCGGCGGCCGTCGGCGCGACGCGCTCGGATGCAGTTTCGGTGCCGATGCTCGAGATCGAATCGCCGCGGACGTCGACCGGCGCGGGCGACCGGTTCTCCGGCGGGCTGGCCTCCGCGCTCGCTCGCGAGTGGCCGTTCGAAACCGCGCTCGCGCTCGGCAACGCGTGTGCCGCCGCGTTCGTCGAGAGCGCGGCGACGGCGGATCCGGCGGCGCTTCGGTCGTTCGTTCGAGAACACGGTATCGGTCGCGACGACGGCGGGCCCTAGCGCTCAGCGCTCGCCGGCCATCGCGGAAAAGAGCCGCTCCTCGAACTCCGCCCTGTCGATCCCGTCGGAGGGGCCGATGCCGCGCATGTGCTCGACCGAAACCTGGCCGCCGCCCATCCGCGCGTGGCCGCCGGCGTTGGCCATCGGAATGTCGCTGACCGCGTGGCGGAGGGTCTCGCCCATGTGGACCCGGTCGTCTCGAGAGCGCCCGGAGAGGTGCAGCGTGCCGTCGTTCTCCCCGTAGACGACGACCGCAGTGACCCCCTCGAGGTGCATGAGTTCGTCCGCGGCCTGGGGAATCGCGTCGGTGTTCGACACCGTGCCGACGTCACAGACCGCGAACGAGCCCTCGACGCGTTTCTCCGTGATCGCCGTCGCCTTGATCTGGAGCACGTCGTCGCTGACCTGCGGGTTCGCGATCCGGTCGAGGAGGTCCTCGTCGATCCCGTCGTACAGCGACGCGCAGGCGTCGAACTCGGCCTGCGAGCAGCCGTTGGTCAGGTGGTTCGTGTCGGCCTGGACGCCGTAGAGGAGTCCGGTCGCGAGCTCCGGCGTGAGTTCGAACGCCCCGCCGTCCTCGTCGGGCGTCGTCGCGCCGATGTCTTCCAGGTACTCGACGAAAATCGTCGCCGCGGCGCCGTACTCGGTCCGGACGTCCGTAAACTCCGTTCCGGTCCCGTTGCCGGGATGGTGGTCGACGACCGCGATCGGTTCGATCGTCTGCGCGCCGGTAAAACCCCGCGGCGTGTTGTGATCGACTAAAACGACCGCGTCGGTCGCGAGTTCGGAACTGGACTCGATGCTCTCGAGGTCGAGATCGAGGACGGTCCGGAACGCGCGGTTTTCCTGGTGGCGGATCTCGCCGGCGTACTGCAACGTTGTGTCGGTGCCGACGGCGTCGGCGATCGCCTTGACCGCCATCGCACACGACATCGCGTCCGGATCCGGGTTGGGGTGCATCAGCACCGACACCTCCTCGTGGCCCTCGAGGACGCGCCGGAAGCGTGCGCCGGGCGGGCGGCGGAACCACCGAATCAGCCACCAGCCGCCGAGGACGAGCGCGACGAGCGCGAGAACCAGCAGCGAAAGCACCAGCGGCTCGAGGGAGGTCGCCATCTCGATCGCCTCGTCGACGACCGAGACGGTCGCGATCGGCTCGACGGCCGCATCGGTGCGTCCGGCGCCCGGATCGCCCATACCGGACACTCAAATCGAACAACTATGAAGGTTCCCCCGATTTGACGCGTCTGCGGACGCCGCGCGAGCCGCGTGGGCCGACGATCGTGTCACTCAGTCGGCTCGGTAGGCGTCGATCGCGTCGCGGTACCCCTCCCGGTAGGTCGGGTACGCGAACTCGTAGCCCAACTCGCGCAGTTTGGCGTTCGAGCAGCGCTTGCTCGTCAGGATGCGCCGTCGGGCCGCCTCGGAGAGGTCGTCGTCCTCGAGGCGGTCGTCTTTCGTCCGCTTGGGCGGCTCCTCGAGACCGCACTGGTCGGCGAGCCAGTCGGCAAATTCCCACTTGGGTGCGGGTTCGTCGTCGACGACTTGCACGACTTCGCCGCGGGCGAGGTCCGCCTCGAGCAGGAATCGGACCGAACCGGCCGCGTCGTCTCGGTGGACCATGTTCAGGTACCCTTCAGTGACCGGTCCCTCGAGATAGCGCTCGAGACGGTAGCGGTCCGGCCCGTAGAGGCCGGCGTAGCGGGCGACGGTGCCGTCGTATCCGTACTCGGACGGGAGTTCGCGGGCGATCCGTTCGGCTTCGGCGAGCACCTCGGTCTTGGCGGTCGTCGGCTCTATCGGCGTCGTCTCGTCGACCCAGTCGCCGTCGTGGTCGCCGTAGACGCCAGTCGAGGAAGTGTAGATCAATCGCTCGGGAGCGTCCTCGCGATCGCCAAAGGCCTCGATCGCGGTGCGCAGTCCCTCGACGTAGACCTCGCGGGCCGCGTCGGCGCCGCGGCCGCCGCTGCTCGCGGCGAAGACGATCGCGTCGACGTCGGGTACTCGTTCGAGTTCGTCGCGGTCGGTGATATCGGCCCGGACGGCCTCGAAGCCGGCGTCCCCGATCGCCTCGAGGCCCGCGTCGGACCGGCGAACGCCGACGGCGTCGTGGCCTCGGGCCGTCAGCTGGCGGCCCAACTCGAGGCCGATATACCCGCAGCCCAGAATTGCGATTTCCATACTCGAATTCGCGAGCGGATACACATAATGGCACCGCTCGCGGGTAGTACGGCCAACCGTTCGGCCATATTTGCTGATTTCTGGACGAACGGAACGAGCCGGCGGGCGATCGATCGAACGATGGTGAACAGTCCGGAGACGTACTCAGGGCGTGTTATCCGCGATTGCGTACTGGATGTGGGCGTACTCCGCGAAGGACATCGGCGCGCGCTGTTCGATCTTCTGCTGGATCTCCTTGGCGTCCATCTCGAGCGCCACCTCGGTTTCGAGGGCGTCGACGTCGAGCACCGCCGTCGACATCCCCAGCAGGAGGTGTTCACAGCCCATGTCGACGATCGTTTCCGCGTCCGGCGCGCGCTCGGAAAGCGCCTGCAACTGGGCGGCCTCCTCGAGCGTGAACTCGGGACGGTCGCCCTCGAGCAACCGGTCGATCGCGTCGCGATCGACGTCGGTGTCGGCGGCGGCCGCCTCGGGGCCGTACTCCTCGACGGCGGCCGCGAGGTCGTCGCGGTACTCTGCCAGCAGTTCGTCGGGCGAGCCGGGAACGGTCCGTCGCTGTTCGTGGAACATCTCGTATCCGACAGTGACAGCGGACGCCCTCAAGTGGATTGTCATACTGGCATTCGACGAGTGGGAAGACGATGGAACGGAGGGCAGTGGGAGGGGACCGAAGCCGGCAACTGGGTTCGCGGTCAGTCGGAGAACCCGTTCGACCACGTGCTGCTCGTACCGTCGGCCGGGTTCGCGTCGATTTCGATCGCGGAGGCGCGACGGACGACGGATTCGACCGCGTCGAAGTCGGGGCCGGGAGCGACCGTTTCCCCGTCGGGGTCGTACTCGATGACGTCGTGGTCGGCGAGTCGGGGAAGGTGGTTGTGCCGCAACGCCGTGGCTATTCGCCGTCTCCGGTCGTCTTCGACCGCGGGCAGCGGCGTTTCGCCTTCCCACGCCGCGAGTCGGAGCGCAATCTCGTCGACGGGCAGCCGATCACCGTCGAGCAGGAGATAGAGCAGGTGTCGGCGCCGCCGATCGGACAGGAGGTCGTAGACGCGATCCACCATCGCTGGCTGCATCCGTTCCGACGTCATGCTGTGTCTGCGATACACCACGAAAATTGATAGAAGCCTTCCTCCAAACTATTTTGGAAACTCGGATCCGGAATAACCGATAGTTTCCGATTCGATCCCGCTGCAGCCGTTGCAACCGCCGATCAGGGTAAGAAGGGTTGCCCTACGGCGATTCGTCGCCGAGCGAGACGGCGCCGCCGCGCTCGCTCGAGCGGTAGATCGCGTCGACGATCCGCTGGACGGTCAGCCCCTCCTCGACGGTGGAGCCGCCGCATCGGCCGTCGGCGATCGCGTCGAAGAACGCCGCCTGTTCGTCGGCGTGGGTGTCGTTCTCCGCAGTTTCGATGCTCGTGTCGAGCATGTGATCCGGCCCGTCCGCGCTCGCCGAGTAGATCGTCAGTTCGTTCGTCAGGAGGTCGAACCGCGCGGCGGCCTCGGTGCCGCGGACGACGAACTCGTGGGTCGGCGGGCGGTTGGTCGCCCACGCCACCTCGAGGGAGACGGTTCGATCCCCCGCACAGCGGATGAAGGCGCTCGCGGAGTCGTCGACGTCGAAGGCGCCCGGCCCCTGATCGTCGCCCCACATCTCGAGGTAGGCGTAGTCATCGCGGGCCCCGAACTCGGAGCGGGCGACCCCGGAGACGTCTTCGACGGCGGGGTAGTCCAGCAGGTACATTGCGAGGTCGATCGCGTGAACGCCCAGATCGATGAGCGCGCCGCCGCCGGAAACCTCGCGCCGGGTGAACCACGAGCCGCGACCGGGGACGCCCCGCCGGCGCACGTAGTTGGCCTCGACGTGGGTCACCTCGCCGAACTCGCCGCGGTCGATCCGGTTGCGGACGAGGCGGACGGCGTTTAAGAACCGGTTGTTGAACCCGACCATACACACCCCGTCGGCGTCGACGACCGCGTCGGCGATCCGCCGGGCGCTCTCTACGGAGTGCGCGAGGGGTTTCTCGAGGAGGACGTGGAGGTCGCGCTCGAAGGCGTCGACGGCGTACTCCTCGTGGAACCGGTTGGGCGTGGTGATGACGACCGCGTCGACGGCGTCGAAGAGGTCGCGGTGGTCGTCGTAGACCTCGACGTCGTAGTGGGTCGCGAACCGCTCGCGAGCCCCCGCGTCGACGTCCATCCCGCCGACGAGCGGGACGCCGTGCTCGACGAGCCGGTCGGCGTGGTGGTGGCCGATATTTCCGAGTCCGATGATGCCGGTGCGAACGGACTGGGGGTCCGTCTCGGTCGCCGTCATCGGGGTACCTGTGCCTCCGTCTTCGGCTTCGTCCTCGGGTATCTCTTCATCGTCGGCTCCGCGTTCGGCTCCAGCGTCGTCGGCTGCCATCGGTCAGTACAGCTGTTTCTCTCGCTCCGAACGTTCATTGTCGCTCTCTTGCCGCTGTTTCCGTTGTGTTCGACCGCGCCAGTACGCCCGGATACCCGGGATGATCGTGTTCTTTAGATCCAACGCGAACGAGACGATCCCGTAGATCCAGAAGAAAAACAGCACGAGCAGGCCGCCGTAGTAGACCAGCGGGACGAGGTTACTCACGCTGACCACCCGCGCTGCCCGCACTGCCTGCACTTTCCGCACTCTCCGCACCCGTTGCGGGCCCCGTCGTTAGTTCGTCAAGGCCGTGGACGAGCGCCTCGCCGCTGGCGGCGTCGAACAGGTGGATCTTCGAGCGGTCGAGGACGACGCTGACGTCGTCGTCCTCGTCGATCGCCGCGTCCGGATCGACGCTCATCAGCAACTGGTTGGCCGCGCTCGCGGCCTGTTCGCTGGTCATCGTCGCGCCCGCGCCGCCGTCGTCGAGCGAGAGGTAGACGAAGATCTCGTCACCCATCGGCTCGAGGACGTCCGTCGTCGCGTCGATCGGCGCCGACGCCGTCGGGAGCGACTGGGCCGCGTCGGTCCGGTAGATGTCCTCCGGCCGAACGCCCATCGTCACCGTGTCGCCGATCGAGGCGCCCTCGAGGTCGGCGGGATCGAACGCGATATCGAAGTGCTCGGTCGTCAACCCGTTCGCGGTCAACTCCCCTTCGACGAAGTTCATCGACGGCGAACCGATGAAGCCGGCGACGAACAGGTTCGCCGGTTCGTTGTAACATTCCAGGGGCGGGGCGATCTGCTGGAGCCGGCCGTTGTTGATGACCGCGATCCGGTCGGACATGGTCATCGCCTCGGCCTGGTCGTGCGTGACGTAGATGATCGTCGTGTCCAGTTGCTTGTGGAGCCGCTGGAGCTCCGTGCGCATGTGGACGCGGAGTTTTGCATCGAGGTTGGCCAGCGGCTCGTCCATCAGGAAGACCGCGGGTTCGCGCACGATCGCGCGGGCGATCGCGACGCGCTGTTGCTGGCCGCCCGACAGTTCGTCGGGCATCCGGTCGAGCATCCCCTCGAGCTGGACGATCTCGGCGGCGCGGTCGACGCGTTGGTCGATCTCCTCTTCGTTGTACTTGCGCAGCCGCAGGCCGAACGAGATGTTGTCGTAGACGTCCATGTGGGGGAACAGGGCGATGTTCTGGAAGACCATCGCGACGCCCCGGTCCTTCGGCGGGAGGGTCGTGACGTCCGCGTCGCCGATGCGGATCGTCCCCTCGGTCGGCTTGGTGAGGCCGGCGATCGTCTCCATCGTCGTCGACTTCCCGCAACCGGAAGGGCCGACGAGGGTGACGAATTCGCCGTCCTCGATCTCGAGGTTCATGTCGTCGACGGCGACGACGTCTTCGTAGCGTTTCGTGACGTTATCGAGTGTTACGCGTGCCATAGATGATCACTCCTTGAGTGCTCCGTCGGTGAGTCCGCTGACGATTTTCTCCTGTGCGAACACGACGAGGATCAGCATGGGCAACACGCCGACGATGCTGGCGGCCGCCATGAGGTTGAAATCCGTCGTGTACTGAGTCTGGTAACTCAGGATGCCCCCGACCAGCGGCGACCACTGGTCGGGCTCGTTCTGCAGCGCCATGATCGAGCTGAAGAAGTACTCGTTGTAGACCGAGATGAAGGTCAACACGGCGGCGGTCGCGACGCCGGGCGCCGACAGCGGCATGATCACGCGAACCAGCGCGCCCAGCCGCGTGGTCCCCTCGACGCGCGCCGCGTCCTCCAGCCCGTCCGGGATCTGCGAGTAGAACGTGGTGAGGATGAAGATCGCCAGCGGGAGGAACAGCGCGCTCATGGGCATGATCATCGATCCCGGCGTGTTGACCAGCCGCGGCGGCGTGAACAGCTCGATCCCCAGGAACGGGAGCGTCACCGCGTTCCCGAGGAAGGCGTCGAACAGCGGGATGAGAAACGCCGCTGGCGGGAAGTACGAGATCGCCAGCACGGCGAGCATCATCAGCCCGCGGCCGGGGAACTCGAGGCGCCCGAAGACGTACCCCGCGAGGCTCGCGAGGACGAGGACGATGAGCGTCGTCATCGTCGCGAGCACGAAGCTGTTGAACACGTAGAGGTGGAACGGGACCTGCTGGAACACCTCGAGGAACGCGGCGGGGTTGAATCCCTGCGGCGCCGGGAACGGGACCTCGCCGACTGCGGGGAGCGAGACGGCCCAGTTACCCTGCTGGATTAACCCGTTCGGCGTCAGCGCGAGTACCAACAGCCAGTAGAACGGGAACAGCGTCGTCACGAGGAAGAAGATCGTCACGACGTAAAACAGCGCCCGGTAGAGCCGGCTGCGCTTCTCCGAGTCCTCGATGACGCCGCGGGTCCAGCGCTCGAGCGGCCCGCGGTCCTCGTCGTCGGTCGACGGTTGTGCGGGCTCGTGTGCCGGTTCGGGTTCGGGTACGTTCGACATCTCAGAATCCCTCCTTGTACTGCTGGTAGATCACGCCCATCACGGCGATACCGATGACGCCGGCCGTCACGAACGCGACCGCGGACGCGAGGCCGCGATTGGTGTTGAACGTCGAGACGACCATGCACGACAGCGACGGGACGGTCGAACAGTTCGAGACCGAGTCGATGAGGCCGTAGATCCGCATCGCGGCGATGGTACGGAACAGGACGGCGATGCCGAGCGTCGGCAGGACGAGCGGGAACGTGATCAGTTTGAACTGCTGCCACTTGCTCGCCCCGGCGACCTTCGCGACGTCGTAGAGGCTCCGGTCGATGCTCTGGAGGCCGGCCAGGATGAGCAGCGCCATGAACGCCGACGTCTTCCAGATGTCCGCGACCGAGATGATCAACAGGGAGCTGGCCGGATCGTTCAGCGTGTTGTTCGCCTGGACGATCCCCCAGTCCGCGAGCGGGTCCGTCAGGAACCCGGCCGTGGGATGGAACATCAGGAAGAACATCATCCCCTGGATGACGATCGGGATCGCCCACGGGATGATGATCGCGGTGCGGACCCACCGTCGGCCGCGGAAGTCCTGGTCGAGGACCAGCGCCTGGCCGAAGCCGATCAGCGTCTCGAAGAAGACGCTCACGGCGGTGAAGATAATCGTCACCGCGAGCGCGCTCCGGAGCAGCCCGCCGAAGTGCACGAACGGGAACGTGCCGTCGACGCTGACGCTGGGCAGGAACGTCGTCGAGCCGGGGAACCGCGAGTTGGCTTCGCCGGTCAGCAGTTCGACGTAGTTCCCGAAGCCGACGAACTCCGGATCCGTCAGCACGTTCTGGTACAGCGACAGCTCGAACGTCCGCAAGAGCGGATACAGCGCGACCACGCTCAACAGGACGATGATCGGCGACAGCAGCAGGTAGGCGAACGCCGTCTCGCCGAGGTTCTCGATCCAGCGCGTGATCGCGACGGCCGGCCCCGATCGTCTCGACTCCCGGACGGGACCGGACGTCTGGTCTTCGGTACTCATCCTTGCGTCAGCCCTGTTCTTCGATGTCTTCGAGACCGCTCTGGAGGTCGGCCGCCGCCTGATCGGGCGCCTTGTCCCCGGCGACCGCGAGGTTGACCTCCTCGGCGATGAGACTCGACTGGTTCGTCCAGACCGGCGTCACCGGGCGCGGCATCGCGTTCTCGCCGGCGACGCGGAGGGTGTCCATGTAGTTACCCATCGGGTCGGCCTGCTGGACCTCATCGGCGTCGAACAGCGCCGGCTTCGGCGGGACCCAGCCCCAGAGATCGAACATGCCGAGGTTGAACTCGTCGGTCATCGTCGCGCGGATGACCTCGAGGGCCTCTTCCTTGCGTTCGGAGTTGGGGTTGAGCACGAGGTGCCAGCCGCCGAGCGCCGCGGTCGTGCCGCCGGTACCGGGTTGGGCGGCTTCTTCCTCGGGCACGCCGTAGGGGATCGGCATCGCACCGTAGTCCTCGACCGGAAGCGGGTCGTCGGCGTCCGCGACGTTCAGGTTGATCGCGTACGGCCAGTTGCGCTGCATGGCCGCGTCGCCGTTGAGGATGGCCGTACGGGCGTCTTCTTCCGTCCACGAGGTGATGTCCGACGTGGCGAGGCTGAGCGGATACTCGTCCTCGAGGGTGTGGTCGTCCGCCTCGTCGGCGACGAAGGTGCGCATCATCCGCAGTCCCTCGATGAACTCCGGTTCGTCGACCGTCACCGGCCGATCGCCGACTGGACCCAGAACGTTGTCGCGGCCGCCGAAGTAGGCGCCGCCGAACGAGGACATGACCTCGTTCCACGTACAGCAGGCCGTCCCCTCGTACTGGTCCCACTGCGTCGCGAGGCCGTACTCGGCGTCGGAGGCCTCGACGATCTCCTGGGTGACCTCGGCCCACTCCGCCCAGGTCATCGGTTCGGTCGCCCACTCCTCGAAGTCGCTCTCGCCGTAGCCGGCCTCCCGCGCGTAGTCCTTCCGGTACTGCATCGTCGGGTAGTCCGGGAACATCGGGATGCCGTACAGGTCGCCGTTCCCCGGGTCGCGGGTCGTCGCGGTGAACCGCTCGAAGTACTCGTCTTCGACCGTCGAGAGTTCGCTCTCGTCGAGTTCCTCGCTCAAGTTCGCGATGTGACCGCGCTGGATGAAGACGTTCACCCAGCCGCTGTCCATCAGGAACAGGTCGGGTTGGGTCTCGCCGGCCTCGAGCAGGTTCGTGTACGTCTCCCGGCGGGCGCCCGTATCCTCGTCGCCGGGCTGCAGTTCGATGTCCACCCCGTCGGCGCCGCTCTCCTGTACGAGCGAGACGATGTCGTCGCCCACCGCTTCCGCGGCGTTCGGGTCGAAGCCCCAGACGACGGCCCCGTCGCTCGAGCTCTCGCCACCGTAGACACAGCCGGCGAGGCTGACGCTGGCGCCGCCGGCCCCGGCCGCCTTCACGAACGTCCGCCGCGACACGCTCGCATCGGTTCGATCTCCCTGTGAGTGTCTTTCACTCATATGAAGAACAATGATACTCATCATCACTTATATTTAATGGACGAGTTACAACAGGTGTTGTTAACTCGTTAACGGGACTGAGACGCGAGAAAACAGCGGTCTCCGGTTTCCCGGGCGGATCGATCGGTCTCTACTCGCTCATAGCTGCGCTGGGTGTGCGCTTACTCGAGGGCCGTGATCGTAATCTCGATCGCTTCGATGTCCTCGAGCATCGCGCCCCAGCCGCCGACCGTCACCTCGCCGTCGTCCGTCTCGACCGTCAGCGAGGCCTTTCCCGACAGCTGTAACAGCGTGATCGACTCCGTCGTTGCGTCCGCTCTCGAGTCGTCTACGTCGTCGATGTACGACACGTCCGTGATCGTCCCCGTTTGCGTCACCTCCCGTCCGGTGTTCGTGTCGTAGCCCCAAACTGTCGTTCGAATCGTGACGCCGTCCGCGAGGAGCGGTTCGACGTCCCGAAGACACCGCCTGAGATCGACGTAGGTAATCGGCGGCTCCTCGCGTCGGTCGCTGTAGATCGTCTCGTGGACTTCCCAGAGACAGGAGAGGAAGTACCAGTGGACGACGTACGCGAGGGTGCGGTCGTTGACGATCACGCCGTACTGGTTCGTCGAATCGCCGTGCGGAGCGAAACAGGTCCAGGAGCGATCGATCAGCGCCACGAACGGCGCGGGGAGCGTGCGGTACCGCGCCTCCGCACACGTCCGAGCGAGGGCGTCGGTCGACGGCAACGCCGGCTCGGAATCCAGCTCCGGAAAGAGACTCACCTTGACGTTGACGCCGTTCTCCCGGGCGACCTCGAGCGCGTCCGCGAGTTCGTCGAACTGGGCGGGCGTCAGGCCGACCTGCACCTGATTGTCGGCTTCGCGGATCAGTTCGTCGGCCCGCGCCAGCACCGTATCGAGGCGCTTGACGATGCTCACTCTGTGGTCCTCGAGGTCGGGACGGCTCCACCGGTCCTCGATCTCCTCCGCCGCGGTCTGGAAGCGATCGGCGCGAGACCGGAGGTCCGCGAGGACGTCCGCCGGGTCGTGCGCCCGAGCGTGGAGGCTGTCCTGCTCGTAGGTCTCGACGTACCCCTTCTCCTCGAGGCCGCGCAGTACGTCGTAGATCCGCGGATCCGGCACCGAACTGGCCTGTGCGACGTCGGTCGCCGACGCCGAGCCGAGTTCCAGCAGCGTCACGAAGGCGTCAGCCTGGTACGGCGACAACCCCGCTTCCTCGAGCGTGGCCGTCAGTTCGTCGCCGTCCATCACCGTTCACCTCGTCCCCGAACGCCGTCGCGCTGTACACCGACGATCGACGCGTCCCCGTCGCTGCTCCAGCAAACCGACCGACAACCGCCGGCCGATCTACGGGAGAGATTCACATTCATTTCAGGCCGGATAACACACTGGGTGTAAAAAAGACTGTCTCCGGCGCCACACTGAAGGCGCTCGGCTCGAAACCGCGGCCGTATGATCGGTCGCACGATCGAGCGCCTCCGCCGACCGGCCTACACCGGCGCGAACAGGTGTCTGCCGTGTACCGTCCTCAACGTCGTTCTCGTCGCGGCCGTCGCGATTGGCCTCGTGATCGTCGATCGGCCGGTCGTCGCCACGGGCGCCGTACTGGTCGGTGCGGCGGCGATCTGGCTCCGCGGCTACGCCGTACCGTACACGCCTCGCGTCGGGCCGCGACTCGCGGCGCGGCTTCCGGGCGATCCGTTCGGCCACCGCAATTCGGCGACCCCGCAACCGACGTCGGGGCTCGCGGACGGAACGGATGCCGAAACGACCCAGCCGACCGGCGACGAGGTCGTCACCGCGCTGCTCGAGGCCGGCGTCGTCGTCCCGATTCCGGCGGCGGACGACGGCGACGATACCGACGCCGACGTCGCTCCGGAACTCACCCTCGCCGACTCGTTCCGCGAGGACTGGCGGGCGGAGATGGACCGGCTGCGAGACCGCGACCTCGAGGCCCTCGCCGCGATCGCCGCGGACCTCACGGGGCCGTCGGTCACGACGCGAACGAGTCGGAAGTTTCGTACCGAGGCGGTCGTCCTCGAGGGAGACGAAGCGACTGGCGGCGTCGCGTCGCTCACGCGACCGATCGCCGTCGCCGAACTCGCGGCCGCTCGCGCCCTCGAGTCGTGGATCGACGACCCCGCGATTCGGCTCGCCGCTGGCCGACCGCTGCGCTCGCTGCTGGCGTCGTGTCCGCGCTGCGAGCGCGACCTGACGATTACGCAGTCGAGTTGCTGCGGCGAGGTGACGCCGATCGGCGAAACGCCGCCGGAGAAGCTGGTCTGTCCGGACTGCGACGTGCGGTATTTCACCTACTCCTGAGCGCGTCTGCCGTCTACTCGACGTTACTCGCGCATCGAGCGCACCGCCTCGCGATCCGGTAGCGCAGTCATCGCTCCCGCAGCCGTCGTCGCGGCCGCGCCGACCGCGTTGGCGAACGCGAGCGTCGCCTCGAGGTCGGCGCGGCCCTCGTGTAGCGCCGCGATCGTCCCCGCGACGAAGGCGTCCCCGGCGCCGGTGGTGTCGACGACGTCGGCGTCGTACCCCGGGTGTTCGACTGTACTCGCACCCGTCCCCGCCCACGGCGAGTCCTCGGCCGCGACGGCGATCGCTCCCTCGCCCCCGCGGGTCGCGAAGACCGCGTCCGGGCCGGCCGCGAGCGCCGCTCGAGCGCGGGTCTCGAGGTCGTCCCCGCCTCTATCAGCATCTCCGTCGCTCCCGAACCCCAGCGTCTCGAGTTCCTCGTCGGTCGCTTTCAGCACGTCGACGTGCTCGAGTGCATCGCGGACGACCGTCCGGAAGGTCTCTTCGTCGGGCCACAGTTCCGGCCGAAAGTTCGGATCGAACGAGGTCGTACAGCCCGCGTCGGCGGCCCGCTCGAGCAGATCGAGCGTGGCCTCGCGGGCACGACCACTCGAGAGCGTCACGCCGCCGGTGTGGACCCACTCCCGGTCAGCGAGGGTCGGGTCGTCGAGCCGGCCGGGCTCGAGGCGAGTGTCGGCGGTCCCGTCGCGGTAGAAGGAGAAGCTGCGGTCGCCGGTCTCGTCGTGAGTGACGAAGGCTAGCGTCGTCTTCGCGTCGGGGTCGCGCTCGAGGAACCGATCCGGCAGGCCGTGCTCGGTCAGGACCGACTCGAGGTAGCGTCCGAACGGATCGGCGCCGACGCGGGTCCAGAACAGCGGCGCGTGCTCGAGGCGCGCGAGCGCGACGGCGACGTTCGCGGGGGCGCCGCCCGCCCGTCGTTCGAACCCCTCGACGCTCGAGATCGGGCCGGGCCGCTCGGGCAGGAAGTCGATCAGCGTTTCGCCGGCCACTAACACGTCGCGAGTCATGCGCTCTCATTTCTCGTCCCGCGGATAATGCGTTACGGAGCCACGCGGTGCCGACCGACGTCGCGGAATAGACTCGAGTCGCCCGAAGCCGGCCCGACCGAAAGTCAGAAGAGCAGCAGGAGTCCGACAACGACGGCCGTCACGTAGACGGTGACCGCGCCGGCGTAGCGCACGAACTCCCGCCAGTCGAAGCCGTACAGCGAGAGGAGGCTCGCGAACAGGAAGCCCAGCCAGAGGTTCGACAGGCCCGCGCCGTACATCGTCGCGACGAGCGAGCCGACCAGATCGACGTCCGCGGCGGCGACTGCCGGCCCCTGGAGCACCCACAGGGAGCCCGGATCCGGAACCAGCAAGCCGAGCGCGAACGCGACGACGTAGGACGCCGCGGCCGGAACCCCGGTCGCGGCGATCGCGTCGCCGATCGTTCCGTAGAGTCCTGCCTCGTCGAGCAGCGCCCAGACGCCGGCGTAGAGCAGGAACGGGACCGCCACGTGGAGCGCCCACCGCGTCGCGTCCTCGGTCTTCTTTCTGAACGCCATCGGCGGCCCCTGGACCGCGAGTCCGAGGATCAACAGCGTAAACGCCAGCCACGGCAGCGTCAGCCGGCCGCCGGTCCCGAAGTACCATCCGGCGGAGATGAGGCCAACGGCGACTGCGAGCGCGGTGATGAGCCGCGAGTTCTCGAGGCGGTCGCCGACCTCCCAGTCCGCCGGCGGAACTGCCGGCGAGTAGTGGTCGAACGCCGCCGCGATCGACTCCGTCCTGTCGAGCAGCGCGTTTCGCTCGCCGAGGGTCGTGATCGCATCGTCGGTGCCGTCCGCCGCGTCCGCGTCCGGCGCCAGCACGACGAGGAGCGCGGGGAGCGTGAGCACGAATACGGCGGTCGAGACGAGGTTGACCGGATGCAACAGGAATTCTGACATCGCGATCGAGCCGACCTCGTCGACCATGAAATTCGCCAACCCGCTCTCGTCGGCCAGCATGAGGCCGCCGGGGCTCGAGAGACCCTGGTTCGTGAGCACGAGCGCGAGCAGGCTCGCGGTGAGCACGGCCGGGTAGTGGACGGCGATGCCGTTCTCTCGAGCGCGGCGACAGAGCCGCTGGCCGAGGTAAATGCCGCCGATCAGACCGAGCGCCCAGTTGAGCCAGCCCAGCAGCAGCGAGAGGACCCCAGTCGCGTAGATGACTCCCGCTTGGCTCGTCGGCAGAGCCGCGGCGAATCGGTCGAGCACTGCGCCGACCCGCGGGGATTCGACGAGCGCGGCGCCCAGTACCCAGTAGAGGATCAGCAGCATCTGGACGCTAAAGAGGTCGAAGAAGCCGGTCCCCAGCAACTCGAGTTGGGTCATCGGCTCGAGGAAGGGGACGGTCACGAGCAGCGCCAGCGCGGCGAGCACCACGGCGTTGCTCAGCGCCTCGGGGAAGTACCGGCCGAGGGTCGGGACGAACGCGTCGCGGTACCGGTCCGCGCGCGTCTCGCCTGCGGTTCCGCCGGCGTTCGCGCTCGAGTTCGGATTCGGATTCGAACTCGAACTCGAGGAGGTTGGTTCACCCGCCATCGCGATCACCCGAACACCCCGATCGCGAGCGCACCGGCGCCCAGCACGAGCCCGCTAAAGAGGAACAGGACGACGACGTAGCCCATCATGTCGCGGATCGAGAGGCCGGCGATCCCCAGCACGGGCAGCGCCCAGAACGGCTGGATCATGTTGGTCCACTGATCGCCCATCGCGAACGCGATGAGCATGTGGTTCATCTGGGTCCCCGAGATCTGCTGGGTGGCCGAGGCGTAGATCTCGCCCATGACGACCCACTGGCCGCCGCCGGAGGGGACGAAGAAGTTGACGATGCCGCCGGAGACGAACACGAACAGGTACCACGTCGTGTCGCTCGCGTACGCGGCGGCGGTCTCGGCGATCAGTTCGACCAGCCCGGAGAAGACCATGATGCCCATGATTCCGCCGTAGAACTGGAACTGGATGATGATCTGGCTGGCCCCCTTGATCGCCTCGTAGAAGACGTCGATGTAGCTGCGCAGCGTACCGTGCGCGAGGAAACCGAGGCCGAACATCACCGTGATGAAGACGTTGATGTCGAACACGTCCATGAACGGCTCCGTCGCGAACAGATAGCCCAGGTAGACCCAGATGAGCAGCCCCATCCCGAGACAGACGAGGCGGCTATCGAGCAGCATCTCCTTCAGCGCGGACTCGCGGGTCCGGTGTGGGAGCCGCGCGGCCGCGTCGGCGTTCGCGTTCGTGCCGCCGTCGGCCGCCATATCGCTGACGTCGGCGCCGCGAAGCTGTTCCTTCGGTACGGTCGTCGCGTTCTCCCGCCTGGGCGCCATCAGCGGCATGACGACGACGGTCACCAGGACGACGCCGGCGACGATCGCGAGGTTGAACGGGTGGAAAATCGTCTCCGAGACCGGGATCACGCCCATGCTCTCCTCGGCGAAGTGGCCCTCCGTCGCCGAGAGCAACAGCGAGGCGCCGGACAGGCCCTGATGCCACGGAAGCAGCCCCGCATAGGCCGCCGCGACCAGCAGCGGGTAGTGGACCTCGATCCCCTTCTCGTCCATCTCGATTCCGACCTCTCGGGCGAGGATGGCGCCGGCGATCAGGACGACGCCCCAGTGAAAGAGCCCGAGCAACTGGCCGCAGAGCGCGACGACGAAAATCGCCTGCAGCTGGCTGTCCGGAATCGCGGCGATCGATCGGAGGACGCGCTTGACCGGCGGCGAGTCCGCGAGCGCCCAGCCGGTCAGCAGGGCGAGCGACGCCTGCATCGAGAACCCGATCACCTCCCAGAAGCCCTCGCCCCAGTGGATCGCGACGTCGGCCGGCCCCTCGGGGGTGACCAGCACCGCGATGACCATCGTCAGAAAGGTCAGCAGGAGCGCGAAGATGAACGCGTCCGGGAGATACCGCTGGACGAGCCGACTCGAGACGTCGCCGAGCGCAGTGAAAAAGGCCCGAACCCGCCCGTGATCGTCGGCTCGAGCACTCATGGATACGATGGCGTCTGCGGCCGGTCGGCGTACGACGCGTCGTCCCCTGGCGATCGAACGGGCACCCGATGCACCATGTCTTGCCACGGACTGACACATTGATGGGGTTAAATCCGCTGCCTGTATGACACGATTACAGACGGCCCTTGGCGGCTGCAGGCCGAGAATTCAGGGGCTACTGCTGACGCCCCGCCGTCCGATAGCGATCATAGTAGCTGAAACCATCAGTTTCGGTACCGCTTATCGCCCCGTTCGAATCGGAATCGAGCGCGCGCTACCCTACTCGAGGCGCCGGTACAGCGCCATGACGTCGTCGATGTCCTCCTCGCCGTCGTTGTTGATGTCGTAGCGGCCCGGCATCGGTTCGGGATCGGTGATGTGACCCGCCCGTTCGATCGTCAGCGTCGCCGTCGCGTCGCCGACGGCCACCTCGTACTCGCCGGGTTCGACGACCTTCGCCCGGTGGCCGGGCACGTCGCCGGGGACGACCTCGAGCGTCGAGAGGTCGAGTTCGATCGTGACGGGTTCGCTCTCGCCGGCGCCGACGTGGACGCGCTCGAAGCCCATTAGGCGGCGGTGGGGCTGGAGGACCGACCCGTAGGACTCGGTGTTGTACACCTCGACGATGTGGTCGCCGGCCACGTCGCCGGTGTTGTGGACGGTGACCTGCGCCGTGACCGTCGGCGTCGACGCCGGATCGGCGACGGTCGCCGGCGACAGCGAGAGGTCCGAATACTCCCAGTCGGTGTAGGAGAGGCCGTGGCCGAACTCGAACTGGACCAGCTGGTCCTCGGCGCCGACGGACTGGCGCGGCGGGTAGTCGTCGTAGAACTGGGGCACGTGGCCGACGTTGCCTTCCCAGGTGAACGACAGCTTGCCGGAGGGGTTGTAGTCGCCGAACAGGGTGTCAGCGACCGCGACGCCGGTGTCGCTACCGGGCTGACCGGCAAAGAGCACCGCGTCGAGGTGGTCGAAGGTTTCGGCGGTCCCGCGCGGACTGCCGGCGAGGATGACGCCGACGAGCGGCACGTCGTCGTCGGTTGACTCGGCGACGAGTTCGACGAGTTCCCGCTGGGCCTCGGGGAACCGCATCTTGTCGCGGTCGCCGAAGCCCTCGTTGTGCGGCCCCTCGCCGAGGACGATCACGACCGCATCCGACCGGGGTGCGGCGTTTCGGATCGCCGCCGCCTGCTCGTCGGTCACGTCGAAGAAGCCGTTGTCGAAGTTCTCGTAGATGCTCTCGTACGGTGCCGCGCGGAACTCGGTCGGGACGTGCGTGAGCCGGTCGCCGAGTCGAGCGGCCAGCCCGTCCTCGATCGTGTTCTGGCGCGGCCGCGGCCCGTCCTCGGTGAGGTCGCCGTCCTCGATTCCCTGCCAGCCCAGCGTCCAGCCGCCGTGTTGCATCAGGAACCGGTTCGGCGTCCCGTCCTCGACGCCGGGCCCGGTCAGGAGGACACGTTCGGTGCCCTCGAGCGGCAGGGCGTCGTTTTCGTTTTTCAGAAGGACGAGCGACTCCTTGGCCAACTGCTCGGAGACGCTCTGGGCACCGCCGACGAGTTCGGTGATCTGATCTTCGGGAACGATCGGCTCCTCGAACAGCCCCAGTTCGAGCTTGAGCTCGAGGATGCGCCGCACCGAGGCGTCGATCCGCGCTTCCGAGAGTTCGCCGCTCTCGACGAGGTCGATCACGGTTTCGATGAAGTCCGCGGGAGCGACCTCGCCGCCGCACATGTGCATGTCGACGCCGGCGGCGATTCCCTGCTTGACCGCCTCGCGCCAGCCGTCCTCCGTGTCGGGCAGGTACTCGTGGTTTGAGACGAGCCGGTAGAAGTCGTCCCAGTCGCTCAGGATGACGCCGTCGAAGTCGAAGCGCTTGCGGAGCACCTGGATCAGCAGCCAACTCGAGGCGTGGGCCGGCTTGCCGTTGACCGCGCCGCTGTTGACCATCACCGTCTTCGCCTCCTCGAGCGCGCGCTCGTAGGCCGGGAGCTGTCTGGTGCGAAGGTCGCGCATCGACGTGCGAACGTGGGCGCGGTCCTTACCGGTGTTCGGCGTCCCGTACCCGGCGAAGTGTTTGACCGTCGCGGCGACGCGGCCGTTCCGTTCGAAGCCGCGGGCGCGGGCCTTCCCCATCTCGCCGAGCAGCATCGAATCCTCGCTGTGACCTTCGAAGAACCGGCCCCAGCGCATGTCCCGCAGCAGGTCGACCGTCGGGCCGAAGATCCAGTGGCCGCCCATGGCCGCGATTTCGGCGCCGGTGTGCGTCGCCGCGTCCTCGACGAGGTCGATGTCGCGGGTCATCCCCATGTTGAGCCGCTGCGGGAAGCTCGTACAGCCGTCGAGCAGCGTGTTTCCGTGGAGCGCGTCGCCGCCCCAGATGAACGGAATTCCGGTGCCGTTGTTGGCCACGTTGTACTGCTGGAGCCGATTCAACCCGGCGACGAACTCCTCGCCGTCGTAGGTCGGGCCGGAGGCGCCGCCGTTGAGGATCGAGCCGACGTGGAGTTCGGTAAAGAGTTCGCCGAGCGTCGCCGGCTCCTCGTGATCGTTGAACGCCGTCTCGGGGCCGAACCCCTCGCCGAGATCGTCGATCGCGACCTGAGTCATCTGGCCGACCTTCTGCTCTATGGTCATCTCCTCGAGCAGGCGGTCGAGGTCGATCGAGCGGCGGTCGCCGCCCGTCGACGCAGCCGCGCTGTTCGCGCCGAGCCCGACGCCCGACGCCGCCGTCGCGGCGCCGGTGGCCTTCATGAACGTCCGCCGCGACTCGTCTACTTCGGCCGATTCTGTCGCCTGTGAGTTACCGTCCGTCATGCGGGGCGGTAACGGAACTCGAAATATAATAAACATTTTCAGCGTACAATCGAATACGGTCGCGGTGCGGTTCGTATCGGCGAGATACAGGTCGGATACGGCTCGACTACTCGTCGGCGAGCGGCCCGCTCGAGTGACGGCGCGTCTCGGTCGGGTCGAGTCCGACACTGCGCGAGTCGAGCTTACCGACTCGAGTCGTCGATCCCGTGCAGCCGACGACTCGGTTACTGCTCCCAATCGATCGCCTCCGTCCGCTCGGCGCGTCGGAGGATGAACGGCCCGAGGGAACCGGTTCGCTTCGAAATCGTCGCAATTCGAAGGACGTAGGCCGCTAACAGGAAGAACGGCACGAGCGAGAGTGTCGCGCTGGTGCTGACGACCCACACCAGATTATCCACGCCGAGCGTCGTTCCCGGTACCGACTCCTGATCGAGGTACAGCACTGTCGCCGTCGCGGCCACCACGCCGGGGAGCCCGGCGTACAGGATCGACCGCGTGAGATGGACCAGTTCCCACTGGAAGTACAGCGACTTGAAGTGCTCGAGCGCCGGGCCGAACAGCGTCAGGCTGTCGATCAGGTCGTCGAACGCCGCCAGTTCGTCCTCGCCGAGGCTGTCCTCGTGTTCGTGGCGCAACCGCCTGACCGCGTAGATCTTCCAGGAGTAGTTGTAGTTCAGTCCCGACCGCAGCACGCCGAACTCGCCGAACGTAGAGGTCTCGAGCTGCGAGCGGATCTCCTCGGAGTTGCGACAGACGTTCTCGACCAGCCGCTCGGTCCGCCGTCGGAGTTGGTCGTCGTCGCTATCGGCGACCGCGTCCCGCAGCGCCTCGGCCCGGTCGCTGCTCGTCTGCACGAGCGCCTGCAGGAACTGCGACGGGTCGGGCGGGCCGACCGAGCCGAACAACTCCTCGACGCTGCGGCGGTACTCCATCGCCTCGTCCATCCACGCCTGCTGGTCGCCCAGCCGCCCGAGCTCCTGGGAAAGTACCAGTTGGTTGATCGAGACGACGAGCGTCACGCCGGTGAGAATTGCGGCGACCAGCGCCTGAAACGCCGTATCGATCGGCGTTCCGCTCTCCATCGCTGCCCGGAGCGGCATGGCGACCGTGCCGAGGCCGACGAAGGTCGCGAAGGCCGCGACCGAGAGCACCCCCGCGAGCAGCCACCGGTCGGCATCGAGCAAGAACCAGTGTGCGACCGAGCTCTCGCCCGTTCGCCCCCTGAGCGTGTCCCGCGACAGCGGGCCGTCCTCGTCCATACGGCCCGTTCGGTCGCCGGACGAAAAGCGGTTCAGCTTGAAGCCTCGCCCTCGAGCGCTCGGCAGTTCGGCCGGAGAGCGGGTGTCTACTCCTCGCCGTCGAACCCGCCCCGATGGACGATCTCCTCGAGTGGCTTCCGATCGCTCGGCTGCTCGCGCTCCCGGAGGTCGTCCGGCAGCGTCTTCGGCGGGGCGCGCTCGCCGATCGCGGCCATCGCCTGCACCTCGTACGCTTCGGGCACGTCGAGTTCCTCGGCCGCTCGTTCGTAATCGAAGCCGGCCACCGGATGGACGGCGAGGCCGCGGCGCGTCCCCTCGAGCGCGAGGTTCTGCCAGGCGGCACCGGTGTCGAAGGCGTGTGTGGGCGCCGGCTCGTCGTTGTGGTCGAACGTCGTCTTCGAGACGATGACCACGAGGACGGCCGCGTCGGTCGCCCACGCCTGATTCATCTCGTTGAGCAGGCCGACGAAGGTGTCCCACTCCTCGTCCTCGCGGTCGGCGTACAGAAACCGCCAGTGCTGGTTGTTAAAGGCCGAGGGCGCCCAGCGGGCAGCTTCGAACAGCGGAAGATACTCGGCTTCCGCGAGCGGGTCGCCGGTCATCGCGCGGGGCGACCAGCGGTTGACGAAGAGCGGATCGACGTCGTGCTCGGGGTCGCGGTGTTCGGCGACTTCGTCGCGGAGTCCGTCTCGTTTCGACGCGGTCTCTTGCATGGCAGTTTGTTTCGGCTCGATATACGTGTATTTTCCCGGACGGCGGGGTGACCAGGTAACGGTCGCGTCGCCGGATCGTGTTCTCGTGTGACGGACGAACGATTCACTACCGATCTCGAGAGTCGGTGAAAGGGACGGCGAAAAGTGAGAGAAAAGGAGGAGCCGACGCTACAGCGGTCGACCGATCAGTCGTCCGCCGTCGCGGCCGTGCCGCGTTCGATGTCGATGTTGCCCTCGTCCAGGTCCCGTTCGACGTTGCGGGCCGCCTCCACCATGTTCGCCATCTTGCCGTAGGCGACCTCGCGGGGCAGCAGCTTCACGCCGCAGTCCGGCGAGACGACCAGTTGCTCGGGCGGGACGACCTCGAGGCCCTTCTTGATGTTCGCCTCGATCTGCTCGACGGACTCGACCTCGGCGACGTGGGCGTCGCAGACGCCGAGGGCGAGGTCCTTCGTGAAGTCGGGGTCCTTGAAGACGTCCAACTGCTCGTAGTCGCCGTTGGCGAGCTCGAGGTCGAACTCGTCGACGGGGAACTCGAGGATTTCGGGGTAGATACGGGAGTAGTCGCCGTAACAGACGTGCAGGCCGATGCGGACCTCCTCGGGGATGTCGGCGACGATGCGCTCTAAACACTCGCCGACGATGGCGTGGTCGTCGGGCGTGGTCGCGAGGGCGGGCTCGTCGATCTGGATGTAGCGGGCGCCGGCGTCGACGAGCTTCTCGATCTCCTCGTTGACGAGGTCGGCCAGATCGTAGGCGAGTTCCTCGTCGTCGTCGTAGGCCTCGTTAAAGGACCAGTTCGCGAGCGTGTAGGGGCCCGTGATCGGGACCTTGACCGGACGGTCGCTGGCGGCGGCGGTGAACTCGTACTCGTCGACGAGCCAGGAGTCGTCGTACTCGACCTCCGAGACGACGGAGGGCTTGTCGAAGTAGTTGTGGCCCCAGACCTTGACCGGGCCGTTGAACTCGTAGCCCTCGATGCGGTGGGCGAAGAACTCGACCATCTCGTTGCGCCGCATCTCGCCGTCGACGACCACGTCTAGGCCGGCGCGCTCGTGTTCGTCCGTGATCAGGCGGGCGGCGTCGTCCTTTGCCTCCTGCCAGTCGTCCTCGTCGAACTCGTGGTCCTCGTCCTGGTACAGCTCCTTCGCACGATTTAGCCACTTGGGCTTGGGGTAGGAGCCGACGACGGTCGTCAGCAGGAAGTGGTCGTTCTCGTGATCCTCGGGTCGGAACTGGTCCTTGTTTTCGTTCGAACTCATGCTGCTTTCACCTCCGCGAGGGCCGCGGCTTCGGCAAGGATCTCGAGCTTTTCCTCGAACTTGCCGTAGGGGAGATAGAACGTCTCGGTGTTGGTCGTCAGGTAGACCGTCTCGAACTCGGCGACGGGCAGCTGGTCGTAGACCCACTCGACGCGGTCGCGGATCGCTTCGGGGTCCTCGACGAGCGTGTTCTGGCCGTCCGCCAGACCCAGCGAGACGTCGTCGGTCGCGCCGTACTCCTGAATGTTGTAGAGGTTGTCGTCCTGCTCAGCGACGAAGTCGAAGCCGACCGCGTCGATATCGGCGTCGAGCAGGTGCGCGTAGACCTTCTCCTCCAGGGCGCCCCAGTAGGGCTGGACGACGACGTCGGCGTTCGTGGCGCCGGCGACCTGATCGATCGCCTCGCTGGCGCGCTCGTCGAGGCCGTCTTCGGGCGCCGACTCGACCAGCGAGGGCTCGAGCAGGAACAGCGTCTCGTGCTCGGGGAAGGCGTCGACTTCGCCCTCGAGGAAGTCGGCGATCGCGCCGAGGAACTCGGCTTCGTCGCCGTACTGCTCGTCGGTCGCGAGGTCGGCCAGCGAGTACGGGCCGGGAAGGACGGCCTGCAGGTCGTCGTCCTCGGCCAGCAGTTCCGAGGCGGCCTCGAGTTCCGAGGCGACGTCGCCGGAGAAGTCCAGGTCGTCCTGCACGACGGGCTCCCGGTAGAAGTTGTTGTTGTCGTAGTAGCGGACGATGCCGCGGGTCTCGACGGCGTCGTGGACGGCAAGCGGGTGCGCGAGCATGTCGTCCCAGCGCAGTTGGCCCTCGACGATGCGGTCGAGGTCGGCGTCCTGCTGGACGCCGATCACTTCCTCGCGGGCCTCCTCGTAGGCCGCGGTGATCTCCTCGCTTTCGTCGCCGCTGATGAGGTCGTGTTTCTGGTGCCCCTTGAGGTCCGAAAGGTCGTCTTTCGCCCAGTCCGGGAGCGGATAGAGCCCCGGCGTGGTCGAAACGTAGTCGGTCATCGTAGGCATCGGTAAGCTATACCGACGCTTAATATTTTCCATACCATCTAATGCCCCCCAGTAATCAATGCGAGAAAATAGTGACAGAAGTCGCTGGTTCATCCGTCGATACGGACGGGACGTCGCCGAAAATTCGCGCACCGACGTGACTCTTCCTCGATTGGCCCGACTGCCCTCGAGCGAGTCGCCGTTTCCCGTCGCCGCTGGTCGACTGTTGTCCGATTCGAGTCACTCGAGCGCCAGCAACGCGTACGTTTCGTCGTCGACTTCCGCGATCACGTAGAGGACGCCGTCGTCGAGCACCGGGCCCGGGCCGACGCGACCGGCGAACGCCCGCTCGAACCGGAGCGCGGGGCCGTCGGCCGGGTCGTCCCCCGGCGTCGGGTCGAGCGCCCGTAGTCGATCCCCGCCGACGAAGACGGTGTCCCGGCCGTAGGCCGGCGCTGTGCGTATCCAGTCGCCCGTCGCGTATGTCCAGTACCGATCGCCGGTCTCAGAATCGAGCGCGTGGAGTTCCTGACTGCCGACGCCGAGGACGATCCCGTCGACGAGCCCGATTCCGTGTTTGATCCAGCCGGTGTCAGTCGTCCAGTCGGTCGTTGCATCGGACGTCGTCCCCTCGTCCATCAGTGCGTACGTCTGCGCGTCCTGGCAAGAGATGTAGAGCGAGTCGGGTCCGGCCGTCGGCGGACACATCGGCGGCGCGGGGAGTTGCCACCGCCGCCAGCCCATGCCGTTCTCCTCGAGCAGGTAGACCTCGCCGGCCTCGGTCGCAAGGGCGAATCCGTAGCCCATGAAGACGGCCGGATGATCGAGGAGTCGTCCGTACACCTGGCGTCGCCACTCGACAGCGCCGTCGGCCGGATCGAGCGCGACGACCTGTTCGCCCGCCCCACAAACCAGACGGCGGCCGGCGTACGTCGCCGGCGTCGTCACCCGGCCGGGCGTGTCGAACTCGCGAACCCACAGCCGCTCGCCCGTCGCAGCCTCGAGGGCCTGGAGGCCGCCGCGCGTCGGGACGTAGGCCACGTCGTTCCAGAGCAGCGGCGATGCCCAGACGTCCTCGAGCGTCCACAGTTCCGTCCCGTCGGCAGCGTCGAAAACCCGGAGCGTCCGGTGATCCGTCTGATAGACCCGGCCGTCAGCAACGACGGGTTCGTGCTGGGTGAACCCGGAAACCTCGACGCGCCAGCGCTCGCTGACGACGTCGACCGGCGCTTCGCCGTCGGCGACCGCGCGGGTATTGGCCGCGTTACAGCCGAAGGTAGACCAGTCGCCGGTGGCGCCGGCAACGTGTCCGTCGGGGTCGGGCAGTTCGTCGACGCCGGACGGCGGCGGATCGTCCGGTTCCGGAGTCGAAGTCGCTGTCCGCGACAACGCTGAGCATCCGGTGAGCGCGAGGTTCCCGGCGACGGCGGTCGTCAGAAACGTCCGTCTAGAGGGCATGTCCGTTCGGTCGACTTCTCAAACCAGGAATAAGTATTTTGAGGAGCGACGCGGTCTCCGAAACGGCTCGAGGACGGCACCGTCCCGACCAGGAAACGCCTCGGCGACGGCGATGGAGGGTTCGAAACCGTCTCGCCGGGGCGCTCGAGTTGCGGGAGGGACTGCGTTCGAAGCGGTACGCGTGGACTCGATTCCACCGACGACGACACTCGTCGCGCTCCAACATTCAGGAAATGGTTGATAATTGCTAACACGCACGTTATTGAACGATCCGGTATATGGCTCCCGTTACCACACCACTGCAGATCGGCGGACAGGCACCGCTCATCGCGCTCGTCGTGGGGATCGCGACGATCGTTCTCCTGCTGGTCGTCCTCGACTTGCCGCCGTTCATCGCGCTGGTCGTCTCGGGGCTCGCCGTAGGCGTCGTCGCGCCGGCCATCGCGTTCGCCGACGTCCCCAGCGAGTTCGCGGGGGCGTTCGGCGAAAACATGGCGGGGATCGGGATTCCGATCCTGATGGCGGCGATCATCGGAAAAGCGATGATCGAGAGCGGCGCTGCGGACCGTATCGTCCGGTTCTTCAACGGCGTGTTCGGCCAGGAGAACTCCGAGGTGTCGCTGTTCAGCAGCGGCTTCGTCATGTCGATCCCGGTCTTCTTCGATAACGTGTTCTACCTGCTCGCGCCGCTCGCACGGGCAGCCCGGTCGCGAACCGGGCGAAACTACGCCCTGTTTATCGTCGCTATCGGCGCGGCCGGAGCGGTCACCCACGGGTTCGTCCCGCCGACTCCCGGCCCGCTGCTCGCGGCCGGCGAGGTCGGCGCCGACCTCGGGTCGACGATCCTCATCGGACTGCTCACGGGGCTGCCGACCGCGCTGGTCGCAGGACTGGGATACGGCTACTGGATCAACAACCGCATCGAGATTCCGCTGCGCGACGCGATGGGAACGACGGTCGCGGAGATCGAGGAGAAAGTCGAGACGCCGACCAGCGAACTGCCGGGGCTGTTCGAAGCCCAGCTACCGATCTTCCTCGCCGTCGCGCTCGTCGCTTCGAACACCGTCGTCGAGACCGCCCTCGGCGAGGACAGCGCCCTCGCCGGCTTCACCGGGTTCATCGGCGATCCGAACTTCGCGCTGACGGTGGCCGCGCTGTCGGCGGCGTTTACCTACTACCGGATGAGCGACCTCTCGAGCGACGACTTCTCGGACGAGCTCACGGAGGCCCTCAAGAGCGGCGGGAACATCGCGGCGATCACGGCCGCCGGCGGCGCGTTCGGGTACATGCTCCAGCAGGCCGGTGCGGGTGATTTCATCGCCGGCGGCCTCCAGGAAATCGGTCTCGGCGTCATCGCGACGGCGTGGCTGATCGCGGCCGGCGTCCGCGTCGTTCAAGGCTCAGCGACGGTCGCGATCACCACGACGGCCGGCATCGCGGCGCCGCTGACCGACGCCATGGCCGCCAATCCCGCCTACCTCGTGATGGCGATCGGTGCCGGCGCGACCTTCTGCTCGTGGTACAACGACAGCGGCTTCTGGATCGTCAAGGAGATCGGCGGGCTCACCCAGGCGGAGACGCTGAAGACGTGGACCGTCTCGACAATTCTCATCGGGGTCGTCGGCCTCATCAGCACGCTCGTCTTCTCGACGATCCTGCCGCTGGCTTAGCGGAATAGCTCGAGGACGGTCAGCGTCTCGAACGGGAACGACTCGTCGGCGACGGCGGCGGCGCTGAATCCTTCCTCGCCGGCCCGTTCGACGACCTCGTCGACGCCGGTGAGGCTGCTGACCAGCAGGTAGACGACCCCGTCTGGTGCGAGCACTCGGCCGACGTTCTCGAGGAACGGATCGATGACCGCGCGACCGTCCTCGCCGCCGGACAGCGCGCGTTCCATCCAGTCGTCCCACTCGTTTTCGGGGTTGGTCGGCAGGTACGGCGGGTTGAACAGGACGGCGTCGAACGCCTCGTCGGCGAACGGCGAGACGAGGTCCGCCCGGACCGTCTCGAGACCCTCCTCGCGGGCCTGCCGGACGGCGTGGGGGTTCAGATCCGACGCGATCACGCGAGCCGTTGTCTCCTCGTCGACGCGGCGGGCGACGTACCCCGAGCCGGTGCCGACCTCGAGAACGAGCGGAGGGTCGGCATCGGACTCGTCGTCGTTCTCGTTGAGTCGTTCGCAGGTCGTCGCGGCCAGCAGTTGCGAGTCTTCGGCCGGCTGGTACACCTCGGTCTCGACGTCGCGTCGGTCGCTGAGATCCATGTTAGTTCCCCTCCGGTGGCGTTAGTTGCTGTTCGCGGTCGCCGTCGGCGCCGGCCGATTCCGCTCCGTCGCCGGCGATCCGGAAGCCGCCGGTTTCGGCCCGTCCCGACAGTTCCTGCTGCGGGAAGGGGATCTTGATCCCCTCGTCGTCGAACGCGTCCTTGATCGCGTTGATCGCGGCGGTGCGAGCCCGCCAGTGGCGTCTGGCGCTCGGCTTGTCGATCCAGAACCGCACGCCGAGGACGATTGCCGAGTCCCCGAACTCCTTCCCGACGACCTGCGGTCCCGGCGCGGCCAGCGAGTACTCGAGGTCACCGACGACCGATTCGGCGATTTCAGCGGCGTGCTCGAGGTCGGTTTCGTAGTCGACGCCGACCTCGACCTCGAGCCGCAGTCGCCCGCGCCGCGACCGGTTCGTCACCGTGCTCGAGGAGATGACGTCGTTGGGGATCATGACGTACTCGCCGTCGAAGCTCCGCAGGCGGGTGTTGACGATCGAGATGTCGGTGACGATCCCCTGCTCGTCCTCGACTTCGATCCAGTCGCCGATCTCGAACGGGCGGGCGAACATCAGGACGAAGCCGGCGAGCACCGTGCCGAGCGTCTGTCGGGCGGCCATACCGACGACGATACCGAGGAAGCCGGCCCCGACCAGCAGGCCGCCGAGGTCGTCGACCCAGTAGCCGAGGACGACGACCAGCGACACCGACCAGATGATCACTTGCGTGATCCGATGGGTGATCTCGCGCTGGTGGTCCGTAACGGCCGAGGACGACCCGAGCACTTCGTCGAGGATCTGGCGGAGGAACCGTGTGAAGAGGTAGGTGGCGATGAGGAGGATGATCGAGACGATCGTCTTCGCGAGGACGTCCTCGCCGAACCCGAGTTGCTGCTGATAGATGTCGACGATCGTGTTGGCCTGCTCCCAGACGCCGAGGACGACGGCAGCCGTCCCCGCGCAGGTACCGACGAGAATCGTCGTCGAGATGAGCTCCCCGTACACCGATCGCAGCCGCTCGCTCAGTTGCGTCTGCAACTGCCGGTACGAGAGGAGCACGAACAGCAGGAGTCCGACGGCGGCGAAGGTGACGACGAGCTTGAGTTCCGTCGTCTGGACCAGCTCTCCCCCCAGCCGGTCGAGTTCGGTCAGTGCCCCTACCATGATGATCGTCGTCTCTCGAGCGAATCGTCCGCGCAGCTTTGAGTATTCGTCGGTCGGCGCTCGAGTCGACGACCGTGCCAGCGAGTCGCTATCAGTCGTCCGCCGGCTCGCCGACCTCGAGTGCCAGTTGCGCCAGCGCGGCGAACTCCTGCGGTTCCATCGCGTCCGCTCGCTTCTGCAGTAGGTCCTCGTCGGCCGCCTCGACGACCGCGTCGGGTGCCTCGAGGTTCGTGATGTGGGCCGTGTTCCGGATCGCGTTCCGGATCGTCTTCCGGCGCTGCGTAAAGAGGGCCTTCACGAACCGCAGGAAGAACTCCTCGTCGTCGACCTCGTAGTCGGGCTCTCGCGGCACCGCGCGAATCACCGCGCTCTGGACCGCCGGCGGCGGGGAGAAGGCCTCCTTCGGGATCGACTCGACGATTTCCACGTCGGCGTAGTGCTGGGTCGAAACCGACAACCGGCCGTACTCCGAGGTGCCGGGTTCGGCGACCATCCGCTCGGCGAACTCCTGCTGGAACATCAGCACGAGCGGCTTCCCTTCCGGCAGCAGGCGGAAGGCGATCTCGCTCGAGACGCCGTAGGGAAGGTTCGACACCGAGGCCGTGAAGTCGGGCAGATCGACCTCGAGGGCGTCTCCCTCGATCACGGTGAGTTGCCCGTCGTCGATCGCCTCGCGAAACTCCTCCCGCAGGAAGGCGGCGAGCTTTCGGTCGCGCTCGACGACCGTCACCGCGTCCGCGATCGCGAGGAGGCGGTCGGTCAGCGCCCCCGTTCCGCCGCCGATCTCGAGTAGGTGGCTTGTATCGGCGTCGATCTCCTCTAAATAGGTCGGCAGCCGATCGAGGACGCGGTCGTCGACGAGGAAGTGCTGGTCGCGGTCCGGATCGCCGCGGACGCCGGCCCGGGCGATCAGCGCGTCGGGGTCTCTCATTGCCGGCGGTTGGGCGGGGGTGCGTGTAAACGCACCGTCTCGGGGTTCCGCTCGAGCGGATCGCAGTCGCCAGCCTCGAGGTTCGCACCGGTACCCGCTACTCCGGCGCGCGAACGAGGTTCGTCAGCGCTTCGGGGTCGGCACCATCGTCCAGTTTCCGGACGTTTTCCGCGACGATATCCGCCAGTCGATCCCAGAGTTTCGGACTGTGGCCCGCGTTGTGCGGCGTGATCGTGACGTTCCCGAGGTTCCAGAGCGGGTGGTCCTCGGGCAGCGGCTCCGGATCCGTCACGTCCAGCGCCGCGCCGTCGAGGTGGCCCTTGCGAAGCGCCGTCACGAGCGCGTCCGTCTCGACGATCGGGCCGCGACCGACGTTCACCAGGTACGCGTCCGGCGGCAGCGTCTCGAGTTCGGCCTCGCCGATCAGCCCCCGCGTCGTCTCGGTCAGCGGCGCGGCGATCAGCAGGTAGTCGGTCCGGGCCAGCGCCTCGTGGAGAGCGTCCGCGTCGAAGCCGATCACCTCGTCCGTCGGCCCGCCCTTCTCGGGCGTATAGCGGACCCCGATCGTCTCGACGCCGAAGGGCTCGAGGCGCTCGGCGATCGCCGTCCCGATCGCGCCGAGGCCGACGACCGTCACCGTCGACCCCTGCAGTTCACCCGCCTGGAAGTGGCGCCACTCCCGTTGGGCCTGACGTTCGTAGCCCGTCCGGAGGTTTCGGGTGTGGGCCAGCACGTACGCCAACACCTGCTCCGCGATGTTGGGCGCGTGAATCCCCGACGCGTTCGTCACCGCGACGCCGCGCTCGGCCAACTCCTCGAGCGGCAGGTGACCGTAGCCGGCCGCGACGCCCGCGAACACTTCGAGGGCGGCTGCTCGCTCGAGCAGGTCGAGATCGATGTCCGTGGAGGTGATTACGCGCGCCTGCTCGGCGAGGTCGCGTTCTTCTCGGGGCGTCGTCGCCAGTTCGATCCGGCGGTCCGGGAGTCGGTCCTCGAGAGCGTCGACGTACTCCCGCGCCGGTATGCCGTGCGTCCCGCGTCGCAGGACGAGAATGTCGATGTCAGTCATCGTCTGAGCGCGGCCGCTGGCGGCCGTCGCCGCGAGGGTTCACGGACTGGGCTATTAAAGGTCGGTACTCGACGGCTACGGATACGGTCTGTACGTTCTGCCCGCATACTGCGATCAGCGCGGTGACAACGGCGAGATAATCTTCCCTCCCCCTGTCTCCTGTCGTTTGACCGAAGCGCGAGCGATGGCGATGACCTACGTTGTGATTCGTGCCGTCCCCCCGCAAGTCGGTGCTATCCGGCGGTGCTCAGACCGTGCCGCTCCGGACGTACGTGACCGGACACGGCGAGGAGAGCAGCACCTTCTGGGCCGTACTGCCGAACACCGCCTTCCCCGTCGGCGAGCGCTTTCGGCCGCCGACGATGACGTTGTCGGCGTCGACATCCTCAGCTAGTTCGATGATCTCCTCGGCGCGGTCGCCGACCGCGGCGCGAATCTCGACGTCGACGCCCGCCTCCTCGAGTCGATCGGAAATCTCGCTGACCGGCTCCGTCTCCCGGGCCAGCGCTTCGGGTGTGAGATCCCGGTTCTCGAGGTCGATACCCATCTTGTCGATGGCCTCGTGGTAGTTGTGGACCTCGTCCTCGTACTCGCTGGTCGAGATGACGTGTGCCAGAACGACGGTCGCACCCGTCGGCTCGGCGACGTCGATCGTCTGCTGGGTCAGTTCGTCGATGCGGTCGCTATCGCTCGGACCGATCGCGAGTAAAATCGTCTCAATCATCGTTTTCCTTTCAGTTCCCGTATTCTTAAACGTACTGGTGACCGGTCAGCAGGATGTCCGAGCAGCCCGCTGCGTGGCACGTTAGCGGGCGTTTTCCTCTTCCTGTCGACCGACGAACGTTTGATACTTCAGGTCGTCGTCGCGAAGCTCCTCGAGGATACGCTCGACGAGGATCTCGTCGGGATCGTGGAGTCCGGAGACCCGCTCGGACAGCTCCTCGAAGCTCTCGAAGGGCTTGCGCTTTCGCTCGTCGAGGATGCTGTTGCGGAGCTTCTTCCCGATGCCCGGCAGCAGATTCAGCTGGTGGAGCCGCAGCGTGATCGGCTGGGCCTCGTTGTAGAAGTCGACGAACCGCTCCTCGTTTTCCTCGACTAAGTCCTGGACCACGTACTCGAGCTCCGACTGGGCGCCCGAGGAGAGGTCCTCGTAGTCGACGCGGTGGGCTTTGGTGACGACCGTGCGTTCTTCCGGCGGCTCGACGACCACCTCGCTGCCGATCGTGAGCCGTTCGTCCTCGTCGAATGCGACCTGATAGAGGCGGAACTCGTCGACCTCGAGCGCATATCCCGCTGGAGACTTCTCGTACTGCGGTCGCCCGTCGTCCGACAGCCCGTGTGCGAGGTAGTCCAACACGACTGCGCGCCGAACGTCCGTCTCGTCGCCGTCGGCTTCGCTCATTATCTCCGAATACGGGTACGCTGTACTTAAAGAGTCGGCCCATGTTCAGGAGCCACCACCGCGGGTGGGTCGCGCGGACCTCCGCCCGTGGCGACCTGCGACCGCGACACTCGCTTCCGGGGCGTCACTGCCGAATGCGCTCTATGGCCGTCGCTGTCGAAACGAACTCCGACACTGCACACCTGCCCGGCAACCGACGCTCGGAAATCGAAGCCCGAAACAGACACCGGCTCAGGCGTACTGCGCCACGACGTTGAGAATCTCGTCGAGTTCGTCCCCCGACAGCGAGTACCGCTGCTGTGCGTAGACCGACCGGAGTTCGTCCCGGTTGCGCGGCAGGAGGTTGGCGATCTTGTAGGCCGTCGGCTCGTCGACCTTCTCGAGGTCCTGCAGGTCGTCGACGAGCTGCTGGGCCTCCTCGGGCTCGAGGACGGCGAATCGGTTGGCGTGTTCGATCGCTCGCGCGAGTTCGTAGGGGAGTTCGCGCTCCTCGTCCAGTGCGCGTTCGGCTTCGATGTCGGCGAGCAGTTCCTTGGTTTCCGAGACGGTGAGGAACTCCTCGTCGACGATCTCTTTGAAGATCGTCATCTTGTTCTGTAGGGCTCAGACCCGGTCTTCGGACCGGTCCTGGGCGCGCATGTGGGCCGCGGTCACGATCAGCGTCTTGTCCTTGCCGCCGTCGTTGATGCGGACCTTGAACGCGTCGCCCTGCTTGCCGACGACTTCGCCGGTGTGTCCGTCGAAGCGCGGGTGGAAGCGACCCTTGTGGACGCTCGGGTCGATCTTGAGGTGGACCTTCTCGCCCTCCTCGTACTGCTGAATCGCGCGCTGGGGCGGCGAGGAGCCGCGGTCTCGCGGATCGTTCGAGAGTTTGCCTCGGGTTCCTTGACGTGGGCCATTAGAGTTCGGCATAGTCGTACGCCCCTCTTACTTGGTGATGGTTATAAAACGCACGTTCCGGGTTCGTCAGCGCCCGCGCGGGCGACCCCCGCGGATTCGACGGACGCGGTTCCCGATGCCGTCACTCACTCGCTCCGTTCGAGCCCCACGATCCGGGCCGCGGGCGGACGAGCCCGAACCAGAACCGGTAGCACAGCGCTCCGATGCCCGTGCCGACGGTGTGACTGTACGTCCTCGAGACGTCGTTCGAAACGTCGTTCGGAAGGAACCGGCGGGAGAAGAGGGTCCAGCACGCTGTCAGCGCCAGCCGTCGTTTCGCCGACCGCCGCAGGCCGAGCGCGTCGATATCGTATGCGTACGTCCAGCCGACGCTCGAGGCGGCGCCGACGAGCGCCCATTCGGGATCCAACCGAACTGAACGGTCGTCGTCATCGCCGTCGTCGGAATCGGCATCGCCCTCGAGCAGACGGAGCTGTCGCGCCGCGATCAGTGCCGTAATCCCGACGACGAAATCGAGCGCGATTCGTTTCCAGGGTCGTCCCATACGTGTTGTTGCATTCACACTACGCGGGAAAAGCGTATCCGGTCGACACCGTCCGAAAGCGGGACACTCTCTGACACGGCGGGCCGACGAAGGACAGACGTAACTGCCGCCCGCGCCTCGTCTCGACCATGACCGACGAGCACGACGGCAGCTCCGAGCCCGACGACCATCGGATCGAAACCCGGTCGATCCACGCCGGGCAGGACCCCGACGAGGAGACCGGCGCGCTGATGACGCCGATCCACGCCAATTCGACGTACAAGCAGGACGCGCCCGGCGAGCACCGCGGCTACGAGTACTCCCGGACCGGCAACCCAACCCGCACCGACCTCGAGCAGAACCTCGCGAGCCTCGAGAACGCCGAGTACGGACGGGCCTTCGCCAGCGGGATGGCCTCCATCAATACGGTCCTGAACCTGCTCGAGGCCGGCGACCACGTCGTGACGGGCAACGACGTCTACGGCGGCACCCACCGCATCTTCACGCAGGTCTACGAGGACTACGACCTCGATTTCAGTTTCGTCGACATGACCGACCTCGAGGCCATCGAGGACGCTTTCCGCGAAGAGACGGAACTGCTCTGGCTCGAGACGCCGACCAATCCGCTGCTGTCGATCGTCGATATCGAAGGCGCGGCCGAGATCGCCCACGAACACGACGCGCTCTGTGCGATCGATAACACCTTCGCGACGCCGTACCTGCAGCGCCCGCTCGACCTGGGCGCGGACATCGTCTCGCACTCGCTGACCAAGTACCTCGGCGGCCACTCCGACGTGGTCGGCGGCGCCCTGCTGACCAACGACGAGGAGTTAGACGAGGAGTTCGGCTTCTACCAGAACGCCGTCGGCGCGACGCCGGGCCCCTTCGAGTCGTTCCTCGTCCTCCGCGGGACGAAGACCCTCCCCGTTCGGATGGATCGCCACTGCGAGAACGCCCGCGCGATCGCGGAGTGGCTCGAGGACCACCCCGACGTCGACCGCGTCTACTACCCCGGTCTCGAGTCCCACCCGGGTCACGAGATCGCACGCGAGCAGATGGACGACTTCGGCGGAATGGTGAGCTTCGAACTCGACGCCACCATGGAGGAAGCCAGCGAGGTCGTCTCGAACACCGAGGTCTTCACGCTCGCGGAGAGCCTGGGCGGCGTCGAGAGCCTGATCGAACAGCCCGCGCCGATGACCCACGCCGCCATCCCCCGCGAGGAACGAATCGAAGCCGGCCTCGAGGACAGCCTCATTCGGGCGAGCGTCGGCATCGAACACGTCGACGACCTGATCGCCGACTTGGAGCAGGCGATCGACGCCGCCCTCGAGTAATCGCGGTTCGACCGGTCGGTTCGCTCTCGAGCGACGATCCTGCAGTTCTTTCCCGTTGTCGACCGAACGGCCGCGTATGACCACCCGAGACGACGAACCCGGCTTGCACGCGCTCCCGATCACGGTCGAGTACGGCGAGCGCGAGGTCACGTTCAACCCCGCGGTCGTCGAAACCGAGCGCGGCCTGGTCCTGATCGACGTCGGCCCCGAGGACAGCATCCGCTACCTCGAGACGCACATCGACAGCCTCGGCTACGACCTCGAGGACGTCTGGCTCGCGCTGATCACGCACCACGACGCCGATCACGCCGGGGGCCTCGACGATCTCCTCGCGCGGACGGACGCGACCGTCGCGACCCACCGCGACGAAGCGCCGTACGTCGCCGGCGAACGGGACCCGATCAAGGGCGACGGCGACGACCGCTACCCGCCCGTCTCGGTCGATCTGGAACTCGTCGAGGGCGTCCGGATTCCGACGCTGGCCGGGCCGATGGAGGTCCTCGAGACGCCCGGTCACACGCCGGGACACACCTCCCTGCACTTCCCCGAGAGCGACCTGCTGCTGGCGGCCGACGCGCTCGTCGTCGACGACGAGACGCTTGCGGGCCCGCGGCCCGAGTTCACGCCCGACATGGACCGCGCGCTCGAGTCCGTCGGGAAGTTGGCCGACCTCGAGGTCGAGCACACCGTCTGTTACCACGGCGGCTACGTGGACGAAGGGAGCGATCGGATCGCGGAAATCGCCGAGCACTCGGCCGACGAATAGTCTCGCAGTCCCGGCCGTCATCGGGAGCCGACGACGTACGTGAGCGCCAGGAAGCCGACTAGAATGACCACCATCGCGGACGGTGACGGCTGTCGGGGGACGGACCTAAAGAGGACGTATCCGCCGCCGATCACGGCGGTTACGACCCCGAGCGCGTAGCTCAGCCCCACGATCTCTACCGTCCGCGTCGGAACGTCCAGCCCGGCATCGTACCCCAGTCCGATCGCCGTGTGCGCCCGGTCGTACGCGATCGCGATCGCGGCCGCAGCGACGAGGACGAACTCGATTCCAACCCCGAGAACCGCGCCGACGGCGAGCAGTCCGAGCAGACCGACCGTCCCGAGTACGACCGGTCCGTCCCGGCCGGCGTACAGTCCGAGTCCCATCGCACCGACGGCGACCGCACCGATGCCGAGGCCGGCCGCCGACGTCGCGGTGAGGACGACGCACAGTCCGCCGGCGATCAGGGACGCGAGCGCCGACAGCCGGGGAACCGAATACTCAGTCATGCGATCGTGCGCGGGTGGGTCCGCAGCCGATTTACGATGTCGTCCGCCGTCCCCCGGCCGATGTCGAGCACGGGAATGCGGGCTGTTCGGAGTCGATCGAGCCGCTCGAGTCGTTCGAGGCCGGCGAGCGCCCTCACGGGATCGTTCCAGTAGGTCGGATCCGGGCTGACGACGAAGAGCGGACGGTTTCGGGCCGACAGCCGCTCGATGATCTCGACGACCCCGTCGTCGGTCAGCGGCGAGACGACGATCACCTGCGTGCCGGGCGCGATCCCGTCGAGAAGGTCGGCGATAGTCGATTCGAGATCGAGCTCCGGTACCTCGCGGTCGGTGTCGGCGACCGAACCGGCGTCGACACGGTGGTTGCCGGGGACGCCTCGCACGAGGGTCTCGTCGAACGATAGCACGCGTTCGAGCCGTTCGCGGTGAACGCGGCCCCGGTCGACCGGGACGCCGGAGACCGACTCGGGTCCGAGGATTTGGATTCCGACGCGGGAACGATCCGCGAGCAGCGTCGCCGCCAGCGTTCCCGCGATCGCGACGGTGCGATCGACCGTCGACCGGCCCGTCGAGTCCGTCCGACGGGCAGCTCGCCTGGCGTCCACCGCCAACGCGAAGGACGGCCGTCGGTCGTCGTGATAGCGTTTGGTCGCGAGGCGGCCGGTCTTTGCGCGATGTCGCCAGTCGATCCGGTTTACCGGGTCGCCGCGTCGGTACTCCCGAAGCGAGTGGAATGCCGTCCCCGATCCGGCCGCCGAAACCGTCGTCGTCCCGGGATACCCCGTCGCTCGAATTGACTCGAGCGACCCTTCGGCGGGCTCGATCGAGGCGAGACACGCGAACTCCCGTTCGGACGCGCCGTCGCTCGAGTCGACGGTCGTCCGCTCGAGCCGTTCCCATCCGCCGGTCCAGTCGCGGTATCGGACGCGGAGGGGGCCGAACCGGTGTCGGCCGCGGCCGGCGCTGACGGTGTACGTAAACGACGTGGACGCCCCCGGACGAAGCGCCGCGACGGCCCGGGGGACGCCGTCGAGAACCGGGACCCCCGGCGGAACGGCGTCGACCAGTCGAACGTCGGGGAGGATCCGAGAGCCGGCGTTCGTAACGGTCACCGTCACGTCGACCTCGTCGCCGTACTCGGGCTCGGGCGGCTCGAACCGGCGTTCGATCTCGAGCGCAGCCGGTGGCGGCGACGCGAACCGAACGAGTACGGCGGCGACGACGGCACACGCACTGGCGAGCAACAGTCCGGGGTTTCGGGCGACGATGCCGAGCGCGAGGAGGCCGAACGCGACGGCGGTCGCCCCGACCCCGTTCCATCGACCGGTTCGCTGCACCAGGACGTCGACGTCATCCCGCTCGGATGGGGCGCGGTCGGACGGGTCCGCCGGTTTCGATCGAACCCCGTCGACCGGGTCCGCGTCCGGGTCGGACCGGTGCAGAGATCGGTCTTCGAACCCGCTCGCTTCGCGGTCGCCGCGATCCGCGGCTCGAGCCGACAGTTCGTCGGCAAACCGGACGACGCGGTGCGAGAACGGCGACGTCCGGGTCAACCACCACCGAAGGTGCTCCCGCAGCGAGTACGGCTCACCCGTACAGAGCGCCCTCGCGTACGGATCGTCCGTCCACGAATCGTCACGGGGCGACGGTCGGCGGTCCGACGTCGACTCGGTCTCGAGAACGGTTCCGGCGAGCTCCGCGAGGTCCGCGGTGATCGCTTCCGGGGAAACGGCCTTCCGTTCGGTCGCCGCTCCGACCGCGACCGATCGGAGCCGTCGGTACCAGTCGTCGCCGGGCGCCGGCGCCGTGCGGTCGCTCGTCGACTCGTCGAGCCACCCGCGACCGTCGACCGATCGGTTCCGGAGTCCGCGACGGAGCCTGAACGCACCGAGTCCGAACGCCAGCACGGCCAGCGCCGCGACGGCGATCATCGGGACGCCGACGTCGGGAACGAGCGTCGGCTCGAGCAGCACGATCACGCCGCCCAGTACGACGAAAAACGCGAGCGCGAGCCCGCGACTACGTCCCGCGGCGTGCTTGCCATCGTGAGACGGTTTCGTCCCGGTCACGCCGAATCACCCTCGCCGACGTTCGACTCGGCAATTCGTGTCAGTAGCGCGGCCGCACGTCGTTCGCGGCGGGGGTCGGCCTCGATCGGGCCGTACTGGACATCACGGAAGAGGCCCGTCAGTTCGCGCACGCTCGTCCGATCGTAGCCGTTTCCGATCGCTCGCCGCTGAATTTCACCGGGCGTTCGCGTTCGCCTGCGCTCCGGATCGGGTACCGTCGACCGAGCGAACAGCAGCCAGGCACGGACGACGTCGTTCGACGGCTCCCGAATTCGATCGCCGCGAGCCAGGCTGGCGACCTCGCAGTCGTCTCCGTCCTCGGTTCCGGTTTCGTCCCCATCTCGGTCGACCGACTCGCCGCGAGTGAAGCGATAACCGATTCCGACGATCCCCGCGAGGACCAGCACTAACGCGGCGACCGCTACCCCGGTGGGCGGATCGGCCGTTCGTTCCGCCGACGCCGCCGTCGAATCGTCGATCGGGAGCGTCCGGAACACGACGGGAACGCCCCCGTCGCCGTCGTCGGCGCTCGAACCGACCGTCCTGCCGTAGTCGGATTCGATCGGTTCTGCGGGGCCGCCGGGCGCGTCGAATCCGCCCTCGAGTTCGATCGCTTCGAACGTCGCGGCGACCGTCGAGGCGGCGAGGAGACAGACGAGCGCGACGGCGAGCGCGACGAACCGATCGTCGATCATGCACCGTGACGTAACGGACCGTCACTAGTGGTGGACGGAACGTTCTCGCTCGCGCGACGATCGAATCGGCCCCGAGCGGTAGCGACGCCGTGAAAACCGCGTGACGCTGATCGGAGAGCGGTTAGGAGGGGACTCATCGGTGTCGACGTGAAGATGTCATTGTGTTAACTTTAAACTTTCCCGTCGCCGAGCGGCGTCGAGGAGCGTCGGTACGGGGTCACTCGCGGACGATCTGCCCCTCGAGGTAGTTTCGCGTCTTGTCGTTGGTCGACTGCGTCCGCTTGCGGAAGGTGACGACGCGGTCCCCGTCCTCGCGCCGGTCGTCCTCTATTTCGATATCCAGTCCCTGTCCGCGGAGGTGCTCGAACAGGACGTCGATCGTGTCCGAACTGGCGCGGACGGTGTGGCGTTCGCCGACGCGGTCGCCGTCGGCGACGGTTTCGACGGTGTCGCGCATCGACAGCAGGATGGCCTCGCCGAGGTCGTGCGCCCGCTCGCGAGCCTGCTCATCGGATTCACCCCACTCGACGGACTGGAACGCCTCGCGGATGAGCCGCCGGAACATGAACGGCTGTCCGTAGTCGAAGGGAAAGGAGAAGGCGTACGCGAGATCGCCCCGGTTCGCCGCCGAGGTCGTGTACTTTAGCTGCACGTCGCCGTCGGGTGATTTCATCACGACCCCTTCGCGACCCCGTTCGTTTAGATCCGCGATGAGCTCGCGCACCTCGTCGGCCGCTTCGTCGACGGCGTAGATTCCGAGCAGCGGCGTCTGCGGGACGTCGAACCGCTCGTAGCGCTCGCGGCGCTCGCGGACCGGCAGGGGCTCGCCGGACTCGCGGTCCCGCCAGTCGAACGCGCGGAAGGCGATCGATTCGACGTCGGGGTAGTCGTGGGCGGTGTAGGGGTTCTCCGGCCCGATCATCTCGCCGCAGACCATCGCCGCCGGATACTCGTCGAACAACGGCTCGAGGTCGACGAGCCGATCGAGAATGCGAGTCGTGAACGGACAGATCATCCCGCTACGGGAGAACGCGAGGACCTCGCCGTCGACGCGGGCGACGCGGACGTTGTAGCCGTTTAGCTTCTCCTCGACGGCGATCTCCTCGCGGTCGCCGAACTGCTCGGGGATCCCCTCCTCGAGGACGAGCGTGCGGGGGACCTTCGGGAACCCGCGGACGACGGTTCCCTCGAGCAGGGTGGTACCGCGCTCGACGCCGCGGCGGTAGTCGGGGACGTGGCGGTACTCCCGGTCCTCGTACGACCGGGTCTCGAGGTGGGGCTCGAGGCTCTCGAAGGCTTCCGCTCCGATCCCGAGCAGCGTGTGGTACTCGGTGCGTTCCTCGCCGTCGGCGTCGGCACCGGTGTCGGTCATGTGTGCGGATACCATTGACAGGGCAAAGAAAGCCGACCATGCCCGCTCCGTCTCGGACCCTGCCCGAGATCGATCGGCGCTGACCCGGCGGAGACTTGCGAACGTCAGGCGTGCGGATTTCCGGCTGGTATCGTTAGTAGCGGGTATGGCTCGACGACAGCCCCAGTCCCGGAACCGAGTGAGCTGCCGCGTCTGCGGCACCGAAAACGACGGCTTCTACACGTACTGTCGCAACTGTCTCGGCACGTTACCCGCAAATCGAGTCTGAGCTGTCGCCGCGCTCGAGCGGACGCTTCGAAACCGTTCTGCGGGTCCCGAAACGGAATTCTCATCGGCGTCCAGCGATAAGCGAGGGGTAATGCGACTCGAACTCCGCGTCTGCCAGCACTGTCTCGACGGCGATCACGACAGCAGCCCGCAGAAGACGGCGCTGCTGCAGGACATGGTCAACTGCGCCGAGCGGATTCAAGAGCACAAAGAGGTCCTCGACCTCGATGCGGTCCACATCCGTCGGGTCCGCGACGACGAACCGGGCAAGCCCGAGGCACTGCCGGTCGTCGCCGCGACGATCCAGAACGATCAGGTCGTCCTGAACGACACGCAACTCGTCGCGGAAGGTCAGGACGGCAACATGCTCCTCTACGTCAACCCGAACGACATTCTGACCGTGCTGGCCGGCAACATCGACGAAATCAGCAAGGTCGTCGACGAGGACGTGACCGTCGACCTCTCGGACGCCGGCGCCGAAATCGTCTCGCAGGCCGATCTCGGCGCGGATCCGGAGCGCCAGCCCGACTACTGACTCGGGGCCCCACCTGAACGGCGTCCCGAACGACTCGAGCCGACGCGCCCGGTCTCATCCCGCGCCCGCTCGCACTTCTCGCCGCTCGCATCGATCGTCGGAACGGAACCCGTCCACCGACGGCAAGACTCGCGTTCGCTGACAGACTGTTAGCTTTAAGCGAAGCGGCAGTGCCGGCGACAGTAACGGATGCAACTTGCATCCCCGCCCTGATGCCTATGACAGAATCCACTACCATGTCGACGGACCCGGTTCGCGTCGAAGTCTTCCTCCGAACGCGGACGCCGCCGGGCGTCGTCGAACGGCTTCGCGACCTCGTCGCGCGAGCGCGCCGGCTGGAAGCGACCGATTCGGTGACCGACGTCCGCGTGACGAACTGGGCGCCGGTCTGCCCCACGCTCGAGGAACTCAGCGACGACGGCCCGTCGGTGGCGCCGACGGTGGCGACGTTCCGCTCGTGGGCCGACCGCGAGGGGTACTCCCTCGAACCCGGGTTCGCACGGCGGGAAACGTCGTCCCGGCTCGAGGACTGCCACGCCGCCGAAATCCAGGTTCCGATCGTCTCCGTGGCCGTCTACGAGGGCGAACGGCTGCAGTGTGTCACGCCTTGCGCCGACGGCGAGCGGACCTACACCGTCGCGGAGTGTCTCGAGGCGCTCGAGAGGGGTGTCGTCGGTCCGCTCGAGAGCGGCCCGCGGGCCTCCCGGGGCGGCCGAGAGCCGTGGATACAGGACGATACGGAACCGGCAGAGTAACGGCGGCGCCGACGTACCGACGGCGGTGGTCCCGCTTGCCGCGGACCGCGAGCCAGTTATTTCCCCGTTCAGCACCAACTCGAGAACGAGATGTCCGCCGATGCGTTTAAACAGCGGTTCGTCCTCGACACGTCGCTGTTCGTCACCGAGGAGATCCGCCGCGAGGACGAATCGCTCGAGGACGCCGTCTGCCGACTGCTCGATCTGATCGCCCACGCGCGGCTCAACCTCGGCATCTCCTGTTACGTGCCGCCGACGATCCACGACGAACTCACGACGATACTCGAGGCCCGCGAGGTCGACGACGAGGTGTACGCGAAACTCAACACCTGGGTCGTGCGGAAACATCCCGACCGGTACGAGGTGTCCATTCCGGCCAACGTCGTCTACAGCTTCGTCGACGAAATGAGCGATCGGGTCGACCGCGGACTCCGCGTTTCCGAGGAGGCGGTCCGACGCGCCGAGGAAACCAACGGCCAGCAGCCACTCGAGGACCACGAGTACAAGACCGAGATCGACGCGGTGATCTCCGATCTGCGGGAGAAGTACCGCAGCGCGATGCGAACCGGCGTGCTCGACTCGCGGGAGGACTTCGACCTGCTGATCCTCGCCCGGGAACTCGAGGCCGGCGTCGTCACCGAAGACAGGGGAATCATCGCCTGGACCGAGGACTTCGGCCTGCGGTACATCCGCGGCCGGGAGTTTCCCGACCTGCTCGAGCAGTACCTCGCGACGGTCGATCCGGAAGAAAAGCGGACGCTGGACTGACGAGCAGCGCTCAGCGACGCGGCCCTTTTGGTAGTTCGGCGCTCACCCCTCGAGCGACCGCTCCGGCGCTTCCGTTCCGCGCCGCCCGGTCCGCGCGAGCAGCGCGAGCGAGCACAGGAAGGCGACGCCGACGCCGACGGCGAGGATGCCGAACGCGACGCGGTAGCCGAACTGGGTGTAGACGACCGTCCCCTCGACGGTATCGCCGGTTCGGTACGCGTCCAGCGCCATCCCCAGAACGGTCGGAAGCACCGTCCCACCGACGAAGCCGGCCGCGTTGACGGTCGCCGTCGCCACGCCGCTCGCGCTCGCGGGGTACCGCTCCTTGATGACCGACAGCGAGAGCATGACGGCACCCAGGAGGAACCCACAGACGAAGTAGACGCCCGCGACGACCGGCAGCGGCGGTCGGCCGAACGCGGGAATGACCGCGAGCGCGACCGCGAAGATCGCGAGACCGGCTGACAGCAACGCCAGCCGGCGCTCGAGGCGATCCGAGAGCCAACCGACGGCCGGCGAGCCGACCAACATCCCGATCGAGCCGAGCAGCGTGAAGTACGACGCGGTCGTCACGTCGAGGCCGTAGACGACGACCAGATACGGGACGCCCCAGAGGCCGATCAGCGTCAGCACCGTGCCGTTGCCCGCGAAGAAGGCGATCGATAGGAGCCACTGGTCGCCGTCTCGCAGGAGCGTCCGGAGGTGCTCGCGCGTTTCCGCAAGCGACGTCGTCGCGCGCTCGGGGACGCCCGCGATCGGCTCGAGGTCGGCAGCTGCCGGCGAGTCGTGGGCCAGGGCGGCGACCGCGACGGCTGCGAGGAGGCCGACCACGCCCAGACTCAGGACGGTCGGTCGCCAGCCGGCCGCATCGACGGCGACGGCGAGCGGCGTCGTCGCGAGGATCGCCCCGAGCCCGGCGACGCCGGCGGTCAGGCCGGTCATGGTCGCGAACTCGTCAGCCCGGTACCAGTTCGCGCAAAAGCGGAGGATCGAGACGAAGATGGCGCCGCTCCCGAAGCCGATGAGCGCGCGTGCGGCGAACGCGACGACGTAGCTCTCGCTTAGGGCGAAGGCGATCGCGCCGACGCTCAGAACGATCCCGCCGATCGAACCGATCCGTCGCGGCCCGATTCGATCGACGAGGACGCCGACCGGAATCTGGACGACGGCGTAGATGAGGAAAAAGGCGGCGTGTAACGTTCCCAACTGCGAGGCCGACGTTCCGAAGGCAGCGGTCAGTCGCTCCGATAGCACTGCCGTCGAGAGCCGGTGCAGGTTGACCAGCAGGAAGACCGTCGCCAGTGCCCCCCACGCGACCCAGCGACGTTTCGCGGGATCCGACAGTACGGTCACAGGCGGTCATTCCCCGTTCGGTACGGTAAGCGTTGTGATACGTTCGAAACCCGCGGCACTCCAGCTACGGGATCGTCTCGGTTTCGAACTGAAGAACGGTGAAAATCGCTCGAGAACGCTCGAGAGCGGCCGTCGACGCTTAGATGCGGCCGACGTTGTCGACTTCGACGCTCTCGACGCCCTCGACCTCGGAGAAGTTCTCCTCGACGGTCTCCGTGCCGCCCGCGCCGTCCGGGACGATCACGGTGGGGTAGAGTGCGGTGAGGCCGAACGCGACTTCCTCGCGCTCGACGCCGTTAATCTTCGCGCCCTCGGGGAGGGAACTCTCGAGGCGCTCCTGGAGCGCGTCGAGGTCGATCTCGGGGCTGTTCGGCATGACCTTGATTTTGGCGGCTACTTTACCCATGGCGGTAGTGTTATGGTCCGGTGAACCCGCAGTCGGGGCACTCGTAGAGGTTGCTCTGCTTGCGACACTTGGCGCAGCGGTAGATCTGCTGGCCGCACTCGGGGCACTTGAACGCTGCGGCGTTCGTCCCCGCGATGTTGAGCCCGCAGGAGACACACGAGCGCGTCTCGCGGTCGTCGGTCGTACTCATACCCGTCCTTTCCCGCCCGCCGTTTTTAACGGTTGTCTTTCGAGGGCTCGCGCGTGCGACTCGGTCTCGAGGACTCGAGGACTTCGACTCGAGGGCTCGGCTCGAGAGCGACGGCAACCGTTTCCCGCGAGGACGGATCACCACCGGTTGCGGACCGGATTTTCTGGCTCGGAAAACGCGCTGACGGGTATTTTACCGATCGGCCGGTACGAACGTGTGCGGCCCGATACTGGTGAACTGCCCGAACGCCGGTGGGCCGTGCCTCTGACACCGCGGTCGGCAACATTCAAACCGGCCGCACTCCTACTTCCGGTGAATGCGCCTCGACGAGTACATCGAGGACTTAGAGCCCGACGAGGAGGCCCAGCGTCGCCGCCTCGCCAAGGAGAAGTCCTACGAGATCACCGACCACCTCGAGGAGTTCGAGCAGCGGTTCGACGACGCGCTCAGCGGCGACACGCTCGTCGGCTCGACCTCGCCCTCGATCTTCGTCGGGCGGTCGAACTACCCGGATATCCCCGTCGGCCTGCTCTCGCCCGTCGGCGACGAGGACGACGCCGAGGACTACGTCACCGACGGCGAGTGGTACCAACAGGGATACGCGATCAACGACGTGCTCCAGCGCCGGACGGGGCTGTTGAATTCGAACAAGCGCGCGAACGTCGACTCGCCCTCGATCGCGAGCCGGCTCACGCCGAACGTCCACGACGCCTGGAACGGCTTCGTCGGCGTCCAGCGCGAGGTCGCGATCGCGGACCGGCCGGTCGACTTAGAGATCGGGCTCGACGATACGCCGGACCTCGGTCTCGACGCAGGGACGGACGTCGCGACGCCCCGCGGCCCGCGCGCGAACGCCCGCAACGCCGAGCTCCGGGAGAATCCCTACGTGCCGAAGCCGGTCAAGAAGACCTTAGAGGACGACGACTGGCAGGCTCAGGGCGCGATGACCTACCTCTACCGGCGCGGGTTCGACGTCTACGAGATCAACTCGATCCTGTCGGCCGGCGCCCTGGGCGAGGCCGAACAGCGTCGGCTCGTCCCGACGCGGTGGTCGATCACGGCCGTCGACGACACCGTCGGCCAGTTCCTTCGCGGGCGCATCCGCAACGCGCCGAGCATCGACGAGGTACAGGTCTGGGCCAACGAGTACATGGGCAACCGCTACTGGGTCGTCCTCGCGCCCGGCAACTGGGAGTTCGAACTCGTCGAGATGAAGGCGCCCGGCAGCATCTGGAACCCCGATCCCGAGGGCAACACGTGGATGGCCAGCGCCTCGGAGGGGTACGAGGGTCGCTCGAGCTACGTCGAGGAGACTGCGGGCGCCTACTACGCCGCTCGGTTGGGCGTCCTCGAGCACCTCGAGTCGATCGGCCGCCAGGCGAAGTGTCTCGTGCTCCGGGAGGTGTCGGACGACTACTGGGCGCCGGTCGGCGTCTGGCAGGTCCGCGAGAGCGTCCGCAACGCTTTCGACGGGGAGTACGGGGAGGCCGAAACGTTCCACGGCGCGGTCGCCGAAATCGCTACCCAACTGCCGGTTTCCCGCCAGCGACTCCGCCGCAAGTCGGAACTCGCGGCCGGGCTGCAGGCGAACCTCAGCGCGTTCTCGAGTATCGAGTGACGAGCCTCGAGTGACGAGCCTCAGGTGACCAGCATCGAGTACCGAGACCGATCGTCGGCAGCGCTCCGCGGACTGGGATCTATTGTACTTGAAAAACGGTAGACGAGAATCAGTCGCCGTTAGGCGACGAGAACTGCGTCGTCGTTAGAAGCGAGTGACGTTCGTCGCTCGCGGGCCCTTGGGAGCCTGTTCGATGTCGAATTCGAGTTCCTGTCCTTCCTCGAGGTCGTCGCCGCCAACGTCTTCCATGTGGAAGAACACGTCGTCGTCCGCGTCCTCAGTCGAGATGAAACCGTAACCGCCCGTGTCGTTGAAGAAATCAACAGTACCAGTTGCCATTACAACCAGAGAGAGGGGTGAGACGAGTATAAGGGTTCCGCGAGTCGTGGTATCACGACCGCCTGACGCGGCCTGTTGCCGCCTGACACAGCAGACTGCGGCTCCGTCGTCAGTCGTCTTCCGGTTCGAGATCCGGCTCGAGGTCGAAGTCGTCCACGTCTTCTCGCTCCAACTTCTCGAGGAACTGCGCGGCATCCTGCTCGACGTACCCCGTCAGGACGGCGATGACGGCGATCACGAGCAGCGGGACGCCCACGAGCAAGACGAGCATGCCGATCACGCCGAGGAGATTCGGCGTCAGGAGTGCCAGCGCGAGGGCGGCGACAGGGTCGAACGCCATACCCGTATGGAGGCGATCGGGCGGCTTAGTCGCTAGGGTTTCGATCCCTTATCGGATTGACCCGTCGCCGTCCGTGAATTTGAGCGGTGTCCCCGTGGCTCTCGGTACCGGACTGCATGCTCTTGGGTAATACATCGTCGTATTTTTATTCACCAAGTGCATATCGCCACCGATGGCACTCGACTTTACACCGACGACGATCGACGACCTCGATCCGGATCGGCGCCCCTCGTTCCGGCTGGCGCTCGTTCCGGTGCTCGCGGTCGTCCTCTTTCTGGGGATCGGCTCGGCCGTGCTCGGCCTCGCCCCCCACGGACCGCTGCTCTGGAGCATCGTTGCGACGGGCGCGTTCGGCCGCTACCTCGGCTACACCTGGGACGACCTCTCCGAGGGGATCACGAACGGGCTGGTGATGGGGATGCAAGCGCTGCTGATCATCTTCACCATCTACGCCCTGATCGCGACCTGGGTCGACGCCGGCACGATCCCGGCGATGATGTACTACGGCCTCGAGTTGCTCTCGCCGCAGGTGTTCCTGCCCGCGGCGGCGATCCTGGCGGCCGTCGTCGCGTTCTCGATCGGCTCCTCGTGGACGACGGTCGGAACGCTCGGCGTCGCGTTCGTCGGCATCGGCGCCGGACTCGGCGTTCCCGCCCCGATGACCGTCGGCGCGGTCATTTCGGGCGCCTACGCGGGGGACAAGCAGTCCCCGCTCTCGGACACGACGAACCTCGCAGCCGGTGTAACGAACACGCCGCTGTACGACCACATCTACCGCATGCGGACGGGGACCGTGATCGCCTTCGGCCTCTCGGTGCTCGGCTTCGCCGCGCTCGGCCTCCAGTTCGGCGGCGCCGTGCCGGCCGATCAGATCGCGGAGATTCAGACCGCGCTCGCGGACACGTACTCGCTGTCCGTGCTCGCGTTCGTGCCGCTCGTGGTCACGTTCGGCCTCGCGCTCCGGGGCTACCCGGCGCTGCCGACGCTCGTCGCCGGCGTCTTCGCGGGCATTATCACCACGATCCTCGTCCAGGGAACGGGCTTCGTCCCCGCCTGGGAAGTCTTCATGGGCGGCACCGCACCCGAGACGGGGTCGGAGCTCGTGGACGACCTGCTCGCCACCGGCGGGCTCACCGGCTCGGCCTGGACGATCACCGTCGTCGTCGCGGCGCTGGCGCTGGGCGGTCTGCTCGAGCGCATCGGCGTCCTCGCGGTGCTCGCGCACCGGCTCTCGCAGGGCGTCCGAAGTTCGGGCAGTCTGATCGCCGGCACCGGCGTCTCCGCGATCGTCATCAACGCATTGACCGCCCAGCAGTACATGAGCATCGTCCTGCCGGGCGTGACGCTGCGGAACCTCTACGACGAGTTCGGACTCGACAGCGAGGAACTGTCCCGCGCCGTCGAGGCCGCCGGGACGCCGACCGGTGCGCTCCTGCCGTGGCACGCCGGCGGCGTCTTCATGGCCGGCGCAACCGGCGTTCCCACGCTCGAGTACGCGCCGTTCTACCTGTTCGGCTTCCTCTCGCCGCTGGTGCTATTTGCCATGGCGTTGTCCGGGTTCGGCATTCCGACGACGAGTCGGACCGAGCGCGTGCAACACGCCGACTGATCGCCCGATACCCCTGCTGACGTCCTGTTTTCGGTTTCGTACGTTCCCGACTCGAGTTCGATCTGCGAGCGCGAGCGAAAAGCAGTCTGTCCGCGCTGATCGGCCGTCAGTCCGCGTCTTCGGTCTCGGTCTCGACCGAGTCGAACCGCTCGAACGCTTCTTCGGTGAGATCGCCCGTCGTGTCGACGATGTCGGCCCACTCCTCGTTGTTCGGCGCCGTCCCGAGCAGGCGCGCGATCTTCATGATCGAGACGTGGTAGACCCGCTGGCGGCCCGGCTCCTCCTGCCAGACGATCATGTTACAGGGAAAGAGCCCGCCGATGCGGGGCGTCTCGTCGAGCGCCCGGTCCGCGATTTCGGGGTTGCAGGCGCCGAGCACGTAGTAGGGGTCGCGGTCGGCGTCGACCTTCTCGTTGAGCAACTCGGACGGCGAGAACTCGACGGGGATACCGAACCCGACGTCCTCGCAGACCTCGCGGACGTGCTCGATCGCCGCCTCGTGGTCCATCTCGAGGACGGCCTGCTTCTCGCCGAACGCCTCGGGGTCGATCGTCGCGGGATCGATGGGGAGACTCATAGGCGTCCATTCGCGCCCGCGGGCCTTAATCGGTCCCGTCGTGCCTGACATCCGCACGAGCCCGGTCAGAACAGCGGCAGCCACTCGAGGGCCCGCAGGAACGGCGTCGGATCGAACAGCGGCTCGTGGAGCACCAGCCAGTCCAGCAGGACGAGGCCGGCGCCGTGGGCGATCACCGAGGGAAGGATCGAGTCGGACTTGTAGTCGATCGCGCCGAAGAGGACGTCCGTCGGCCCCGAGAGCACGAACTCGAGGGTCGGCTTCGAGGCGTGGTGGAGCATGTAGACGACGGGGCTGATGAACACCGCCTTGAACCCCAGTTCCTTGACGCCGACGCAGAGCAGTCCGCGGTAGTAGGTCTCGGCGGCCAGCGCCAGCGTGAACAGCTTGATCGCGTGGGGCACGAACTCGGACGGCGCCGCCGACGTCTCCCAGATCGGGTAGAACGCGCGGATCGGCGGGAGCGTCGAGCCTACCAGATAAAAGGGGAGCACGAACAGCGCGAGCAAGACGGCGTTCCGAACGGCGACCCGGTTGATATTCCAGCCGACGTGGCGCCCGTGCGACAGGCCCAGCGCGAGGGGGCCACCGATCAGTAGAACGCTGTCGACGACCGTTCGTGGCCCCAGCTCGGCGGGAACCAAGTACATCCACAGCAGCGTCAGAACGGCACCCGCCAGTAGCGACTTCTGGACCCACGAGAGGCGGTCGAACTGCTCGCGAAGCCAGCCGACGCCGCGGCCCGCTTCCGCCGCCACGGGTTACTCGTCCGCGGTCGGAATCGGGCCCGTCCCGATCACGTCGCGGACGTGACGCTCGAACTCCTGGTGGCGCTGGAAGTACGTCTCGTCGACCGCCTCGAGAACCGCCGATAGCTCGCGGGGGCCGTCGGGCGTGCGGATCACGCTGTCGCCCTCGAGGCGATCGATCTCGCTCTTTTCCTTGGGCCAGGTCAGCCGCGACGTCACCCGAGCGAGGGGGGCGCCCTCGACGGGCGTGTGCTCTCCGAGCGAAACGGCCGGTTCCTCGTCCTCGTCGTCGCTCATGGACGGCGATTCGCGAGCGCGTCGATTCAAGGTTTCGCTTCCGCCGGTGGATCGACGCAATCGGCGCCGACGGACCGGACCTCTCCAACCGTCGAGATGTGTCTGACGTAGCGTTTTGTGGTGGGAGGTCGAATGCCCGCGCATGACAAGCCTGACGGAGGTCTACGACGGGAACGGCCGGGGCGTGAGCCGCCGGCGCCTGTACGCGGGCTCCGGTCTCGTCCTGTGCGGCGCCGTCCTCGCCGTCGTGGCCGTGCTCGTGGCAACGACCGATCTCTTCGCCGATCTCGTCGTCGGGTTCACCGACTGGGGAATGGCCGAGCAGTTCACGGTCGTCCGCGTCGCCGGCGTCCTCGCGGGCATGGGCGTCCCGGCCGCCCTCGTCGGCGTCTTCATCGTCCTGCCGGCGGGCCGTCGCGTCCGAGCGGCCGCCGCGATCAGCGCCAGCCTCTGCCTGCTCGGCGTCGTCCTGTTCTGGCACGCCTATCCCGAAAACTGGCGCTACGGCGAGCAGACCCTCACGCTCGAGGTCTCGGCCATCTACCTCCTCGGGCTCTTCACGGCCGTCTGGTGTCTGTTCACCGCCGTCGTCAACTTCAAGACGCGCAACGATCCGGGCGGCATGCTCGAGATGAACGTCACTCGCCGAAACCAGACGATCGTCGAGGTCAACGAGGACGACGACTCGTCGGGCGGACTCGGCGGGATCGGCTTCCTCGGCGGGACGCCGGACGGCGACGTCGAGACGCAGACGAACGCGGCCGAAGGGGGCGGCGAGGCTGGCGACGACGGAACGACGCTCTCGTTCGACGAGCCCTCTGGCGCGAGACAATCGACCGGGGGCACACAGTCGCCGATGTCCGGCGCCGGGACGACGCCGACGAGTGACGGCGGAACGGCGGCCTCGGACATCTCCTCGCCGCTCGACGGTGGCGCTGCAACCGAGGCGAGCGCCGAACAGTTCGACGCCGAAATCGTCGAGTCCGCGGGGACGGGACTGAGCGCCCCCGCCGACGCTGCCACCGGCGGCTCTCCCGACGATCACGCCGACCGCTACTGCGGCAACTGCCGACACTTCAAGTACGTCCGCTCGTCCTCCGAGGGGATGGTTCCCTACTGCGCCCGACACGACGCGGCGATGGACGACATGGACGCCTGCGACGAGTGGACGCCGAATCGACGCGAGTAGTCAGATTCAGTCGGCTTCTCCGACTCGGCGCTCGTTTTCTACGGATTCCGTCGAAAACCAGGTCCGAACCACCCTCACCGCAGCGACCAGCTACAGCCCGAACGCCTGTCGTCCAGCATCAAGCAGCGGTGGTAACTGATAGACGATCGCAGCCGCGATCAGCAGCTCGCCGACCGTGACGGCGACCATCATGAGGTCCGCGCGCTTGCTGCTGACCGCGACGCCGATCGGGAGGCCGAACTCCTTCTTCCAGACCGGGTAGAACAGCGCGATGCCGCGCTTGCTCCCCGCAACGTCGAGGACGTAGTGCGTCAGAATTCCGATCCAGACGTACTCGAGGTTCCCGAAGAAGTAGGGGAAGGCGACGAACCCTGCGAGCAGCGGGAGGTTGTGCAGCGTCTTGCGGTGTTTCCCGAAGGCCGTGTCGATGTCCGGAACCATGGCCCCGAGCGTGACCGGCACGCCGATCTCGACGATCGTTCGGAAGGTCGTCAGATCCCCCGTCGGCTCCAGCAGATACCCCAACCCGATACCCAACAGCACGGCGTTCAACACGTGTCCCTTCTTGTTCATCACCCGATACTCGAGAGCCGAGAGTGGAATAGTTTACTCTCGAGACTCTCAGCATCGCTGTTTACTCTCCGAGGTCAAACGGTCAAAGACCGGGCTGCGGCGGTGTGTCAATCGACCTCAAACGGATGGTCGCGATTCGATCGCCTCGAGCAGATCCGCGAGCGCCTGTTCGACGGTTTTCGCTCGAACGGCGGCCCGATCGCCGTCGAACTCGTAGCGGGTGGCGGTGGCGTACGACGACTCGCTGCCCCACGGGCCGGCGTAGGCGATGCCGACGTAGACCGTTCCGACCGGAGTCTCCTCGGTCCCGCCGGAGGGGCCGGCGACGCCGGTCGCGGCGACGCCCCAGGTCGCGTCCGCGGTGTCGCGGACGCCGCGGGCCATCTCGCGGGCCACCGGCGCCGAGACCGCGCCGTGTTCGTCCAGCGCCTCCCGGCTGACGCCGAGTTCGCGGCGCTTGGCGTCGTAGGCGTAGGTCGTCGCCCCGGAGTCGAAGTAGTCGCTCGCGCCCGGCACCGCCGTGATCGTCGCGCCGATCAGCCCGCCGGTGCAGGACTCGGCGACCGCGAGCGTGCCGTCGGTTTCCCGCAGCGCGTCGCCGACGTCGCGCGCGTACTCGAGATCGATATCCTCGTGCATACCCGGGGCAACGAGCGGTACCGTTGTGAATGTTCCAGTGTCTCCGGTGTCTCCGGCGTCTCCGGCGTCGCCGTCGGAAGCGAAAAACCGACGACCGTCCCCCGCGCAGTGGCGCCCATGGAGTACGAGACGCCGCTGTTCTTTCGCGTCATGCAGTACGCCTCGAGCGCGGACCGCGACGTCATCGACATGGTCAGCGGGAACCCCGACTGGAACCCGCCCGAAGCGCTGCGCGAGGGACTGCACGAGTACGCCGACCTCGAGTCCTCGGCGTTCCAGTACCCGCCCAGCGACGGCCTGCGCGAGCTGCGCGAGGAGATCGCCGCCCGACGCGGCGTCGACGTCGAGCAGGTCGTCGTCACCAACGGCGCGGGCGAGGCCAACTACCTCGCGATGGCCCGGGCCTTGGAGCGCGACCGCGGGGACGAAGTCCTGCTGACCGACCCCGTCTACCCCTACTACCCCGGGAAGACGACGATGCTCGGCGGGACCCAGCGGTTCGTCGCCGCCGACGAGGACGGGCAACTCGATCCGGCGGACGTGCGCGCGGCCGCGAGCGAGGAGACGGGTGCGATCGTGGTCAACTCGCCGAACAACCCCACGGGTGCAGTCTACCCCGAAGAAACGATCCGGGAACTCGTCGCCATCGCCGAGGAGTACGATGCGATCCTCGTCAGCGACGAGGTGTACGACCACTACGACCTCTCGGGGACCTTCTCGAGCGCGCTCGCGGTCGACTCCGATCACCGGATCGTCACCAACGCCTTCTCGAAGTCCCTGGCGATCACCGGCTTCCGGGTGGGCTACGCGATCTTCCCGCCTGAGCTGGTCGAGGCGGCCAGGAGCCGCCACATGCTGGTCAACGTGGCCGGGAGCCGGCCGGCCCAGTACGCGGTCCTGCGGGCGCTCCGGGAGACCGACCCCGCGTACTACGAGGCGAACCGCGAACTCCTGCGCGAGCGCGTAGAGACGTTCACCGACGCCTTGGACGCCGCGGGCGCCGAGTACACGACGCCCGAGGGCTCGTTCTACGTGCTGGCGCGCTTCGAGGACTACCCCGGGACGCTCGAGAACGTCTTCCAACTGATCGACGAGGCCGGTGTCGCGGGGATGCCCGGCAACGCTTTCGGCGAGTCGCGGTCGGACTGGCTGCGCTTCGCGCTGGTGACGCCCCGCGTCGAGGAGGCGGCAGAGCGGCTGGCGACGTACTTCGCGTGATCGCTCGGAGTTTGCGACGCGCGACGACCGCTCGAGACCGACGAATACTCGTGCCGGGCGCTGGAACGGAGCGGTATGAGCGGAATCGACGTCGAGCCGGTCGACGAGAGCGAGGCGCACGACACGGCCACGGACGGCGACGACAACACGATCGAGGTGACGCCGACGGACTCGGTCGACGATGCGGACCGCGAAACGATCGACGTCGAGCCGTCCGACGAGCCCATCGAAGGGCCCGACTACATCCTCTACGGCGGGAAGGGCGGCGTCGGCAAGACGACGATGGCGGCCGCGACCGCGCTCGACAGCGCCCGCGGCGGCACCAGCACGCTCGTCGTCTCGACTGACCCCGCGCACTCGCTGTCGGATACGTTCGAGACCGAAGTCCCCGCAGAGCCCGGCCGGATCCGCGACGACATCCCCCTCTACGCGGCCGAGATCGACCCCGAAGCCGCGATGGAGCAGGGGAAGACGGCGATGTTCGGCGGATCTGGCGGTCCCGGCGAGGGAGACGCCGCGGGCGAGGGTCCGATGGGGATGGGAGCGGGCGCCGATTCAGGCCCCGGCGCCGGCGCCGGACCCGGGGCCGGCGGCCCCCTCGGGGACCTCGGCGGCCTCGGCGAGATGCTCGGCGGCGAGTCCCCCATGGAAGCGCTGTTCGGCGGCGCGATGCCCGGCGCCGACGAGGCCGCTGCCATGCAACTCCTGCTCGAGTACATGGACGACCCTCGATTCGAGCGCGTGGTCGTCGACACCGCGCCGACGGGCCACACCCTCCGGCTGCTGAAACTGCCCGAACTGATGGACACCATGATGGGGCGCATCATCAAACTCCGCCAGCGGCTCAGCGGCATGTTCGAGGGGATGAAGGGACTGTTCGGCGGCCAGGAGCCGCCCGAGGACGAGAGCGACCTCGAGGATCTGGACGAACTCCGCGATCGGATCGAGCGGCTCCGCGCGGTCCTGCAGGATCCTGCACGGACGGACTTTCGGATCGTCATGATCCCCGAGGAGATGAGCGTCTTCGAGTCCAAGCGCCTGCGCCAACAACTCCAGGAGTTCGACATTCCCGTCGGCACGATCGTCGTCAACCGCGTGATGGAACCCCTCTCGGACGTGACCGACGACGTGCAGGGTGAGTTCCTCCAGCCGAACCTCGAGGACTGCGAGTTCTGCCAGCGTCGCTGGGACGTCCAGCAGGGCGCGCTCGCGGAGGCTCAGGACCTGTTCCGCGGCACCGACGTCCGCCGCGTCCCGCTGTTCGCCGACGAGGTCCGCGGCGAGGGGATGCTCGAGGTCGTCGCGGCCTGTCTGCGGTAAGGACGGGACGGCGGACGCGCCTCGAGTCTCGAGCGACCGACGCAGGCGATCGGCGGCCAGCCGTCGCCTGAACTGACTGTCAGCCGCGGCGAAGCTACTGTTATCCCGTTCCTCGTGGTAGGTTTTGGCATGGTCGACAGCAGAACGTATCCGTTCGAGGGGGCGGAGCCGTCGATCGACGACGCGGCGCGGGTGAGTCGCGAGGCGGTGCTCGTCGGGGACGTCGAGGTAGCTGCTGAGGCGAGCGTCTGGCCCGGCGTCGTGCTGCGGGGCGACATCGGACCGGTCCGGATCGGCCGGCAGACCCACGTCGGGGACAACGCGACGATCCACGCCTCGCGGCTCGCGGACCGCGTCATGATCGGCCACGGGGCGGTCCTGAACGACGCCGTCGTCGAGGAAGGAGCGCTCGTCGGATTCAACGCGACGATCAACACCGACGTCACCGTCGGCAGCCGCTCCGTCGTGGCCGCCGGGACGGTCGTTCCGGACGAGTACGAGATCCCGTCCGAATCGTTCGTTCGGGGCGTTCCCGCCGAAATCACGCCCCTGGAGGAGACGACGATCGATCCCGAGGCCATCTTCGAGTCGTTCTCCTCGGGCGAGTACACCGATCTGGCGCAGCGACACGACCAGTTGTTCGAGTGACCGAGTCGCGGGCTGGCGGACCCGCCCGCCGCTACGCCGCCTCGGACGCCGCCGGCACGACCGTCACCGGCCGATCGCTGTCGAGGATGACCGCCTGCGCGACGCTGCCGAACAGCACCTTCCCGACCGGCGATCGCTTGCGGACGCCGACGACGATCGCGTCGCTGTCGTACTCGTCGGCGCGCGCGAGAATCGTCTCGGCCGGATCGCCCGTCGCCTCGTGGACGGCGTACTCGAGACCGGCGTCCTCGAGGCGATCGATCGCCGTTTCGACGGCCTCCGGGATGCGCTGGAGCTCCCGCAGTTCGTCCATCTCCGCCTCGTAGGACTCCGCGAAGCCGCCGGCCGCCCACTCGGCGTCGGCCGTCGCCGCCTCGTCGTGCACGTGGAGCACGTCGACGAAGACCTCGGACGCAGCCTGCGGCAGCTCGAGGACCGCTTCGACCTGCCCGCGCGCTCGAGCCGGGTCGTCCGCGACGGGAAGCAGTACGCGGTACATGCGGGATCGTTCCACGCCGGGACGTAAAGTCGTTCGCGGGGCCGGCGGCTGTTCGGCCGCCGAGCGCCGGCGTTACTCGACCATCGCCGGCTCGTCGATCGGCGGCTCGAGGCGGATCGCGTACGCCAGCAGCCCGGCGGCGGCGAGGCAGCCGGCAGCCAGCAGCCACCACGAGGCCCGATAGCCGACGGTATCGGCGAGGTAGCCGAAGGCGGGCGGCGCGAGGATCGAACCGGCGACCAGCGCCAGTTGCCCGCCGGCGGTCGCGCCGCCCATCTCGTCGGCGCCGACCAGCGTCGCCATGCAGGAGTAGTAGACGCCGGTGTTCCCGAGGACGAAAAAGCCGAGCGCCGCGAAGACGATCGTCGCCGACAGCGGCGTCGCGGTGGCGGCGACGGCGACGAACAGCGCGGCACTGCTGAGCGCCTGCACGATCAAGATTGCGCCGATCCGGACCCGCGGCTCGCCGGGGAGCGCGTCGCTCAGCCACCCCGTGACGATGCGGCCGCCGCTGCCGGTCAGTTGGACCAGCGCGAGGACGACGCCGCCGAACGCGACCGAGGTGCCGATCTCCTCCGCGACGAACAACACGGTGTAGCCGGTCGTCGTGAACAGCGCGGCCCCGAGGAAGAAGCCGGCGGCGACGAGAACCCGGTACGGGCGATTCCGGGACAGCGCGCGGAAGTCGGGGTAGTCCGCCCGGCCGGCGTCGTCCGAACCCGGGTATAGGGCGGCGAAAAGCGCGACGACGACCAGCCCGACGCCGGCCGCGACCAGAAAGCCGGCCTGCCAGAAGAACAGGCCGGCCAGCCCCGTTACGAGCAGCGAACTGATCCCGCTGCCGGCGGTGACGCCGACCTGCTTGATCCCCATCGCGAGGTTCTGGCGACCGGCCGCGACGTTGTCGTAGATCGCCTTGTTCGTGCCCGGAATCGCCGTCGCGTACAGCGAGCCGAGGACGAACGCGGCGGCGAGCAAGAGCGCGTACGATGGCGCGCCGGCAACCAGAGCGGCGCCGCTCGAGAGTCCCAACAGGCCGATCACGAGCGTCCGGCGCTCGCCGTAGCGATCGATCAGCGCGCCGACCGGCAGCAGGAAGGTCGCGTAGCCGAGCGTCAGCGCGGTCACGACGAACCCGACGGAGAACCTCGAGAGGCCGAACTCCTCGCGGAAGAGCGCGGTCGCGGCGAAGACGGTGTAGTAACAGATGCTGGCGGCGACCTGCCAGAGCGTGACGAGCGAGACGGTCCGCCAGGAGGACCGCGACCCGGAGTGGGACTGCGAGTCCGATTGCGACCGTGCCATCGCGTCGAGCCGACGTTTGCCGAGGAGTCGCTTTACTGTGGCGCAATCGGACGCAGGCGCGGCGGTCGGTTCGGTTACTCGCCCCCGTTGGCGCCGTCTCCACCGCCACTCCCATCCCACTCGCCGCCGACTCGATCGACGCCCATCATCGACTCGCCGCGGTGTTCCGTGAAGACCACCTTCATGTTCTCGTCCGGGACGTCGAACCGATCGCCGACGAACGCCATCGTCTCGAGGGCGAACGCGCGCTTGCGCTCGAACGGCCGTCCTCGCCGGATCTCGGCGTCGAGAAAGCACAGCGGCCCCTCGACGGCGCGCCCGAGGTGCAGCGCCGCGGACTCGTGTTCCCGGATCGTCACGGCGACGTGGCCCGCGGTCGTCGCCATCTCCTCGGTGTAGATGGCGGTCACGCGGTCGGCGAATGCCTCTTTCTGGTCGGGCGACAGTGACAGGGTCGTGTCGAACTGTAAGAGGGGCATACGTCGGCTTGGCGGCCCGCCGCCTTCTACGTTGCCGGTACCGTCGCGTTTGGACGCCGAACGTGTTCCGGATTCGAAAGGTCTTTAGCTGCAATGACTGACTAGGCAGTCAGTGAGTATCGAGCCCATTCCAGCCAACGGTAGCGGAGCAGTCGCGGCCCGAGCGGGCCCTCGACACGGCTCCGAGCGCCGTCCGTTCCGACCGCGATTCGTCCCCGCAACCGCCAGCGCCGGCGACGGCCGCCGGCTTCGAGCCCCGTCTACCGGCGACACATGAGTCCCGGGAGCCCCTCCGACGAGCCGGACCCGTCCGCGAACGACGCCGATTCGGCGGCAGACGGCGATCCGGACTCGAGGATCGGATCGGATACCGAGGCCGGCGACTCCGACGACCCCCGTGGTTCCGATGGATCCGACGACCCGGGCGAACCGGACGGTCCCGACCTCGAGCCGACCCTCGGCGACGTGAGCGGCTCGATCACCGAGGGCAGCCTCGTGCGGCCGCTCTTTCACCTCGCCTGGCCGATCGTCGTCATCCAGCTGTTGCAGGTCACCTACAACGTCGTCGACACGCTCTATCTCGGCCGGCTCTCCTCCGACGCCGTCGGCGCGATCAGCCTCGCCTTTCCGCTGATCTTCCTGCTGATCGCCGTCGCCGGCGGCTTCACGACGGCGGGTGCGATTCTGGTCGCCCAGTACACCGGCGCGTCGGGCGACCGCTCCGCGGGCGTCGTAACCGGCCAGACCGTCTCCTTCGTCGGCCTGCTCTCGATCGTCCTCGGCGTCGTCGGCTACTTCTACACCCGGCCGGCGCTCGAGATCCTGCCCAGCGATCAGGAGACCGCCGCGGCCGTCATCCCGCTGGCGGCGGACTACATGGAGATCGTCTTCCTCGGGCTGCCGCTGATGTTCGGCTTCTTCGTCTTCTCCGCGCTGATGCGGGGCTACGGCGACACGCGAACGCCGATGCTCGTCATGGTCGTCTCGGTGTTCATCAACGTCGTCCTCGACCCGTTCTTCATCTTCGGCTTTCAGGAGAACCCGCTATTCGGCTGGGTCGGGATGACCGGCCTCGAGGAGAGCCTCTACGCGACGACCGGCTTCGCCGGCATGGGCATCGAGGGTGCCGCGCTCGCGACGATCCTCGCACGGGGCGTCGGCACCGCCATCGGGCTCGGACTGTTATTCGGGACCGACCTCGGCCCGCGGGCGAGTCTCGAGCACCTGAAGCCGGATCTCGACCTGATCGAGGACATCGTTCGCCTCGGGACGCCGAGCATGGTCGAGCAGAGCATGAGCGCGCTGGCGATGATTTCGCTGACGGCGATGGTCGTCACCTTCTCGCCGCCGATCGTCTCAGCCTACGGGCTCGGGAACCGGCTGATCTCGATCGTCTTCCTGCCCGCGATGGGCCTCGGCCGCGCGATCGACACGATGGTCGGCCAGAACCTCGGTGCGGATCGGGCCGATCGGGCCGCCCGCTCGACCTGGCTGGCCGCGGCGACCGGCTCCGGAATCATGCTGCTGGTCGCCGTCGTCGCGGTCGCGTTCACCGAGCCGATCGTGAGCGCGTTCCTCGGCGACGTCGACGGCGCGGCGGAAACGATCGCGTACGGCGTCGAGTACGTCCGGGTCCGGTCGGTCGAGTTCGCCTTCATCGGCGTCTCGCAGGTGATGCTCGGCGCGTTCCGCGGGGCCGGCAACACGAAGACCGCGATGGTCATCTCGATCATCACGCTGTGGGTCGGTCGCGTCGGCACCGTCTTCACGCTCGTGTTCATTCTCGGGTGGGGCGCGACCGGCGTCTGGATCGGGATGGCCGTCGGGAACGTTCTCGGGGCACTCGTCGGCGTCGCGTGGTTCACCCGGGGCACCTGGAAGGAGAAGTACATCGAGGACGAGGGCGTCGACGCCGTTGCGGGCAGCTCGGCGGACTGATTGGCCGTAACACTCGCTGTAAGCCGCTCTTACCTTGCTTTAGTTCATTTTTACAGGATTGCTATTTACTACCTGTCGCTGGAAGCGACGGATCGATGACGTCTTCGTTCCGAGAGACGGTCCTGTCCGCCGTTCGCAGGCTGTGGGCGACCCTGTGGCGATACAACGCGCAGACGAAATCGTATCTCTCCCTCGACGCGCCGGCGATCGCGAGGGACATGGAGTGTCTCTCGGACGACGAACGACAGCTCGCTCGAGCGGCGTTCCCGGACGGCGGTCGCGGACCGGGTGACGATTCCGGTTCCCGATCCGGTACCGGTGATTCGGGTGGTTCCGGGACGGCTGCAGGTGATTCCGGCGGCACTGGTAGTGGTGGCACCGACGGTGGCAGTAGCAACGCCGGCGACGACGACGATGACGACGGCGACGGCTCCTCGTTCGACGTCAGCGGCGCGTACGGCCGCCGCCAGCAGGTCGGATTCGTCCTCGGCCCAGCCCTGTTCGCGCTCATCTACCTTTCGCCGACGCCCGAGGGACTGACCGCGGCGGGAAAGGCCGTCGCCGCCGTCACCGCCTGGGTCGCCGTCTGGTGGATGTCCGAAGCCATTCCGATCCCCGCAACGTCGCTGCTGCCGATCGTCCTCTTTCCGCTGACGGGTGCGCTCCCCGTCGAAGACACGACGCCGTCCTACGCGGACCCGATCATCTTCCTGTTCATGGGCGGCTTTTTCCTCGCGATGGCGATGCAGCGGTGGGGGCTCCACCGGCGCATCGCCCTCCGGACGATCAAGGCCGTCGGCACCGAGCCCTCGAGACTCATCCTCGGGTTTATGATCGCGACCGCGTTCCTCTCGATGTGGGTCTCCAACAGCGCGACGGTGATGATGATGGTCCCGATCGCGCTGGCGGTCATCTACCAGACCGCGGACCTGGCCGCGGAAGCCGGCCTCGAGATCGATACTCGGGAGGGCGAGTTCTCGTTCGGCATCGCGCTGATGCTCTGTATCGCCTACGGCGCGTCGGTCGGCGGCGTCGGGACGCTCATCGGGACGCCGCCGAACATCCTCTTCGCCGGCCAGGCCAGCGAACTGTTCGACGCGACGATTTCCTTCGCCGAGTGGATGCTCTACGGGGTTCCGATCGCGATCGTCGGCATAGCGACCGTCTACGTCTACGTCACGCGGCTGGCGGTCGCCCCGGAGTTCGACGAACTCCCCATCGGAGCCGGCACGATCGACAGCGAACTCGAGGAGCTCGGTCCGATGGGTCGACAGGAGCGACTGGTGCTCGTCGTCTTCGTCGCGATGGCGCTGTCCTGGATCGGCGGCAGCTTGCTCGGGCAGTTCGAGTCCGTCCCCGGGATCGTGCCCGGCGCACTGACGTCGCTGCTCGAGCCGATATTCACGGCGCCGATTCCGGACGACGTCGACACGATCGTCGCCATCGGCGGCTCGCTCGTGCTGTTTACCGTGCCGACGAGGACCGAGGAGGGTGAACACACCTTCCTGCTGAACTGGGCCAGTGCGGTCGACATTCCGTGGGGCGTCATCCTCCTGTTCGGCGGCGGCCTCGCGATCGCCAGCGGCTTCGGCGACACCGGCCTCGCCGCTTGGATCGGCGAACAGCTCCAGCTACTCGAGGGCGTGTCGATGATCGTCCTCCTGCTCGCCGTCGTCGTGATGACGGTCTTTCTCACCGAAGTCACGTCGAACACGGCGACGACGGCGATGCTGATGCCGATCCTCGCCGGGGTCGCGGTCGGGATCGGCGTCCACCCCTACGGCCTGATGATCGCGGGCGCGACGGCGGCCTCGTTCGCGTTCATGCTCCCGGTCGCGACGCCGCCGAACGCGATCGTCTTCGGCAGCGGCTACATCACGCTGCCCCAAATGGCCCGCGTCGGCGTCGGGCTCAACGTTATCGGCATCGCGCTGATCACGCTGGTCGCGCTCGTCTGGCTGCCGCTGGCCTGGGGGATCGACCTCGGGACGCTCCCGACGGAGTTCGTCGAGGCGTGGTCGGGGTGAGTCGGCGGCCGTGATTCCGGATCGCAATCGGCATCGCTGCCCGCCCCTATTATAAGCTATCGATCGTTATGGTATTTCGAATTCGATCGTTCTCGGGCCGGATACGTGCCTGTACGCCCATTCTCGAAATTCGGGAATGAGTGGAGTCCTTGATAGGCGTCTTGTCGAAACGTAGCGTGAGGGGTAATGTCGTACCGCGATCACAGCGAACCAACCGCACAGGGGTGGGACCGTTCGATCCTCGAGGTCCTCGACCGAACGAATCAAGCAACCGCTGCGGAACTCGCCGCGGCGCTGGAGACGCATCCGATGACGATCGAGCGACAGTGTCGGCTCCTCCAGCGAGAGGGGTACGTCCGGCGCGGTATCGCCGGCACGTACACCCTCGCAGAGGAGGGCCAGCGACGAGCGGAATCGATGGCTGCTGACTGATTCTTCGCGCAGCGTCACAGCGCGCCGCGGATGCGTCAACCGGTTTTGGAGTTACTACTCTCATCGAGAGTCCGAAAGCCGGGAGTGCGGACCGCCGCCGATTGCTCTCGAGACGACCTGAGCTGTCCTCGATCGGACGGTGTCGAACGGAGGACGGAGGATCGGCATGCGCGGCTACGAGACGGTCGTCGGTCCTCGTACGAGAATTCGGCCGCGATTTGAGTCGGTTACCGGTAGCCACCCTCGAGAGTCCCGCGGTTGCGCGTCCCGCGAGTCAGACGAGCTTCCGGAGCAGTCCGTATCCCGCGTCGCGGAGCCAGTCCGGGAGGTACTGCGCGTAGACGCCGTACTGGGCGAGCGGGCCGACCGGATAGCGCGCCGGCGGTTCGGGCGTCGTGCCGGCCTCGAGGATCGCCCGGGCGACGTCTTCGGGTTGGGAGGCGAAGGGACCGCCGCTGCCGCCGCCGATCAGTTGCATCTCGTCGTACAGTTCGTACAGCGTCTCGTAGGCCGGCGTGCGCTCGGATTCGGGCAGTTCCTCGTCGACGCGGTCGGTGAAGTTCGTCTCGACCGGGCCGGGTTCGATCACGACGATGTCGACGCCGAACTCTTCGACTTCGGCCCGCAGCGAGTCGCTCATCGCCTCGAGTGCGTACTTCGAGCCCGAGTAGGCGCCCGAGCCCGGGAACGAGACGCGGCCGGCGACGCTCGAGACGTTGATGATCCGGCCGGCGCCCTGGGCGCGCATGTGCGGGAGCGCCGCGCGGACGAGTCGGTGAGGTCCGTAGACGTTGACGTCGAACTGGCGGTGGAGGTCGGCCGTCGACACGTCCTCGAGCGGGCCCATCTGTGCGTAGCCGGCGTTGTTGACCAGACAGTCGATCGCGCCGGCGATATCGACGGTTCGCTCGACGGCCTGCGCGACCTGATCGGGGTCGGTGACGTCGAGTTCGAAGGTCGTACAGCCCGCCTGCTCGAGGTCCGTGATGTCGTCGGGGTTGCGCGCGGTGGCGAACACCTGCCAGTCGTCCTCGAGGAACGCCCGCGCGGTCGCGCGGCCGATGCCGGAGGAGCAGCCGGTGATCAGCACGCTCTTCTTGCGGGTGTAGCGGTCGTCCCCGGTCTCGGCGGCGGCGCGCTCGCGGTCGGTTGCGCTCGCGGTCCCAGTTCCAGTATCGCGGTCCGCCTCGACGGCGCCGTCGGAATCGCCGTCTTCGACTTCCTCAGCGGTGGCCATGTGGGAGACGTTCGTGCGACGACACCTAAGTAGCGACGGTTTGTCTCGCTCGCCGAACTGTTCGGTGGCGGGACGAGTTTGCGGGCTTGCGGGCTCGAGCGAGAACCCGAGCGGGAGTCTGAGCACGCTGTCCGCAGACGCGTCACGCCCCTGCCCGTTCAGCCATCATGTCCGCGGCCTTGTCGGCCCAGTCGCCCCACTGGAAGCCGACCGCGACGACGAGGGACCACCAGGCGTAGCTACAGACGATACCCGCGTAGACGCCCGGCAGGCCGAAGCCGAGCGTCACGCCGGCGAGGTACGACAGGCCGAGCATGAACGCGACCGTTCCGGTGAGGCGGGCGTAGAACGGCGTCCGCGTGTCGCCGGCGCCCTTGAGGCTTCCCGAGATCGGGAAGAAGAGCCCGAAGAAGACCATCGAGACGCCGAACACGCGGGTAAAGGCGGCTGCGTGCTCGAGCGTCGCGGCGTCGTTCGTGAACACGCGGGCGATCGGCGTCGCGCCGGCGACCAGCACGGCGCCGGCGGCCCCGAGCGTGACGAGGCTGAGCGCGGTCATCGCCAGCCCGGCGAACCGCGCGTCCGCGGGGTCACCTTCGCCGAGCGTCTGGCCGACGATGATGCTCGCGGCGACGCTGAACGAGCGGTACAGCGGCCCGGTCAGCTGCTGGTAGATCCGGCGTCCGATGTGGTAGGCCGCCGTTACCTCGGTGCCGAACGTGAGCAAGAGCGCGTTAAACGGGAAGTTCGCGAGCGAGGTGCTCATCCCCTCGGCGAAGTTGGGCAGGCTCACCGCGACGAGTTGACGAGTGATCGTCAGCGACCGCGGCCGGGCGAAGCCGAGGTCAGTTCGTGTGCTCGCAATTGCTGCCGTAACCAGCCCGGCCTCGAGCGTTCGGCTGATCGCCGTCGCGAGGCCGACGCCGACGATCTCGAGGCGCGGCAGGCCGACGAGTCCCAGTCCGAGGCCGACGGTCGCGAGGATGTTGACCGCGTTCGCGATCACGTTGACGACCATCGGCGTGCGCGTGTCGCCGGTCCCCTGTAACGACCGCGCGCCCACGAGGCCGACGATGCGCATCGGCGCCGCGGCGAAGACGAGCGCGAGGTACTGTCCGCCCATGGCGACGACCGCGGGTTCGGCGCCGAGCACGGCGATCAGCGGTTCCGAGATCGCGAACCCGACCGCGATCAGCGGGAGTCCAAGCGCGAAGCCGATGCAAAACGCCTGCGTGATGGCCCGGTCGCGGGTCGCCGTCGCCCCGCGGCCGGTGTCCTGGCTCGAGAGGGCGATCGCGCCGGTGCCGAGTCCGAGTCCGACTCGCAGCGGCAGTTGCGCGTACAGATCCGCGAGGCCGATCGCGGCGACGGCCGCCGGCGAGAAGAGCCCGGTGACGACGACGTCGACGGTCCGCATCAGCGTGTTGAACGTCTGCTGGAGCGCGATCGGCCACGAGAGCGCAGCCGTGCGCCGCCAGAGCACGAGCACCCGCCGTCGATCGACCCGCTCGGCCAGCCGCATACGCGAGCAGAACGGGCATGCGTCGTATCAGCGTATCGATACCGGCCGGTGCTACTGCATCGCTTCGTGGCCGTTTCCCGATTAGTCCTGTAGCTCCCGCTTCGCCTCGCCCGCGTAGTTATCCGCCAGTCGCACGGGCTCTGGCAGTTTGTACGAGGTGGCACACTCGAGGACGATATCGGCGGCCGTCTCCGGCCCGACGCGGTGGCCGGGGCTGACGTACAGCGGATTGATGTAGCGGTTCGGCGAGTCGTACTGTCGCGTCTGGACGGCGTAGCCCAGCAGCGTCCCGTCGGGCGCGTCGACCCGCGAGTTCGACTCGATCGGGACGCGGGTTCCCTCCGGAAGGTTGTCGGCCTCCTCGGTCGGCGTCCCGCAGAGCAGGCTCTTCGCGACCCCGATGCTGGGGGCGTCCAGCACGACGCCCATGTGCGTCGCGATGCCGGCCTGGCGGAAGTGGATCCGGCCGCTGCCGTCGAACAGCAGGAGGTCGGGATCGACCGACAACCCCTCGAGCGCCGCGAGGATCGGTTTCCCCTCGCGGAACGAGAGCAGGCCGGGAATGTAGGGAATCTCGAGGTCGGTCACGGCGTAGGCGCGCTCGATCACCTCGCCGCCCCGCGTGGCGACGACGGCGGACAGCGCGCGGTCCTGATCGCCGTCGTCGTTCGTCAGGAACGATTGGTCGACGCCGACGACTACCGGGGGCTCGGCGTCAGTCGGATCGCCGCTCGAGGCGCTCGAGGAACCGGCCGCCGAATCCGCGAGGGTCGTCTGTGTCCCCTCCTCGAGTCCGGACGACGAGGCGGCCACGGCCCGAGGGTCGAACGCGAAATCGTCCTCGAAGACGGCAGCGGCGGCGATCTCGCGCTGGAGCGCTTCCATCTCCTCGCGCGAGAGTCCGGCGTCGGGAACGAGATCGGGTCGGGAAACGTGCATCGATAGGGAACGGTTGGCAGCGCGCGAAAATCAGTTCCGGGGTTGCGACGCAGCGGAACGATACAGGGAGCGTAGAGGGTCGGTGATCGGCGCGTTAGAACCGCCGACGACCGCCGGGGCCACCCGGACCGCCCGGGCCGCCGGGACCGCCAGGGCCGCCGCCGAGTTGGAACTGATTCGGCGCGCGGACGTTCTGGGTTCGCTTTACGTACTCGCCGTAGCCGAGGCCGAGCAGGAGGCCGATCAGATGCGCACCGTGGGCGATGTTACCGCCGCCGCCGGTCCCGAGGAAGAATACGCTGAAGACCGCGTAGCCGGCCGCGAGCAGCCAGATCGGAACGGGCAGGATGAAGTAGAGGTACACCTTGAGCCCCGGGTTCAGGACGGTCAAAACGCCTAGGATCGCGAGTGCGGCGCCGCTGGCACCGAGGACGCCGCCCATGAACGGCGATGCCCCGCCGGCCTGAATGATCTGGATGGTGATCTGTCCCAGCCCTGCGAGCGCACCGCTCACGAGGAACAGGATCGCATAGTCTCGAGAGCCGACGTAGCGCTCGACGAGCGGGCCGAAGAAGAATATCACGATGCTGTTCCCGACGATGTGGTAGAGACCGCCGTGGGCGAATATCGAGGTGAACCACGTCCAGACGTACTGGGGGTAGTACGGGTGGAGTATGAACAGGCTCCGCATTAGCTCCGCACTGACCGCACCGATAATAAGCTGGAGTCCGAACGTGAGCCACATCAGCGCGAGGAACGTGTAGGTCATGTTCCCGCGGAAGTACGCCAGCGGGCCGCCGGGACCGGTGTCGATCGGCAACTTATCGAGCACTCTCGAGGAGGCCGACGCGCTACCGGTGCCGCCGTTGACGCTGTCGTCGAAGCCGCTGTCGAAGACGCCGCTGGGGTCGTTCCAGTCCTGCAACCCCGTGCAGTCGTGGTTCTCGGGAAGCCGGTGGTCGGCACAGAAGGTGCCGCCGCAGTGCCGACAGTTGTACGGCATGTTTTCGTCCTTCCCACACACGTCGCATTTGGCCATTGGTGGGGGGTAAGTGCGGCGTTGCTAAGGGATTTGGGGTTCCGTATCGCACGCTGGAGTCCCACACCCGTTCGCGAACCGTCGACAGGGCCGTCGTCCGACGCCGAACTCGAGCGCGAAACGTGACTACATTTTTGCCGGTCAGCCCCCAACGAACGGACGTGCAAGAGTACGAGCGCAAGCAACTGCTCGAGCGCGTCGAGCGCGAGGGCGCGACCGTCGGCGCGGACATCCCGGACACCATCGAGGTCCAGGGGGAGGAGATCGATCTCCAGACCTTCGTCTTCGAGATCAAGCGCCGCGAGACGGTCCCGCCCGGCGAACGCGAGCGCGTCGAGCAGGCCAAGCGAAACCTGCGCCGGGAGCGCCTCGAGCGCCTCGAGCAGATCGAGGAGGGCGACATCTCCCGCGAGCGCGGCGAGGAACTCGCCCGGAGCATCATCGGGATCGACCGGGCGCTGAACGCCTTGGAGAACCTCGGCCCGACCGATCTCGAGCGCGAACAGAAGGCCCAGCAGGCCGCCGACAAGAAGCGCTGGATGTCGTTCCTGAAGAAGGCGCTGGGCCAGGAAGACGCCAATAACGCGCGGAGGGGGCTCTAATGGCGACCAACGCCGAAATCGCCGGCCGGTTCGAGGAGTTCGCCGACCTACTCGAGGCCGACGACGTCGAGTACAAACCCCGCGCGTACCGGCGGGCCGCCGAGCACATCCGCGGCCATCCCCGGCCGATATCGGGCTACGTAGAGGACGGCGACCGCGAGGCCATCGAGGACATCGACGGCGTCGGCGAGGCCATCGCGGACAAAATCGTCGAGTACGTCGAAACCGGCCAGATAGAGGAACTCGAGGGGCTGCGCGCGGAGCTGCCGATCGACATCGCCGACATCACCCGCATCGAGGGCGTCGGCCCGAAGACGGCGGGCAAACTCTACCGCGAACTCGGCGTCGAGACCTTAGACGACCTCGAGGAGGCCGCGGAAGCCGGCGAGGTGCAGGAGGTCAAGGGCTTCGGCCCGAAGACCGAGCAGAACATCCTCGAGAACATCGAATTCGCCCGCGAGGTCGGCCAGCGCCAGCTGCTGGGCGAGGCACGTCCCTTGGCCGACGACGTGCTCGAGTTTCTCGAGTCGGTCGACGCCGTCGAGCGCTGCGAGGTGGCGGGCTCGATCCGTCGCTGGCGCGAGACGATCGGCGACGTGGACGTGCTGGTCGCGACCGACGACGGCGAGGCGGTGATCGACGCATTCCTCGGCTGGGGCTCGGTCGACAGCGAGATCGAGTCCGGCCCCGAAAAAGCGAGCGTCCGCGTCGGCGAGATCCGCGTCGACCTGCGCGTGGTCGTCCCTGCGGAGTACGGCTCCGCGCTCCAGTACTTCACCGGCAGCAAGGACCACAACGTCAGCCTGCGCAACTACGCGATCGATCGCGGGATGAAGCTAAACGAGTACGGGGCCTTCGACGTGAGCGAGATCGACGACCCCGACGCCGGCCAGCGCGTCGGCGAGCGCGTCGCCGGCGAGACTGAAGAGGGAATGTACGAAGCGCTCGGCCTCGAGTGGATTCCGCCGGAACTGCGCACCGATCGCGGCGAGATTGAAGCCGCCGCGAACGGCGACCTCCCTGACCTGCTGACGCGCGAGGACATCCGCGGCGACCTACACAGCCACACCGAGTGGTCCGACGGCAACAACACTATCGAAGAAATGGTCGCAGGCGCCGAATCGATGGGGTACGACTACTACGCCGTCGCCGACCACGCTGAAGGCCCCGGCATCGTCGGCGGGATGGGCCTCTCGGACACCGAAATCTTGGAGCAGGTCGAACAGATCCGCGAGGTCGACGCCGCGAGCGACATCGAGGTCTTCGCGGGTATCGAGGCGAACGTCGACGCCGAGGGGGAGATCGACCTCTCCGACGAGGTCATCGACGCGCTCGACGTCATCGTCGCCTCGACCCACAGCGCGCTCGATCAGGACGCCGAGACCGCCACGGAGCGGCTCGTCCGCGCGATCGAGAACCCCGCGATCGACGTGCTCGGCCACCCGAGCGGCCGCCTGCTCAACGAGCGCTCCGGGCTGGACTTCGACGCGACTGCGCTCGGCCGCGCGGCCGCCGAGCACGACACCGCCCTCGAGGTCAACTCCAACCCGCGGCGGCTCGATCTGTGGGGCAGCGCCGTTCAGGCGGCCATCGAGGAGGGCGCGCCGATCGCGATCAACACCGACGCCCACCAGCCGTCGACGCTCGAGTACATGCGCTGGGGCGTCCACACCGCCCGGCGCGGCTGGGTCGAGGCCGACGACGTGATCAACACCTGGGAGCTCGAGGAGATCCGGGAGTTCCTCCACTGACCGCTTCAGCTTCTTCTCCTCTTCGAACTCGAGAACGATGCAACTGCTCCTCGACGTCATGTGCGGCGGTCCCGTCTCGTATCTCCGAATGTGCAACCACGACACGGTCTACGCCGGCGATCGCGACCTCGAGGCCGACGACGCTCTCCTGGCGGTCGCCCGCGAGGAGGAGCGGACGGTCGTCACGCGCGACGTCGAACTCGCGAACCGCGCCGACGAATCGACGGGGTCGATCCTGCTCGAGTCGCGCGACGTCGAGGACCAACTCGCCGAACTCGCCGCAGCGGGCGTCGACCTCTCGCTGGCCGACGAGCCGCGATTCTGCGGCCGGTGTAACGGACGGCTCGAGCCGGTCGGCTCGACGGCGTCGACGCCCGAGTACGCGCCCGATCCGGCCGAAACTGCTGTCTGGACGTGTCGGTCTTGCGGGCAGCACTTCTGGCGCGGCAGCCACTGGGATCGGGTCGCAGCGACGCTGTCGGGGCTCGAGGAACGCGATGAGGGCCGCGAGGACGAGTAACAAGGAAATCCCCCGCCGGTCGGCCAGTTCCTCGGGACCATGCTACCCCGACACATCCCAGCACAACCGTTTCACCCCTCTGTGATGAACGGGGGACGATGCCGAACGACAACGACCCCCTCGACCGTGCCGGCCGTCAGGCGGCGTACATCACCAACGAGTGGAGCGACGACCCCGCGATCATGCAGACGCAGGCGCTTTGCTACGTCGGCATCCAACTCGAGCGGATCGCGGACGCGCTCGAAGAGACACAATCGGAGACGGACACGGAGAACGAGACAGGTTAGTAGACCGCGACGTCGTCGAACCGACCGTCGTAGGCGATGTGTCGCGGATGCGTCGGTTCGGTCCCCGAGAGGAAGAACCGATCCGCTTTCTTCCAGGTGTTCTCGTAGCCGAGGTGGGCCAGTTCGCCCGCCGTTGCTCCCCAGTGTGCGAGGCCGTTCTCGTGGACGATGCGCCGCGAAACGTCGTCCTCGAGCGCCCGACAGAGATCGGCTTCGCTCTCGATGGCGGCGTCGAATTCGGTGTGGGCGACGCCGACCGTGCGCGAGATGTGGGCGTACGACGACGTGAAGGGGGGATACTCGAGCCGTTCGGCGAGGTGGCGGGCGCGACGGTTGTGGTGTGGCAGGTGTTTCGGGTTGAAAATCTCGACGGCGTCGATCACGTCCCGGTACCGCCGCAGCTCCGATTCGGAGAGGCTGACGTTCAGAAACCCGGGATGCGGGGCGAGAACGACCGCGTCCTGCCGTTCGAACTCGGCCATCGCCGCCTCGAGCGGGATGAAATCCGGCACCGGCTCCTCGAGGCCGAGGGCGAGGATGTGCTTGCGCTCGTGCCACGCACCGGTAAAGACCTCGCGGGCGGGAATCACTCGGAGGTCGTCGCTCGAGTACGCGGCGGCCTGCTCGCGGATATCCGGGAGACGGGTGAAGTGGGGGGCGTAGACGATCGCGTCGAGGCCGGCTCGCGTCGCTCGCTCGACGACGCGTTCGTCGAGCGCCTTCACGTGACAGTCGACCGCCGACGTCGTGCCGTCGCTCACAGTCGCCCCTTTCGCGACGGGCGAGTTATGCATTCTGATTCTGTATCCGAACGGGACAGACGCTCTGTCGGGAGATACCAGCTTGCTGGGGTATTGTCCACCGACGACCGCGGCGAAAAGACCATTAGGACGGCCGCTCGATGTCGTATCAAATGGCGTGGGAATGCGGAATCAGCGGCTGCGGGTCGATGTTTGCGGACGTCGAGTCGGCAGTCATCCACCAGGCGACCGAACACGAGCGCCGCGAGTGCAAGGTCTGTGGCACCGTCGTTCCCGACGGCTACCTCGCGATCCGCCACGCGTTCACCGAACACAGCCGCGCCGAGTACGTCCGCGCCTACGGCGCGAACTCCGAAGACGTCCGCAAACGGGAGGAACTCCTCGAGGAGATCGAGGAGGTTGCGGATCTAGAGTCGATCGTCACGGAACTGCGATAGGGCGGGTCCAGGCCAGCATCGACGCGACTGCTGACACGTTCCTCACCGACCGTTACGACCATTCGGCGGTCACGATGGAACGCCGATTTGCACTCGACTCGGGACGCAGCCGCGATATGGAGTTTCCTGCCGGTAGCTCCGAACTGCTGAGCGAATGGAACGGCGGGAGCACGGCGCTCGTCGCTGTCTGTATACGGGCATAAATTCCCGTTCACACGGTCCGACGAACTACCGTTCGTCGCTGTATTCAGCGCGGCGGCGCCGCGCTGACTGCTCGACGAGCGCATTAGCGTTCGTCGCTGTCGAGCACGCGGATCTGATCCCCACGCACCGTGACCGGAATCGGGACCGTCGCCTCGTACAGTTCGACGGTCACCTGGTCCTTGCCCTCGTCGATGCGCTGGACCTGCGCCTTCTCGCCCTTGAACGGGCCGGCGATGAGTTCGACGATGTCGCCCTCGGCGATGCCCTCGACGTCCGGCTTCGGCGAGAGGAAGTGCTCGACCTCCGAGATGTCGGACTCGCCCGGGACGATGCTCCGCGCGTGTGGGATATCCTCGAGGACGCGGTTCAGGACCGCGTCGCCGTCGGCTTCGACCATCACGTACGACGTCAGCGAGTCGGGCGCGAGCGCGGCGTGGATCTCCGGCTCCTCGCGGTTGATGATCATGTCCGCGACGGTGCGCTCCTGACTCGCCGTCGTCTTGACAGCGTAGATGCCCATTAGACGCCACCACCCGCCGGGAGGAGGAGCATGATCGCGCCGATGACGAACCCGATGAGACCGACGAACAGGATTCCGGCACCGGCGATTTTCGCTACCTGCGTGAACTCCTCGGTCGTGGGTGTCGTCGCCATCTTCAGCACCCGGACGTACGAGGAGAGGTCGTAGGGGATATCCATATCTGTCTGTTCACAACGCGGCGTCTTTTATCTGTCTTTCGTGTTTTGCGGACTATCGGTTCGATCGGCCACGCCGGTCGCCCGCACTGCTCGAGGGCGCCACCCGATCTGCCGGTCGACGTTGCATGCGACGGCCCGAGGGCCAAACCGTCGGAGCGCGAACGACCGGCCATGGCAGAGGACAACGTCGACCGCACGAACGAACAGGAAGCGGAGCACGAGGCCGAAATCGAGGAGGAAATGGAGCGCGTCGACCGCGATCCGGACGAGGTCGACGACGGCGACAGCGACCTCGGCACGCAGAACGCCCCGCGGGAAGAGGCTGAGGACCTCGAGGATCTCGAGGAGGCAGAACCGGTAGGGGAGGAAGAGGAGGAAGAAGAAGCCTGAACGCCGGCGTCACACCCTACCCCGCTTTTTGCCGCCCTACTCGATCGCCGGCAACACCTCGTTTTCGTAGAACTCGACGAACTCGGCCTGATTCGAGCCGATCTGGTGGACGACGACGTGATCGAAGCCGGCGTCGACGTACTCCCGAATCGTCTCGATGTGCTCGTCGGGGTCCGACCCGCAGGTGAGCAGGTCCGCGATGTCCTCTTCGGAGACCGCCTGCGTCGCCTGCTCGAAGTGCGCCGGCGTCGGCAGTTCCCACATCAGGTCGCCGGGCAGCCCTTCGATCGTCCAGTTCTCGTAGGCCTGTTCGATCGCGTCGGCCTCGTCGTCGGCGTAACAGACACCGACTTCGCCGTATCGGGGCTTGTCGCTGCCGCCGCCGGCTTCGAACGCCTCGATCAACTCCTCGTCGGGCCGGACCGCGATGAGGCCGTCGCCCATCTCGCCCGCAAATCTGGCCGTCTTCGGGCCGTCCGCGGCGATCGGGATCGGCGGCGTCTCGTCGGGCAGCGTGTAGAGGCGCGCGTTTTCGACCGTGTAGTACTCGCCGTGGTAACTCGTCGTCTCGCCCGTCCAGAGCGCGCGAATGATCTCGAGCGCCTCCTCGAGCATCCCGAGGCGGACCTCGTGTTCCGGCCAGCGCTGGCCGGTGATGTGCTCGTTGAGTTTCTCGCCGGTGCCGAGACCGAGGGAGAACCGGCTGGGCGCCATCGCGGCGGCGGTCGCGGCCGCCTGCGCGACGATCGCAGGGTGGACCCGAATGATCGGGCAGGTGGTCGCGGTCCCCAGCGGAATGTCGTCGACCGCCTGCGAAATCCCGCCGAGCACGTTCCAGACCAGCGGACTCTCGCCCTGGCTCGAGAGCCAGGGATGGTAGTGGTCGGAGATCAGCGCGTGGTCGAAGGCCGACTCGTCGGCGAGTCGAGCGTACTCGACGAGATCGTTCGGGCCGTGTTCCTCGCAGATGAGTTTGTAGCCGACGTCAGTCATCGCTACGAGTCGGGGAACGGCGGCTGTTCACCCGGCGGTCTCCCGGGCTGCCCGCCGATCGGGGTCTGCTGTCGGTCGAACTCCTGTCGTGCGGCGAGTTCCAACTCGACGGTCTGTCGCTCGCCGTCGCGGACGACCTCGAGTTCGACCGTGTCGCCCGGCGAGGTCTCGAGCGCCAGATACGAGAGGAGTTGGGCCTGCGTCGTCACCTCCTGGCCGTCGATCGCGACGATAACGTCGCCGGTTCCCGGCTGGCCCGCGCTGGCCGACTCCAGTACGCCGTCCGCGGGCGAGTTCGGCACGACCTGGGCGACCAGCACGCCGGTCGCCTCCTCGAGCCCGACCGTCTCCGCGATCTCCGGGCCGACAGGGACGACGCCGACGCCCATGTACGAGTGTTCGTAGGTGCCGTCCTCGACGAGCGCGGAGATGACCCGGGTGGCGAGGCGCGAGGAAATCGCGAACCCGATCGTCTGGCTCGCGCCGGCGAAGACGACTCCCAGCACCTCGCCCTCGAGATTCACCAGCGGGCCGCCGCTGTTGCCGGGGTTGATCGGCGCGTCGGTCTGGATGGTCGCCGGGATCGAGGTGCCCACCGGGCTGGGCAGGACGCGGTTCGTGCCGCTGACGATCCCCTGCGAGACCGACGCGTCGAGGCCGAGCGGGTTGCCGATCGCGAGGACCTCCTGGCCGATTGCGGGTTCGGAGTCGATGAGCGACAGAGGTTCGGCCTCGTCGGGCATCTCCTCGACGCTCAACACGGCGATGTCGCTGTACGGATCCGTGCCGACGATCGACGCCGTCGCCCACTCCTCGTTGCTGAACTGCACCTCGATGCCGCCCTCGGTCGCGCCCTGGACGACGTGGTTGTTCGTGACGATGTACTGGTCGTCGACGACGAACCCGGAGCCGAGGCCGCTCCCGCCGCCGCCACCGGGACCGTCGGTCGGCCCGAGGGAGACGGAAACCAGCACGACGGAATCGATCACGTCGCGGTACACCGCGGTGTACTGGCTCTCGTCAGCCGATCCGGTTTGATCGTCCGTCCCGGCTCCGTCGCTCTCGTTCCCGCCGATGTCGCTCGAGTCGTCGGACTCGTTCTGTGCGGCCGTGCTCGCGGCGCCAACGCCGAGTATCGACGCGGCACCCGCGGCGCTGATGAGCTGCCGTCGAGAGAATCGCGTCTGCTGTTGGTCGGGCATCACGGCGTTCGACTCCAACGACGGTATTAAAACACGTCCCGGCACCGTCAGCCCGACGAATTACGGTTGTCGTTGTCGAGAGCGGCGGCTGACGAGGCTGCAACAACTGCAGAGAGAAGGTTCGAGGCGCTGTGGCGGCTTACGCCTCGTCGAAGAGGGTCTCGCCCTCGACCATGTGCTCCTCGACGGTATCGAGGTCGAGCGTCACGCCGAGACCCGGCTCCTCGGGGATCTCGATGTAGCCGTCCTCGATGACGTCTTCCTCGACGAGGTCTTCCCACCACTCGAGTTCGTAGGAGTGGTACTCGATGGCCAGCGAGTTCGACACCGCGGCACCGACGTGGGCACCGGCGATAGTTGCGACCGGCGAAGCGACGTTGTGCATCGCCACGGGCACGTAGTAGGTGTCCGCCATATCGGCGATTTTCCGGGTTTCGCGCATGCCGCCGACCTTGGGCATGTCCGGCGCGATGATGTCGACGGCCTGCTCCTCGAGCAGGCGGCGCTGGCCGTGCTTGCGGTAGACGTTCTCGCCGACGGTGATCGGCGTCGTCGTCGACTGGGTAACCTCCTGCTGGACGTCGTGGTTCTCCGGCGGGACGGGGTCCTCGAGCCACCAGACGTCGTACTCCTCGAGGCGCTCGGCGAGTCGCTTGGCGCTGCCGCCGGAGAACGTCCAGTGGCAGTCGAAGGCGACGTCGGCGCGGTCGCCGACGCGCTCGGTGACCTTCTCGACGATCTCGGCCTTGTGTTCGATCTCGGGCTCGCGCAGGTGGCGGTTCGCGCGGTCCTTCTCGTGGCCCGAGGGAACGTCGAGGTCGAACTTCAGGGCGTCGTAGCCGAGTTCCTCGACGACGCGTTCGGCTTCGTCGGCGCAGGCGTCGGGGTCGGCTTCCTCCTCGGTGTGGCAGTCGCAGTAGACGCGCATCTCGTCGCGGTACTTGCCGCCGAGCAGCTGGTAGGCCGGCACCTCGAGGATCTTGCCCGCCAGGTCGTGCAGGGCGACCTCGATACCCGAGATGGCGGTGATGGTGACGCCGGCGATCGACCCCTCGCCGGACATCTTCTGGACGAGATGTTCGTAGAGTCGGTCGATGTCGAGCGGGTTCTCGCCGACGATGAACGGCTTCATCCGCTCGATCAGTTCGGGGACGCCGGCGCCCCAGTAGGCTTCACCGGTCCCGACGATGCCCGCGTCCGTGTAGATGCGCACGAGGGTCCACGGGAAGTTGCCGTTGACCATCGTCGTCTGGACGTCGGTGATCTCGACGTCGCGGTCGCCGCCGCGGTCGCGGGTCACGCCCATCGTTTCCGACGAGAGGTCCCGCATCGTATACTCGGCGTTTGGATCGTGCAACTGCGAGTAATCGACTCCCATGGGAAGAACCCTTACTCCGACGGTAGTAATAGTTTCTATCTCGTGAGTATCCGGTCGGTCGAAAACGGGTCCGCGTTGCGCGCACTCAGTCTCAGAGCGCCGAGAACTCGACGGCCGTCTTGATGACGCCGTCGCCGGTTTCGAACGCCCGCTGGAACTCCTCGAGGCCGTAGACGCCGGTCACGAGGTCGCCCGTGAGCCACGTCGGCAGCTGCGAGAGGGTGTCGACGGCCGACTCGAAGTGGCCGCGGTGGGAGTTGACGGTGCCCAGCAGCGCCTTGTTGTGCAGGACCATCTCGCGGTGGAGCCGTCCGCCGTCGACCTCGAACTCCCAGGGTTCGGGGACGCCGAGCAGGACGCCGACGCCGTTCGGGGCGAGCGCATCGACCGTCTCGAAGGCGTGTTTCGCGTAGCCGGTCGCCTCGTAGACGAGGTCGATCCCCTCGTAGGCGGCGGGAATTTCGGACACTGGCGTTTCGCGGGAGTCGATGTAGGTCCCGCCCAGTTCCTCGATGATGTCGATCGTCGGATCCGGTCGATCCCGCCGTCCGAGACAGTAGGTCCGCTCGATATCGAGGACGTCCGCGAACATCCCGAGCGTCAGCAGCCCGAGCGAGCCGTTGCCCAGCACCAGCGCCGACTCGAGGTCCCAGTCGAACGCCGAGCGGGAGGCGACCGCGTGTTCGATCGCCTTCTCGGAGATGCTGATCGGCTCGACGAGGAAGCCGAGGTGGGCGAGCTCCTCCGGAATCGGAATGAGGTACTCCGCGGGACTGGTGAAGTACTCGGCCATAAAGCCGTGGGCGCCGACGATCCCGCGCTCGACGTACTCGCCGTCGGGCGCCATGTCGGGTTCGCCGCGCTCGAAGTACTCGTTGCCGTGCCCGTTCGGTCGCCGTCGGACCGTCGGTACGACGATCTGTCCCGCCTCGAGGTCGGTGCCGTTGGGGTCCTCGACGACGCCGACGGCTTCGTGGCCGAGGACGAGTTGCGTATCGTCGTTCGGTACGTCGCCGTGGTGGCCCGCGATGACTTCGTGGTCGGTTCCGTCGACGCCGACGCGAAGGGTGCGCACGAGCGCTTCCCCGGATTCGGGTTCGGGTCGAGGCCGCTCGACGAGCGTCGGTTCGCCGGCCCCCGGTTCGACTGCGATCGCTTGCATACGTCTCCCAAGGTTCGCCTCGGATAAAAGATTTACCTAGTCCGTAGTAAAGAATTCGAGATCAGGTATCGGTCGTATCAGCGCCGCTCGAGGCGCTAATTCGGATCCACAGGTACAATAATCGAGTATGGTTGTGATTCACACGCCCTGGTTCCGACTACCGGGAAATTCGTATCAGCGGACCAGCAACCGGACCTCCGGTCATCAGTCAGCAAGAACGAACCGACGATCCGTTCGTCCGCTACGGAAACGGCTCGAGTCGGTGGTCGGAGTTACTCGCTGCGGGCGTCTTCGACCGCCTCGACGAACGATTCGGCGTGCTCTCGGACGCCGTCCATGTCGTCGTCCGCGATCGCGTCGTAATCGATCAGGGCGCTGCCGGCGCCGACGGCCAGCGCGCCGGCGTCGAAGTAGTCGGCGACGTTGTCCGCGGAGACGCCGCCGGTCGGAATGATCTCGACGTTTCCCAGCGGCCCCTTGAGCGCGCCGATGTGGCCCGGGCCGACCGTTTCGGCGGGGAACATCTTGAGGATGTCCGCGCCGGCCTCGAGCGCGGTGACCGCCTCCGTCGGGGTCATGACGCCGGGCGAGGCGAGCACGTTGTGGCGGTTGCAGGTGCGGATAATCTCCCGGTCGACGTGGGGCGAGACGACGAAGGTCGCGCCCGCGTCGATCACCGATTGGGCAGTTGCGGCGTCGAGGACGGTGCCGGCGCCGACGACCACGTCGGGATCGGCCAGTTCCCGGTCGACCGCGGCGATCTTGTCGCGGGCGTGGGGTTCGTCGGCCGTGATCTCGAGGGCGTCGACCCCGCCTTCGTGGAGCGCGCGGGCGACGGGGACGATCCGCTCCGTGCTGATTCCGCGCATGACCGCGATGACGCCGCTCTCGACGATCCGTTCCTCGACCGTCCGGCGATCGGTCATCGGCGACACCTCCGTCCGGCACCGGTAACTCGCGTCCGATTCGACTCGTGAGCCGCTGTGCGCAGCGCGTTTGTGGTCATCGAATCGGTGTCCACCGCCCATCCGCAAGAAGGTCGGGGCGGAATGCGCGTGCGAGCAAAAGCGGCCGGGCTACTCCTCGAGCGGCCGAATCGTCACCGACTGCGCCTCGAAGTCCTCGAGGAAGGCGCCGGCGCCCCCGATCGTGTACCGGTCGCCGTCGACGTCGATCTCGAACGCGTTTTCGATCGGGACGGTCGACGTGGCGGGGCGAACGAGGCTCTGCCGGACGTCGACGACCTCGCCGGTCAGCGTCGACGGGAGGTCGCGGTCGCCGACCGGCGAGCCCGTGACGTCGACCTCGAGCGGCGTGTCGGTCGCCAGATGGAGCGCGATCTGGAAGACCGCGTGGCGGAACCCCTCGTAGGTCGCGGGGAGGTCGTCGGCCGTCGTCACGTACCGTTCCTCCGCGATCGGCCAGTAGTTCGCCAGGAACGAGCCGGCGAGGACGGGGACGAGTTGCTCCTGCGAGAGCGCGATCGCCTTCGTGTCGCTCGTCGAGGTCGTCAGCAGTTGACTCGGCGAGAGCAGGCCGTGTTGGCGGTCGACCGTCACCATCGTCGGCACGAGGGCGTTCCAGGTCCGAACCGTGCTCGCGACGCCGGCGAGCGACGCCGTGTCGACGTCGCTGTCGGCCGTCCCGAGCAGGAGCAAGACGAGTACGCCGCGCTCGGCGGTCTCCTCGAGCGTTTCGCGGACCTGCGGCAGCACCGACGCGGGGATCGAGAGCGTGACCTCCGTCTCGGCCTCGGCGAGCAGGCTCTCGATGCGCTTTTGGACGGTCTGGCGCGACTTGATGACCTCGAACTGTTCGGTCGGCCGCTCAGTCGTGGTGTAGCGCGATCGCAGTTCCGGCTCCATCTCCTCGACGCTGCGGGTGAGCCGCTCGACGACCGTCTCCGGATCGACCGGGCGGATCACCGTCGGCACCGCGTGATCGTCGACCTCGACGAACCCGCGTTCCTCGAGTTCCTCGCTGATGCTGTAGACGTAGCGCTTGGAGACGTCCGCGGCGTCCGCGATCGTGCTCGCTTTCGACTCTCCGTGGTCGAGAATCGCGAGATACGTGTCGATTTCCTTCTCAGAGAGACCGAACCGCTCGAGGAGTCCGGCGAGCCCGTCTGTATCCATGAGTTCCCAGTACGTACGGCATCGGCGGGGGTGGTAAAAAGGTTCTTCGTCGCGCGTTCGCAGCGTCCCGACCCGTTCGCCGGCTGACGAAAAGTGAGAATACATATTACAACAAATTTTAATCGGTGGGGGTCGTACCGGCTGCGTACGATGACACTTCACAGCGCCCTGAACGACGTCAAACGGTCGCAGGGCGACCCCCGTCGGTTCCCCGGCGAACGCCGGTCAACGACGGGGCTGTTCTCGGGGCTCGACGAACGGCTCGTTCACGTCGCTCCCGACGGGTCGGTCAGAGACTACTCCTATCCGCTCTCGGGGCTCGTCGGAATCGAGCGCTCGCGGTTCGGAATCGAACTCGACGGCAGCATGCACTGGCTCGAGGGCGGCGAGCAACGCTACGTCGACGAGACGGCCGTCGTGGAGACGGTCCACGACGTCGGCGACCGGACGCTTCGCCAGTACGACGTCACGGTCGGCGCGTTGCACCTCACGCACTTCGAACTCGAGGGTGACGGTGCGGATGCGGACGACTCCGGCGGAACGCTCTACGCCTGTCTCGGCTTCGCCCCTGAGGGACGAGTCGAGCGCACTGGGCAACTCCGCCACGACGACACCGTCGAGATCTACCACGACCGCGAGCGCGACTACGTCACCGCGTCGACGGCGCTCGAGATCGACGGGCAGGTGCCGCCGTACTTCGAGGAGCTGCTCGACGGGGAGCCGATCGAACTCCCCCGCTCGGACGGCGACGGTCGCTACGAGGAGACGCGGCTCAGCCCGATCGCGACGGCCGAAATCGAGTTGACCGGCGCACAGCCGAGCACGACGGTGGCGACGCTGCTTACCGACGCCGATGGGAGCAGTCGAAGCGACGCCCTCGAGCAGGTCCGCACCGGTGCGGCCGATCACGGCGACCGCGAGTCGATCCTCGAGGCGGGCCGAACGCAAGTGCAAACGCGACTACCCGACGTGGCAGGGGCGACCGGCGGTCGCGTTGACGGCATCGTCGAGGACCTGCGCACGTTGTCCCTGCTGCGAGCGTCGAACGGCGCCCGGATCGCCGGCCCCGAGTTCGATCCGTTCTTCCGGTACTCCGGCGGCTACGGCTACACGTGGTTCCGCGACGACGCCGAGATCGCCGGCTTCCTGCTGGCCGCCGACCGCGAGGCAGACCTCGGCCTCGAGGCGTGGCACCGGCAAAGCGCCCGCTTCTACGTCGAGACGCAACTCGAGGACGGCACGTGGCCCCACCGCGTCTGGGCCCACAACGGCGAGATCGCACCCGGCTGGGCGAACGGTCGCCTCGAGGGCGATTCCGCGGGGACGGACTACCAGGCCGACCAGAGCGCGAGCGTCGCGACCTTCCTCGCGACGTACCTTCGCGTCGTCGACGACGCGGACGACGAGGTCCGCGAGGCGCTGCTCGCGGCGCTCGACGGGCTCGACGCGACCCTGGCAGACGACGGGCTCCCCGAACGCGTCCAGAACGCCTGGGAGAACATGACCGGCCGGTTCACCCACACCGCGGCAACCTACCTCGAGGCCTACGCCGCGATCGCTCGGGCGCCGATCGCCGCCGAGTACCGGGAGCGTGCGGCCGAGAACGCCCGGATCGTCTACGACGCGATCGATCGGCTGTGGGTGCCCGACCGCGCGTGTTACGCGCTGCGGCTCGACGGCGACGACCTGGACGAGCGCCTCGACGGCAGCACCTTCGCGCTCGCGTCGGCCCACGCCGAGTACGCGGCGCTCGAGGATACGACGATCGACGACGAGCGCATCGAGCGACTCGTCTCCCACCTCGAGACGACGCTCGAGGGGCTGTACCGCGATCCTGACGGTCCGATCGAGGGCCTGGCGCGGTTCGAGGACGACCCGTGGCGCGTGAAAGAGCAGGCCGAGCCGAAGGTCTGGACGGTGACGACCGCGTGGGGCGCCCACGCGGCCGCCGAGTTCGGCGACCTGCTGGCCGCTCGAGATCACGAGGCTGCCGACGCGTTCGACGAGTGGGCGACGGCGTTGCTCGCGCTCGTCGAACCCGGCGGGACGCTGCGCGGTGACGGCGAGTACCTGCCGGAGCAGTTTTTCGACGACGGCACGCCCGATAGCGCGACGCCGCTGGGCTGGCCCCACGCGCTGCGGCTGACGACGGCGATCGCGCTGGAGGCGACGGAACGAGACGCCGATCCGGTCGCGAGCGAGAGTGCGGAGGGGACTGTGCCGCTTCGCGAGTAACGAGTCACGGGTATTTTCGCGGCCGCACTGCAACGGCGAGCGGGTTCTGCGGACGAAAGAACGAGTTCTGCGGCGAAACCGTACTGAAAATCGACTCCGCTACGCGGTGGGAAATGTCGCGAGCCGGCTACGGTGGCGTCGCCGCCGGCGCGGTTCGCTCTCGAGCGAAGACGTTGCGGCCGGTCTCGGCGTCGAAGAGGTGGATATCGGCCTCGTCGAACGTCAGCGTCACCTGATCGCCGGGCTCGAGGTCGACGTCGGTGCCGACGCGGGCGATGAACTCCGCGCCGAGATCGAGGTGGAGGTAGTTGTCCGAGCCGACCGGTTCGACGACGTCGATCGTCGCCGTGAGCGAGTTGTCCGCACCCGCGTCGGCGATCGAGACCTTCTCGGGCCGGATACCGAGCGTGTACCGACTCGACTCGAGGTCGACTCCGCGGTCGGCGAGGAACGACGTCGAGAGGTCGAACGCGAACCCGCCTTCGGCGCCGACCAGCCGCAGGGAATCGCCGGTCCGCTCGACGTCGACGTCGATGAAATTCATCGAGGGCGAACCGATGAAGCCGGCGACGAACTCGTTGGCGGGGTTCTCGTACACCTCGGTCGGCTCGCCCTGCTGCTGGAGCTTGCCGTCGTTGAGGATGACGATCCGGTCGCCCATGGTCATCGCCTCGTGCTGGTCGTGGGTGACGTAGACCGACGTGATCCCGAGTTCGTCCTGCAGCCGCTGGATCTCCGCGCGCATGGAGGTCCGGAGTTTGGCGTCGAGGTTCGAGAGCGGTTCGTCGAACAGGAACACGTCGGGTTCCCGGACGATCGCCCGCCCCAGCGCGACGCGCTGTTTCTGGCCGCCGGAGAGTTCGTCCGGCCTGTCCTCGAGCAGTTCCTCGATGTCCATCATCTCGGCGGTCTCGACGACCCGCTGTCGGCGCTCTTTTTCCTCGAGATCGGTGCTCATCCGGAGCCCGAACTCCATGTTCTCGAAGACCGTCTTGTGCGGGTACAGCGCGTAGTTCTGGAACACCATCGCGACGTCTCGATTCTTCGCGTGAACGTCGGTGACGTCCTCGCCCCCGATCTCGATGCGTCCGTCCGTCGGCTCCTCCAGGCCGGCGAGCATGCGAAGCGTCGTCGTCTTCCCGCAACCCGACGGTCCGACTACGGTCACGAACTCGCCGTCCTCGATCTCGAGATCCAGATCGTCGACAGCGACGACCGTCCCGACATCGTATTCCTTTCGGAGGGAATCCACCCTAACACGTGCCATTTCCTCGGGAGTTCGGCGAGCGACCATAAAATCCTTTCCCAATTCACGAAGTAATATTACAACACACGTGTCGAAGGAGGTTGACGAATGTCCTTGGATAACCATTATAGTTCTCGAGTTCATGTAATGTTCGGAGCGGCAGTGTAGATCCACCAGCAAAATTCGTATTTTATCCTCAACCTTCCAGTATTGGACCGTCTAACTTCGATATCCCAATGGTTAAATATATGAATACATAATTCATCACCGATTACGCCATGTCAATGGAACGCAGGCAAGTTCTGACCGGGATCGGGGGGCTAACGACGGTTGCTGTCGCGGGCTGTCTCGGCGGCGACGAACGCGGAACGACGCTCTGGCACGACTTCACCGACGCCGAAGAGAGCGATCTCGAGACCTACCTCGAGACGTTCAACGAGGGGCGCGAGGACACGCTGGACGCCGAGGGCATCTCGGAGATCGAAGACCAGCTCGATACGGCCCTCGCCGCGGGCGACGGCCCGGAAACGTTCGCGTGGGCGCACGACTGGATCGGCGTCTACGACGACCAGGGGTTCGTCTACGACGCGAGTGACGACGTCAGCGTCGACCTCGGTTCGGAGTACACTGAGGCGGCCGCACAAGCAGTGCAGTGGGACGGCGCGGTGTACGGCCTTCCGTACGCGGCCGAAACCGTCTCGCTCATGTACAACGCCGAGATGGTCGACCAGCCGCCGGAGACGATCGACGAGATGGTGTCGATCATGGAGGAGCACCACGATCCCGAAAACGGACAGTACGGGCTCTCGTGTCCGGCGATCGACCCGTACTTCCTGAGCGGCTACCTGCAGGCGTTCGGCGGTTACATCTTCGACGAGCAAAACGAGGAGCTGGGCATCGAGGCCGACGAGTTCATCGAGGGAGTCGAACTGGTTCAAAACTCCATCTGGGAGTACGTGCCGAACGACCCGTCCTACGAGTCCCAGGTGCCGGTTTTCAACGACGGCAACGCGCCGTTCGCCATCAACGGGCCGTGGGAGCTCGCCGGCTTCCGCGACGCCGGAATCGACGCGCAGGTCGCGCCGCTGCCGGGGGTCGAGGGCGGCGAACCGTCCCCCTACACGGGGATCCAGACGTGGTACTTCACGTCGCAACTCGAGGACGCCGAGGAGGCGGCGCTCGGCACGACGATCGACTGGGCCGAGTGGTACACGACGAACGAGGACGTGATCATCGGTAACGCCCAGAACCACGGAGCCATCCCGGTCCACCAGGACTACGTGGAGCACGAGGACCTCGGCGACGACGTCCAGCAGTTCGCCGAAACCGTCGGGATGGGCGTCCCCATGCCGTCGCATCCGATGATGGATCAGGTCTGGACACCGTTCGAGGAAGCCCTCGAGCGGGTCTTCCAGGGACAGGCCGGGCCGACGGAATCGATGGAATCGGCCGCCGAAGAGATCCGCGGCCGCTGGGAGTAATCGACGCCGTACTACCTTATCGCCTATGTCAACGTCATTCCTCGACCGAGTCTCCCGCCGCGGTCAGCGCCGCCTCTCCGTCGACGCGGACGAGATCGGCCTGTTCGGCCTGTTACTCGTCGCACCCGGCGTCGTCCTCTTCCTGTCGTTCATGTTGTTCCCGATCGCGTTTCTCGTCTACCTCTCGCTCACCGACGCGACTCACGCCGGGACGGTCATCGGCGGCGCGAACCTGATCGGCTTCGATAACTACGTCGAGATGTTCACCGACTCCCAGTTCTGGAACTCGCTGGGGACGACGTGGTTCTTCGTCGGCGTGAGCCTCGTCTGTAAGGTGACTCTCGCGCTGGGTCTCGCGGTGCTGCTGACGAACAACCGGATTCGGGGGAAGCGGTTCCTCCGTGCGATCGTCATCATTCCGATGGGGTTCCCGGGGATTTTCGTCATCACCGTCTGGCGCGGCATGTTTAGCGGTGCTCGATACGCGCCGTTCAACGAATTCCTCGCGATGTACAACGACGCGGTGACGACGGTGCTGGGAAGCGGGGCTCCCGAGTTCCTGCTGGTAACGCTGCCGGTCGGCTGGCTCAGCGGTCGCTGGAGCGCGTTCATCGCGTACGTGACGACCGAAGTGTGGCTGGCGTACCCGTTCCTCGTGATCATCATCGTCAGCGCGCTGCAGGACGTGCCGGGGGAACTCCACGACGCGGCGAAGGTCGACGGCGCGGGGTTCCTGCACCGCTTCCGCCACGTGACCCTGCCGTCGATCAAGCGGCCGGTCATGTTCGGATCGATCCTGACGGCCGCGACGTCGTTCCAGCAGTTCCTCATCCCGTGGGTCTTCAACAACGGCGGCCCCGCCCGGAGTAACGAACTCCTCCTCGTGTACGGCTACCGCGAGGCTATCGAACTCAATCAGTACGCGTTCGCGTCCGCAATCATGGTAACAGCTATCGCATTCATCGGCATGTTCATGTGGCTCGCAGTGAAGAAAGGCGACCTCGCCGAGGGGGTGAACGCCTGATGAGCGTCCGCCAAACGATCGAACAGGTCAAAGCCGGGAAACTGGATCCCGCCGACGTCCTCAAGACGGTGGTCGCGACCGGCGGCGCGCTCAGCCTGCTGCTCGTGCTCATGTTCCCCGTCTACTGGATCTTCACGACCTCCCTCTCGCAGGGGGCCGGACTGATGAGCTCGGAAGGGGTGTTCGCCGATCCGTCGACCTACAATCTCGACGCCTACCGCTGGGTGATCTACGAATCCTCGTTCACCGACGCGCTCGTCAACAGTCTCATCGTCGTGACGGTGACCGTGACGGTCTCGATGGCCATGGTGATTCCCGGTGCGTACGCGCTGTCGCGTCGCCAGTTCGCGGGTCGGTCGAAGATCCTGTACGGGTACGTCCTGTTCACGCAGGTCGGCGCCGGGCTGTCCATCGCGACGCTCATCGCGCTGTACGCGCTGTTTAGCAACCTCGGGCTGAGCAACAGTCTCGTCACCCTCGGGCTGTTCTACGCCGCCAGCGCGATTCCGTTCAACACGTGGCTGCTCAAGACGTTCATGGACAACATCCCCGTCTCCTACGAGGAGGCCGCGCTCATCGACGGCGCGAGCCGGTGGGACGTCATCCGCGAGGTGATCCTCCCGCTGTCGAAACCCGGCATCGCGGTCGTCCTCATCTTCACCTTCCTGGCGGGCTGGAACGAGTTCATCGTCGCCCAGCGACTGCTCCGCCCGGAGAACTACACCCTCTCGGTCGAACTCTACGCGCTCGCGACGAGCGGGCAGTACGAGACGCCGTGGACGGAGTTCGCGGCGTTCGCGATCATGTTCGCGCTCCCCGTCGCGATCATCTACTTCGCCGCGCAGAACTACGTCGAGAGCGGGCTCTCGTTCGGCGGCATGGAAGGCTGAATCGAGACGCGATCGACGGTTCCTTTCGCCCTGTTTCTCCATCTCGGCCCATCCCGAGCACTCGGGCGACGACTCCTCGAGCCGCCGCTCCCCTACGCTGTTACTCGGCCGTCGCCTCGAGCACGGCCGCCGTCTCGACGGTGAGTTCGTAGTCGAACGACTCGTCGTCCTCGAGAGCGACGCACGGAACCGCTTCGCCGGAGACGAGATCCGTCGCCGCGACCGACTCGTCGATCCGAAGGGTCGCCGATCCGTCGCCGAAGTGGAGAAGGACGACGACGCGGTTCCCGGCCGAATCGTCTCGGGCGTACGCGACCGCAGCGTCCGTGTCGGTCTCGTACGCGATCCGCTCGAGGGCGGCCGCCGTTCGGAGCGCCGGATGGGACTGCCGGAGGTCGCTTAGCCCTCGGTAGTACTCGAACAGGTCGTCGTCGAACTCGTCCCAGTTCATCGGCTCTCGGCGACCGGTTAAGCCGGTCTCCTGGCCGTAGTAGTACATCGGCACGCCCGGTAGCGTGAACGTCGCCGCGCCGGCGGCTCGCTGGGTTTCCCGGCCGTACCGCTCGAGGTAGCGATCGGTGTCGTGGTTTTCGACGTACTGGAGCCACAGCGAGTCCGGATGCGCACCGCGGCGGTCACGTTCGGCGATCGCCTCGAGGATCGCGTCCGCGGACGTCGTGTCGAGGCCCGCGGCGGAGTCGGTGAATTCGTCGGCGACGGCGTCTTCTCCCTCGTCCTCATCCTCCTCTTGGCTGGTCGCGCCCGCAGCCCCGTCCGCGTCGGCTGTCGCCTCCGACACGCCGCCGTCGCCGGCCCACTGCCCGATCGCCTCGAGGACGTCGTGGAGTACGTCGTCGTGGTGCATGTGGAACCGGCCGCCCCCCATCTCGACGTCCGAGGGGAGCGTCTCGTCGAGCAGGAAGAACTCGGCGTCGGCGCCGGTCACGCGGTCGTGAACTTCGGTCCAGAAACTCAGCGGGACGCCCCAGGCGACGTCCGTCCGGAAGCCGTCGACCGTCGGCGCCCAGTAGTCGATCACCTCGAGCAGGTACTCGCGGACCGCGGGATTGCCGTGATCGAGGTTCGGAATGTCGGCCCAGCCGAAGTAGGTGTCCGCATCGCGCGCGTCGAAGTCTTCCCAGCGGTACCAGTCGCGGTACCGGTCGTGCTCAGGGTGGTCCTCGTCGACCGCGGCCTCGTAGAAGGGATGGGTATCGGCGGTATGGTTGATCACGAGGTCGAACACGACCCGAATGTCGCGCTCGTGGCAGGCCTCGACGAGCGCCTCGAAATCCTCGAGCGTCCCCAGGTCCGGATCGGGAGCGAAGTAGTCCCGCGTGTTGTAGCCGTGCGGGCCGCCGTGATCCATCGGCGTCCCGAATCCGCTCTCGGCCTCGAGAAACGGCGTCAGCCAGAGGACGTCCACGCCCAGCGCCTCGAGGTGATCGAGCCGGTCGGCGATCGTCTCGAACGTTGGGTCATCTTGGTCGGGGAACCGGCGCGTGAAGATTTCGTAGACGACGGCGTCCTCGACCCACGACGGCGGTTCGAACGGGTGCTCGACGCGGACCGTCGTTTCGCCCCCGCCGTCGTCCGCGGGAACCAGTTCGATCGCGTCGGGCACTGAGTGCCGATCCCCGACGGCAACCGCGTAGACGCGTACCGGTTCCGTCACGTCCGAGAGCGGGATCGTCCCGTCCGGCGACACCGCCGCGTCGTCGCGATCGTCGACGTAGAACTCGACCTCGAGAGCGTCGTCGGCCCCGCCGACCACGGTCGCGGTCGCCGAGAGTTCGATTCGGTCGTCCGCGACCGTCGCGTCCAGCGAGACCTGCGGTCGGGGATCGTCCTCGTCTTCCTCGGGGAAGACGCGAACCGTCAACTCGTGGGTCCCGTCGGGAGCCTCGAGCGTAAGCGCGTACTCGCCGGGAACGTCGGGTTCGAACTCGGCGATCGGCTCGTCGGTCGGCTCGGCGGCCGACCCCGCGGGCGCGTCGGCGACGCGCCACGAATACTCGCCGTCCGGATCGGGGTTCCACGGCGCGAGTTCGTCCCGCGTCTCCATCTCGTTCCCGTTCGGATTGACGATCCCCTGGCCGACGGTGACAAAGCGCGGCGGTCCCGGATGGTGGGAGCCGTCGCCGCTGACGAACTCTTTGGCGCCGTCGGGATCGGTACTATTGTGACCGCCGTCCGTTGCAATCCAGCCTCGCGTTCCTTCCGCTTCGTCAGGACCATCTTCGTCCGTCTCTGGCGACTCGCTGCGGTTCATGATCGATACCTCGAGCGCCAGTAGTAAATTTGTGATGTACTCGTACGTAACACCTACAAGGCGGGGAAACGGCAGGAGCAACGGTTCCCACCACGCCTACCCCGGCGGCCTCGAGACGTTTTCTCTGCGATTGCGGCCTACGCCCGTCGAACACCGCGACTCGGTGATTCGCGAGCCCGACGAACCGTAGCGTCGTCAAAAACGACGGACTCACTACGCTCGTCCGTCGAGCGCGACGAGGCTCCCCTCGGTTACGCCTCGTCAAACAACTCCTCTCCCTCGACCATGTGCTCTTCGACGGTATCGAGGTCGAGCGTGACGCCGAGCCCCGGCTCCTCGGGGATCTCGATGTAGCCGTCTTCGATAACGCTCTCCTCGACGAGGTCTTCCCACCAGCCGAGTTCGTAGGAGTGGTACTCGACGGCCAGCGAGTTCGAGATCGCCGCGCCGACGTGGGCGCTGGCGACCGTCGCCACCGGTGAGGCGACGTTGTGCATCGCGACGGGCACGTAGTACGTATCGGCGAGGTCGGCGATTTTCCGGGTCTCGCGCATGCCGCCGACCTTGGGCATGTCCGGCGCGATGATATCCAGCGCCTGCTCTTCGATCAGTCGGCGCTGGCCGTGCTTGCGGTAGACGTTCTCGCCGACGGTGATCGGCGTCGTCGTCGACTGGGTCACTTCCCGCTGGACGTCGTGATTTTCCGGTGGGACGGGGTCCTCGAGCCACCAGACGTCGTACTCCTCGAGGCGCTCGGCGAGGCGCTTGGCGCTGCCGCCGGAGAACGTCCAGTGGCAGTCGAAGGCGACGTCCGCCCCGTCACCGACGCGTTCGGTGACCTGCTCGACGATCTCGGCTTTGTGCTCGATCTCGGGCTCGCGCAGGTGACGGTTCGCGCGATCCTTCTCGTGGCCCGAGGGGACGTCGAGGTCGAATTTGAGCGCATCGTACCCCAACTCGTCGACGACGCGTTCGGCTTCGTCGGCGCAGGCGTCGGGGTCGGCTTCCTCCTCGGTGTGGCAGTCGCAGTAGACGCGCATCTCGTCGCGGTACTTGCCACCGAGCAGCTGGTAGGCCGGCACCTCGAGAATCTTGCCCGCCAGATCGTGCAGCGCGACTTCGATCCCCGAGATGGCGGTGATCGTGACGCCGGCGATCGACCCCTCGCCGGACATCTTCTGGACGAGGTGTTCGTACAGGCGATCGATATCCAGCGGGTTCTCACCCTGCAGGAAGGGCTTCATCCGTTCGATCAGCTCCGGCACGCCCGCGCCCCAGTAGGCCTCGCCGGTGCCGACGACACCTGCATCGGTGTAGATGCGCACGAGGGTCCACGGGAAGTTGCCGTCGACCATCGTCGTCTGGACGTCGGTGATCTCGACGTCGCGGTCGCCGCCGCGGTCGCGGGTCACGCCCATCGTTTCCGACGAGAGGTCCCGCATCGTGTACTCGGCGTTCGGATCGCGGAGGTCTGAGTAATCGACTCCCATAGCTCTCGTTGGCTCGAGCCGTAGGAATAGGTTGTACCGGCGAGCGGAGGCAGGCGATCGAGAGCCGGATCTGCGAGCGGTCGCCGAGGCCCACAGTCGCGTTGAGTCGAGGCGGCCGTTGCTACTCCGCCTCTCCCGTGCCGCCGCCGTCGCGACGAACCGGCCGCCGTCGTTCCGGCCGATCGCCAGCCACTCGCTCGAGTTCGTCGGGGACGGTCTCGACGCTCGTCTCGAGGGTCCGCGTCGCCGCGAACGCGGCTCGCTTCTCGGCGGTTCGGTGCTCGATCGCGCGCGGTCCGACGGCGAGTTCGAACTGCGTAATATCGTCGTCCCCACTCGAGCCGCCGATGACCGTCACGGGACCGATCTCTCGCGTGTTCCTAACGTGGGTGCCGCCGCAGGCCGAAACGTCCCACGGATCGCCGCCGGTACCGACCGTAAAGCCGCCGCGCAACTTGCTCGAGCCGTTGGCGTTCCCGTTCTCGTCTTTCCCGCCGATCGTCACGAGTCGGACTCGGCCCTTCTGGACCGCATCGTCTGCGACCCCCTCGTCGACCGTGACGTCCTCGCGCTCGCGGGCCTCCGCGATCGGCACGTCGTCCCACGAGACCGATCGCGACTCCCAAACGGTCCGGTTGACCAGTCGATCGAGTTCGAGCAGCGTCTCGTCGTCGACCGTCGAACTCGTCTCGAGGTCGAGTCGGACCGTCTCTCGGTCTTCATCGATCTCGAAGCCGGCGTACGACGCGTCCTCGAGCACCCGTCGCGCCGCCCCGTAGAGGACGTGCCCGGCCGTGTGGGCGCGCATACAGTACATGCGGAACGACCAGTCGATCGAACAGAGGACGCTTCGGCCGGTCCGAAACGAAGGTTCGGCGGCGAGTTCGTGGACCTGCTCCCCGTCGACCAGTCGGACGTCGACGACTTCGACGTCCCCGATCGTCCCGCGATCGGCCGGCTGGCCGCCGCTCGCCCCGTAGAAGTGGCTGCGCTCGAGCCAGACCCTGTGGCCGTCGATCGCCGTCACTTCGGTCTCGAACCGCGTGGCGTACGGCTCCGCCGCTGCCCGTTGCCCACTCATCAGTGGCACTGGGTCGGCCGGTACCAAAAGTCTGCTCGCCGAACGGCCGGTACGCCTATGTATGCGGCTCGAGCGTCGCGGTTCGGTGTCTGCTCGAAACTCGAGGCGCCTTCTCGCCGCTACTCTGACAGCGTCACGTCGAGTCGATCTTCCAGCGCCGAAATGAGGCCGCCGCCGATGCCAGCCTGGGTGGCTCGGCCCTGTTCGACGGCCAGCAAGTCTCGTTCCGGCACGCCGAGCTCCTCAGCGAGTTCCTCGCGCTGGAGGCCCGCTTCTTGGCGCGCCTCGACGACCGTCGCACCGTAGTCGGAGACGAGGTACGGCAGCGGATCGTCGTCGTAATTCGTTCCTTCTTTCTCCCAGTGCTCGGAGTCGCCGTCCCAGACCGGGTTCGCCTTCGCAACGTTCTGGGCGGCCTTCTGCTTGCGGGACGGTTCGTCGCTCGTGCCGCCCGAACTCGAGCTGGAGCCCGACCCCGAACCGGACCCGCCGCGTCCCCGTCCGCGGGAGCCGGAATGGGTCTGCGTATCGTCGTGGGGCGCACAGTCCGGACAGACCTCGAGTTCGGCGCCGGCGACCGACGCGAGCCGGAGCGAATCGCTTTCGGCACCGCAGAGTTCGCAGTTCGTCCCACCGCCGCCGGCGGACGAACCGGTCGAGTACTTGGCCATGGTATCCTTTGGCATCTGACGCATTTGAAATCTCCGTTCCACCCGGTGGCGTGTGATATCACCGCAGACGCAGGCACAAAGGAAAGGGCTTTTATAATCACGCTGGATACGATTGAGTGCAGTAAGAAAGACAGAGCGAGCGTGGGTAGCCAAGCCAGGCCAACGGCGCAGCGTTGAGGGCGCTGTCCCGTAGGGGTCCGCCGGTTCGAATCCGGTCCCACGCATCGCACGGGTGGACGACGTCCACCAAACGCGAGGCGGTTTCACCGCCGAGCGACACGATGCAGGTGATTTCCCTTCGCGGACATCACCCACGCATAATTCCTTCCGAAAACTACACCCACCAGCGCCGGCTGATCCTGGCGCTGGTCGATTACGCGTCTGCCGTCCGATAGTACTCGGTCAGCAGCGGCAACACCAGCGAGACGACCGACAGCACGAGAATTGCCACCGCGATCGGACTCGTATAGATGATGTCCCAGCTGCCGTTCGAGAGCTCGAGCGATCGCCGGAGGTTCTGCTCGGCGATCGGACCGAGGATCAGCCCGAGCACCATCGGCGCGAGCGGGTAGCCGTCCAGTCGGAGCACGTAGCCGAGCGCGCCGGCCCCGACCATCGCCCAGACGTCGAAGAGGCCGCCGCGGAGGGCGAACGAGCCGACGACACAGAGGACGAAGATCGCGGGCCAGATGTACTTCGCCGGGAAGTTGATCAGCCGAACCCAGACGTGGGCGCCGAGCAGGCCGGCGACGAGGATGACCACGTAGACGACGAAGAACCCGACGAAGATCGAGAAGACCAGCCCGGGCTCGTTGTCGAACAGGCCGGGTCCCGGTCGGATTCCGTGGACCATCAGCGCGCCGATCAGGATCGCCGTCACCGAGTCGCCGGGGATGCCGAGGGTCAGCGTCGGCACGAGCGCCCCTGCCGTGCTGGCGTTGTTCCCCGATTCGGCCGCCGCGACGCCGCGGATGTTCCCGTCGCCGAACTCTGGCGTGGCGTCTTTCACCCACCGCTTGGCCTCGTTGTAGGTGACGAAGGCCGCGATGTCGCCGCCCGCGCCCGGAATCGCGCCGATCAGCGTGCCAGCGACGCTCGAGCCGAGGGTGACGGTGCGGATCGACCGAAGATCGTCGATACTCGGAGCGATGCCGCGGACTTGTTGGGTGGCGTCGACGGCGTCGATCCCCTCGCGGTAGCGGTTGAGGCCCTCCGCGAGGCCGAACAAGCCGATCATCACCGCGATGAACTGGACGCCGGCGGCGAGGACCTCGCTCCCGAAGGTAAACCGGGGGTAGCCCATGTTCGGGTCGAGGCCGACCGTCGCGATCAACATCCCGAGCAGCCCCGAGATCATTCCCTTAGTGATCGAGTCGCCGCTGACGCTGGCGATGATCGTCAGGCCGAAGAAAGCCAGCGCGAAGTACTCCGGCGAGCCGAACGCGAGCGCGACCTCGGCGATCTGCGGCGCGAGGACGGTGATGAGCACCACGCTCGTCGCGCCTCCGACGAACGACGCGACGGTCGCGATGCCGATCGCGTTGCCGGCCTTCCCCCGCTTCGCGAGCGGAAAGCCGTCGAAGATCGTCGCCGCGGCGCTTGGTGTCCCCGGTGTCCGGATCAAAATGGCCGGGATCGAGCCGGCGTACAGCGCCCCGCCGTAGATCCCCAACAGGAGCATCATCCCTTCCGTCGGGCTCATACCGAATGTGAAGGAGACGAGCACCGCGACGGTCATCGTCGCGGTCATCCCCGGAATCGAGCCCATGACGATCCCGATGCAGACGCCGATCACGATCAGCGCGAACGCGAACGGCTGGAAGACCAGCGCGACCCCCTCGAGAAGGTGCTCGAGCATTCAGTGCAACACCCCCAAGGAGGGCGCCCACACGACGCTCGGCAGGTATCGCGCGACCGGAATCAGCGGACTCTCCGGCAGCGGAACCCGCAGGAAGACGACGAACACATAGTACAGCAGCACGGTCAGTCCGACGGCGACGGCCGCGAGTCGCAGCGGCGAGCGGACGCCGGAGTACCACATGCTGACGGCGAGAAAGCCGACCGTCGTGAGCACGAACCCGAACCACGGCAGCAGGAGGACGTAGCAGACGACGAGCAGGAACGCGCCGACGACGCGTTTCGCGGCCGCGGGATCGATCTCGTGGGACCGAACGCCGTCCCGTTTGAGGCTCCAGCCCAGCTGGAGGAGCGCGAAGCCCGCGAGTAACGCGGCGAGCACGCGCGGGTAGTACGCCGGTCCCGTTTCGCCGATCCCCTGCGGAAAGTCCGCCGTAACGACGAAGATACCGGCGGCCAGGGCTAGGAACAGTCCCGAACCGATCTTATCAGTGTGTCTGAGATCAACCATAGGGTCTTTTGATCGCTCTCGGTTCGGGTCCCGACCGGAGCGGCCGGGACCCGCCGCCGCTCACTCGTTGAGGTTGAGATCGTCGATCAGTTCGCCGAACCGCTCGTACTCCTCGGCCATGAACTGGCCAAACTCCTCGGTGTTGCGGTTCACCATGCCGAACCCGTTCTCGTCCATAAACTCCTCGAACTCGTCGGATTCGTAGACGTTCTGGAACGCCTCCTCGAGTTCCGCCTGCGCGCCCTCGTCGAGGCCGCTCGGGCCGCCGATCCCGCGCCAGGCGCCGGTCGTGACGTCGTACCCTTCCTCCTGCAGCGTGGGGACGTCCTCGAACAGCGGGTGGCGCTCCTCGCCGAAGAACGCGAGCATCTCGAGCGGGCCGTCCTGGACTTGCGGCGCGACCTCCGCGGCGCTCGAGGTCGTCGCCTGGACCTCGCCGCTGAGGACCGCCTCGGTCGCGGGAGCCGCGCCGTCGTAGCCGACGTGGTCGACCTCGATTTCCGCCGCGCGTTCGAACTCGGCGCCCGCCAGGTGCCAGATCGCGCCGATCCCCGAGTTCGACACCGTGATCTCGCCGGGGTTGTCTTCGGCGTAGTCGACGAACTCCCCGAGCGTCCCGTATGGGGCGTCCTCGTGGACCGTCAGCGCCGCCGGGTCGAAGTTGTACTGCATCACGGGCGCGACGTCTTCGTGGTTCACGTCGGCGATCCCGAGGTGTTCGATGGTACAGATCTCGACCGTCAGCACGCCCAGCGTGTGGCCGTCGGTGTCGGCGTTCGCGATCGCATTGAAGCCGACGCTGCCGGAGCCGCCGGTCTGGTTCGTCACGTACGCGGAGCTGCCGAGCTCGTCCGCGACCAGATCCGCGAGCATCCGGGCGGTGCGGTCGGTCCCGCCGCCCTCCGCCCACGGACAGATCATCTCGACGTCCTGCGCGGGGAACTCGGACCCTTCGCTCTCGTTCGTGCCGGTTTCGTTAGACCCGTCGCCGCCGTCCGACGTGTCGCCGGCCGTCCCTTCGCCCTCGTCGGGCGTGATCGTGTCGAGGCACCCGGCGAGACCCACCATCGTCGCTGCACCGGCCGCTTTCAGTGCGGTTCGTCGCCCGGACAGACGTTCGTCTGTCATTGTCAGTCTACCAGTTGCTATTAGCCTATTTAATTATTTTTCATACTGAACTAACAAACTGCTTGATACGGGCGCGCTGTCGGAGGGTTAATCGGCGGGATACGTCGCCGGTCGTCCGGTCGCGCCGATCGGGACGCGCTCGAGTCAGTAACGACTTTCCCGCGCCGCTCAAAGGTCGAGGCATGGCGTACGTCCCTCGAGACCACGTTCGAGAACTCACCGCCGTCCTGAGTATCGTCTCGCTCGCGGTGGTGTTCGCGGCGGCAGGTGGCCGAATCCCGCAATCGACGGTGCCGACCGCGCCCGAGTGGGTGCTCGACCTGATTCCGCACGTTAACGTTGTGATCAGCGCGACCGCGATCGGGACGATCACGGTCGGCTGGCGGGCGATCCGCCGCGGCGACGTCGATCGCCACCGAGTCGCGATGCTCGCCTCGTTCGTCCTGTTCGTCGCCTTCCTCGCGTTCTACCTCTACCGACTCGTCGCCACCGGCGGTCCGCAGCCGTTCCCCGGCCCCGACGCGGTGTACCAGTACGTGTACCTGCCGATCCTCGCGATCCACATCCTGCTCGCGATCGTCTGCGTGCCGCTGGTGTACTACGCGCTCCTGCTCGCCGGCGCCTACCGGATCGACGAGTTGCCACGCACCAGCCACGCCCGGTTCGGTCGACTCGCCGCGAGCCTGTGGCTCGTCTCCTTCTCGCTCGGAATCGTCGTCTACGCGCTGTTGCACGTCGTTTACTGAGCCGTCGACGGGTCCGCCGGGCCGCTCGGTAATCGATTCGGCGTCGGTCCTCTCACAAATCACGATCGGTCGACCGGCTACGCGGCGGGAAAACGGATCGAACGGGTCGAGCGGATGACCCGTTACCGAGCGATCGGGCGGTTACGTCACCAGATTCTGGAAGAAGTCGCTGAACGCGATCAGAAACAGCGCCGCGACGACGATGAGGATAAGGAACGCAAAGAAGATGATCGCCGCTTGGCGCCCGGTGAGCGATTCCCCCTCGAGGAATTCGTCGACTTCCATAGCGGGTATTCGCGCGCTCCAGTTTTAAATATACGCGTGGTTTTGGACGGGCAGTTGCGCCGCGCGCGTCGAACGCGCGACGATCGGCGAAGGAAATCGAGAATCGAACGCAAAAGTGCGGTCAGTCGTCGGCGTGGATCGGCTCGCCGCCGACGTCGGGCCGGCTCACGTCGCGGTCGGTTTCCTCGCCCTCGATGTCGTAGGGGTATTCGCCGGTCACGCAGCCCAGACAGAGGTCGATGCGCTCCTTGCCGAGGACATCCGCGACGGCGTCCGTCGAGAGGTAGGCGAGGCTGTCGGCGCTGATGGCCTCGCGGATCTCCGCGGTGGACTTGTCCGAAGCGATCAGTTCTTCGCGGGTGGCCATGTCGATCCCCATGTAGCAGGGGGCGACGATCGCCGGCGCACCGATTCGGACGTGGACTTCCTCGGCGCCGCAGTCCTTGAGCAACTGGACGAGTTGCGTCGAGGTCGTCCCGCGGACGATCGAGTCGTCGATGACGGTGACGGTCTTGCCCTCGATGGTGGACTTGATCGGGTTGAGCTTCAGCCGCACCGCGCGCTCGCGTTCGTCCTGGGTCGGCATGATGAACGTGCGACCGACGTAGCGGTTCTTCATCAGCCCCTCGGCGAACTCGACGCCGTCGTCGTCCGCGTCGCGGGGCTCGCCGTCGGCGGTCGTCTCGCTCGCGGCATCGGCGTAGCCGGAGGCGAACGCGCGCCCGGAGTCCGGAACGGGCATCACGACGTCGGTCTCGACGCCGCTTTCCTCCCAGAGCTTGCGGCCCAGGTTCCGCCGTGCCTCGTAGACGAGGGTCTCGTCGATGACGCTGTCCGGTCGCGCGAAGTAGACGTGTTCGAAGAAGCAGTGAGCCGTGTGTTCGTTGTCGACGAGCTGGTAGGAGTCGAACCCCTGCCCGTCCTCCTGCAGGACGATCAGTTCGCCCGGCTTGACGTCGCGGACGAGTTCCCCGTCTAACGTGTCGATCGCCGCCGATTCCGACGCGAGAATGTAACCGTCCTCGAGTTTGCCGATACAGAGCGGGCGGTTCCCCTGCGGGTCGCGGACGCCGAGGATGGTGTCGTCGTGGCTGATCGTCAACGAGTAGGAGCCGTGGATCCGGCCCATCGTACGCTTGACCGCGCGCACGAGGTCCTCCTCGAGCAGGTTGCGCGCGAGGTCGTGGGCGATGACCTCGGTGTCGCCGTCGCTGGTGAAGGCGTGGCCGGCGGCGGCCAGTTCCTCGCGGATCTCGTCGGCGTTGACGAGGTTGCCGTTGTGGCTCAGGCCGAGCGAGCCGCTCTTGAAGGAGACGGAAAACGGCTGGGCGCACGAGGAGTCGACGGAGCCGGCGGTCGGATACCGGACGTGGCCGATCCCCGCTGCGCCGTTGAGCGCGTCGAGGTCGTCCTCGCCGAACGCGTCCCCGACCAGCCCCATTTCGACGTGGCTGTGCTGCTGGAAGCCGTCGTGGGTGACGATCCCTGCGGACTCCTGGCCGCGGTGCTGGAGTGCGTAGAGCGCGTAGTACAACGGTCGTGCCGCGTTCCGACCGTTCAGTGAGACGCCGACGACGCCGCACTTCTCGGTCATTCCTGTTCGCCGGGGAGTCTCGCCCCGCCCATCAGTCATGGGAGTCAGTAGGGCGCTCTGACGATAAAAATCCCCGTGTTTGTGCTTTTTCGGCCGCCACCAGAACAGAATGGTATTCACGTTCGTGTATAAATACGCCAACGCCGCGCTGGCGGCGGTTCATCCCGGCAACGCCGCCGGACGCCTCCGGAACGGACCCGGTCCCTTCGAGTTCGAATCCCGACTCCTCGAGACCAGTCACTCGATCAGAGGTTCCGGAACCGCGACACCTTTATCGGCGGATTGACGAGTGGACAGCAGTGAACCGCAGGAAAGCGCTCGAGACGCTTCGGTCACCAATCGTCGCCTTCGGCCTCGCGGCCATCGTCGCCGCTGCGACGTCGCTGTCGGTGCCGTCGGGGATGGGGACGATGCTCTCGATCACGCTCTTCTGTATCGTCCTCTGGGTGCTGACGCCGGTGCCGCCGTCGTACACGGGCCTGATCGGACTCGGGCTGATCGCGGTCGCTTTTTCGACGGACCTGGCGCTCGTCGGCTTCCAGAAGCCCGCGACCTGGCTCATCGGATTCGGCCTTCTGATGGGCGAAGCGACGCGCCAGAGCGGGCTGGCGAACGCGGTCGGACGGACGATTGCGACAGAGAGTATCGGCGATTCGAGCGATGCGGACACCCGTCGCACGTATCGACGACTGCTGTTCGTGCTGGCGCTCGGCGGCCACGCGCTGGCGTTCCTCGTTCCGTCGGCGCTCGTTCGGATCCTCGCGCTGGCGCCGATCCTCCGGGAACTCGGCTCGTGGTTCGACTCGCGGGAGGCGCGGGTCGGGCTCTACCTCGGGCCGTTGTTCGGGACGTTCTACGGCTCGTCCGGGATTTTGACCGCTGACCTCCCGAACATCATCATTTCGGGCTTTGCGGAGTCGATCGGCGGCCACACCATCTCGTGGTCCGAGTGGTGGCTCCACATGTACCCGGTCATGGGGCTCGTCCGCGTGTTGCTGGTCGTCGGCATCGTTTACCTGCTCTTTCGACCGCCGGCCGATTCGGCGTTCGACGTCCCCGGCGCAGACGCGGCGACCGACGAGACCGCCGCAACCGACGGCGACGGTGCCGGCGCAAGAACCGGTACCGAATTCGGCGCCGCGGAGCGGCGGATGCTCGCCTTCCTCCTCGTCGGCACGGCGATCTGGGCGACCGACTTCGTCCACGGGTTCCACCCCGTGATCGGCGCCGTCGCCGTCGTCGTCCTCGCTTTTCTCCCCGAGATCGGCGTCGCCGACTTCGACACGGCCGGCGGCGAGGTCGACTTCTCGATCCTCTTTTTCATCGCCGCGGTGTTCGCGATCGGCGACGGGCTGACCGAGACCGGCTTTACCGACACCGCGGCGACGCACCTGCTCGAGTTCGTTCCGACGGGCGCGCCGCTCGCGGTGATCCTCGCGTCGGTCTTCCTGATCACCTTCGGGCTCACGTTCCTGATGGAAGGCGTGGCCGTCGCGAGCGTACTGACGCCGGTCCTGATTCCCTACATCGAGGGCGCGGGGCTGCCGTTTACGCCCGTGTTGCTCGCGGAGACGATGGCGCTGAGTTCGTACTTCTTTCCCTACCAGTCGGCGGTTCTCATCGTCATCCTGACCGAGGGCGACATCGGGACGCGGGAGCTGATCGTCGCGACGGTCGCGTGTTCGCTCGCGACGATCGTCCTGCTGCTGCCGATCCAGTTCGGGCTGTTCAGCGCCTTCTACTGAACCGCCCTGCGGTCGCCGACCGCCACCCGGACGGTACCGCAGAGGCGCAGTGTTGAAGACGATTGCCCCGAGTGCAGAACGTAACATATGCGACTCGAGGAGTACTGGGGTGTCGGCCCGAAGACGCGGGAGACGCTGGTCGAGGAGTTAGGCCGGGAGCGGGCGATCCAGGCCATCGAAAACGGGGACGTCCGGGCGCTCGCGGACGCCGGGCTTGCGCGCGGCCGGGCGACCCGCATCCTGCGCCGCGCGACGGGCGGCGACGGGATCGACGTGCTGGCGACGAGCGATGCCCGATCCGTCTACAAGGACCTGCTCGATCTGGCCTCGGACCACGCGGTCACCCGGCGCGCGGCCGACCGCATCCGGGTGCTGACGCCGCTGACGAGCCGCGACGCGATGGAAGCCCGCCTCGACGACGTCCTCGCGGCGCGGGACGCCTGGGCCGCCCTCGAGCAGTCGGATCGCGACACCGTTCTCGCGGCCTACGAGCGCTACGACGAGCGCGACGGCAGCGAGCGGGCGGCCGTCGAAGCCGCGCTCGCGCTGCTCGAGGCGGGCGTCGACGCCGGCCCGTTCGGTTCGATCGCCGACCTCGAGCGCGAGACGCTCGAGGAAGCCGCCGAGGCGCTCGCGGCGCTGGACGGTGGCCGCGTCACCGAGGGCGCCGACGAGGAACTCGACCGCCTGCGGGACGCGCTCGGTGCCGTCGAGGACATGGACGCCAACGCGCTCGACCTGATCGAGGACCTGCGGTCGGACGGCGTCCGCGACGTCGACCAGTTCCGCGAGGCCTTCGAGGACCACCTCCTCTCGGAGACGGACGTGACGATCGACCAGGTTCGCGACGCGATGCCGACCGACGCGGCGGACGCGACCGACTTCGTCGGCGGCACGCTGCGGACGCTGCGGAGCGACCTCACCGCGGCGATCGACGAGCGCGAGGAAACCGTCGCCAGCGAGTACCGGGAAATCCTCGAGGACGCCGGCGAGGCAGTCGACCAGGCCGTCGAGGCGGTCGACGACATCGCCCTGCACCTCTCGCTGGCGCGGTTCGCGCTCGAGTACGACTGTACGCGACCCGAGTTCCGCGACGGTGACCAGGGCGCCGTCTCCGTCGTCAACGCCCGAAATCTGACGCTCGCGGCGACCGACGAGGAGTCCGTCCAGCCCGTGACCTACGCGCTTGGCGAGCACGACCTCGAGGGCGCCGCTGCGGAAGCGGCCGTCGACGCCCTCCCCGACGACGAGCGCGTCGCCGTCCTCACCGGCGCGAACAGCGGGGGTAAAACGACCCTGCTCGAGACGCTGTGTCACGTCGTCCTGCTTGCCATGATGGGGCTGCCCGTCCCCGCCGACCGGGCCGAGGTGACGCCGGTCGACTCGCTGGTCTTCCACCGCCGCCACGCCAGCTTCAACGCCGGCGTCCTCGAGTCGACGCTGCGATCGATCGTGCCGCCGCTGTCCTCGGGCGGCCGAACGCTGATGCTGGTCGACGAGTTCGAGGCGATCACCGAACCCGGCAGCGCGGCCGACCTGCTGCACGGACTCGTCACGCTGACCGTCGACCGCGACGCGCTGGGCGTGTTCGTCACCCACCTGGCGGACGACTTAGAGCCGCTGCCGCCAGAGGCCCGCGTCGACGGCATCTTCGCGGAGGGGTTGAACCCGGACCTCGAACTCCTCGTGGACTACCAGCCTCGCTTCGACACGGTGGGCCGATCGACGCCGGAGTTCATCGTCTCGCGGCTCGTCGCGAACGCCGACGACCGCAGCGAGCGGGCCGGCTTCGAGACGCTGGGCGAGGCGGTCGGCAACGACGTCGTTCAGCGGACGCTCGCGGACGCCCGCTGGAACGAGGGGACGACCGACTGACGGTCGGCAGCGGGTTCGATCAGGGGTGGCCGACTCCGTCGCTGCCGTCTCGATCTCGGTCCTCCTCGAGCCACCGGTCCCGCCGGGGTTCGTATCCGTCCTCGTCGTCGATCTCAGCGCCGTACGTGTAGATCGTGCCGTCTTCGTCCTCACAGACCCGCGCCTCGAGATACGCCTGTGCCGCGCGCCGCGAGAGCGCGCCCATCTCGATGATGTCGCCGAGCGCAGTCTTCGTCGCGCGAAACCACGTTCTGACCGCCCGATCGTCGGCGGGATCGACGGCGACGATCGCGCCGCGGCCGCCGTCGCGGCCGTCGCCCCACTCGAGCCAGCAGACCCGATACGCGTCGACCAAGTACTCGTCGTCGGGCGCGACGAGGAACAGCGCCTCGTGGACGCACGGATCGAGGTGGTCGGTCAGGATCCGCTCGAGAGCGACCGAATCGGCGAGCAGCGCGGACTCGACCGCGCCCTCGGCCAGCGGTGTCGCGGCGGTAATCCCGCGGGCGAGCGAGAGATCCTCGCCACCCCAGTGACTGTATCGCAGGTCGTAGAGCCGGTCGGGTCGCCGGTACGCGACGAGCGCTCTATGTCCCATCGCGTCCCTCGTCGGTTCGGTCGAACTGCGGCGGTCGCGGCCCGGTACGACGGCGATGGCGTCTCGAGCGATCGGGAGGGGGAGTGGAACGCATCGTCCGCCGGTTCTGGCTGCCCGCCGGTATTTGAAGGCGCGGACGACGGACGTCAGACGTTCGGCGAGTCGGTGCCCGACGGTAACCACCCGGGGTCGGGCACAACGCCAAAATCCCCGCAGCACCTAGGGTCTCTCGAAACCGAATGGGAACGAACACGGAGTACGACGCGGTAATCTTCGACAACGACGGCGTACTGACGACCCCCACCGATTACGACGTGCTCGTCGACGCGACGTACAACGCGTTCGCGTCGGTCGGCGCCGCCGAACCGACCCGCGACCACGTCGAGACGCTGCTCGGTCCCGACGTCGAGTCGCTCCGGCGGGTCGCCGACGACCACGGCGTCGACCCCGCGGACCTCTGGGCCGCTCGCGAGCGCGCGGCTATCGAGGCGCAACTCGAGGAAATCCGCGCTGGCCGCAAGCGCCTCTACGACGACGTCTCGGTCCTCGACCGCCTCGAGAAACCGAGCGCGATCGTCAGCAACAACCAGCACGAGACGATCGAGAACATCCTCGAGTACCTCGACATCGGCGGATTCGACGTCTGCTACGGCCGCGAGCCGTCGATCGAAGGAATCCAGCGAAAGAAGCCGAACACCTACTACCTCGAGTCGGCGATCGACGATCTCGGTGTCGCGAACCCGCTCTACGTCGGGGATAGTCGCGTCGACGTGACCGCGGCCGTTGAGGCCGGCATCGATTCGGCGTTCGTCCGCCGGGACCACCGCGAGGGGTACGACCTGCCGACCGAGCCGGATTACGAGATCGACTCGCTCGCGGCGCTCGAGGACCTCGTGTAGGCGACGGTGTGTCGGCTTCGCGGATCGTGACTCTCAGACCGTCAGTGCGGTGTCGTTTTCGGCGTCGACCCGGCGCTCCGCCCGTTCTTTGACCGCGTCGTTCATCGCTTCGAAGCCGCGCTCGAGGCGCTCGCGGTCGAACAGCAGCGGGACGAGCGCGCCGCGGAACGTCTCCCGCTGGAGGAGTCGGGTCCGACTCCCGCCGTCGATCGGGTCGAGATGGAACTCGTGGTAGCCGTCGAACGCGAACGGGACGGCTAACCGGCCGACCCAGCCGAGTCGGCGGTTCTCCTCGGCGACGATCACTTCCGGCGTGAACGTCATCCCGCGCGAGTCCGGCGGTTCGATCCGGACCCGCAGGCGCTGGCCCTCGATGGGCAGTCCCTCGATCGAGCGGACGAACGGGTTCCACTCCGGATAGCTGTCGAACTCGAGGAGGACATCCCAGACGACCGGCGGCGGCGCGTCGATCTCCGCGAAGGTCTCGATCACTTCCATGGCACCGTTTAGCATTCGGAGTGGCATGCTCCTATCGGTGGCAGGCGCCGGGACCGAGGGACGGACGTTGCGGACGCAGCGCTCCATTCGACGGCAGTGACGTGGGTACGGCGGTCATCCCCGACGGATTCGTTCAGTGAGTTTATTAAAACCCAATGAAAATAACGGCGTGATGCGCACCCCGGATCGCCTCGAGCACGCGTCGGGACTCCGGGGATTCGCCCCGACCGCGCTCGCGAACCTGCTGCCGCTCGTCGGCGTCCTGCAGTTGGGCTGGGATCCGGCGACGCTCGTCGTGATCTACGCGCTGGAGTTGCTGTGCTCGTTCCTGTTCGCGGGCGCGAAGGCGCTGTTCGCGCAGCGGCCGCCCCGGACCGATCGCGACGAGGGGACCATCAGCGTCTCGAGCGAGTTGACCGAAAAGCGCGGCAGCGTCAAACTGGTACCCTGGCTGCCGCCGATCTATCCGCGAAATCTACCGTTCGCGACGGCGGTCGTCGTCCCCGCCGTGTGTTTCGTGATCATGGTCGGGATCGTTTTCTTCAACGCGTTCGGCATTTCCGCGGCGATCGTCGGTCCGGAAGTAGCGGCGAGCGTTGCGACGCTCGTCGTCGGTCAGACCCTCGAGATTCGCCGCGACTACCGCCGGGGAAGCTACGAGACGGCGTCGCCGTACGCGGTCGTCGAGACGCCGGCTCGGCAGGCGTCTTTCGTGGCGTTCGTGCTGTTCCTGACGCCGTGGATCGGCGCCGCCGGCGCGGACGGCGCGCTCGCTATCGTCGTTCTCCTCAAACTGCTCGTCGAGTGGTCGGCCCACCGCGTGACGACGGGCGACGGCGAACGGTTCACCGACTGGCTCGCCGGGCCGGAGTCGGCGGGCGAGCCCCGCGAGCCGGTGCGCGTTCCCGACGGCGACCCGGACGTTCGCATCCCGACCGACGAGCGTGCGGTGCTGTACACCGGCGTACTCGACGTGCTCGGGACGCGTGCGCCGTTCCTCGCGATGCCGTTTATCGTCGCCTGGCTCCTCTCGCTGTCCGCCCTCCCGGACGCTGTGTCCCCCGCGATCGCGCTCGGGATCGGCCTCCTCAGTATCGCCCTGTTCGTCGGCTACCTCGCGGCTGAGGTGCTGACGTTCTCCCTCAGGTACGCGGCGCTCGAGTACCGGCGGTACGGCGATCGGCTCGTGGCGTACGACACGCTCGTCGACGAACCGCAGTGGGCGACGTCCCTCGACGTGCTGCGGGACGTGGAAGTCGTCCCCGACCGTCTCCCGGACCGCCTGTTCGGGACGCGAACGATCGCCGTCACCGCAGGCTGGGGCGACGACGAGCGGCGGCGACTGCTGGGCCCCGTCCGCGACGGCGACGCGCTCGTCGAGGCGCTCGAGTTACCGGTGCAGTCGACGGAATTGGAACCGCTCGACCGACTCCCGGCTGCGATCGTGGTCGGCTGTCTAGTCGGCGTCGTCGTCGCCGTCGGCGCGCTCGCGATCGGGCCGTGGCTCTCGCCGGGGGAGCTGCTGTTGGCTGCACTCGTGTACGGAATGTTCGGAATCCCGTTCGCGGCGCTCGCGTTGCGGTCGATCTGGGTCCGGGCCTACCCCGACCGACGGGATCGAGACTAACGATCAGCGCTCGGCGACGGCGACGGCGACGCCGACGCCGACGCCGACGCTGCTCGCTCGAGATCGGAAGTACCCGGAAACGCGGCCGACTGCAGCATCGATCGCGAGAAACCGTTGTTCCTAACGGCTCGAAGCGCCTAGCGCCGTCCGACCATGCCGACGGTGCTGGTTCGCGGTCTCGCGGATGAGGGACCCGGCGACGTCGTCGGGGCGTTCGCCGGCGAAGCGGACGTCGACCCCGATCGAATCGGGGACATCGACATCGACGACGAGGAAGCGCTGGTCGACCTCGAGCTCGAGAACGACGAACTCGAGGCGTTCGTCGAGACCATGGACGGCAACCGCGTCGGCCGCTCGGAGGTGTCGGTGACGCCGCTGGACGAGGAGACGCGGGCAGTGCGGGACTACGTCGACGAGCAGTCGCGACTCGTCGACCTCGAGCGCGAGGCCGAGATGGAGCGCCACGAGCGCGAAATCCGACAGCTGTCGGGCCGCGAGCGCGAGTCGAAGGGGCGAGCGCTGCTCGAGATGCGGGGTCGCGACGAGGGAGAGGGGCTCTCCGGATATCTGGTCAAGTTCACGAAGCGGTACGGCGACGCCCTGCCCGACACCGAGATTTCCGTCGGCGACCTCGTGATGATCTCGAAGCGGGATCCGCTGCGGGACGATAACCCGAACGGGACGGTCACACGGGTGACCAACCACTCCGTGACCGTCTCCTTCGAGTCCAACCCGCCGGGCTGGCTGTTCGACGACGGCATCCGACTCGACCTCTACGTCAACGACGTCACCTACCAACGGATGCTCGAGGCCCTCGACTCGTTCCTTGAGGCCGAGTCCGATCTGGAGGGCGACGTCCCCCGCGAGCACCTCCGGGACGTCATCGTGGGTCTCGAGGATCCCGAGTCGGTCGCGTCCGGTCCCGTTCGCGCCGCCGTCGAGGACTGGTACGACGAGGCGCTCAACGAGTCCCAGCGCGAGGCCGTCGAGCGGGCCGTCGCGACGGACGACGTCCACCTGATCCACGGCCCGCCCGGGACGGGGAAGACGACGACCGCGGTCGAGGCGATTCGGCAGGCCGTCGACCGCGGCGACTCGGTGCTCGCGACGGCCGCCTCGAACACCGCGGTCGACAACGTCGTCGAGTTCCTCGCCGACGGCGACCACGAGCCGCTGCGGGTCGGCCACCCCGCCCGCGTGACGCCGACGTTGCGCGAGCACACCCTGGACGCCCGCCTCGAGAACAACGAGACCTACCGGGAGTCGCGCGAAGTCCGCGACGAGGCCTTCGAGCTGCTGGACGAGCAAGACGGCCTCACCGCGCCCTCCGGCCGCTGGCGCCGCGGGCTTTCGGACGAGCGCATCAAGCAACTCGCCGAGGAGGGTCGCGGCTCGAGAGGTATTCCGCCCGAAAAGATCGAAGAAATGGCGGAGTGGCTCGAGCTTCAGGAACGAGCGGACGAACTGTTCGATCGCGCCGAGCGGCTCGAGCAGGAAGCCGTCGCCGAGGAGATCGAGCGCGCGGACGTCGTCTGCACGACGAACTCGACGGCCGGCAGCGACCTGCTGGCCGGTCAGCGCTTCGATACGCTGGTGATCGACGAGGCCACGCAGGCGACCGAACCCTCGTGTCTGATTCCGATCGTAAAGGCCGATCGCGTGATCATGGCGGGCGACCACCGGCAGCTCCCGCCGACGATCCAGAGCCGGGAGGCCGAGCGCGAGGGGTTGGACGAGACGCTGTTCGAGACGCTGGCGGAGCGCTACGGTACGGACGACGACGGTTCGGACGGCGACGCCGACCGTTCGGCGTCGGCACCGACCGACGACCCGATCCGCTCGCTGCTCACGACGCAGTACCGGATGCACGAACGTATCCAAGACTTCTCGAGCGAGCGGTTCTACGACGGCGCGCTCGAGCCCCACGAGTCGGTTCGCGACCACACGCTTGCGGGGCTACTCTCGGATCCCGACGAGACTGCGGCTCGGTACTCGGCGCTCGAGTCCGGCGAGCCGCTCGTCTTCGTCGACACCAGCGATGTCGACGCCCCCGAACGCAGCCGCGAGGGCTCCCCCTCGACGGAGAACCCCTCCGAGGCCGACCTGGTGGCCGAGTACGCCCGTGCGCTGCTCGAGGCGGGCCTCGAAGCCGCCGATCTCGCCGTGATCTCTCCCTACGACGATCAGGTCAAGCGGATCGAAGACGAACTCGAGGGTACCCTCTCCGAGGAGACGGCCGAGGCGCTCGAGGTCGACACCGTCGACGGCTTCCAGGGGCGCGAGAAGGCGGTCGTCCTCGTCTCGCTGGTCCGGAGCAACGACCGCCGCGAGGTCGGCTTCCTCGACGAGCCCCGGCGGTTCAACGTGGCACTAACCCGCGCCCGCCGGAAAGCCGTCGTCGTCGGCGACCGCGACACCGTGACCGCGGCGCCGGTTTTCGACGACTTCCTCGAGTACGCCCGCACTCGCGGCCGAATCGTCGACGCAAGCCGAGAGCGAGAGCAGTAATCGAACTGCGAACCCGATCACGACCCGATCGGTTGCGTCCCACGTTCGTCTTCGAAACGCGGTATTACGACAGCGCTTACGACTGTATCGTGTACCTTTCGCCGTCCCGGCGTGGAGTTTCGCTCGAGCGGCGATCATCGTCGGCCCGTCGATCGTCCGCTTCGCCGGGCGGTCGGAGCGGCGCTCGTGGCGCAGAAACGTATCAGTGTAGCGTAAAATAACTTAACGGAACCGTCCGGGACGCACCAGACAGAATGGCGCAGGCGACCGCATCGAGGCGATCGGAGTACGATCGGCGCGACGAGTCGGCGGCGGGGAAAGGGAAGCGAACGGTTGTCAAGACGGACGCGGAGTCGGGCCTCGAGGTGACTGCCGTCGACTCGATCCGGGCCGTCGATCGCGCCCGGTGGAACGACGTGGTTCGGAGCGCGCGCTGCGGCAGCGTCTTCCACCGTTACGAGTGGCTCGAGGCGATCGAGACCGGGCTCGGCCATCCGGCGAAGCACCTCCTCGTCGAAAAGGATGACAATCTCATCGGGCTGCTTCCGAACGTCGTCGTGGACATCGAGAAGACGCCGTTCCAGCGGCTCTCGTCCGCGTACCCGGGATTCGGCGGCCCGGTCATCACGACCGACATCGCCGAGTCGCTGTCGCTGCTCGCCGACGCCGTTCCCGACCTCTGTACCGGTCGCACGATCGTCCACCAGATCAGGGGCCTCGATACCGACTACCTCCGATACAACAACGCCCTTCGGTCGGAGGGCTATCGCCCGTACCGTCGCGAGTGTCGGTTCGTCCTCGATCTGAGCCGGGGCTACGAGGCGGTCAAAGACGACATGAGCAAGGGTCGGCGCCGGGGCATCCGGAAGGGCCGAGAGACGGATCACGAGATCATCGAGACGGAACTCACGCGAGCCAACATCGAGCGATTCTACCAGTCGTATCGTCGCGTCATGGACCGCGTCGGCGGCGATATCTATCCCTTCTCCTTCTTCGAGGCGCTACGCGGGATGGAATCGCGGGTCCTGTTGCTGACGCTCCGGATCGATGGCGAGTACGCCGGCGGCTGTCTGCAGCTGCTCGACGAGGAGCGGAACGCGGTCCACGGGTTCTTCGCCGCCATTCCGAGGGAGTACTACGACGACCACGCGTCGGAACTGCTGTACGACTCCGTGATCCAGTGGGGGCTCGACCACGGGTACGAGACCTACGATCTCGGCAGCACGAACGCGAGTTTCGAGGACGGCGTCTACCGATTCAAGGAGGGCTTCGGCGGCCAGCCGATTCCGATCCTCGTGTGGGAGCGAGGCTGTAGTCCACTCTGGCCGCTCGTGAGGGCCGGGCGGTCGCTCTACTGGCCGCACCACTTCGACTGACCGTCGACCGAACCCGCCGCCGCGCGAGCGGATCGCCGCGGTCCCCAGACCCTTTAGCGTCGCAGCCGATTTTCGACCCGATGCGAGCCGCAGCCTTCACCGAGTTGATCGGTCCTGACGGCGTGAGCGTGATCGACCGCGACGACCCCGAACCCGGCGCCGGCGATGCCGTCGTCGACGTCGACGCCTGTGCGATCAATCGCCACGACCTCTGGATCCTCGAGGGCGACTCGGCGATGGTCGACACTGGCGATCTCCCCTTCGTCACGGGTCTGGACGTCGCCGGCACCGTTCGCGAGGTGGGCGAGGGCGTCTCGAGCGTCGATCCCGGCGACCGCGTCGTGCTCTGTCCGAACGAAACCTGCGGCGAGTGCCGGTTCTGTCGCGAAGGGCCGGAAAACATGTGCGAGAACTTCTCGCTGTACCACGGCGGGCTCGCGGAGGCCGCCCGGGTCGACGCGGATCGGCTCGTTCCGCTGCCCGACGGAGTAGACGCGACGACCGCCGCGGCGATTCCGACAGCCTACACGACGGCCTTCCACATGCTCCGGCGCGCTGACGTCGGGCCCGGCGACCTCGTCTTCGTCCCCGGGGCGACCGGCGGCGTCGGCGTCGCGACCGTACAACTCGCCGAGATCATCGGCGCGCGGACCGTCGGCACCTCCTCCTCGGACTCGAAACTCGAGCGCGTTCGAGAGTTCGGACTCGATCACGGGATTCAGTCGACCGACGTCGACGAGATCCGCGAGCGGGTCGCCGAGATCGGCGCACCCGATGCCGTAATCAACCACCTCGGCGGCGAATACACCGAACTCGGCCAGCACGCGATGCGACGCGGCGGCACGATGGTCATCTGCGGCCGGACGGCCGGCGGCACCTCGAGCATCGACGTCGCCGACTTCTTCCTCGGCCACAAGCGCGTCGTCGGCTCGACCATGGGGACGCAGGACGATCTGCGGCGACTCGTCGACCTCGTCGCCGACGGGGCGCTCGAGCCCGAAATCGACGAGACGTTCTCGCTGGAAGAGACCGGCGACGCGTTCGCCGCGATGCAGGATCGGGAGAGCGTCGGGAAGCTGATCGTCGAGCCCTAGCGGGTCACTCGAGCCGGACGTTGCTGCGCCTGGAGTCGACCGCCGGAACGCGCCGGGCCGACCTATTTCCGCCCGGTCGGTGTCGAGCGCCTATGACGAACATCGCGATCACCGGCGCATCCGGCAACGTCGGCAGGGAAGCGATCGAGGCCTTCGACGGAACCGACGCCGAGTTGACGCTCTTCTCGCACAGCGAAACCGAGGACCTCGAGACGACGCCGCTCGAGATCGCCGAGTACGAGGAGTTCGTCGACGCCCTCGCCGACCAGGACGTGCTGATCCACCTTGCGGCCAACCCCGATCCGCGAGCCGAGTGGGACGCGGTCCACGATCCGAACGTCGACGGCCTCTACAACGCCTACGAGGCGGCCCTCGAGAACGACCTCGAGCGGGTCGTTTTCGCGAGTTCGAACCACGCGGTTAACATGGGTAACGCCGTCTCGAGCGTCCGTCCGGAGTCGACGATCGGCGAGCCCGCGGTCGTTCGGCCGGACGATGCACCGGATCCGGACACCTACTACGGCGTGACGAAGGTCTTCGGCGAGGCGATGGGCTCCTACTACGCGAAGCGCCACGGGCTGGACGTGGTCAACCTCCGCATCGGCTGGCTGCTCACGCGCGAGGAACTCCGCCAGACGGTCGCCGAACGGGACGCCTCCGGCGAGCGCTACGCCCGCGCGATGTGGCTCAGTCCCGAGGACTGCCGACGGGTGCTCCGGGCGACTGCAACCAGTACGCTGTCGCGGACGCCGCTGACCGCCCACGGCATCTCGAACAACGGGAAGCGCTTCCTCTCGCTCTCGGAAACGATGCTCGAGTTCGGCTATCGGCCGCAGGACGACGCCGAGGCGGTACTGTCGGACGCCGACACCGAACGCGAGGGCCTCGAGACGGGCTGATCGCGCGCCGGCCGTCGAAGCGCTGGCACGGCGTCCGTCGGCACCGCCGGCCCTCGAGGGATCGAAAGACCGAATATCGGGACGTTCGTACCCTCGGGTATGTCAACGAAGGTGGGCGAGTCGACGGGCTACGTCCCGAACATCCAGATGTCGGCGTTCGGGTACGTGATGGCGGCGCTTCTCGTCGTTATCATGCTGCCGGTGCTCCCGATCATCGTCGTGGCGTGGGTGCTCTGGCGCGCGTTCGTCGCCGAGGAACCGGTCGAATCGCGCTACGAAAGCTGGCGCAACGAGCGCGGCCGCCGTCCGCGGGCCGGTGCCGCCGACGAAGTCGAGGAGGAGCTCGAGACCGAGGACGCCGGCGAGGACGAAGCCGAGGCGGAAGCCGAAGCGTAACGCGTCGATTTTCGTTTCTTCCGTCTTCGTCGTCTTTTTCGACGGGGCGTTTCGACTTGTGGCGTCGTCCTCGGTCTCGAGCGGTTCGCCGGAACGACGGGTTCGGTTTCCCGTCGTGTTCCGCCGGCGACTACGACCGTCTTCTCAGTCGTCCGTCGTCGGCGCGGCGAGGTCCGCCGGCTGCTCGCTCGGTAGGGCGCCGCGGTCGTGGGGTTTCTCGAAGTCCAGGTCGGGCCCGCGGGCGACGATCCGGTGCGGATTGACGTCCGGGTGGGTCGTGTAGTAGTGTTCCTTGATGTGGTCCATGTTCACCGTCTCGGCGACCCCTGGGGTCTGGTAGAGGTCCCGGAGGTACGGCCAGAGGTTGTCGTACTCGCGGATGTACTGGACGTTACACATGAAGTGCGTGTGGTAGACGTTATCGAAGCGAACGAGCGTCGTGAACATCGCGATGTCCGCTTCGGTCAGTCGGTCGCCGGCGAGGTAGCGCTGGTCGGCGAGGACCTCGTCCCAGTGGTCCAGCGCGGCGAACAGGTCGTCGACGGCCTCGTCGTACGGGCCCTGATCGGTCGCGAAACCGGCGCGGTAGACGCCGTTGTTGATCGGCTCGTAGATCTCGTCGATGATCCGGTCGACTTCGTCCTGGTAGCCCTCCGGATAGAGGTCGACGTCCCGCTGCGCGTACTCGTCGAACTCGGTGTCGAGCATCCGCATGATCTCCTTGGACTCGTTGTTAACGATGGTGTCCTTCTCCTTGTCCCACAGCACCGGCACCGTTACGCGGCAGGTGGCGTCAGGATCCGCCTTCACGTACAACTCGCGGAGGTAGTCCGCATCGTGGACGTGATCGACCGTGCAGCCCTCCTTCTCGGGCGTGAACTGCCAGCCGTCCTCGTCGCGGTAGGGGTCGACCACCGAGACCGAAATCGCGTCCTCGAGCCCCTTCAGCGCCCGCGTGACGAGCGTCCGGTGAGCCCACGGGCAGGCGTACGAGACGTAGAGGTGGTACCGGCCCGCCTCGGGCTGGAATCGCGCGTCGGGATCGTCCTCGATCCGGTCGCGGAACGTCGTCTCCTGGCGCTCGAAGGCGCCCTCCTCGTTTGTCGTTTCGTAGGCGTCCGTTCGCCACTCGCCGTCGACGAGCATGTTCATGGCCACGTCTAGCCGCGGCGAGTACAAAGGCGCTCGCTAACCCTCGTGTCACCGGGCCGGCGTTGCGCTCGCGATCCGGTCAGCCGAGCGCGGTCACGATCCAGTAGCCGGTCCCCGCCGCGAGGAGGACGAGGCCCTCGAGGCGGGTGACCCGACGGCCGGTCGCGAGCAGAACCGTCGCGCCGAGCGTCAGCACACCGACCCACAGCAGACCGGCGAGTGCGGCGCCGTCGACCGATAGCGGGCGGACGAGCGCGGCGATTCCGAGCACCCCGAGGACGTTGAAGACGTTCGAGCCGACGACGTTGCCCGCGGCGATCGCCACGTCGCCCCGCCGAGTGGCCACGACGGCCGTGACGAGTTCCGGGAGCGACGTCCCCGCGGCGACGATCGTCACCCCGACGAACCACTCCGAGACGCCCGCGTCGAGCGCGAGCGCGGTCGCCGACGACACCAGCAGACGGCCGCCCAAGGCGACGATCCCCAGTCCGACCAGCAGGCGCGCGGCGTTCCGGAGGCGGTCGAGACGATCGGCCGCCGTCGTCGAGGACTCGAGAACCCCGCGTTCGTCGCCATCGGTTCGTTCGCTGCCGTCCCCGGACGCCGACGGCGTCTCGGTCCCGCCGCGAGCCGAGGCCCACAGCGCCAGAAGGTACGCGACGAGCAGGGCGACGAGAACGGCCCCCTCGAGCGTCGTCACGCGGAGATCGACGAGCGCGCCGATTCCGATTCCCGTCGCCGCGCCCATGGCGACCGCGTCCCGCCGGAGCAACGCGTCGGTGACGCGGAAGGGGGCGAGCACGGCGACGATGCCGAGGATGATCGCGACGTTGAACCCGTTCGAGCCGACGACGTTTCCGACCGCCACGTCGCCGCGTCCCGCGAGCGCCGCGCCCGCGGAGACGGCGACTTCGGGGGCGGAGGTGCCGAAGGCGACGACCGTGAGACCGATCACGAGCGGCGAGACGCCGACGCCGGCCGCGAGGGTCGACGCCGCGTCCACGAGCCAGCGCGCGCCGAGCCACAGCGCGAGGACGCCGACGACGATTCCAACCGCGTCGAGGAGTACTGCCGGTTCCATCGTCGATCGCTCGCCTCGTCGTTCGCGGGCCGCGCTGAAAATAGCTGGTCGATTCGTCCGCACGCGTTTGGACGGTGATATCGGACCACAATCTTCGCGTCAGCATCACGTTTCTTCGGAATCGAACGAACGACTCGCAACGATGTCGAAAACGTTTATTAATCGCTGTTCAGTTTGTTGATATTGGATCTGACTATGAGTGCAACGAGCGACGGGCCGCCGGGCGACGATCCGACGGAGACGCTCGCGGAGGGCCCGAACGACGACGAACCGCGGATAACGTTCTACGGTGGTCGCGGGATGAGCGCGCTCCCGATCGCCGTGTTCATCGTGTGGGCGATCACCCAGACCGCCCTCTGGCGAATCTCGGATACCGGTGGGTTGATCGTCGGCATCTTGATCGGGCTCATCCTCGGGATGTTCTTCGTCCGCGGGGACTGGAAAACGTACGCGAACACCATCTTCGAAGGGATGACACAACCCGTCGCGGTGACGGCGATCGTCGCCTGGATCTGGGCCGGCATCTTCGCCGAACTGCTCCAGGACGGCGGCTTCGTCGACGGCCTCGTCTGGTTCGCCGACGCTGCCGGCGTCGGGGCGTCCCTGTTCCCCGCGATCACGTTCGTTCTCGCGGCGCTGTTTACGACCGGGATCGGGACCGGCTACGGCGCGACGGTCGCGTTCGTCGGCCTCTTCTTCCCCGCCGGCGTGTTGCTCGGCGCGAATCCCGTCCTCATGTTCGGCGCGATCCTCTCGGGCGCGATCTTCGGCGACAACCTCGCGCCCGTCAGCGACACGACGATCGTCAGCGCAGTCACGCAGGACGCCGACATCGGCGGCGTCGTGGCTTCGCGGTTCAAGTACGTGATCATCGCCGCTGCCGTCGCGTTCGTCGGCTACGTCGTCGCCGGCCAGGCGATGGCCGGCCTCGAACTCGGCGAGCAGGCCAGACAACTGCTGGCCGCCGAGAGCCGACCGATCGGCCTCGTCCACCTCATCTCGATGCTCGTCGTGATCGGCGCGGCGGTCGCCGGCCGCCACATCGTCGAGGCGATCTCGTGGGGGATCGTCGTCGCGATCGCGTTCAACCTCGTCTTCGGCCTGACGAGCCTGTCGGATATCCTCCTGTTTCAGGCGCCTCCCGACGCACCGCTGGCGGAACCGCTCGCCGGACTGCCGATCGTCACGGTCGTCACCGAGCCGGACGCGGTCGGCGTCACCGGCAGCATGATGAACGGCGTCTCCGGGTTCCTCGAGCTATCGATCCTCGTCCTGTTTATCATCGGCGCGGCCCAGATCATGATCCGCGGCGGCGCGTTCGACGCGATTCTGGACTGGTCGCTCGAGAACCTCGCGACGAACGTCCGCAACGCCGAACTCACGATGGTCGGCTCCGCCGCGTTGATCAACGCGATCATCACCATCAACACGGCCGCCGAGGTCGCGATCGGCCCGTACATTTCGAAGATCGGCGAGCGGTTCAACCTGAACGGGTACCGCCGCGCGAACATTCTGGACGGCCAGACCGCCGCGCTGGGGTACATCTTCCCGTGGTCGGGCGGCGTGCTCGCCGGCTACACGGCGATGCAGGACCTCCCCGGACAGTACGAGTGGTTCGAGCAGGGGATGCTCGTCACCCCGATCGACGTGGTGCCGTTCGTCTTCCAGGGGTGGCTGCTCGTGGCAGTGTTCATCATCGCGGCGGTGACCGGCTTCGGCCGCGAGTACGTTATCGACCGCGAGAGCGAGGAGGTGGCCCGCGTATGAGCCTCTTCGGCAAGTACCTCCGCGGCTGGCGGTTCCGCAGCTCCAGACCCGCGCTCGAGGAAGGCGACGAAATCGAGATTTTCGTCGCCGAATCGAACAGCGACGAGGGTCACGCCTACATCGGCGACACGCACCTGATCATCGAGGGTGCCGGGCCGGAAACCGTCGAGAAGCGCGTCCGCGTTCGCGTGACCGACTTCGACGATGTCGCCGCACGCGGCCGCGGCGAGTTCCTCGAGGTCGTCGGCGAGAGTTCCTACACGGGCTAAGACAGTTCGCGGCTATCTTTTCGTCGGCCGTCGCGCTCGAGTGGTATCGTCGACCTCGAGCGACGCACCTTTATGGGGGTCGCGCGGTCACTCGCAGCATATGACGACCGACGGGGACAGCGATGGCGACGACGGTCGCCACCGCCAGAGCCGGCTGTTCACGGACGATAACGGCGAGTTCGACGCCGAGCGGGCGCGCGACGAGTCACTCCCCGTGGAGGACGGCGAGCTCGTCGATACCGACGAGTTGGCGGACCACCAGCGCTACGTCGAGGGACGAGGTATCTACGACGAGCGCAATCGGCTCAACGACCTCACCGGCAAGGAGTGGAAGTACGCGACCAAGTCGGTGATCGCCGAGGGCTACCCGCCCGACGTCCAGCACGACCTGCGCAGCGAGCACGGCGGGCAGAAACCACCGCGGCTCTGTGCGGAACTGATCGGCCGGTTCAGCAAGGCCGGCGACACCGTGCTGGACCCCTTTGCGGGCGTCGGTGGCACCCTCCTGGGCGCAAGTTTCTGCGAACACGAGGGGACCGGCCTGCGCGAGGCCATCGGCTTCGAGCGCACAGAACGCTGGGTAGAGATCTACGAAGAGGTCGTGGCACGCGAAAACGAGGAGCGCCGCGACCGGGGCGAGCCACCCCTCGAACTTCAGGACATGCGCCACGGCGACTGCGCCGACCTGATCGAGGAGATCCCCGACGACTCCGTCGACCTCCTGCTGACCGACGTCCCCTACTGGCACATGGACGAACTCGAGCAGACGCGCAACGAGCGGGCGATCCGCGAGAGCAAGTTGGGGTCGTTCGACGGCGACGAGGGCACCGACGAAAGCGAGGGAGACGGCATCGAGGACGCCGGGACGGACGACGATGACGCAACCCAGACCAAAGACGAGTGGCTCGCCGACATGGCCGCCAAGTTCGACCGCTTCGCCGACGCCGTCGACCCCGAGGGCCACGTCGTCGTCTTCATCGGCGACATGTACCGCGACCAGTCCTACGAGTTCCTCTCGGCCGACCTCGCGCGGGCCCTCGAGTCCTCGGCGCCGCTGACGCTCGCGGCGAACCTGATCTGGTACGATCCGACGAAGGACCTGCACGTCTACGGCTACCCGTTCTCGTTCGTCCCGTCGATGGTCCACCAGAACGTCCTCGTCTTCCGCGTCGACGACGAGTAGCACGACGCTGACGGCGGTTTCGAGGGGCTTGTCCGACGTTCGTCACACCGTCTGACTTCCGTCAGTCAGTCGTCTGACGGGATTTTATGCTGGTCCCCGCCAAGGATACACCTGGCGCGCGACAGTCGGAGTTCGACTCCACCCCCATCCCTCACTCACACTCACGCACTCACCCCACCCCACACTCCGAGCGCGCCTCGAGACATCCTGCTCCCTTTCCCGTTTTTCGCCGCTCCTCGAGCGACGCAGTCACCGGCCGAAAATCAGCGTGAACAGCGTGATACGACTGTCGCCGTGCAGGATCAGGTGCTCGCTGCCAACGCCGACCGGACCTCCTCGGCGTGATCCGTCTCGACGATCAGCGCTACCTCGTCGCCCGCCTCGAGCTCGGTGCCCGGTAGCGGAATCGTCAGCGACTCGCGCTCGCGACCATGGGCGTACACCCGGGCCGACGCGGGGAGGTCGAGTTCGCTCACGCGCTTGCCGACGGCCGGCGAGTCCGCGCCGATCTCGAGGACGGTCAGCTGCAGGTTCGTCGCGAGGTCGGCGACGACGTTGAAGTCGCCCCCGAGCATGGCGGTCTTGGCACCCGCTGCGCCCAGCCGCTCGGGATAGATGATCTCGTCGACGTCCTCGGCGTACTTCTCGTAGATGTCCTCGCGGTAGTCCTCGTCGATCCGCAGGACCGTCCGACAGCCGTGGTGTTTCCCGACCATGCAGGCTGCGAAGTTGACGTTGAGATCCGGCGTGAACGCGCCGATGGCGTCGGCCTCGTCGATACCGGCCTCGAGCAGGGTCTCCTCGTCCGCACCGTCGCCGAGGACCGTCTCGAACCCGTCCTCGGCGGCGCGGTCGGTCCGATCGACATCGTTGTCGACGACGACGAGGTCGTGGCCCTCCTCTGCCAGGATGGTCGCCGTTCGCGAGCCGACCCGCCCGTATCCCACGATGACAAACCTCATGGTACCACGGTACGCGCTCCGGCGTGAAATACGTTCGTCCGGCCGGCACGGAGTCGATGTCCCCAGCAGCGACGATTCGACCCCGCGAGCACCGGTCGAGTTCGAGTCGCGATCAAGGCTCCGTTCGTCCTGATTATACATTGATGTGCATAATTTTGGCGCCATCGCGGACAAGAACCTTTAACTAACCCGTGTTTCTATGCTCGAGCATCCAACATGGGGGCTATCGACCGGTACTTCGGCTTCGATGAACACGATACCGACCTCGAGACCGAACTGATCGCGGGGATTACGACCTTTCTGGCGATGTCGTACATCATCGTCGTCAACCCGGCGATCCTGAGCGAGGCGATCCAGATCGACGGCTACGAACAACCCGAAATCTTCCAGATGGTTGCCGTGGCGACGATCCTCTCGTCGGTCGTCGCCATTTCCGTGATGGCGTTCTACGCGAACAGGCCGTTCGGCCTCGCGCCCGGCATGGGGCTAAACGCCTTCTTCGCCTACACCGTCGTCCTCAGCCTCGGCGTCCCGTGGCAAGTCGCGCTCGCGGCGGTCTTCGTCGAGGGGATCATCTTTATCATCCTGACGGCGGTCGGGGCCCGCCGGTACATCATCGAACTCTTCCCCGAACCCGTCAAGTTCGCGGTCGGAGCCGGTATCGGTGTCTATCTGCTCTTCCTCGGGCTGCAGGAGATGCAGATCGTCGTCGCGGATCCCGCGACGCTCGTCACGATGGGGAACGTTGCAACCAGCGCCGTCGCGGCGCTCTCGGTCGTCGGCCTCGCCGTGATGCTCGTTCTGCACGCTCGCGGCGTTCGCGGCGCGATCGTTATCGGCATCGTTCTCACGGCGATCGCCGGCTGGGTGCTCACCCTCGCCGGCGTCGCCGAACCGGGTACGCTCGTCGACGGCAACACGTACCAACAGATTACCGGCGGCGGAATCCTCGATCTGATCGCGAGCGTTCAGTACGACTTCACGCCGCTTATCGCCGGCTTCATCGACGGACTCGGACAGATCACCGACGATCCGCTCGTCTTCGTCCTCGTCGTCTTCACGTTCTTCTTCGTCGACTTCTTCGACACCGCCGGGACGCTCATCGGCGTCTCTCAGATCGGCGGTTTCCTCGACGAGAACGGCGACCTCCCCGAGATCGAGAAGCCGCTGATGGCCGACGCGATCGGCACCACCGTCGGCGCGATGATCGGCACCTCGACGGTGACGACCTACATCGAGTCCTCGACCGGCGTCGAGGAAGGCGGGCGAACCGGCTTCACCGCGCTCGTCGTCGGACTGCTTTTTCTGGTGTCGCTGCTCGCCGTGCCGCTGATGAGCGCGATTCCCCAGTACGCGACCTACCTCGCCTTAGTCGTCGTCGGGATCATCATGCTCCAGGGCGTCGCCGACATCGACTGGCAGGACCCCGCGTGGGCGATCGCCGGCGGCCTGACGATCACCGTCATGCCGCTGACCGCTTCGATCTCGAACGGGCTGGCCGCCGGGATCATGAGCTACCCGGTCGTCAAAGCCGCCATGGGTGAGGCCGACGACGTCTCGCCCGGCCAGTGGGCGCTCGCGATCGCCTTCGTGCTCTACTTCGCGACGTACTTCGCCGTCGACGCGGGCATGCTCTCGTTCTAACGTCGGCTCTCGGCCTGCGATTCGTCGAGCAGTCGATTCCCAATCGGACCGGACACCGGCAACCGCTCGGCCGACCGGTGGGCTGATACGTCTTCCGCGGCTACGAATCGGTATGGCTGACATCACGATGTACGAACTCCCCGGCTGTCCGTACTGCGCGAAGGTCCGCTCGAAACTCGACGAACTCGACCTCGAGTACGACGTCATCGAGGTGCCCCGGTCCCACGAGGACCGCACCGAAGTCGAGGCAGTCAGCGGCCAGACCGGCGTGCCCGTCATCACCGACGAGGCCAACGGCGTCGAAGGGATGAACGAAAGCGACGACATCGTCGAGTACCTCGAGGAGACGTACGCGTAGGCCGCGAGCGTTCCGCATCGTGGCCTGAGGTTTCTCGTTTTTCCGCTTTCAACCGCCGAGTGTCTCGAGCAGCAGTACTGCCCGATGGCGGACCTGACAGCGCGTTCGCGCTCGAGGGAACGGTGGCTCACGTTACCACTGCGATCGCTAACCGGCAGCCCGCTGCCGGTTTCGGAACCCTTGAGATGGGGTGTTAGAAATACTGACCGTGACTCGCGCACGACTCTTTGCATCCCTCTGCGGACTCGTTTTCTTCATCAACCTTGCGAGGGTAGTCTTCGCGCCGCTGCTGAACGTTTTCATCGGGGAGTTCGCGATCGGCGAGGCGACCGCGGGGCTCATCGTGACGCTCGCGTGGCTCGGGAGCGCCTCGCTCCGGTTGCCGACGGGCTGGCTGCTGACGCGGCTGCCGCGCCATCAGGTCGTGCTCGGCTCCGGGACGTTTCTCGCGGTCTCGTCCGGTATCGCGGCGACCGCGACGACGGTCCCGCATCTGATGGCCGGCGCGTTCCTCATGGGTGTCGCTTCCGGCGTCTACTTCGTCTCGGCGAACCCGCTGCTGAGCGAACTGTTCCCGTCGCGGGTCGGCCGCATCGTCGGCATCCACGGTGCGGCCAGCCAGATCGCCGCGGTGATCGCCGCCCCCTTCGTCGCGGTCGCACTGTTGGTTACCTGGCGGCTCTCGCTGTGGGCGATCGCCGTCGGCACGGCGGTGATAACGCTCTACACGTGGCTCGCGGCGCGAAACACCGACCTCCCCACGGCGGGGCAGGCCGACCGGGACTTCGTCGCCGGCGCGCTCTCGGAGTGGCGCCTCATCTGCACGTCGCTCGCGATCGTCGGCGCGCCCGTCTTCGTGTGGCAGGGCGTGTTCAACTTCTACGAACTCTACATGCAGTCGAAAGGGCTCTCCGACGGGATGGCCGGAGTCCTGCTGACGGTCATCTTCGCCGCCGGGGTTCCCGCCTTTTTCTTCAGCGGCGATCTGGCCGATCGGTTCCCGCACGTGCCGTACCTGCTCGGCGTCGTCGGCGCGTTCGCCGCGAGCCTGTTCGCGCTGACGCTGGTCGAGGGGCTGGTCGCGCTGGTCGTCCTCAGCGCGATCGTCGGCTTCGTCATCCACGCCCTGTTTCCGGCCACGGACACGTTCCTCCTCGAGACGCTGCCCGACTCGTCACGAGGCAGCGCCTACGCGGTGTTCAGTTCCGTCTGGATGCTCACCCAATCGCTCGGCTCGTCCGCGCTGGGCGTCCTGCTCGAGCGTGACTACGGCTACGACGCGGTGTTCGGCAGCGCCGCGATCTGTCTCATCGCGTTGGTCCTCGTGCTCGTCGGCCTCGAGCGAACCGGTCGGCTCCCGGGGACGGCGTAGCGACTCGGGGGAACAAAAAGCGTCAGCGCGAGAGGCGGCGCGAGCTTACGCCGCCTCCTCGTGTTCCGACCGCTCGCGGATGACCTTCCGCAGTTCAGCGGCGTTGCGGAGGTCGTCGAGTTCGTCGCGTTCGACGAGCGCGGTGCCGTCGACGGACTCGCGTTTCGCTCGGTCGACGACGTAGACCGACTGCGTGTGGGTGACGTGGCCGATCGAGCTCATGATCCGCGCGCGCTTTTCGGCGGCTTTGGTGAACTCGGAGTGGCCGGTGAGGACCACGTCCTCGTCGTCGTCCTCCTCGTCGCGGCTGACGGCCTTGAACGGCGAACGCAGCGTCGGGTGCACCTCGTAGCCGGCCCGCGTCAGCACCGCGACGACCCGTTCGTCGTCGGGATCGGCCTCGGGGTCGTCCGGCGTCGACTCGGTTTCGTGGACCTCGTCGGCGCCGTCGAGGACGTTGACCGGGCTGGTCAACGGTGCGTCGAAGATCTCCTGCAGTTCCATCGCGACCTCGACGGAAGCGTTCATGCCGTCCTCGTACTTCGAGACCGTCCGGCGGGAGACGCCGAGTTCGTTCGCCAGCCGGCCGAGGCTCCAGTCGCGGTCCTCGCGTTCGTCGGCCAGCAGGTCGCCGTCGATGTTGACGTAGAGACCGCCGGGTGCGGCGTAGATCAGCGGCGGTACGTCCTCGATGAACAGGTTGTACGCGGTGTCGGGACTCAACACGGGCACGCCGTGGCGGAAGTAGACGACGTCCGGTTTGAGATCCTCGTCGCGACTGCGCAGGCCGATCACCATCGGCGTCGCCTCGAGGTAGGTGCCGAGGCGGCGCATCTCGTGACCGGTTTCCTCGTTGAAGGCGTCGATGTTACCGAGGATCTTCACGAGAATGAGGTCCTCGCCGCGACGCGCAGCGACGTCGAAGCTCTTCGGGCGGATCGCACACCGGTCGCTTACCACGAATCCCGCGTCCTCTAACATCGCGGTAACGTTGCCGACCAGTGCGGAGCGGGACATAGGGATATGTAAGCAATTCCTTGTATAAGAGCGTTTCCCCCATGTCCGCCCGCCGTGTAGCGATTCGAATCTGTACCGGCAGTATACTTATATACTGGTTGGGTTCGTCGGGCCGCCCTCGGGTGGGTTTATACGATCCAAATTGTTCCAGTCGCGACGACCGCGCGCGTCCCGAAAGGGGTTACTCCGCGCCCCCGTTACGGTCGGCCGATGACCATCGTCGGCCTCGACGACACCGATTCCCGCGAGCGCGGGATGTGCACGACCTACGTCGCCGCGCGGGTCGCCGAGCGACTGCGGCGGGACGGTGCCGACGGTACGCGCCTCCTACTCGTGCGGCTCAACCCGGCCGTCGAGTACAAGACGCGGGGCAACGCCGCGCTGGCGATCCACACCGACTGCGACCCCGACCGCGCGTTCGAGGTCGCTCGAGAGCACCTCGAGACGCTCGCGGAAACGACCGACGAGCGGACGAACCCGGGGCTGGTGGTGGCCGACGTCGACCTTGGCGGCTCCGACGGAGCCGACGCGATCCCCGACGACGTCGCCACATTTGCCCGCCGCGCGATCCGCGAGGAACTCGCGCTTACCGAGGCGACCGACCTCCTCGAGCGCCGCGGCTACCGCGCGTGGGGCGCCGGCAACGGCCGCGGTCGGATCGGGGCGCTGGCCGCCGTCGGCGCCTGGCGCGCCCTCGAGGAGTGGACCTACGAGTACATCTCCTACCGCGAACCCGATCGGTGGGGGACTCCGCGCGAGGTCGATTCGGAGAGCGTCTTCGCGGCGGCCGACCGGGGCTACCCCGAGGTCTGGGATACCGTCGACCGGGCCGAAAACGAGACGGTCTGCGTTCCGCACACGCCGGGTCCGATCCTCCACGGCATCCGCGGCGACGATCCCGAGGCCGTCCGCGCGGTCGCCGAGCGAATCGCGAGCGAGCCGGTCGCCTCGAGCCAGCTGTTCGTCACGAACCAGGGAACCGACGTCCACTTGCAGGACGGGGCGATCGGCGCGGTTCGGGACGGCCAAGCATACCGACTCGAGGGACGCGTCGCAACGGAGCCGGAAACCCGACGCGGCGGACACGTCTTTTTCGAGCTCGCGCCGCCGAACGGGGCGGACAAGGCGGCAGTGGACGGGGAGGACGACCCCACTGCAGACCGCCTCGAGTGCGCCGCCTTCGAACCCACCAAGCGGTTCCGCGATCGGGTTCGCGCGCTCCGGCCCGGCGACCGGCTCACCGTCTGCGGCGAGGTCTCGCGCGGAACGCTCAAACTCGAGAAGTTCGCGGTCCGAGACCTCGTGACGACCGAGCGAGTGACGCCGACCTGTCCGGACTGCGCCCGCCGAATGGAGAGTGCCGGTCGCAATCAGGGCTATCGCTGCCGTGAATGCGGAACCAGCGCACCCGGAAAGGAAGCGGTGCCCCTCGAGCGCGAGCTCGAGGAAGGCTGGTACGAGGTGCCGCCGTGTGCACGCCGCCACATCGCGAAACCGCTGGTTCGCGGCGGGTTCGACGCGCCGACGCATCCGGAGCGGTAGCGGTGGGAGATTCCCTCACGGCAGGGCCAGCTCTTAGCTCCACGCTGGCGTGGCCTCGCTCTCGAGGGCGTCCTCGAGACGCCACCCGGTGTCTGACCCGGTATTCCTCGGCTCGAGCAAAAGCATCGCGTAGCGCACCGCTGTGGGTCTATCCCCATCAAGCGTAGTTTGGATCGGGCTCGAATAGTTTACCGCCCGATTCGTATCACACCCGTTCGCGACGGGTGCGACGACTCGCCGTTAGACGCGTCGGCGCGCCGCGAGCAGCGCCACGGCGATCCCGCCGCCGATCAGTCCGGCGGCCGGTCCGAAGCCGGGCATACCGTCGCCGCCGTCGGCCTCGACGCCGAGGTAGTTCGTCGCCGCTTCGGTGTCCATCTCGGCGAACTCGCGGTCGCCCTCGCCGGGCTCGTAGACCTCGGTGTCGTCGTCGACGAGTCCCTGCTCGGCGAGTGCGTCCTGATCGAGTTCCTCACCGTCGGGATCCTCGACGTAGACGTAGGTTCCGCCGTCCTCGCTCCCGCCGGCGATCTGCGTCAGCACGACGTTCTCGCCGAGGATACCGTCCTCGAGGAGCGATTCCGTGCTGTCGAACTTCGCGCCGGCCTCGAGTTCGACGGTGTCGCTGTCGAAGTCGACGTCGACCTTCGCGATCTCGAGTTCGGAGTCCTCGAGCGCGGACGCGAATGCACCCAGTTGGTCGGCGTCCTGCTCTTGGCGGATCGAATCAGCGACCGAGGTGAGCGCGGTCTGTGCCAGATCCTCCGTGCCGATCTCCACGTTGCCGTCGACGCTGATCTCGCCGTCTTCGGTGACCGCGTTGAACTCGAAGACGACGCGCTCGTCGCTCATGTCGATCCCGCGGTCGGCGAGTTCGTCCGTGTACGCGTCGTAGTTCTCCGTATCGCCGGTAGCCGTCGCCTCGATTTCGATCCGGTTGTCGTCCGTGTAGGTCGCGCTCGCGTCCCACTCGAAGGTCGAGCGGAGGTCAGCAGCCTGCTGGGCCTCGAGTCGGGTCTCGAAGTCCTCGAGTTGCTCGCTGAACTGGTCCGCGTCGTCGCCCTCGAGTTCGTCTTCCATCGAGGCCTCGCTGAGTTCGACGGCGGACGTCAGCAGCGGCGCGTACTCGCTGATCTCGACGGTCCAGCTAGCATCCATCGCCTCGGTGCTCGAGGTGAGGTCGAACTGAACCGTCTCGATCTCGACGTTCGTCACCTGCTCGGCGATCTCCTCGGCCTCCTCCCGCTCGAGGTCGGCCGTCGAATCGTCGGCGAGTTCGTCGGCGAGGTTGGCCTCGAGTTCGTCGATCCCCTCGTAGGTGATCGTGTAGTCGAGTTCCTTCCAGTAGGTGTCCGCGCTCTGCTCTTCGAAACTGTGGTGGTCGATCTCGACCGTCACGTCGCCGCCGAGATCGTCCGCGAGCGCGCTGTACTGCTCCTCGAGGGTCGCTTTCGCGTCGGCTTCGGTTCCCCACTGTTCGGCGGGATCCGTCAGGAACGCCTGCTCGGTCCCGCGCTCGCTGACCGCGACTTCGTAGCCGGTCTCGGTTTCGGTCAGGTCGAACGCGAACGTCTCCTCGGGCGAGTCGCCCGTCGCCATCGAACTGGCGCCGAAGTCGACGCTTACGTCACCGGTCGTTCGGAACGTGTTCGCGGTCGTCTCGATCGATCCGGAGGTCTCCGCGGACTCGAACAGCGAGGCCTGCTGGGTCGACGAAAGCTGCTGAATATCGCCCGACTCGCCGCTGCCGAGCAGCGCGTAGACGTCCGCGTCGAACTCGCTGGTCTCGGCACTCTGCTCGCCGGTAATCTGGACGTTGAGGTCCTCAACCTCCGGCGGCTGTTCCATCGTGAGCGCGCCGTTGGCCGAGAACATATCGTCCTCGAGTGTGGCGCTCAGGTTCCCTTCGGCGTTCTCCAGTTCGTCGTCTTCGACGTCGTCGGCGATAAGGACGTGTGCCAGTCCCTCGGTGACGTCGGCGCCGATCTGGTACTCTTTGACCTCGTTCTCATCGTCCGAATAGACGAGGACGCCGCTCCCGTCGTCGTTCAGGTACAGTTCGTCCGCGCTCTCGAGCGTGTCATCGGTATCCGTACCGGTCTGAGCTTGAGTCGCGCCGGCCAGCCCGCTCGTCGCGAGCATCGAAAGCACCACAAGCACCGCGAGGCCGAGCGCTCGCACCGAGCGCCGCCCCGGTAGCAGTCCCGAATTCGTATCCGTAGGCATGTGCTCTCTCCGTTCTCAGGCCCCACTTATAAATATTCAAACTCGATTTCGTCGGCAGAATACCATCATTCGACGGTGACCGCAGTCGATGGACTGATGGAGTGGGTGAGACGTGACCTCGCTCGCCCAAATCCCGGTGCCGTGGCTCGCGGCCTGAGATGTCTAAAACGGAGTGAGTGCCGTCAGGAGACGCTGACGCCCTGCCGCACGAGAAAATCACTCGCCGCCTTGATCTCGACGGGACTGCCGATGATCCGACAGTACCCTTCCCCCTCGTCGAAGATCGTGACCGTGAACTGCTCCTCGAGTTGCGACTCGAGGTCCTCGATCTCGAGGATTTCCCGCGGAAGGACGATCTGGGTACTGTCGCGCAGTCGCGCCGGATCGGGCATCGTACGGATTGACGTTATCCGGCTCGGCGTTTATGTGTGTCGAAGTCCGTTTGTATCGGTAATGAGTCGGGTTCGGGGATTCTCGAGGCGTTTCTCCCGATCTCGAGCAGTCGTCGATTGCTGGTTTGAAGACGAGAGAGAATCCGAACTGGCCGCTGCTCTCGAGACCGGTGTCGGTCGCCGTGCGGCCGCCGCCCGTTCGGGTCGACCGGGCGGCATGGAAAGTGTTTTTCGGCGCGGGCGGTTGGATACTGACAAATGGGGCTCGAGGAGGAGATCGAGGAAATCGAGGAAGAAATCGCCAACACGCCCTACAACAAGTCGACGGAGGCCCACATCGGCCGGCTCAAGTCGAAGCTCGCGGAGAAAAAGGAGAAACTGGAGAATCAGCAATCCGGTTCGGGCGGCGGTGGCGGCTACTCCGTCGAGAAACACGGCGACGCCACCGTGGCGCTGGTCGGGTTCCCGAGCGTCGGCAAGTCGTCGCTGCTAAACTCGCTGACCAACGCCGAGAGCGAGACCGGCTCCTACGAGTTCACGACGCTGGACGTCAACCCCGGGATGCTCCACCACCGCGGGGCGAACATCCAGATGCTCGACGTTCCCGGCCTTATCGAGGGCGCAGCGACGGGGAAGGGCGACGGACAGCAGGTGCTGGCGGTCGTCCGCAACGCCGACCTGATCATCTTCGTCCTCTCCGTGTTCGAAATCGACCAGTACGACCGCCTACAGGAGGAACTGTACGACATCAACATCCGCGTCGACCAGGAGCCGCCGCGGGTAACGGTGCGTCCGAAGATCAAGGACGGCATCAAGATCACCTCGAGTACCGACCAGGATTTGGACGAGGAGACGATCAAGCACGTCCTCCGCGAACACGGCTACGTCAACGCCGACGTCAACCTCCAGGAGAACGTCACCATCGACCGGCTGGTCGACGGGCTCATGGAAAACCGCGAGTACATTCCCTCGATCACCTGCGTCAACAAGGTCGACCTGATCGAGCCCGACTACAAGGAAACCGTCGACGAACAACTCCGAGAACGCGATCTGGACCCCGAGGAAGTCACCTTCATCAGCGCCGAGAAGGAGAAGGGCCTCGAGGCGTTGAAGGACCGCATTTGGGAGAATCTCGGGCTCATCCGCGTCTACATGGACAAGCCGGGACGGGGCGTCGACTGGGAGGAGCCGCTGGTCATCGAGGAGGGATCGACCGTCGGCGAGGCCATCCAGAAACTCGGCGGCGAGATGGAAGAGCGGTTCCGCTTCGCCCGCGTCACCGGCCCGAGCGCGACCCACGACGAACAGCAGGTCGGAAAGGACCACGTGCTCGAGGACGAGGACGTACTGAAGCTGATTCTCCGCCGCTGAGGCGTCAAATCTCGAGCCTCGTTTCTTCGGTTTCGTCGGGTCGTGTACTCGTTGCTGAAAGTCCCGCCACCGGAGGAATCCGCAATATTATCCGCTTGCTCAGTCGAGTGACCGGGTATGTCCGAATTCGGGGCCCTGTCGCTCGTGCCGCCGCTGCTGGCGATCGTCCTCGCGATCGCGACCCGTCGGCCGATGCTGTCGCTGTTCCTGGGGATCTGGTCGGGCGCAGTCATCTACACCGAGAGCCTCGGCATCGCGCAGACGTTTGACTGGATCGTCGGCGCGATCATCGCCGATGACGGCTTCCACGTCCAGATCCTGCTGTTTACACTCCTGCTGGGATCCGGCGTCGCGCTCATCTGGCGCCTCGGCGGCGCGACCGCCGTCCGCGAGTGGGCCACGGCCCGGCTGCAGACTCAGCGGACGGTCGGCCTGACGACCTGGGTCCTCGGGATGGCTATGTTCTTCGACGATTACGCCAACACGGCTATCGTCGGCTCCACGATGCGCGAAATCTCGGATCAACTCCGGATTTCCCGCGAGAAGCTCTCCTATATCGTCGACTCGACGGCCGCTCCCGTCGCGACGATCGCCCTCTCGAGCTGGGTCGCCTTTCAGCTCTCGCTGATCGGCGACGCCTACGGGAGCCTCGGCGCGGAGGGAGCACCAACCGCCTTCGAGACGTTCGTGCGGTCGATTCCCTACAACACGTACGCCTTGCTGGCGATCGTGATGGTCGGACTGGTCGTCTACACCGGCCGCGATTACGGCGAGATGCTCGACGCCGAGCACCGCGCCCGGTCGACCGGGCGGGTGAGCCGCGAGGACGCCCAGCCGCTCCAGGAGGTCGAGAAGGATCTGGGCGCACCGATCGAGGACCGACCGATGTTGCGGACGTTCTTCGCGCCGGTCGTCGTCCTCATCGCGGTCACGCTGGCCGGTGCGTTCTGGACCGGCTACCAGTCGTGGACGTCGTCGCAGGCCGAGGCCGGCGCGCCGACCACCATCCAAGGCGCAGCAGTCGCCGACGGGTACGTACAGGTGTTCGTCGACATCGTCGGCGCCGGCGACTTCGCCGGCGCGCTCGTGTGGGGCTCGTTCGCGATGGTCGCGACTGCGATCGCGATCGGAATCGCCTACGGCCTCTTCGATCTCGACACCGCGGTCGACACCGTTCTCGACGGCTTCCGGCTCATGCTGACCGCGGTCACGATCCTCGTGCTCGCGTGGACGATCAGCAGCGTCGCCGAGGCGCTCGAGACGGGGACCTACGTCACGAACCTCGTCGGCGACGCCGTACCGACCGCGTTGCTCCCGATCGTCGTCCTCTTCGCCGCCGCGTTCATCGCGTTCACGATGGGCTCGTCGTGGGCGACGATGGGGATCGTGACACCGATCGCGATCGAACTCGCCTACGAACTCACCGGCGGCTTCGACGCCATGCCGATCGTCGTCGGCGCCGTCTTCTCGGGGGCGATCTTCGGCGACCATTCCTCGCCGATCTCCGATACGACGGTGCTGTCCGCGACGTTCACCGGCGCAGATCTAATCGATCACGTGCGCACGCAACTCCCCTACGCCGTCACGGTCATGGTCGTCGTCGTGGTCTGTTACTTGCTCAACGGGTACCTCGGCGTCTCGCCGCTGGTCTTTCTGCCGCTGGGCGTCGTCCTGCTGACCGCCCTCGTGTACGGGCTCTCCGAACTCGACGCGGCTCGGAAGGGACTGCACCCGATCGCCGCGGAGGAGGAACCGCTCGAGGGCGGCCCCGAGCACGAGCACGAGTACGACCGGGAGCAGGACCGCGACGGCGAGTCCGAGTTCGGCGGCGACTAATCGGCCGCTTCGCCGCCTCCGCCACGTTTTTGCGGTCCGCAGGCGATGTTTCGCGTATGGACGGAATCCTCGACCACACGATGATTCGCGTCGCCGATCTGGAGGAGTCGCTGGACTGGTACCAGACCCACCTCGAGTACGAGGAGAAGGACCGCTACGAGGGCGACGGCTTCACCATCGTCTATCTGGGCCCCGAGGACATGCACGAGGACGGGGCGATGCTCGAGATCACCCACAACGAGGGCGAAGAGCCCGACGTGGGCGACGCCTGGGGCCACATCGCCGTCCGCGTTCCCGACGGCGAACTCGAGGACTACTACCAGCAGCTGATGGACGAGGGCGTCGACGACTACCGCGATCCCGAGTCCTGCGGCGGCGACTACGCGTTCGTCAAGGATCCCGACGGCCACGAGATCGAGATCGTCCAGCGGGACCCCGACGCGGGCGCGCTCTGGTCGATCGACCACACCATGATCCGCGTCGAGGACGCCGACGAGGCGCTCGGCTTCTGGACGCGCAAGTTCGAGTACGACGAGGTCGGCCGCTGGGAGGCCGACACCTTCGCGAACTACTTCGTCGAGCCCCGCGACGCCCCCGAGGAGGCGATGTCCGTCGAACTCACCTACAACTACGACGGCCGCAGCTACGAGCAGGGCGACGCCTGGGGCCACCTCTGCGTCCGCGTCGACGACCTGCAGGACGATTGGGACCAACTGCTCGAGCGCGAGGCCGACGACTACCGCGATCCCGAGAGCAACGACAACATGTACGCATTCACCAAGGATCAGGACGGCCACGAGATCGAACTGATCGAGCGCGATCTCGAGGCCGACTCGCTGTTCCCGTTCTAACGTCGCTGTCGGGACCTCCGATCGCGATCGACGATCCACCCGCCGTTCTGGTTTTCTTCGGCGCCGAACATCCACGCAGCCGTTTTTGTGGCCTCAGTCACCGACGGCAATATCCATCTCTGTGTAGATCCGTGGTGAACCCCGTTATGCGATCGAACAACCGGAAGACGGTACCGAGACGGGAATTTTTAGACGCAAGCGGTGCGTTCGGAACGGTCGTAATGGCGGGCTGTTCGAATTCCAACACGAGCGACGAGGCGGCGTCCACGAACGAGACGCGAACGGACGGCGGCGAATCGAGAGACAGGACCGAATCGGCGTCAGTGACCGCCTACGAGGACATCACCTACGTCGAGCGCGAGGCCGGCGAGATGAAACTCGACCTCTACGTCCCCGAAACTGAGACCGACGGGCCGACGCCGCTGGTCGTCTACATTCACGGCGGCGGCTGGGTCTTCGAGACTCGGAAGAACGCCCCCGACCTCGAGCGGTTCGCGGCCGAGTGGGACTGCGCGATGGCGAGCGTGAGCTACCGACTGGCGGAAGTTCCAGAAGACGAGGACGTACCGTTCGAGACCGATCCTGAGAATCCGACACCGCGGGGCGTCTTCCCCGACCCCATCGTCGACGTGAAGGCCGCGATCAGGTGGCTCCGCGCGAGCGCCGACGAGTACGGCTTCGACGGCGAGCGGGTCGCGACGTGGGGCTCCTCCGCAGGCGGGCATCTGGCGGCGCTGGCCGGCGTGGTCGACGACGTCACGGAGATCGCCGGGGACGTGTACCCAAACGAGGCCGTCGCGAAGGCGGTCGCACCCGACGAGTCGGGAGCCGTCCAGGCCGTCGTCGACTGGTACGGGATCCACGACCTGCTCGAGTTGCCGGGCGGCGAAGAGTCGCTCGAGTCGTTCCTACTGGGCGGTCCAGTCTCGGAACACGAGGATCGCGCCCGCTGTGCGAGTCCGATCACCTACGTAACGGAGGACACGCCGCCGTTTTGCCTCATGCACGGCCGTCAGGATCAGGTCGTTTCCGTCGAGCAGAGCCGACTGCTGTTCGATGCGTTGGCCGATGCCGGGGTCGACGCGACGTTCTACGAACTGTACGACCTCGGCCACGTCTGGGGCGCCGACTCCGAGCGGACGGCGATGGCCGTTCTCGAGACCACCCAGCCCGCACAGCGCGTAACGGCGACGGCGCATCTCGAGGAAGGCGAGACGACGGAGCCGGCGCTCGCCGATCAACCGCCAGCAGGTCCGGACGCGATCGGTACGTTCCTAGATCGAACGCTGCGGTAACGGCGTTGAGACCAGCCGACAGCCGTCGATCGGGTAGGATCACTCCAGTTCCACTCGAGGCAACGCACCGGTCTGTACGGCCGTCGACGCGACGAAGAGGACGAGGAGAACCACCGTCCAGTGAAACCACGCCAGAAGCGAGAACGGCCACGCGCCGATCCACGCCGCTGTGATCGTAGCGACAGCGACGGTAGAAACGATAGCGGAGTAGTTGTCCCGGGAACGCCCGTCGCCGTGAACGGCGGACAGGTAGCGTTCTACGTCCGTCAATCCGTCAGTAGGCGTTATTATACCTCGATCCCTGTCGAAAGCGATGACACCGCAATCGTCCATCGTCGGCAGGTGCCCTTGCTGGAGTGCGGTGTAAACCCGTTTTCGTTGGTGATAGCTGACCTCCTCGAGACGAATGTCGTTCTCCGCTGCGGCGACTCGGCGGGCGAGCGTGTCGAGACTCACGGCCTCACCCTGCCGTTCGAGGACGCGGACCACGTGGCGTCGGCGGGGATTCGATAGCACGTCGAAGATATCCGCCTCGGAGGGGGTGGGCGAATTACTGGAGGGTGTCATTTCTCTCCTGTCGAAAAGCTATCAGGACGTGTCAGTATTAACTTATTTAATTCGGATATGTACGGTAGCGTACTACTATAGAAAATACGTGCGAGTGATCGATCGAAATCAGAGCCGGTACGCCCGAGGTCGATCGACGATCAGTACGTCAACGTATCGACGACGCGTCCATTGGCGTCCTCGAGGGTAGCCGTCTCGCCGTCGTTACTCCAGACGTATCCCTGGTATCCCGGACTTCCCCAATCTCGATCGTAATCAGCGTCGGGGACGGACGATGTTTGGTCCGTATAGATCACCACCGTCTCGCCGCTCGTCAGCGTCAACGAGGAGAATTCGTATTCGCCGCCGTGGGCATCGGCAAGCGCCCAGCCCTCGAGAGAAACCGACTCCGAGCCGGTGTTCTCGAGGATGACGTACTCCGCCTCCTCGTCGAGGTCGGTGATTTCGACGCCACTGTCTGCTGCCGCGTCGTCGGACGTAAACGGCGTGAACAACTCCGCAAACCCGTCGTCAAAGTTGCTCGTCGTCGGAACCGACGGGTCGCCAGCGAGGGCGTTGTTCGAATCAGTAACCGCATGTTCGGTGAACCCGACGTCCGTTCCGAGCTCCTCGAGGAGCGGCTCGAAGTGCTCGAGCGCGTCGGTATCGGCGGCCGTCCCGATCAGGACGACCGCGCCGCCGGCGTCGGCGAAATCGCTGATCGCCGATCGTTCGTCGGCTGTCAGTTCCGACGTCGGCGTCGAGAGCACCAGTGCGCGTGCTGCCGGGTTACCGTTCTCGAGCAGGTCGGGACCGGGATCGCTCGTCACGTCGGTGACGCCCTCGAGGCCGATGAACGCCTCGTCGGCGGGAGCCTGCCCCTCGAGGTAGCGCATGTAGTGGGCGACGTCTTCGGCCGACAGCGCGTAGTCGGCGCCGAACTGGCCGTGGCCGCCCTCGACGAGGACCGGGCCGGTCGCCGTCTCGACGGCGTCGATCACGTTCGTCAGGAACGGGTAGACGCCGAACTCGTCGATTCCCGGGCCGCCCTCGGCGCTCTCGAAGTCCTCCTCGACGAGCGGCCCGCCGATAGCAGCGACGTTGGCGTCCGTATCTAGGGCGACGAGCGGCTCGCCGCTCTCGGAACGCACCGGAACGTCGTTGCCCGTGACTTCGACCGGTTCGGGGAAGAACAGCGCCTCCACCGGCTCGTCGCCGATCTCCGGCGTCGCCGCGGGATCGGAAAGGTCCCAGAGTCCCCTCCCGGCCGCGCGAGCGTCGGCCTCGAGGTCCCAGAGTTCGTCGTGGGCCTCGAGCCCGGAGTCGTACACTCGCGCGTGGCCGTCCTCGAGGACGGCGTCGTTGTAGCGGGTGCCGTCGGGAAGGTCGAGAAAACCGAGCAGTCGCCCGTAGTTCCCCCGCAGCCCTTCGTTCTCGTCGAAGGAGAGGGTCACCGTCTCGCCGGCGAGTTTGTCGACGGCGTAGTCGGTCGCCGCGTCGGCCTTCTCGCGGAGCGCGTCGCCGTCTTCGATGCCTTCCCACTCCGCGAGTCGCTCGTCCGTGTTCCCGGTTTCAGGGGTGTCGATGCCGAGGATGCGGACGGTTTCGACGGTGCCGTCTTGGAACTGGACGTCGGCCGTATCGCCGTCCGTGACTTCGACAACGTCTACTTCGTACTGCTCCGACGGATTCAGTTCGGAGTCGTCCTCGATGCCGTCACGGTTCGAAAAAAACTCGGGGTACATTTCGCGGTTGAAGTTCGACGTGGTCGGGACGAACTCGACGCCGTCGTTGGTTTGGTCGTCGTACACCTGATCGTCGTTGAACCGGAACGACAGTGAGAGTTCGTCGGCGATTTCGTTGAGGGTGTCCGTTTCGTCGTAATCACTGAAGTCCGACTGGTCGTGCAGGAAGAGCACGCCGCCGTCGTCGACGAACGACGAGAGCGCCGCGAGTTCGCCGTCGGTGAACGCATCCGACGGCGAGGTGATCACAACTGCAGCCGCGTCGTCGAGGTCCGACTCGAGATCGGTCGTCGCGTCGTAGGAGTAGCCGCCGTCCTCGAGGTAGTCGCCGAAGACCTGGAAGTCGTCGCCGCCGTTCGACGAGCGCGTGTAGTACTGGCCGTGCCCCTCGTCGTACAGGACCGTCCCGCTGCCGACCAACTCGTCGTAGACGTTGTGCAGGAACTCCTCGTTGCCGTACGTGCCGAAGTCGGTATCGGTGGCCGCGAACGGTCCGGTGAGTCCGACGACGGTGCCGTCGATCGCGACGACCGGAATGTCCGTTCCGCCGGGATAGTTGACGGCGTCACCGTTGCCGTCTTCGTCGCCGTTATACGCGGTTGACTCCGCCCAGATAGCGACAGCCGAATCGTCGGTAAGCGGCTGTTCATTCGCGTCGAGTAGACTCGAGACCGAGTCGAGCACGACCGACGGGATCGGATCCGAGACCGGGTCGTCTGCCTCACCGTCACCGCCCTCACCAGGTGCGTCGCCGTTTGGATCTTCTCCTGCCGCCTGAATCGTTACGCCGATGTCGTACGCGTCGGTCTCGAGGCCGGTCGTATCGACGAAGACGCCGACCGGAATCTCCGTCCCGACCTCGACCTCGATCGCCCGCGCGTCGGACAGCGGCGCCTCTGGGTCTTCGTGATAGAGATAAACGTCATCGTCATCGAAGGCGTCGCTCTCGGTACTGGTCCAGACGAACACGGACTCGGTCCCCTGATTCCGGATGTGAAGGGTGTCGTCGAACGTGTACGCCGTATCGATCCCGAGGCCGTCGCCCTCGACCGCGTCGCCGCCGCCGAAATCGATGCTGACCGCCTCGCCGTCCTCGTTGCTGACGTGCGCGCCGTTTTGCTCGCCCGGTTCGAGGGCGAGAAACGAACTCGCGTCGTCGACGACGCGTACCGTCATCTGTCTCTCCGCCGATGCCGTCGAGAAGGCCCCGGAGCCGACGATCGCGCCGGCGCCCGCCGCCGTTCCGAAACCGAGTATGAGGGTCCGTCGTTTCATTGTCGGTGAACGGAGCGCGATTCGTGTGCTTCGGCCGCCGATGTGGAGGTCGCTTGCTCTCGAGTTCGATCATCGCCGATCTCGAGTCCGGGCTCGAACTACAAGTCCCGAATTGTGGGCTCTCGAACACCGTCCCCGGCGAAACACCGATCGCGTCCACCTCGCTCGAGACGGCGGGTGAATATAGTACTAGGAAGCCAGAGACGCGGCCGGCGATCTCAACGCGGCCCTGAAGCGGGCTCCACGAGTCGTTGTGGCCCTTTCCACGAGTCGTTTCGTCGACTCTTCTCCAGGCGATGGCTGCGGTTGCACCCAGCCCGATTTCCGCGACCAGCAGATTATTGGCCCTCTCTCGGGAATCTAGCGACCGATGACAGTCCCAACGAAGACCCTGCCGAGTGGCGACGAACTGCCGACGATCGGGTTCGGCACGTGGGAACTCGAGGGCGAGACCGTCAAACAGTCCGTGGAAGCGGCCCTCGAGGCGGGCTACACGCACATCGACACCGCCGAGGGCTACATGAACGAGGAAGAGATCGGCGAGGTGCTCGCCGGCGCCGACGTGGATCGTGACGACCTCTTCCTTACCTCGAAGGTTCTCGCGAAGAACCTCCACTACGACGACGTGATCGCGTCGTGCAAGGAGAGTCTCGAGAAGCTGGGGACGGACTACCTCGATCTGTACCTGATCCACTGGCCTAACCCCGCAATCTCGCTGCGGGAGACGATGCACGCGATGGAGACGCTGCACGAGGAGGGGCTCGTCCGGAACGTCGGCGTTTCGAACTTCAGCGCCTACCAGCTCAGTGCGGCCCAGCACGTCTCGGACGTCCCGATCGCGGTCAACCAGATCGAGTTCCACCCGTGGCTCCAGCGGCCCGATCTTGTCGACTACTGCCGCGAGACGGACACCGTGATCGAGGCCGCGGCGCCGCTCGGGCGCACGGACGTCTTCGGCGACGAGGTCGTCCAGGAACTGGCCGAGGCGTACGACAAGTCGCCCGCACAGATCGTCCTCCGGTGGGCGCTCGACCGCGACGTCGTCGCCCTGCCGCGCTCGACCAGCCCCGAGCACATCGCGGAGAACTTCGACCTGTTCGACTGGGAACTGTCCGACGACGACCGGCGGCGCCTCGACGAGCGCGACCGCAACCAGCCGGTCTACGACTTCCCGGCTCGCGACTGGGACGACGAGGTCTGGGGCATTCCGGAGTAAATTGTTCGAATCGAGTCGCGGTCTCGAGGCCGCGACTCGACCGGTTACGGCGGCAGCGTCGCTCTCGAATCACCCGTTTCGCCCCACCGCTCGAGTCGATCCTCGGCCACGCCGTACTCGATACTGTAGGTATCCCGGTTCCGCCAGCCGTTCTCGCGCAGTTGTGCCAGAGCGTCTCGAGCGGCGGCGCCGTACTGCGCGCCGCGGTGGAAGTGCGAGGCGGCGAGATCGAACACGTCTCGGTGGGCGTGGATCGCCGCGCGGGTCTCGTCGACCGCCCAGACGTGGACGTGGGCCCACTCGTCGCCCAGTCGCGGCCGGCGGACGGAGAGATCGGGTGCGACGAGTTCGTCGGCGTCGCGATCCCACGCGGCGACCCGTGAATCGGGGAGCGCGCTCGTCCACCGGAGAGCGGACGCGCCGGTAAACGCGTCCGCGACGGCCGCAAGCGCGTCTCGTCCGACGTCGTCCGGGACGCGAGCGTGGACGTTGACCGGCATCGCGACGGTCCACGTGCCGTCCTCGAGGGCGTAGACGCAGCGCGGATAATCCGTTTCGCGGTCCGCGTCGACGACGGAGGCCCGTGTCGACTCCGGCAGCGGTTCGCCGTCCGCAGCGCTCGCCCTACCCGCACCGACCGCTGAACCCGCGACACCGACGATCGCCTGCCGTCGCGTCAGCGTGCGAACCACGATTTCTCGGCCGGACGGCGGTCGTCGCGTCGCGATTCGAGCGCCGCCGCCGACCGACTCCTCGATCCCGGCGACCGATGTGCGTACGGATCCATCTGGCCGTCCGCTCCGCGCCGGTCACGGAAAAGGCTCGCTCCAACACGGATTGGTCGACCGGACGATAACTCGAGCGCGGACAACGCAGCCGCTCAAAGGACGACGCTCGTCACGCCCGTACTCTCGAGCAGCATCCAGCCGACGAAGACGGAGTAGACCGCGAGCAACAGCCATCCCTCGCGGTCGGTCAGTTCGAACGCGGTTCGGGCGGCGGTGAAGACGATGATCGTCGCGACGACGAGAAAGGCCATCAGCGGCGCGGCAACGGCGAAGTCGACGTCCGTCGTACCCGCGATGAGCACGCCGGTCGGGACCGCGACGAGGAGATCGAAGATATTGCTGCCGAAGACGTTGGCCAGGCTGACCGCCGAGTCGCCGCTTCGGGCGGCGCGAACGCTGATGATCGCGTCCGGCAGGCTCGAGCCGGCGGCGATGACGGTCAGCCCCCAGAGGAACGAGGGGGTCCCGAAGTAATCGCCGAGGTCGACGGCCGCGTTGACGAGCAGTTCGACCCCGACGAGGATCAGCCCGAGGCCGATCCCCAGCAACGCCAGCTGTTTGAGCGGGCTCACACCCGCTGCGTCCGCGTCGGGCTGGTAGTCGGCTGTCTCCTGATACTGGATGAACAGATACAGTCCGTAGAGCGCGATCGGAAACAGCGCGAGCGGTCGAGTGAACTCGCCGACCATCTCTGCGTCCGGAGCGGGATAGTAGATGACCGCCAGCGAGAACGTCAACAACAGCGTCGCAACCGAGATGATGTAGAACTGCGCCTCGCGGTAGACCAGCCCGCGACTCGACTCGAGCGACTCGTCGCGGACGAGCGCCGCGATTCCCGGGATGACCAGCACGTTGAACACGGCGGAGCCGACGATCGAGGCGATCCCGAGCTCGAACTCCCCGTAGCGAAGCGTCGCGATCACGACGCTCGCGAGTTCCGGAAAGCTCGAGCCCAGCGCGGCGATGATCGATCCCTGGACGATCGCCGGCATCCCGAGGTAGACGGCGAGTCGGTCGGCCGCGCCCTCGAGATAGAGGCTTCCGCGCCAGACGAGTCCGGTTGCGACGACGATCAGGGCGCCGAGCCACAGGAGCGTGAACATTGCTGCCGAACGGTCGAGCAGTCGGTCGCCGGTCGGAAATCGATTGTGAAATTCCAGACGTTGAAACGGACAGGTACTATTATGTGACCGATCCACCTTCCGTAAGATTATCAACGGATGAACGGATCAGAAACGATACGAACGTGACAGTCAGCCGATCGCTGTCCCGATAGTGTCGGCTGCTTCCCCGCACGAACGACAGCCCGAAAACCGCCGGCACGGCCCCGCTTTGCGGTCCGTCGCCGAGAACAATCGTTCCCCTCCACGATCGATGGCACTGCCACTCATCGTCGTCCTCACGTCGCTCGCCGTCTGTATTGGTTTCGTCAGCACCTGTCGTCTCTGTCTCGATCGAGCCGACGTTCGCAGAACGCGAGCCGGGCTCAGACCGCGGTTGCTCGACGTCGCGCCCTATCTCGGCGGCGCGGCGCTGTTTTTCGTCGCAAAACGAGCGACGCACGGCCTCAGTCTTCGAATATCCCACGCACTCGACTGGGATATCACCGCGGAGATATACGCCGTCGAGGGTGAGTTCGTCGCCGTCCTGCAGGACGTCGTTCCGGAGGCGACGGTGAGCTTTTTCTCGGCCATGTACATGTTCGGTTTCCCGTACCTGCTGGTGACCGCGCCGGTCCTGTACTTCGCGTCGGGGTTACAGCGCCGTCTCAAGGAACTCCTCGTCGCGTACCTGCTCAACTATCTCGTCGGTTCGATCTGCTACACGCTGTTTATCGCCTACGGGCCGCGCAACCACCTCTCGACGGTCGACGGGTTGATGTATCAGATCTACCCCCAGACCCAGGACCTCACGGCGGCGGTCTCGGCGAACACGGACGTCTTCCCCTCGCTCCATACGTCGCTCGCGGTCGTCGTGGTGCTGTTCGCGTGGCGATCTCGGACGGCCCAGCGGCTGTGGTTCTCGATCGCGTCGATCGTCGCAGCGAGCGTCGTCTTCTCCACGATGTATCTGGGCATTCACTGGGCGATCGACGTCGTCGCCGGCCTCTTGCTCGCCGTCTGGAGCGTGGCCGCCGCTGACCGGCTCGTCGACCGCGTGGAGGGCGAACGGGTCCCCGCTCCTGCCGGCGACGATCCCGAGGACGGTATCGCGTCGGAGACGGACGTCGGCGAGTAACCAGTCGATTCGCGACTCGAGTAGCGAGTTGGCGCCTCACTCGAGGTAGCCGAGTTCGCGCAATCGGTCGCGCGTTTCTTCGTCCGCGTCCGCCAGGGCCTCCCGTTCCTCGCCGGCCGTCTCGGTTGGATTGTCCCACGCGCCACCGACGGCGCTCTCGAAGCGGGCGAGCGCCGCTTCGGACGCGGCGACGACCTCGTCCTCGGCCGGGTCGACGGGTGATTCCTCGCTCGGGTCTTCGTCGAGCCGGTAGCCTTCGTCGGGGATTCGGTCGGCACGGACGTACTTCGCGTCGGTGCTGCGGGCGGCGCGCAGCCGGGAGTACGCGCGGTGGTCCTCGGGGAGGTCGATGCCCGCTTCGTTCGCCTTCTCCTCTAAGTGGTGGAGTTCGATGACGGGCTGGGCGTACTCGACGAAGGCGTAGTCGCCGCTCCCTTCGCCGCCGTCGCCGTCGCCGTCGAGAACCGCGCGCTGACCGGGATCCGGCTCCGCAGTCTCCGCGAAGGCGCGGTACTCGCTCGAGAGCAGCGAGCGGGTGGGATCGAACGGTGTCACACCCGCTGCGACATCGTCGTCGGCAGCGATGTCGAGGGCGGCGTCGGGATCGACGTTCAGCGCGTCGAGCACCGTATGATAGCAGTCGAGCAACTCGACGAGGTCGTCGCGCCGGTCGGCCTCGAGTTCGGGGTGTTTCACGAGTAGCGGGACGTTGATAAGTTCGTCGTAGAGGGCGAATTCGTGGCCGTAGAGGTCGTGTTCGCCGTGGAGTTCCCCGTGGTCGGCGCAGACGACGACGGTCGTCTCCTCCCATTGGTCGGTCTCGCGGAGCCAGTCGAACAGTCGACCGAGCTCGGCGTCCATGTGGGCGATTTCAGCGTCGTAGAGGCCGCGGATCGCCTCCCATTCTTCGTCGTCGATTTCCCGCGCGCCGGAATTGTACTCCTTCGAATTCTGGCAGACTTCGTCGGGATCGACGCCGGGAGCGAACTCCTCGCGGTACTCCTCGGGCGGGTAGTACGGCAGGTGGGCGTCCATCAGGTTGACGAACGCGAACCAACCCTCGTCGCTGTCGCTGTCGTCGATAAACGACCGCGTTCGATCGATCACCGAGGGCGTCTTCGAGTCGGCGCTCTCGCCGCTGGCGAGTTTCGAGTGGGCCATCGCGCCGACCCTGACGAGTTTCGACGCCAGTTCGTGCAGGTACTCGTTGTCGTTGATCGTCTGCCAGACGGTAGCGAGCGGGCCCGAAAACACGTCGCTGGGGAGGACCTCGAAGAACGAATCCTGTGCGTCGAACCCGTCGGTGAGGCCGGTATAGGGCGTGATCCAGGCGTTCGAGGAGTAACAGGCCGTATCGTAGCCGGCCGCCGACAGGACCGACGCGAGCGTCACGTCGTCGTCGAGGTACGGACTTCCCTGGTCGGCGCCGTGCTGGCTCGGATACAGGCCGGTAAACAGGGAGGCGTGGACCGGTAACGTCCACGGCGCGGGTGCGACCGCCGACTCGAAGACGGTCGCTTCCTCGGCGAACTGCGAGAGGGCGGGCGTCGTCTCTCGGTCGTAGCCGTAGGGGCCGAGACGATCCTTGCGGACCGTGTCCAAAACGACGAAAAGTACGTTCGACTGGCGTGTCCCGTCCATTACCGGATGGCACTGGTGCCACCCCAATAAAACGATTGAAGTGCCGACTCCGCTGCGGCGTCCGCTCGAGTACAATCAGACGTTTCAAGTTCACGAACGAATCATATCGCCTATGGACAGGCGAAACCGGCGGGTACTGCTCCTCGGAGCGGTCGGGGCGATCGCAGTGTTCGCCGTGCTGTTCTTTCTCGTCGGCGCCGGTCGCATTATCGACTCGCTGCTGTCGGCGGACCTGACCTTCGTTGCGTTCACGTTCGCACTCGCGCTCTGCTGGCTGCTCTCGTGGAGCCTGATGCTTCGTACCGTCCTCGCCGCGCTCGGCGTCGGCGTGTCGGTCAGAACGGCGTTTCTCGTTTACGCCGGCGCAGTCTTCGCCAACAACGTCACGCCGTTCGGCCAGGCGGGCGGCGAACCGGTCGCTGCGGGACTCATCTCGAAGGTCTCGGACTCCCGCTACGAGACCGGCCTCGTCGGTATCGCAAGCGTCGACGTCCTCAACGTCGTCCCCTCCATCTCGCTCGTGTTCGTCGGCGTCGGCTACTACGCGACGACCGCCGCCATCGGGGAGCGCCTCGAGGACGCCGTCGGCACGGCGGTCGTCCTGATCGGCGGGATCGTCCTCGGCATCGCGCTCGTCTGGCGGTATCGAGAGCGGATCGTCGATCGACTGCCGGCCGTCATCGCGCCGCGTCTCGGACTGCTCGGCATCGAGCGATTCGACCCGGAGCAACTCGAGGCGGACCTCACGGAGCGGCTGCAGCGGTTCTTCGAGAACATCGAACGCGTCGGGACCGATCGGTGGCGTCTCGCCCTCGTCGTCGGGCTATCGCTGGCCGGCTGGCTCTTTCAGGCGGCCGCGCTCATGGCGGCGTTCGCCGCGCTCGGGCACACCGTGCCGGTGTACGTCCTCCTGTTCGCGATCCCGCTTGCGAACCTTGCCGGTGCGGCCCCGCTCCCAGGCGGTCTCGGCGGCATCGAAGCCGCCTTCGTGTCGCTGCTCGTGCCGACGACCGGCATCGAGGCGTCGGCCGTCACCGCCGCGGTCCTCATCTTCCGCGGGGCGATCTACTGGATGCCGACCCTCATCGGCGGGGCGTCGGTATCCGCGTTCGGTGTCCGCGCGTTACGATGATGGTGGCGGCGCCTCGAGCGGGGCGACCGCTCTCGAGTGACGGCGGTCAGATCGTCGTCCCGAGTGATGGCGGCCGGACCGGTCCTCGGATCCGCTGGAACCGACAACGCTTACGGACGGGCCGTCGTAGCCGCCACCGATGGCGGTGTTACAACTCGGGAACGTCCCGCCGTGGCTCGAATCCCTGTTCACGTCGGAGTTCGGGTACGCGGTGTTGCTCGGCGTCTGCATTCTCGAGGGAGCGATGCTGCTGCGGTTCATGCCGAGCGAACTGGTCGTGCCGGCGGCGCTGGCGCTGATCGGGTCGTCGATCCCCGAGTCGGTCGTGATCGTCGCGGTCGCGGTCGTCGGAACGACGGCCGGCCAGTTCCTGCTGTTCTGCCTCGTCCGGCGCGCCGGCCGGGAGTACGTCCTTCAAAAGCGGTGGGTTCCGGTCACGGAATCGCGCCTCGAGCGGTTCGACGGCTGGTTCGACCGCTGGGGCGGCCTCGCCGTGGCGGCGAGCAACACGATGTTGTTCGTCCGCGGACTGGTCACGATTCCGGCGGGACTCTCCGAGATGAGCGGGCGATCGTTCGTCGTCCTTTCGGCGATCGGCTCGCTGTCGTTCCAGTCGATCCTCGCCGCGTTGTACTTACTCGGCGGGCACTTGCTGGCGTGATCGGTTGGGCTTCGAACGTCTCGAGGGTCACGGGCCTCTCGAACGTTCGACCGTTGCGAACGTCTCGAGAGCGAGCAGTTCATCCCCGTTCGGCCCGGACGATTGCGTATCCACCCCGTGTGTCGGCATGTACAAGGACGGCCATATCGGATTTAACGCGCTGTTGTACGCCCCGTTCGTCCCGTTGGTGAGCGCCCGCTGGTCGCTCGAGACGGCGGTGCTGGGGACGGTACTCGTCGTCGGACTGGCACCCCTTCCGGATATCGATCAGCTGCTTCCGCAGATAGCTCACCGTGGACCGACGCATACGGTCTGGTTCGCCGTTCTCGTCGGGTTGTTCGTCGGCGTCGGAACGACGCTTCTCGTCGACGCGACCCCGACTGCGACCGCGTCCGCGTTTCCCTTCGGCTTCGCCCTCGGGACCGGCAGCGTACTCGCCCATCTGGCCGGCGACATCGTGACGCCGATGGGAATCAGCCCGTTCTCCCCCGTGTCGGCGGCCCACGTGACGCTCGATTTGTTCCCGTCTAAGCACGGTCGGATCAACAGGGCAGTGCTGCTCCTCGGCTCGAGCGCGTTGCTCGTCTCGCTGGTCCTGACGATCAGCTTCTCGTCGGCGGGCGCTCCGCCGATCTGATCGGCCCTCGGCTCGGGTTCGACCGCCGCTCGAGGCCGACCGGAAATCGGGAACCGGACGGAAACCCCGTCAGCGGATCGACGGCAGGTCGGTCCTCCGACTCGCGAGGATGCCGATAGCGCCGGCCCAGAGCAGCGCCGTCGCCGCCGGGCCGTGAACGGGGAGGCCGAGACTCGGACTCGCCTCGAGCGGAAACAACCACGGAATCCCCGCCGGCGACACCGAGTCGACGGCGATGTGGGAACCGACCGCCAGCCCGACGGCGAGCGGGAGGTCCCGATCCCGGCGGATCGCGTACGCGCCGGCGACGAGCGCCGCCGCGAACAGCGGCGCGTGCGTGAGCCCGCGGTGGACGAACGGCCACCCCCACGCCGCGGGAAACAGGAAGTCGGCGTCGGGAACGAGACCGAAAAGGGCGCCCAAGCGCGGATCGGCGTCGGTAAACCCCCGAACGAGAGCGTACCCGACGAGGGAATGCGTTGACAGCGCACCGGCGAGAAACAGGGCTCGTGCTCCCTCCATCGAACGGTCCTTCGAACGCGACCGCCACGTATCTTGGGATCTGTCAACGAGGGTCGTGGCCCCCTCAGTCGCTGCCGCGTCGGCGAATCGGGCTGCGGAAGCCGATCCCCGCATCGTGAAGGCGCCACCTGGTCTCGAGGCCGGCCCAGGTCAGCCCCGTTAGCAGGGCGACGCCGACGACGGCGAACTCGAGCCGCCCCATCCAGACCGGCGCGGCGAAGAGGATCCCGTTCTGGATCCGGTGGGGGACGATCGCGTCGACAATGTTGCTGAGCGCCGCGAGGACGCCGAGCCCGTCGTCGTCATCGCCGGCGGCGTCGACCGTCTGCGACTCGAGTCCCAGTTCCTGTGCGCTGTGACCGCCCGCGCTCTCGTCGCCGGTCTCGAGTCGTTCGGCCTCGTAGGGCAGCGTCGACTCGACCTGCCAGACGATCTCGCCGTTCGGTGCGATCTCCGCGACGCGGTTGCCGTGCGTGTCGGTGACGAGAGTGTTGCCGTTCGGCAGCCGGTCGGCGTCCCGGGGCCACTGCATGCGCTCGTCGGCCCACTCCCACGTGCGGGTCCACTCGCCGTCCTCGCGCTGGAACTCCTCGACGCGGCCGTTCTCGGAGTCGGAGACGACGATCGCCGGCCCGCCCCGCGACTCGGGGACGTAATCCGGATTGTGCTGCTCGTACATGACCTCGTACTCGTCCTCGCTGCCGAGCGTCCAATCCTCGAGCAGCCCCTCCTCGAGATCGATGAAGACGACCTGGTCCTGGTTCCGGAGACTGACCATCACGTGGCCCTCGTGGACGCCCTCCTCGATGTACTCGACGTCGTTGATGTGCGCCCAGTCGCCCGGATACGGCCCGCCGCCCTCGACCGGGAAGTCGCTTTGGGCGTCCCAGAGCCAGTCGACGATCTCGGTCTCGGTGTTGACGATAAACACCTGATCGGCGACGATGTCGGCGACGAGGACGTGCGTCTCGTTGAGCCGATCGACGTCGTGCCACTCGCCGGCGTGTTCCTTGTAGTCGTAGCGCTCGTAGAGGACCTCGACCTCGCCGGTCTCGAGATCGGCGCGCTCGAGGACGTTCAACGCGCAGGGCGGATCCTGACAGTTCGGCCCCGAACTGTGGATCGTGTCCGTCGCGGCGTACTCGACGGTCAGCGGATCGCCGTCGACGGGATCGACGTCGAAGTACTTCGTTCGCGTGTTGTTGTAGTACAGTACGTCGCCGTCGGGCGCGTACGCGGTGATCGTCCCGGCGCGTCCGGACTCGGTGACGACCGTGTGGTTGGTCGTCTCGGGCGCGTCCGGAACGTCCGCTTCGGTCGCCGTCGACAGCGTGTTAGACGCCGATGTGGCGAGGACGGCCCCGGAGAGGACCAAGACCGCGACGAAGACGAGCCGAAGCCGATTGCGCGAGAGCGCCGACCGCACTCGGCGGCGGGTGGGGATCGAACGATCAGTCACGGCCGGTCACCCTCGCGTCTCGAGACGGCAACTGTGTACGCATCGGATTTCGTTTCCTGAGCGAGATATTAGTGTTTTTTCTACTCTCGATTCCGTCGCCGGTCTGCTGGGCCGTCGACCCGGCTACGCCGGACCAAAAAGCGTATGCGACCGGTCCCGAACACCGGAACAACCGTGAGTAACGCGAACGAAATCCGCTCTCGCCCCGATCCGGACGCCGAGACGGAGCGAGCGCGGCCCGACGAACCGGAGCGCGACCGCCGTCCGATCGTCGCGTCGCGACGGCGTCGATTACTCGCGTACCTGCGCCACAACGGCGAACGGATCTGCCGCGACGTGGTCGTTCTGGGCGTGTGGGCGCTGGTCGCGACCGTCTGGATCCACGCGTTCGGACTCCCGCGGTGGCTCTGTTACGCCGCTACCTTCGCCGGCGTCGTCGGCTACACTCGAGTAACGTCGCCGTGGTCGCGTCCGTATCTGAGCCCGGACGATCTCGAGTGAGGTCGAAGCCGAGGCCGAGGCGGGTGAGCCCCGACGGCGCTCACAGGAATCGAAGCAGCGGAACGAGTAACGTCACGGTCCAGAGGAGCACGCCGAGCCGGAGATAGTCGTGATCTTCCGGATCGATGCGGACCGTGTGGGACGCCCCGACGGCGACGAATCCGAGCGCGATCGCCGTCGAGAACCGGTGAACGAAGACGTTGAGCGGCAGCCGCGTGACGCCCAACAGCGTGTAATCGAGGAGGATCGCGAGCGAAAACCCGACCGCGGTGGCGGTAAAGGCCGTCGTCCGATCCAGCGATCGGGACAGATAGTACGTACAGCAGGGCAATCCGATCGCGATGAGCGGGTAGAACGCACCCGCGATGAGGCGCGGATCGAGATGCGGGGTTCGCGTCTCGGCGGCGATCGCCCCGAACCGAACTGAGAGGTAGAGCCCGAGCAGCGATCCCGCTAACGCAATTGCTCGAGCGAGTCGCGCGCTGACCGCGTCGCGGATCGGTCGCAGCGCCGACGTTCGACGCGTGAGGATCGCGCCCGGAACCAGCGCGAGAGCGGCGAAGTGAACCGGCACCCCGTCCTCGAAGCCCACGGTCGTCACCCACCCGTTGGCGTCGGAGCCGTGATCGTTGCCCAGGTGGACGCGCGTGACGCCCGCCGTGTCGCGGCTCATGAACTCGCGTTCGACGTAGCGTTGGGACCGCTCGACGCTGTCGACCGTGTGGCTCAGCCGAAACCAGTCCCAGTGTTCGCTGTGGGCCTGAATCGCCGTCCACTCGTCGCCGTCGTCGGGCGACGCGTACGCCCGAATGTGGTGGCGCGAGCCGAGATACTCGCCGTCGTGGAGCTGGTAGTGCTCGTCGAGCCACAGCCCGCCGGCCGACCCGTTCTCGGCGACGTACGTGTACCGCGTCGAGCCGTCGGCGCTCCGCCACGCGGTCGTCTGCGCGGCGCGCTCGTCGGCCTCTCCCTCGGTGAGATCCTCCTGTTCAGGGGTCGTTTCGTTCCACGTTCCCTGCCCCTGCTCGAGGAACTGGCGGCGCGTCTCTTCCGGATGGCCCTCGATCAAAACGTTGAGCGGCAGCGTCCGCTCCTCGAACGCCGGCGCCTTGCTCGTGTACGGCCACAGCACGGAATCGTCGTCGGGTGCCACCATCGGTTCGACGTCCGCGGCGGGGCTGTCGGACGACGCGGCGCCGGTCGAGCCGAGCCCGAGTCCGAGCCCGACGAGAACGACGGCAACCGCGAGGAGTGCGATCAGCGTCTGTCGTTCGATACGCGATCACCTCGTTTCGTACGGTGTCGGTCCAGTATCGGATCGGGAGACGGTTCGATCACGACCAGGTAGCTACATCCCGGATCGATCCGCATATAGGTCTTCTCGTCCCGTTTGATACGCGTTTCAGGCGATTTGAGGAAACGAGAGTCACTGCAGCTGAGGGGTGGGTCGAGCGACAGGAGTCGCTACGGTTCAAAGCACGGACTCGGCGGTTTCGAAACCGATCACGTTATACACGCTCTTTGAGGTCAACCGGCACGTACGTCGTCTCAGCCGCTCAGTTTGCGGATCCTGACCGACTCGATTTCGAAAACAAGTAACATTGAAAGATAGTCCAGACCAGTAAAGATATGGGAATCGGATAGAAAGAACGACTAACCGATGAAAGCCCAGCGGTTTCTCGAGTCCGAGTGGGACTACTGTCTGGTCCTGGACGCGTGCCGGTACGACGTGTTCAGCGACATCTACGACGAGTTCCTCGACGGCTCGCTCGAAAAACGACGGAGTAAGGGGTCGTCGACACCGGAGTGGGCGTACCGCACCTTCACGGGTGATCACGATATCGCGTACTTCTCCGGGAACCCGTTTATCAACGACCTCGGGATCCCGCTGAACGAACTCAAGTGGGGTGCCAGTTGTGATTACGAATGGACTGCCGGCGACCACATCAGCGAGGTCGTCGACGTCTGGGATCACGGCTGGGACGACGACCTCGGGACGGTCCCGCCGGACAGCCTCGCGGAGTCGTTCGATCAGCACCGCGACCTCGTCGAGGAAGCCGATCGGACGGTGCTCCACTACATGCAGCCCCACGCGCCCTACCTCGCACGCGGAAAGGGCCAGAAGCTCGAGCAGATCCAGAAGGGGATCAAAAAGCAGGGCGAGAGCGACGATGAGGACGACGGCGTGCTCGCTTCGCTGGGCGACGCCGTCCGACCGAAAATTGAATCCGCCCTCGACGGCAAGGAGATCGCCCAGAAAGCGGGCCTGTGGCTCGAGCTCGATCCCAAGGACCTCGTCCAGAGCGGGACGCGCGAGGCCGCGATGGCGCTTTACGAGGAGAATCTGCGGATCGCCCTCGAGTCGGTCGCCGAGTTGGTCGAGGAACTCGACGGGACGGTCGTCGTCACGGCCGACCACGGCGAGGCCTTCGGGGAGGAGGGGGTCTGGGAACACCACATCGAGACCTACATCCCGCCGCTCATGGAGGTCCCGTGGCTGACCGTCGAGTAGCCGATCCGCACGACCACGAATTCGCACCGCGAGTGCCACGAGTGATCCCATGAAAATCAGCCACTACTTCGAGTTCGAGGACCACGTCACCGGCGGCATCCGCGAGTCCGTCGCTCACCAGCGGAAGATGCTGGATCGGCTCGACCTCGAGTACACGACCGAGCCGACCCTCGAGGCCGACGTCTTCCACTGCAACCTCATGGGCCCCCGGTCGGTCTGGTACGCCAGACGAGCCCGCAAACGGGGCGTGCCGGTCGTCGCCCACACGCACGTCACCGCCGAGGACTTCGGCGACAGCTTCCGGTTTACGAACGCCCTCGCGAAGCCGCTGCGTCCGTACCTCGAGCGCGCGTACGGACTGGCCGACGCGCTCGTCTGCCCCTCCGAGTACAATCAGGGACTGATCGAGGACTACGCCGATGTCCCGACCCGAGTCATCTCGAACGGCGTCGACCGGGAGAAACTCGAGGGATTCGAGTCGCTCCGCGAGGAGTACTTGGAACGGTACGACCTCGAGCCGCCGGTCGTCTTCCTCGTCGGTCACGTGATCAAGCGCAAGGGCCTCGAGACGTTCGTCGAGACGGCCCGCCAGTTGCCCGAGGTCGACTTCGCGTGGTTCGGGCCGATCGACCGCTCGCTGAAGGGGCGAGAGACGAAGCAGTTGATCGATTCCTCGCCCGACAACTGCACCTTCACCGGCTTTATCGACGACATCCGCGGTGCATACGCAGCGGGGGATATCTTCTTCTTCCCGACCCACGAGGAGAACGAGGGGATTGCTCTGCTCGAGGCGATGACAGCCGGCAAAGCCGTCGTCGTCCGGGATATCGAGACGTTCACGTGGCTCGAGGACGGCGAGGACTGTCTGAAGGTCGGTGCGGCGGGCTCGAGCGCTGCGAATGCGAACGCGAACACGGCCGTCGCAACCGACGGCGGTCCGACGTCGTTCGTCGATGCCATCGAACGGCTGCGTGATCCCGACGTTCGGGAGCGACTCGGTGCGAACGCGCGAGAGCGCAGCGAGGAGTTCTCGCTCGAGACGATCGCACAGGCGTACGAGCAGCTGTACGCGGAGGTGATCTGAATGAAGATCGGTTTCTTCACCGACAGTTACTTCCCCGAAATCGACGGCGTAACGTACACGATCGACCTCTGGCGCGAAGAACTCGAGCGCCGTGGCCACGAGGTGTACGTCGTCTACCCCGACGGCGACTACGAGCCCGACGACCGCGAGATCCCCGTGCGATCGCTGCCGAACCCCTTCTATTCCGGGTACCGGATTCCGACGTTCAAACGGCCGTCCGCGCTGCCGGAACTCGACGTCGTTCACTGTCACGGGCCGGCACCGGTCGGCCTGCTCGGTCGCTACTACGCCTGGAAACGCGATCTGCCGTCGGTCTACACGCACCACACGCCGATCGAGGAGTACTTCCATCAGAGCGTGAAATCGAAGGCGATCGCGGGGCTGCTCAAGAGTTGCTACGTCCCCGCTGAGACCGCCTTCCTCCGAAGTTTCGACGTCGTCACCGCCTCGACGAATCGAATCGACCGCAACGTGAGCCACGTCCAGCTCCCGGTCGGCATCGACATGGACTTTTTCCAGCCGACCGCGACCGACTGGTACCCCGACCCCGAGCAGACGGTCATCGGCTACAGCGGCCGGCTCAGCATGGAGAAAAACGTCGAGGAAATCCTCCGCGTCGCCGCGGAACGCCCCGAGTACGAGTTCGTCGTCGTCGGCGAAGGCCCCCGCCGCGAGCACCTCGAGGCCGAGGCGCCCGACAACGTAACGCTGCGCGATTTCCTCCCCCGGGAGGAACTGCCGATCTTCTACTCCTCGATCGACGCCTTCGTGACCGCCTCGCGGGGCGATACGTTGGGCCTGTCGACGCTCGAGGCCAACGCCTGCGGGACGCCAGTCGTCGCCGCCGACGTCCCGCCGTTCGACGAGACGATCGGCCCCGAAAACGGGATGCGATTCGAGTACGGCGATCTCGAGGAAATGGCCGCGACTATCGAGGACTGTCTCGCGGCCGACTGGGAGACTCGAGCCGCGGTCGAACAGTACTCGGTCGAACAGACGCTCGTCCACCTCGAGCAGCTCTACGAGAACGCACCGGGCTCGCAGACGACGACAACGAGCGACGACGTTCCGTGGCAGGGCCAGGGGCAGGTCTCCGGCGCCGGCGAGGAGCAGGATTGACCGGTTGACGGTCGCGTCTCGTTGCGCCGTCGCTCGGCTCACTCGGCGACCGTCAACTCGCCGTCGGTGGCGTGCGATTGCAGCGCGGCAATTGCATCTTGTGTCGCTTCCCGGGTTTCGTAGGCCTGTGTGCTCTCGAGCAACGTCTCACCGTTCCCGTCGACGAGTCGCCACTGCCACGGGTTCTCGTCGTCGCCGTCCGCGTCCGCATCCCCGTCCGTCCGATACCGTTCGAACGCGGTCCCCTCGAGTTCGAAGACGCTGGCCACCTCGAGGAGCGACCGAACGTCGTCGATCGCCTCGTGCGCAGCCGCTTTCGTCGCCGTCGCCTCCTCGCCGATCGCGACGGGATGGCCGTCATCGTCGAGGAGCCGCCAGCGCCAGCCGCCGTCTCGCTCGACGATGTCGAACGACGCCTCGGTGACGTCGATCCGCTCGGCGAGGGGCGCCAGCCGCTGGACGTCGTCGACGGCCGCCGTCGCACCGGATTTGTCGGCCGCGTCGGCCGCGGTCGCGAGGACCGTCCGGTCGCGATCGATCAGGTCCCAGCGCCAGCCGTCCGCAGCCTGCTCGAGCCAGACCGCGGCTGCTCCGGCGTCGATCGCGAAGATCGGAACGTCCGACGTCGAGGCCTGCTCGAGATCGTCGACGGCGTCCCGGGCTGCCGCTCGGCTGGGATAGGCCGTCGTCGACTCGAGGATCGGCTCGCGCTCGCGATCGAGCAGCCGCCAGCGCCAGGTCTCGCTGCCGACGAGTTGGATCGTTACTGCGCCCGTCGTATACGCCCGAGCGGCGGCCGCCGTCTCCCGCACGTCGTCGATCCGGTCGTCGAGTTCGTCTCGCGTCGCGTACTCGCTTCCGGAGACCGCCAGCGTCTCGCCCGACGGGCGGATCAGTCGCCAGCGCCACGCATCGTCCGTCGCGGAGGGCTGGAACGTCGCGCTCTCGACCGTGTGGATGGAACCGTTCGACTGCTCCCGGAAGCGATCTACCGCCGCTCGAGCGTCCGCTCGACTCGCGTAGGTCGTCGGCGCCGTCGCGACGCGGCGCCCGGCGGCGTCGATCAATCGCCAGGACCAGCCCTCCGCGTCCTCGCCGTCGCCGTCACCCTCGCCGTCGCCCTCGGCGACCAGTTCGAATTCGGGCGCATCGATTTCCACCACGTCGGCGTCGGGCGCGCGCTCCTTGAGCGTCAGCATCGCCTCGATGGCCTCGTTGCGGGAGTCGTGCTCACCGTCGCTGTCGGCGAGGACGGTCCCGCCCTCGTCGAGCAGTCGCCAGCGCCAGTCGCCGTCGTTCTCGTAAACGCGGAATGCGGCCGTCTCGAACGCGAGGACGTCGGCCTCGCGGGCGTCCTCGCGGATTCGCTCGAGCGCCGTCGTCGCTGTCCCCGCGTCGCCGTATGACGCCGCGCCCTCGGCAACGACATCGCGCTCGGTCGTGACGAGCCGCCAGCGCCACCCCTCATCGACCGGCTCGGTTCCCGAGCCGTCGGTGACGGCGGTAGCCTCCTCGGCCGCGTCGCTTTCGCCACTGCTCGAGTCGTCATCCGCGTCCACCTTCGTGCGGTCCGCAACGGAGTCGTCTTCCGGCGCGGCATCGGGGTCGGCATACACCTCGTACGCCGCCTCGTCGATCTCGAGCACGGGCGCATCGGGCGCCGCCTCGCGGATCAGTTCGGTGGCTCGTTCGGCCCCGTCGGCCGTCGACGCGGTCCTCGGCGCTCGAGCGACGGTTCGGCCGGCATCGTCGACGAGTCGCCAGCGCCAGCCATCGCCGTCACTACCGGCATCAGCGCCACCGGTACTGTCGATATTGGGATCGGGATACCGTTCGAACGCAGGGTCTCCCGCGTCGGTGACCGCAGCGTCCTCGAGGGCCGCGAGCGCCGCCGTCGCGGCATCTTCGGCGGCTGGTCGAGTCTCGAAAGTCGTGGGTGCGTCGGCGATGATATCGCTGTTCTCATCGACGAGCCGCCAGGCCCACGTGCCGTCCTCCTCCTCCTCTCCCGGTTCGGCTTCCGACTCTTCGTCGGACTCGGATTTCGACTCTGATCCCGACACAACGGCTCCGGTCTCGTAGAGTTCGACGCCGAACGCGTCGATGTCGAGGACGCGTGCGTCCGAGATCCGATCGACGAACGTATCGGCGGCAGCTACGGCGTCGGCGCGCCGTTCGTACTCGTCTGCGCCGGTGGCCAGCGGCCTTCGCTCGTCGTCGACCAGTTGCCACTGCCATCGATCGTGGTGCGTGGCGATCGTAATCGCCGCCGCCTCGATATCGACGACGTCGGCTTCGGGGCCGCAGTCTTTGACGAGACTCACTGCCGCTTCAGCGCTCTCGCGGTCGTCGTAGCCCTCGGCTGCGGTGGCAACGCGGCTGCCGTCCGCACGGACGAGCGTCCATCGCCATATCCCGTCCTCGTCGCGATAGACGCGCACTGCAGCGTCGGTTACTTCCCGGAGCCCGGCAGTATCGATCGCGTCTCGCGTCCGTTCGATTCGGTCCGTCGCCGTCGACTGCGTCGAAGCCCGTGTGGGACTCTCGGCGAGCGCCTCGCGGCGAAGCACGCGCCACTGCCAGTCGCCGTCGTCGCGCCGGAGCGCGACCTGCGTTCCTTCGATCGCGTCACCGGTGAGCACCGCCGGAGGATCGGTCTCGGCCTCGGTTTCGGACTCGAGTCGATCACCGTCGCTCTCCTCGAATTGCCTGTTCCGTCTCGTGAGGGAGAGCACGGCCGCGCCAACGCCGGCGAACAGCACGAGGCCGATCACGACGGCGGCGCCGGGAGATAACTCGAGACCGCGTTCGCCCCACTGAATCTGCCCGAGAGTCCCGGTTGCGAGGCCGCCGTACAGGAGACCCGGACCCAAACCGAGACCGGCCCACGTGCCGCGTTCGGACCGTTGTCCGGCAGACACGCATCGCACGGTGGGCCCGAAGGTCGCTTTCGTCGACGCTGCGGACCGTCCGCCAGCGTCGGACGGCTCCCGTCGGCAACATCGACGGACGGAGCGCGGGACTGACATATCCGTCTCGAACTCCCCGAACGGCCATAATAATGGACTGCTTATGCGAACTGCGTCGATCGATTCGCGTCACACCTCGAATCACGCCCGTACCGATGGTCTCGACGCGTGCTGGGCCTCGTAGTCCGGTGATACGAAGGAAGGGAGAGTACATTTCGTGTGCTTTCCGTCTCGAGTCCGACTCGGACTGTCGACGACTCCGGCACCGAGCTCCGACACTGGGAGGGAGTAGATTTCGTGTGCTTTTGTCATGCCCGAATCGGGTACGAGCACGGGTATGGAGTGCGGGTATAGAGATATGGAGTTCGGGTATGGAGAACAGGTATGAGGAACGGGCAGCCGACCGAAACTCCCGCCGTTCAGTCGGCCGCCTGTACGATCTCCTCTCTCGTCTCGAGGACGATCATCGGATCCAGATCCAGTTCGTACTCGTAGTACTGGCCGCCGCTGAGTCCCTTGTTGCGCTCGTGACGTACGAGGAACCCCAACATGTGCAGATCGGAAAGGTGGTCCTGAATGCTCTTTAGCGTCGTCAACGGCGTCGCGCCGTAGGCTTCGGCGACCCGCTCGTACCCCTCCTGGATCTCCTTCGAGCGGGCCGGTACCTCGTTCCGTTCCTCGAGTTTCGCGATCGTCTCGAGGATGTACTGGGCGTGTTCGGTCTGGTCGCGGATCTTGTTTCGCAGTCGGCCACGCTGGACGAGGGTGCGCGCGTCCTCGATGTGGTCGTCGGTGACAGTCTCGTCGCCCTCGCGTTCGGCGACCTCGGCACCGACGCGGAGGAGGTCGATCGCCTGGCGAGCGTTCCCCATGTCCTGTGCCGAAAGCGCCGCCGCCTTCGCGATCGCGGATTCGTCGCAGGCGCCGTCGACGAACGCCCGCTCGGCGCGATCGTGGAGAATCGTCCGGAGTTCGCCGGCATCGTAGGGACTGAACGAAATCTCGGTCTCCATGAGGGTATCCTTGACCTTCGCCGACAGCGACTGTCGGAACGTGTAGTTGTTGCTGATGCCGATGATCCCGACCAGCGACTCCGTAATGTGGCCGTTCGACCGCGCCCGCGGCAGTTCGTAGAGCAACGTATCGACGTCGTCGAGGTGGTCGATCTCGTCGAAGACGATCAGGTGCGTGCCGCCGATCCGATCGAGTTGCGCGTAGAGTTCGTCGAAGGCGTCGCCGGTCCCGAGCCCGCGTTTCGGAAACTGACTCGCGTCGGCGGGTAATAACTCGTTGACGAGCCGCCGGACGACCATGAACAGCGTCTTTCCGTTGCAGTTGATCTCGTGAACGTGAAGGTCGTCCGCCGCCTCCCGTTCGACGACTTCTGACTGCAGTTCGCCCATCATATACTTCGTGACGGCCGTCTTTCCGAGGCCGGCTTTCCCGTAGAGGAAGATGTTCTCGGGTTCGCGACCGAAGAGGACGTCCTGGAGCGCGTGACTGAACGCCTCGATTTCCTCGTCGCGCTCGAGGATCTCCTCGGGCTGATAGCTCTCACTGAGGACCGACTTATCGGCAAAGAGAGTGTCCGTAAGATCGCTAAACGGTCCAGACATTCGGTACTGACGACTGGTTACTACTAGAACTTAAAACCTGCTTTCGTCTGTTTCGTGTGCTTGGATTCGTTCTAGTAATACGTCAGGAATACCGACGCAAACAGAGATACTGTGCCCGGTCGTGAGAACGGAGCACACGAAATCTACTCTCCGTCTCTGCTCTCCACACTTGCAAAACCCCGAAGTTGGAGTGGTGTTTCGTCGGTCCAGTAGTCTGTCGTCCGTGTGGTGTTCGCTCGCCGGTATGGTGTTATCGATTTTGCTGTCGGATCAGGAGTGAGCCGTCAGTGTCGGCTGGTCTCCGGGACTCCCGAAAGCACACGAAATCTACTCTCCCACAGTTCCGCTCGGTTTGCTTCGAGCCGCAATCGATTCTCGCTCTCGCAGCCACCCGTGTCCGATCCGACGTCTCCTCGTACTCGTGGGCGACCGACCCGTGTCCAGTCACGCGAGCGGGAGCACACGAAATCTACTCCCACCCTCGAGGGGGAGCTGTTTCACCCTGGGGATCCAGTCAGGTTACCGTACGACCGTCGACGGTGGAAGCGGTCCACCGTCGTCGACCACCTTATTCGGGGACGAGCCGCCCGATCGAAAGCCTTCCGTACTTTGCCTCGAGGCGGTCCCAGACGACGATCACCGAGGGAAGCACGATGATGGAGGTGAGCCAGGAGTAGAAGACTCCTAGCGCCAGCAGGAGACCGAACTCCATGATCAGCGGGATCAGCGCGAAGTACAGCACACCGAGCCCGCAGACGGTCGTGAGCATGCTCCCGGTGAGGGCACCGCCGGTTCCGCGGACGGTCACCATCAGCGCCTCGTCGACGTCGCCCCGTTCCTCGTACTCGTCGACGAACCGATGCATGAGGTGCACCGTGTAGTCGACGCCCAACCCGATCGAAACCGAGAGGATCGGCGCGTTGATCGGGCTCAACGGCACGTCGAAGTACCGCATCGAGCCCGCGAGCATCGCGACGGCCAGCAACACCGGTACGAGGTTAATCACGCCGTAGATCGCTCGCCCCTCGAGCCACCAGTACGAGAGGACGAGCAGGACGATCGTCAGCAGGAATGCAACGAAGAGGCTAGTGATCGCCGAGTCGCCGATCTTCTCGACGACGCTTTCGAAGATAACCAGTTGGCCGGTCGCGGTCGCGTCCATTCCCATGCGGTCGGCGACCTCGCGTGCGGCAGCGACGGCTTCCGCCTGCTCGGCGTCGGCCTCAACCTGAATGTCGATCCGCGTCGCGCTGCGGTCGGTGGTCAGGCGATTGGCCGTCTCGTCCTCGGCGACGGCGAACATCTTGTCGTAGACTGCGTCGACGTCTCGATCCGGAACTCCGTCGCCAGTGCTATCGTACCGCTTGACCGTCCCTGCAAACTCCGGGTTCGCCGCGGCCTGCTCGTCGATCACGTCGAGGATGCTGGTCGCGTCGGCCTGGCGGCCGTCCGTCTTGAATGCGTCCGGCGGCTTCTCGAGCGTGCGGTCGATTTCTCTGAGCGCGCCGTCGTCACGCAACGCCGGATCATCGACGTAAATCGTCACCGAGCCTTGCATCCCCTGATCGAAGTCTTCCTCCATGATGTCGAGGACAGTGATGAAGGTATACTCCGACGGAGCGAGCGGCCCGGGCAGAGACTCGTACTGCTCGAGGCGATTCTCGTCGGGGAAGAACGCCTCCTGATCGAACTGCGTGCTGACACCGGTTCCGTACGCGGCGGCGCCGGCTCCGAACACGAGCATCGCAACGAGGAAGACGACGGGGATGACGCGTGCAATGTGCACGCCGACGGGGAGCACCCGTCCGAGCCGCGACTCCTCGCTCCCCAGCGGCTCGGTTCCGAACGACGGGAACCGCGTTCCCTCGCGAAGCCGGTCGAGCCCGACCTTCCCCGCAGGGAGGAAGACCCCGAAGATGAGGAACGTGAAGCTGATCCCGGCCGCGGCGACGATCCCGAAGTCCTGGGTCATCTCGCTGGTCAGGTTCGCCGCGAAGCCGAAGACCGTCGTGAGGGTGACGATCAACAGCGCGGTCGTGAGCTGACGGGTCGTGATGCCCATCGCGTCACCGATCGGTGCGCCCGTCGACCGCTCCTCGCGGTAGCGGTTGATGATGTGGATCCCGAAGTCGATCCCCACTGCTAGCAGTAAGGGGAAGACGGTCAGTAGCGAGTCGGAGAAGGGAATTCCCGCAAATCCCATGAAGCCGAACGTCCAGATCATCGACATGAGGAGCGCGACGAGCCCGAGGGTGAGGTCGATCGGATCCCGGTAGGCGATGATCAAAAATAGTAGAATGAGAATCAGCGCCGCCGGGAAGACGACGATCGCCGTGTCGCCGAGCAACTGCAGCGTCTCCTGCTCGGTGATGGCGCTACCGAAGACGACGATGTTGTCGTCCGAATCGAAGCCGTCGATCTCGTTCGCGACGGCTTCCGTCTCGCGGATAAGCGCTGCGTGATCGTCGGTATCCGCGTTCGACGGCGTATCGTACGTGATCGCCACTTGCGCGACGTCAGCGGCCGCCGATTCGCGCGTAAAGTCGGTACTCACCGGCAGCCCCATCGTTTCGTCGGCCGTTGCAACTGCCTCCTCGAGTTGCCGTTCGGAGGCCCGTTCGACGGCCCGACGTTGTTCCTCGCGGGTCGTCGCCTCGGGATCGAGTTGGGTCGCGATCAGTGAGGCCGGACTGGTCGACGACGCGACCCGCAGACCGGCGTCGTTCTCGATCCGATCCTGGAACTCGAGCAGCCGCACCAGGTTCGGTTTCGAGATCGCGTTGCGGTCGGCCGTGAGAAACAACTGCGCGGTCGTGCCCCCGGAATCGCGGCTACCGCGATTGAAGTCCTCCTGCATGTTCTCGTAGGCCTCCTGGGCCTCGGTGTCCTCGGTAAACTGGTCGGTACCGGCTTCCTGTCCGCCGCCGCCCGCGGCGGCGCCGCCGAGGAAGAGGGCCGTCACCAGCAGGAAGGCGATCACGACGGTCCAGGGTCGGTTCGTGATCAGCGGGTTGACCCGGCGCGTGAACGGGTCGTCGCCCAGTTCCCCGTCGGTATCGTCCGCGCGGTCGCCGCGGAAGCGACTGGTTCCGTCGTCGGTCTCAGCATCGCCTCCGAAGCCGAGATCAAGATCGAAATCGAGGCCGAAGATGCCACTCCCGTCCGCGTCGTTCGAACGCTCTTCGGCGCGACGCGGGTCGGACTCGTCGGCGGTGCCGTCGTCAGTCATCGGTCGTGATCACGTCCGACGCCACCACGCGACGCCGCCGAGGCCGACGATCGTTAGGCCGAACATCGCGGGGGCGAGCGATCCGAGGAATCCGCCGCCGTCAGACTCGGCGGGGACGACCTCGATCGGGTGCTGATAAACGTCCGAGAGCGTCGACTCGCCGCGTTCGGTCTCGTACTCGAAGTCGAGTTCGACTGGATGCAGTTCGGTCGCAGCGGCGCTGCTCGCCGAAATATCGAAGGTGATCTCGGCGGACTCGCCGGGCTCGAGTTCGGGGACGAACGCCTCGTCGTTGTTCGTCGAGAGCGGACTGTCAGCGTACAGTCGAGCGTCGATGTTCGACAGCGTCTGGTCGCGTTCGTTGGTGATCGTGAGTGCAAACTCGGTGGTTTTCCCCTGCTGGACGGTAACACCATCGTCAGCGATCGAAAACTCGTCCTGACGTTCGTCGACGACGACGCGCTTGCTCATCGGTCCGTCGGAAAGGGTTGCCTCGCCGCTCGGCCCGGTGTACTCGACGGAGAACTGGAGCTGTCGAGGCCCGGCATCAGCCTGACCGCTGACGTCAGTCGGATACCGGAACGACGCCGTTTCACCGGGCTTGAGCGTCGGAAGAGCGTAGCGAGTGTCCTCGATGAACAGCGATTCGCTCATCGGTTCGACGACCAGTACGGCGTCGTCGATCGATCGCGGCCCGTCGTTGGTGATCTCGCCCGAGATTTCGCCCTCGTACCCGACCGAGAGGGTGTCCTCGAGGGTAGCAATCGAGAAGGACTGTTCGGGAGCCGGAGTGAGGGTGGTGATCTCAACGGGAGCTTCTCGTTCGATACCCGCAGTATCGCGGTACGTGAAGCCGACTTCGATCGGCTTCTCGCCGACGCTTATCGACTTGGCGAGCGTGACGTCGATCGTCGTCGTCGTCGTCTCACCCGGTTCGAGGTCGCCGATCGCTTCCTGTGCTGGCGCCTCGGCGGTCGCGCCGTCGACCGTGACGCCGGTGCCGCCGGAAATGGTCGCTCGAGTCTCGTTCGCTCGTTCGGTTCCCGTGTTGGTGATTTCGATCGTCGCCTCGCCGCTCGCTCCGGGTTCGACATCGCTTTTGACGGTAGCCACGTCGAAGCGCGGTTCGTCGGGCACAACGAGCGTGACATCGTACTTTTTGCTCTCTGTCTGTCGCTCTAGATCGGAAATCCGGTTCCAGTGTGAGTACCGAACTCGGACCGTCACCTCGTACTTTCCGGGTTCGACGTCATCCGGCACTTCGATCCGCTGTGGGACCTCGACCAGCTGGCCGTCTTGTATCGGCCCAACCGGCGTTTCAGCTGATTTTGCCTCGAACGGCCCGGTATCCTCGAGTTCGACGGTGACGCCGTTCGCCGTCAGCATCCGGGAGTCACTTCCGGCTTTCAGTTCCGCATCGTTCTTGATCTTGAGATTGATACTGTTCTCGGTTCCGGGTTGAATCTCATTGTCCGGTGCGTACACCGAAAGGTTCGGCTCGCCGACTTCGGCCGCACTGACAATCGTTGGGAGCCCCATCCCGGCAACAGTGAGGAAGACGACTATCAACACCGCTCCGTGCTTTCGACTAGTCATCGTTCCACCAACCAATCTCACTCGACTGGATTAAATGACATCTCTCTAACCAGTCTCCTCGATTCGCCGCTCTGTAACTACTCATTAACCGATATATTGACGCGTCGGATATAATGGTTCTGATTGAACGTTCAATCAAAAACGGGCGGGGAGTAGCTGACGAGACGAAGGCTACAACTACCGAAGGCAAACTGATCGTGACTTGCATCGGAAAGCGAATTTATCGAAAACTCCGCCGCAAGGCGCAAAACTGCGCCGCCGTTAGGCTCGTTGGAGTAGCCAATTGTAACCGAGATCAGCCTCGTCGAATCGTCCCCAGAGGTAGAACGCAGGGGGGAGCGCGACAATCGAGGTGACAAACGAATAGAACACGCTGATGGCCATGAGCAGGCCGAAGTCGCCGAGCACCGGCGTAATGGCGAGTGCGAGCGCGCCCGTCCCGATCGACGTCGTGAGCATGCTCCCCGCAAGCGCCCCGCCGGTTCCCGAGAGCGTCGTCGTGAGCGCGTCCTGAATCCGATCGTATCCATCGTACTCGTCGATGAACCGGGCGGTCGTGTGGACGGAGTAGGCGATCCCGAGGCCGATCGATATCGACAGGATCGTCGCCGTTAATGCGTTCAGCGACATCCCGAGCAACCGCATGGTTCCGATCAGCGCCGCCACGGAGATCGCGATCGGAAACACGTTGACGATCCCCAACAGCGGTCGCCCCTCGAGAATGGCGTACGAGAGGACGAGAAACACCGCGGTCAGTCCGACCGCGAGTACGAGACCCTGAACTGCTGACTCGAAGATGACGGTTGTCACGGCGTCGAAGACTACTATCGTTCCCGTGGCAGTCGCGCTGTAGCGGAAGCGGTCGGCGAACTGGGCGCCGTCGGCCGCTACTTCCTGCTGGGACGCCTCGGCGTCGACCGAGTACTCGATCTTCGCGCTTCGGCGGTCCTCCGTGAGGTACTGGGCCGCCTGCGAACCCGCGGGCGACGCGAACAGTTCGTCGTAGATCCGATCGAGGTTACGATCCGGGATCCCATCTCCATCCTCATCGTTTCGAGCGACGAGGGCAGCGAACTCGTCGTCCTGCTGGGTGTACGACTGGATGACCGTCACGATGCTCTGTGCCTCGGCCTGCCCGCCGTCACCGACCGCTACGCTCTCCGGCGGGTCGTCGTTGGGCTTCGCGAGCGCCTCGAGCGCGTGGGATTCCTCGAATGGCCCTTCGACGTACAGTGTTAGCGTCTCGTCTTGGTTCGCTTCGAAGCGATCCTCGAGCAGGTTGAGTGTCTCCGTGACGGTGTACTCACCGGGGGCAAACGGTTCGGGAATGTATTCGACGTACCCGGGTTGGTCCTCCGGTGGAAGGAAGTCCGCTTGCTCGAAGGAGGTGTCGACGCCCATGCCGTAGACGCCCATGCCGGCTCCGAGCAAGAGCAAGACGATGACGAAGACGACGGGTGCATGTTGGCTCACCGTCGCGGGCACCGCCAGGATCCGTCCGAAGGCCGAGTCGTCGGATGCGATCGGCGAAGAGTTGAACTCCGGAACGCCGTAGTGATCCCGGAGTCGGTCGGTCTCGAGTTTCGCCGCGGGGAGGAAGAATCCGAAGATGAGGAACGTAAACGTGATACCGACCGACGAGGCGATGCCCATGTTTCGAATCGGATCGAGGTCTGAGATGACGTTCGCACCGAATCCGAACACGGTCGTCGCGGTGACGATGATGAACGCGATCATCAGCTGATTGTTCGCGGTTCGCATCGCCGGGATCGGTTCGTATCCCTGGACCGTCTCCTCACGGTAGCGGTTGATGATATGGATTCCGAAGTCGACACCGACCGCCAACAGCAGGACCGGCACGGCGATCATCATCTGTCCGAACGGAATCCCGGAGAAGCCGAGGAACCCGAACGTCCAGACGACCGTCATCAGCAAGGCAACGAGGCCGAGCGCGAGGTCGATCGGATCGCGGTAGGCCACGACGAGAAACGCGAGCAGGAGGACGACGACGACGGGCATCACGATGGCCATCGAATCCCCGATGATGCTCTCGAACTCCTGATCGATGACGCCGCCGCCGAAGACGCGAACGTCCGTCGCTTCCTCGTTCGCGATCGACTCGATCTCCGTCTGCAGTTCCGTCACGTCGTCGTCGCCGAATTCGGGCGGCACGTCGTGGGAGATGACGGTTATCGAGGCGGATGCCGACGCTTCGTCGACGTTGAAATCGTCCGAGACGATCCGCGAGAACGACGGATCCTCGGCCGCCGCCTGCACCGCTCGTCTGATCTCCCGATCCGACGCCGATTCGATCACCCGCCGCTGTTGGGTCGCCGTCCTAGCGTCTTCGTCGATGATTTGCGCGACAATCGTCGCCGGGCCGTCCGCAGATTCCATCCGTAGGGTCGGATCCCCTTCGACGCGCTCGAGAATGCGTAGCTCTTGGAGCAACGCCTCGCGAGTCAGCACGTCGGAACCGGTGTGGACGAGTTGGGTCGTTTCGTCGTCCGCGGTGAACGGTCCCTGGAACTCCTCGTTGACCGAGTCGAGCGCTTCCTGTTCGGGGAGGCCCTCGGTGAACGAGTCGGTCGCGCCCGTGTCCGTCTCGACGGCGGTCGTACCGACCGCGAACACGGCGGTGACCACCAGGAAGGCCAGAATTACGGCTCTCGGTCGAGCGACGACCGTCTCGTTGACGCGCTCCGTGGCCGCCTCGATCCGCGCTCCGAGTTCCGTCATCTATCTCCTCTGTTGGTAGATGAACGCACCCGAACCGACGATCGTGAGGCCGACGATGACGATCGTAGACACGGGTAATCCACCCTCGCTCTCGACGACGTCGATCGCGACCCGGGTCGTATCGGACAGTTTGCTGGTGCCGCTCTCGTCGTCGTACCGGAAGTCGAACGAAATCGGATGGGTCTTCGCGGTCGCGCCCTCGTCGGCCGACAGCGCGAACGTCATCGTCGCGGTTTCGCCGGGCTCGAGTTCCTTGACGAACGCCTCGTCGTCGGAACTGTCGAGCGGTTCGTCGGCGAACAGACTCGCTTCGATGTCGGTGACCGACTGATCGAGATTGTTCGTCACTTCGACGTCGATCGTCTCCTCGCCGCCGGCGGCAATTTCGCGGTCGGTGACGTTCACCAGAAATTGATCGCGCTGCTCGTCGACCTCGGTCACGATCTCGAGGTCCTCGTAGAGCCGCTGCTCGAAATCGGTGTTCCGGTACTGGACGCCGAGGTCGATCGTTCGGTTGATCGGCTCGGCCTCGCCGCTGACATCGACCGGCAGTCGGAACGGTGCCGATTCGCCGGACTCGAGCGTTCCGACGGCGACGCTGCGCTCGATCGGGACGACGGTCCGGGATTCGTCGGTAACGGTAACGACGACGTTTGCAGCGGCGGTCGGCCCGTCGTTCGTGACGACGCCGCGAATATCGCCTTCCTCGCCGACGTGGAGGTCGGATTCGACGTCGCTAACGCTGAACTGCTGTTCTGCCAGCGGTATCACGCCGGCCGCCGGACTCTTGTCGACCCGCTGGAGTCCGTCGGCCGTTTTGAACGAGACGGTCCCGTCCAACATGTACTGACGCTTCGAGGTGTCCGGCTGGATCGACACGTCGTAGACGACGGTCGCCGTCTCGTTCGCCTGCAGTTCGGTGATATGGGCCGTGTCCTGTGTCGTCTCACCGAATACGACGCCACTGCTCAGCGACTCGAGAGTGACGCCGATATCCGTCGCCGTCTCGTCACCGATGTTCTTGACGGTGGCTGCAAGCGTCCCCGTATCGCCGATCTGCGCATCGGTCGACACGTCGACGATTTCGAAGCGCGCGTCGTCGTCGACGACGAGGTCGATCGACATGGAGTCCGTCTCGGTGCGCTCGTACACGTTCGACGTCAGGCTCTCCCGGTACGTGTACGAGTAGGTGACGTCGACGTCGATCGTGTACGTGCCCGCGTCGACGTCCGCCGGTACGTCGATCGCGAGCGGCGCTTCGCCCGGCTTCATCGCCGTTACCGGTCCGACAGAGAGCGTCCCGCTCCGGACGGTAAAGGGCGTATCGTCCGCCTCAGCTTCGATCTCGACGTTTCGGGCGGTCGTTACGGCGTCGCGCATATCGGACGTACCCCGCTCGAACTCGCCCCTGTTGGTCACCTGAACCGTTACTTCGTTCGTTTGGCCGGGTTGGACGATCGGGTTCGGGACCCGTAGATTCAGGTCCGGTTCCCCGTGTGCCACCGTGGTCGTCGCGGTTCCCTGTTGCTGTCCCGCAACGGTCTGAACTAGTCCGACGCCGGCGAGGCCGACGCTCGAGGAGAGTACCAACAGCCCGATCGCGGCCGCAAGCACCGATCGGCTCCTCATGCTCCATCACCTGTGGAGTATCTGGTCGTTCGCTGATCCCCTGTCTTAGGGCCGCTGCTGGCGAACGTCCGACTGACACGGTTCGAGAGTGTCCCAGTACAGACTATCATTCTATCTCCCATATCTGGTCTGCGAATAGAAAAATAAAGAACCTTTCCATTCATAGATTCGTGAGTAGGGAAGGACGGACGAACTTCTCGATCGATCCGCTGCCGATTCGGAGACGATCGATTCGACAGGAACGAATTAATGTACTGACGCGGATTACCACCCTCAAAGCAATCACGACAAATGAAAGGATTCAGTGACGAAGAGCGAGACCGGATCAGGACTGAGCTGATCACGTCGGGTCGCGAACTGTTCATCCAGTACGGGCTGGAACGGACTCGAATCAAGGACATCACCGCCGAAGTCGACATCGGGACGAGCACCTTCTACCAGTTCTTTGACTCCAAGGAGCACCTCTATCTCGAAGTACTCCTTCGGGAGATCGAACGATTTTCGGCGGATCTCGAGTCAGCCGTCGACGACGTCGACGATCCGCGCGAGCAGGTCCGGATCACGCTCCAGCAGACGTTCGACGAGGTCGAATCGAATCCGATCGTACGGAACCTCATCATCGAGGGCGAGCTCGATGCGCTGCAGTCGCAGCTTCCCGACTCGAGCTATCAGGACGTCGTCGACCAGTTCGGCGAGGGGATTTTCGGCCCGGTCGACGAGTGGACCGACGGGGACGCCTTCAAGTACGAGGACCCGCGGCTCATCGAGGAGTTGTTCGAGGCACTCGTGTTCGTCACGCGGTGCAAGGATCTCAAGTCGGAAAGCGAGGGCGTGCCCTACGACGAGATTCGCAGTACGCTAATCGACGTGATCGTCGACGGGCTCTTCGAAGACGAACCGTGAGGCCACCAGCCGCTGAAACACGGTTGCCGACAGTACGAGCAAGTCTACTACCGGCACTGAGACGCTGATTGGGTTCTGACCATCCGCAACCGAGTTGGCGTAACTCGGAATCAAGCTGACGTGAAACGCACGAAAACAGCGAGTACTGAGACGAAATTCGGATTCTACTTCCGTTAGTCGTCAGCCGCAGCCGCTTCCGCCTCGCCCGTCGCCTCGGCTCGCTCGAGGTCCTCGAGATACTCGTCGGCGTCGAGCGCGGCCTTCGAGCCCATCCCCGCCGCGGTGACGGCCTGCTGGTAGTGGTAGTCGACGACGTCGCCGGCGCCGAAGATGCCGGGGACGTGGGTCTCGGTCTGGCCGCCCCCCGTGCCGCCCGTGGTCTTCAGGTAGCCGTCGTCGTCAAGCTCGACGCCGGTGTCCTCGAGGTAGGTCGTGTTCGGCGTGTGGCCGATCGCGTAGAAGACGGCGCCGACGTCGAAATCGAACTCCTCGGTCTCGGGGTCGTCCAGTCGGTCTGTCGGGTGGCCCTTATCGTTTTGCACGAGGGTGACGTGGTCGACGCCCTCCTCCTGGGAACCGTGGACCTCCACGAGTTCGGTATTCTTCATGATCTCGATGTCGCCCTCCTCGACCTTTTCGTGGACGCGGTCGACCCAGTAGTCCTCCGCGCGGAACTCCTCGCGGCGGTGGGCGATGTAGACGGTATCGGCGAACTTCGTGAGGAAGGTAGCTTCCTCCATCGCGGCGTCGCCGCCGCCGACGACGAGCATGTCTTCGCCGCGGAAGAAGGCGCCGTCGCAGGTCGCACAGGTCGAGAGCCCGTAGCCCATCAGTTCGTCCTCACCGGGAATCTCGAGCGTCCGGGCGCTGGCCCCGGAGGCGGCGATGACGGCGTCGGCGGTGTAGACGTCGCCGTTCGTGAGTTCGACGCGGAACGGCCGCTGGGAGTCGTCGACCGACTCGATGATGCCGTTTTTCAGGTCGGCGCCGAACTGGCGGGCCTGCTCTTTCATGTTGTTCACGAGTTCCGACCCGTTGATGCCCTCGGGGAAGCCGGGGTAGTTCGCGACGTCCGTGGTGAGGGTGAGCTGGCCGCCGGGCTCGTCGCCCTCGATGACCAGCGGCTCGTTGTTCGCGCGGCCGGCGTAGATCGCAGCGGTGAGACCGGCGATGCCGGTGCCGGCGATGATGAGCTTTCGATGTTCGACGATTTCGTCTCCGTCGTCCTCGGCGATACCCAACTTCTCGTCGAGTTCGCCTGTCTCCTCGAGCGCGCTGGTGTCGTCCCAGCCGCCGATCAGTTCGTCGTCGATGAAGACTTCGGGTGCGGTCTTGCGGCCGTCGGCGCGCTCGACCATCTCCTCGAAGAGATCGTCGTCGCCGGTGACGTTGTACGTCTCGTACTCGATCCCCTTGCTGTCGAAGAGGTCCTTGGCCTTCTCGCAGTACGGGCAGTCTTCCTTCGTATAGATCTCGACCCGAGGCTGCTCACTCATGGCCCATAGTTAGAATACGGGGCCTAAACCCCTTGCGTTCTCAGCAATACCGAACGTCGCCTACGACGCCTCACTGCCGTCGTGCCGGGCAGTTGACCGATCCACGAACTCGACGGCGACCGCGATCTCGTGGCCGGTTCGCTCCTCGAGTCGAGCCTCGAGATCGGCGGCGAGAGCGGGATAGGGAGCGTCGGCGGGGCGCTGGACGACGACCGTGACCGACGTCTCGTCGGCGACCAGACCGCCGTCGTGGAAATCGGTCTGGACGTCCGCCAGCGTCAGTTCCTCGTAGGGGTCGTCCTCGAGGACGGTCCGAACTTCGTCGTTGACGGCGCTCTGGAAGGCGACGTGGGTGCCGAGCACGAACCCGGCACCGGCGAGGACGGCCAGCCCACAGGCGAGGACGACGGCGAGCGTACTCATCCGGCCGCCGGAGACGTTGCCGCGGATCGTGCCGGTCGTCCAGCCGTCGGGCCGGTAGCCCAGATACCAGAACACGACGAGGCCGGCCAGCGGGATCGACGTGGCGTTGACCGCGACGAGGGTGGCTGCGCCGAGCGCCACGGACGCGTTTCCCCACGCGAGGCCGATCCCGACCGCCGCGGCGGCCGGGATGAGGGCGACGGCGATCATCACGCCGACCAGCGAGACGGGGATCGCCGTCGCGAGGCCGAACGCGCCCGCGGCACCCGCACAGATGCCGACGACGATCGCGAGCGGTCCCGGCGAGATGCGGTTCTGAACCTGCACGATCGCGGTGATGTCGATCGTCGAGGGGACGAACCCGCCCGAACGGATCAACCACGCGAACGCGAACGCGCTGGCGATCGCCACGATTAAGCCGCTAACCAGCGCGAACAGACCATCGGCGACCATCTTCCGATCGTCGAGTACGAGGCCGACGGTGCCGGTCAGCGCCGCGCTGACCTGCGGGGCGATCACCATCGAGCCGACGACGATCGCCGGCGAGTCGAGCAATAACCCTGCGGTCGCGACGAGCGCGCTCAACACGGTCATCGCGTAGTAGGTGAGCCGCCCCGGCGTCATGTTCAGCGCCCGGGAGCGGATCTCCTCGCGGGCGATGCTGTCGTCTTCCTCCTGTCCGTTGACGTACCGGTCCTCGAGATCGTCGATCCGGGGCGTTCGCGCCGTCTCGATCGAGGAGACGACGACGAAGTCGTCGTCGATGCCGACGTCGCGCAGCGACGAGAGGACGTGCTCGACCGCCTGGGGCGGCACGGGGAAGCTGACGAGTTCGCCGTCGGTCCCTTCGCTGTTCTCGACGGTCCGGACGTAGTCGAGGTTCTCGGTCTCGAGGACGCGCAGCGCCTCCTCGCGCTTATCGTCGGGCACGAACACCTCGATCAGTCGCACGCTCGTCTCCTCGACGACCTGCATGAAGCCTATTCGGTCGTTACCGTCGGTATCGAGAGCGTACACCCGAAGCCCCACCCAACCGGCGCACCTGCGTAACGCGCGACGACGCACTTACGGCGCTCCCGAGCAACCCTCGACTAGAGCATGCCCGCCGATCTCGAGGAGAAGACCGACCGTTACGGGGAGCTACTCGCCGAGGCGCTCGCGGAGGCGACGATCGCACCGCCCGAGGGAACGCCGATGGCCGAGGCCGCCGCGGAGTGTTACGAAATGGCTGAATCCTACCTCGAGGACGGGCGTCACTTCCGCGAACACGACGATCCGGTCAACGCGCTGGCCTCCTTTTCCTACGGGCACGCGTGGCTCGACGCGGGCGCACGCGTTGGGTTGTTCGACGTGCCGACGGAGGGCCACCTGTTCACCGTCGAGTAGCGCGCGTCGTCGGCTGAAAAAGCAGTCGCGAATCGAGGAGAGGCGCCTGCGATGTCGGCCGTTAGGGTAACCGGACCGTGTTCTCGAGGGCCCCGACGCCTTCGACCTCGATCTCGACCGTGTCGCCGTCCTCGAGCGGACCGACGCCCTCGGGCGTGCCCGTCGCGATGACGTCGCCCGGTTCCAGCGTCAGGTAGGTAGTGATCTCCGCGATCAGTTCGGAGATCGGGAAGATGAGCTGCTCGCGGGTGCCGTCCTGGCGCAGGTCGCCGTTGACGCGGGACTGGACCGAGGCGTCCTCGGGCACCTCGTCGGGGGTCGCGAGCACCGGCCCGAGCGGCGCGGCGCCGTCGAAGGCCTTCCCGCGGACCCAGTTCTGTTCTTTCTCCTGGTCGTCGCGGTTGGAAATGTCGTTGACGCAGGTAAAGCCCTCGACGACGTCCATCGCGTCGGAGACGGGGACGTGGCGACACTGCTCGCCGATGACGACGCCGAGTTCGGCCTCGTAGTCGATCCGCTCCTTCCCGGCGGGCGCGGTGATCGTATCGCCGTGACTCGCCACCGTATTCGGCGGCTTCAGGAACAGCAGCGGCCGATCCGGCACATCGTTGCCCATCTCGTCGGCGTGATCGGCGTAGTTGCGGCCGATACAGACGATTTTCGACGGCTCGGACGGCGGCAGCACGTCGATTTCGTCATCGTCGAGACTGTACGTCGCGTTGCCAAAGCGGACGCGGTCGTCCTCGAGGCGGCCGCGCCGGACCGCGCCGGCCGGATCGCGGAAGCGGACGTATTTCATGATCGACGATTGTATCGGGGGTGAGAAAAACCTTGAGATCTCGGCGGCGTTCGCAGGGATCGTTCCCGATTCGTCATCGCAACGGCCACAACGAGGTCGGATTTCGAATTTCTCTCCCGTTCGACAACGCATGTGCCTCGAGCGTGTCGGCGGGTTCTCGAGCGCGCGTGGCCGTGCTGCCCGATCGGATTCGATCGAACTGAGTGTGCGTCAGTAACTGCCACTGCGCCTTCGGAACGGAACGCTTTTTACTAGCCCTCCGCAACGATTGGATGCGTACGTTCCGGTGCCCGCGGAAGCACGCTGGGCTCGGAGCGAGCACGCAGTGAACGCTCCGTTGGTGTAGTCCGGCCAATCATTTCGGCCTTTCGAGCCGATGACCTGGGTTCAAATCCCAGACGGAGCACTCCCTCGATTCTATTGTCGCCGAGTAGCGGGACCGTACACGCGAGTTCTACGCGTCTCGAGTCGCGTTCACGTGATCGTAACTAGGTCGGTCTCGAACGACAGAGCGACGAGAGAGCCCTCGCATCAGCCATCCACTGCTGCCCTTGTGTGATCCGGGTGTGTGCTTTTATGCTGCAGTACGCTACCGACGTGTGCTATGTGTCACCACTTCGAACCCGTGGAAGAACTGAGCGAGGCCGAGCGTGAGGAACTCCTCGAGGAGCACGACGAGGACGAACTGCGCGCCGCCTACTCCGACGACGAACTCGAGGACCCCGAGGCACTCGACGTTACGGCGTAACCGAATCGACACGACGATACCTTCCGCTCGCGGGCAGTCATTTTTCGAAGTGAGCGGCTCGGGATATCGAGCCCGATCACGCCGAACTATCGTCGTCGACGTCGATCGCGCGTGCGGCCGTCGCCTTGAACGACGCCGTAATCGCCCGGCCCGACTCCAGCGCTAACCGGTCTACGCTCCCTTTCGTGACTAGTGCCTCGAGTACCGTTTCGCTTGGATTCGAATCGCCGTCCGAATCGCTGTCGGCCTCGAGATCGATCGTGACGCGGCTGATCGCGTCGCCGGGCTCGAGCCGTGCGACGGTACCCTGGAACTGGTTCCGAAGGCTGGTGCCGTCCGCTCGCGGCGTTTCGTCGGGATCGGTCAACACGACGGCGTCGGATCGGACGGTGATCTGGACGTCGCTCGCGCCCTCCGGTGCGAGCGCGACGATCGGTCCGACTGCCGTCTCGACGGTGGCAAGTTCGCCGGTTCGGTCCCGGACGGTCCCAGCGAAGACGGATTCGGTCACGCGTGCGACGCCGTCGAGTGCGGCGTCGTGGCGGTCGAACTGTCGGCGAAGGTCGCGGGCCGTCTCGGTCAGTTCCGTCCCGCCGCCGCCGCTGCCGCCGCGTTTCCGCTCGGTGATCTGGCCGACGGCTTCCTCGATCTCGACGACGCGGTTCTGCAGCCGCGCGTAGGAGCGACCCAGTTCGTCGGCCGCGCGGTGCATCGAGCCGTACTGCTCGATCGCGTCGAGCATCTCGATGTCGCGTCGGTCGATCGTGACGTCGTCGACCGCGAGCTTCGTGGTGTATTCCCGTTCGATCGTCATAGTCGGTCGTGAGTCGTCCGTCGTCGGAGCGGCTGGCGCTCAAATTCGATCGCCGCTATCGGCGCGGGTTCCTCAGTATATCAGCTCTCCTTCGATAAATTTCCGGGTTCGATTGTCGTCCGGCTCGTCGAACACCCGGTCGGTCGGTCCGATCTCGATGATCCCGTCGCCGAGCAACACCGCGACGCGATCCGCGATCCGCTCGGCCTGGTGCATGTCGTGGGTCGCAATCGCGACGCCGATTCCCTGTGCTCGCGCCTCGAGCACCGCGTCTTCGATCACCGCGGTGTTTCTGGGGTCGAGATCCGACGTGGGCTCGTCGAGCAGGAGGACGTCGGGATCGTACGCGAGCGCGCGGGCGAACGCAACCCGCTGGGCCTCGCCGCCGGAGAGCGAGTCCGCGTTCTGGTCGGCCTTCTCGGCGAGACCGACCGTCTCGAGCGCCTCGATCGCGTCGCCGGTACCGTTTCGCTTGCCGACGAGACTCACGAGTTCGTGCTGGAGCCGTTCGGGCCACGATTTCCGCACCCGGAGGCCGTACTCGGCGTTGCGCCGGACGCTCGCGTCGAAGAGGCTCGCGTCCTGAAAGACCATCCCGATCTGTCGGCGGTACTCGAGTCGCTCCCGTTCGGGCGCGTTCCAGACGTCGACGCCCTCGTACTCGACCGTCCCGCTGTCGGGGGCGTCGAACAGCGCGAGCAGCCGCAGCAGCGTCGACTTGCCGACGCCGGAGGGGCCGATGATCGCGACCACCTCGCCGGGCGTCACCGACAGGGAGACGCCCTCGAAGACGGTCTCGTCCGCGTAGCCGTGGTGGACGTCGGTTGCAGCGAGCGTCATCAGTATCGCCCCCCTTCGTCACTGCCCAGTCGGACCACGATCGCGTTGACGACCAGTACGAGCACGACGAGGATCACACCGAGCACCATCGCCGTCTCGTACCGGCCCTGTCGCGCCTCGAGTTGGATCGCGGTCGTGAGCGTCCGCGTCTTGGAGGTGCCGTTGGGGCCGGCGATGTTGCCGCCGACGATGAGCACGGAGCCGACCTCGCTGATCGCGCGGCCGAAACCCGCGAGCACCGCCGTCGCGATGCCGTAGCGGGCCTCCTTGATCGTTACGAGCGCTACGTCGAGGCGGGTGCCGCCCATCGCGTAGGCGGCGTCGCGGACGTTCTGTTCGACGCTACTGACCGCGGCGAGGCTGACGCCGGTGATGACCGGCGCCGCGAGCACGAACTGCGACATGATCATGGCCTCCGGTGTGAAGATGAGCTCGAGCGACCCCAGCGGCCCCTGGTTTGAGACCGTAAAGAGGACCACGAGCCCGACGACGACGCTGGGAAAGCCCATCCCGGTGTTGATGATCGACGTGAGCAACCCCTTCCCGGGGAACTCCTTGAACCCGACGACGAGCGCGACCGGGAGGCTGAACAGGGTGCTCAGCGTTACCGCCGCGAGGCTTACGTACAGCGAGACCCGGACGATACTCCGAACGTAGTTCCACTCGAAGGGGAACTCGGCGAGCACGAGCGGGTCCGTAGCGATGCGCTCGAGTGCGAGTAGCATGGTGAGTTAGGAGTCGTCGCCGTCCGACGCGCTCCACCCCTCGGGGACGTACTGCTGGAAGTTCGGCTCCTCCGACAGCGCCTGCGGGAAGAACAACTGCTCGTCCTCGACGGTGTAGTTCTCGATGATGTCCTGGGCCTCGGGGCTCGTGATGTAGCCGATGTAGGCCATCGCGAGGTCGTAGTTGGCGTTGTCGTGGACGGCCGGGTTGACGGCGATGATCCCGTAGGGGTTCGATAGCAGTTCCGGTCCGCCCTCGATCGGTCCCTCGACGAGAATCTCGAGGTTGATGTCGCTCTGCATCGAGAGGTAGGTTCCGCGGTCGGCTAACGTGTACGCGCCCTGCTGGCTGGCCTGGGTGAGCACCTCGCCCATCCCCTGGCCGGCGGCCATGTACCACTCGCCGAAGTCGTCCGGATCGAGTCCGGCCTCCTCCCAGATGGCGAGTTCCTTGGTGTGGGTCCCCGAGTTGTCGCCCCGGGAGACGAACTGCGCTTCCGCGTCCGCGATCGCCTGGAACGCGCTCGTCACCTCCTCGTTGCCCTCGATCCCGGCCGGATCGTCGGCGCCGCCGACGACCACGAAGTCGTTGAACATGATGTCGCGGCGGTTCACGCCGTACCCTTCCTGCATGAACTCGTCCTCGAGCGAGCGGGCGTGGACCATTACGACGTCCGAGTCGCCGTTGCGGGCCGTCTCGAGGGCGGCGCCGGTCCCCTGTGCGACGGCGTCGACCTCGACGCCGTACCGTTCCTGGAAGGGGGCGTTGAGTTCGTCGAGCAGCCCCGTGTCGTAGGTGCTGGTCGTCGTGGTCAGCGTCAGCGTTTCGCCGCTGATTTCCGGTTGACTGCCGCCGCTTCCGCCGTCGCTTTCGTTTCCGCTCTGGTTCCCGTTCCCGTTGCCGTTGCCGCCGTCCTGTGCCGAACAGCCGGCGAGTCCCGCGGCAGCGGCACTCCCCACCGCAGCGATGAATTTTCGTCGTTGTATCGGCATAGATATCACGACATGACGAAACATGATATACCTTTGGATGTCGACGTAATCGAAAGCGGTTGAGGACGACTCGGGAACTGCACTCAAACGCGACTAGGTCGATACGTTGACCCGCAACACCGATCCGGCGTAACCGGTCACGGTTATGTTCAGCGGGATGATCAAACAGCACGACGGCGAATCGAACGGAACCGCCGGGTGGTGTCCGCCGAGCAATACCTCGAGCGCCGTTGGAAAACCGAACCCCGAGACGGCGGTCCGACGCCGGGCCCTGCAATAGCAGTCCCAAACCCGACAACTAACACCGTTGGATGGTTTCGTGCGTCAAACGATGACACTATTCGAACTGACCGGCTTTCAGCGCGACCTACTCGTCGTCATCGCCGGACTCGATCAGCCGTCGGGACAGACGATCAAGGAGAACATCGAGGACGACGCCGGCGTAGACATCAACCACGGTCGGCTCTATCCCAATCTCGATACGCTGGTCAACCAGGGACTCGTCGAGAAAGGGCAACTCGATCGGCGAACGAACTACTACGAGATTACTGCGGACGGCAAGGAAGCGCTGCAGGACCGCGAGTCGTGGGAGCGCGAATACATCGAGGAGGTCGTCGCCTGAGTCGACGGGACTGGGCAGAACGAACCGAGACGAACCGGGAGAACCGAGACGAGCCTGAACGAGCCGAGATCGACCGCGCTCGAGGACCATCACCCTGCGGACCGCCGGTCGCAGACGAGCACGGCGCTCGCGTTACTGGTACATCCGCAGCGGCTGGGCTTGCGAACTCTCGTCCTCCGCGATCGCCTGCATCTGTTGGGCGAACTGCTCGCGCTTCTCGCGGATCTCTTCCGCGCGCTCGAGGAGGTCCGAAACGTCGATCTCGACGTCCGCGATCGGCCCGATGGCGTCCTCGAGCAGGACGCTCGCGGCCTCGGGATCGGGGAACTGTCGGCTGCACTCGACGACGATGCCGAGCGAGTCGAGTTCGCGCTGGGCGGCGCGGTTGATCAGCGCCCCCGTCGGCCCGGTGACGACGCCGTCCTCGGGCGGGGCCGCGATGTCGTGGCGCTCGAGCGTTTCGATGGACGCGCCGGTTCCGATCCCGTAGATACCCGGCCGGCCCTCCTCGCGTTCGGCGGGGAGGCCGCTGAGGTAGATCGGCGTCGCGTTCTGCTCGACGATCCACCCGGTGATGCACTCCGCGACGTTCGAGACGGCCTGCGAGGAGATCGGCGCGTCGCTCTGCAGCGCGAGCAGGTCGTGCTCCTCGCTGGCGTAGAGTCGGACCGGCGGCCGGGCCTGCTGGTGGCCGCCGCGGTAGACGCCGATCCGGGGGAGCCCGTTACAGTCGACGCTCGCGAAGTACTCCATCTCGAGTCGCTCGACGAGGTGGTCGGTCGCGATTTTCCCGACGAGGCCGACGCCGGGGAACCCCTCGACGAGGGTCGGACTCTCGAGGTCGACATCGACATCGCGCGTGTGGATTTGGGCCATATTCCAACGAGTTGTGGCGCGCTCATAAAATTGCGGCCACGATGGGACGGACCGTAGTCACGGCGAGAGGACGAGCATCTCCGTCGAACCGCGTTGAAACTCGAAGGGGACCGGTACGCGGGTCGGCTCGTATCCTTCGGCCTCGAGCGCCGGCAAGACTGTCTCGAGGTGTGGCGAGGGTTCGGCGTCGAGCCCCTGCAGCGGGTAGATCCGGACCTCGTCGGTCGCGACGCGACAGAGTTCCCGCAGCGCCTCGCGGTGGAAGGCCGCGCCGAACCGATCCCCGTAGAGAAAGAGGAAGTGCGCCGAGAGGACCAGCGGGAACGAATCGCTCGCAAAGGGCAGCGTCGGGAGCGCGGCGGTGACGTACCGACCGTCCCGCCGCCCGTCAGCGTAGTCGTCGAGGAAGCGCTCGGACGCCCGCCGCAGGTACCGACGCCGGTCGGCGGGCGACTCGTAAAATGACCACGCGAACAGGCCCGGTTTCTCGAGGATCTGGTCGGCGACCGATTCCCGGTCGTCGCGACACCGTCCGGCGAGTTCGTCCCGCGCCCGCTCGTAGATCACGTCGGCGCCGACGGCGTCGACGCCGCGGTCGGTCGCGGTGGCGACGAACGACGCAACCCCGGACGGGCAATCGAGCACGCGCCGTCCCTCGAGTTCGGCCGGCTCGAGGTCGAACATCGCCAGATACTCCTCGAACGTGCGGCCGATAACGGCGCAGTCGGTGACTTCGAATTTCGTCGAGTCGGTCATTACGGATATCTTGGCCCACAGTTATGGCTACCGTTGTATAAATATGTATTCTGGTGGACAAGTATGTTCGTTACTTTCCCGGAACAAGCCGCCTCTGAGTCGACCGCTTCGAAACCCACAAACGCCGGGCGTTCGAATTCGGCGGTAATGGAGCCACTCGAGCGGTATCGACCGATTATCGACGATTTCGACGCGTTTCTGGAGGCCTGCGAGCGGCCGCTGGGCAACGCCGTCCGGATCAACACGATCAAGGCGTCCGTCGAGCGGACGCTCGAGGCCCTCGATCAGGAGGCCGTCGGCTACGAGCAAGCCGACTGGAACCCGCGCGTGCTGCGCCTCGAAACGGACTCGCCCGGGTCGACGTGGACCTCGTTCCACGGGTTTACCCACGGGCAGGAGGAGGTCTCGGCGGTGCCGCCGGTCGTCCTCGATCCCCAGCCGGGGGAGCGCGTCTGGGACTGCTGTGCTGCGCCCGGCGGAAAGGCGACCCAGATCGCGGCGCTGATGGACGACGAGGGGACGGTCGTCGCGAACGACAGCAACCTCGGCCGGATCTCCGCGCTGCGGTTCAACGCCGAGCGTCTCGGGGCGACCAGCCTCGCGGTCACCAACGAGGACGCCCGAAACTACTCGCTGCAGCGGTTCTCGTTCGACGAGTTCGACCGGACGCTCGTCGACGCGCCCTGTTCCTGTGAGGGGACGATCCGGAAGAACCCCGACGCGCTCGAGGACTGGTCCGAGGACCACCTCGCCTCGGTCTCGGGCATCCAGAAGGGCATCCTCCGCCGGGCGATCCAGGCCACCCGCGAGGGCGGCACCGTCGTCTACTCGACGTGTACGTTCGCCCCCGAGGAGAACGAGGCCGTCGTCCAGCACGCCCTCGAGGAGGAGAACTGTCGCGTCGTCGACTTCGATCTCGACCTCGAGTACGCACCCGGGCTCACCGAGTGGGAGGGCGACGAGTACGACTCGAGCCTCGAGAAGGCGGCCCGGATCTACCCGCACCACAACGATACGGGCGGCTTCTTCGTCGCGAAGTTGGAGGTGACCGCCTGATGGGGGACGAAACGGAATCAGAACTCGAGCAAAACGACGGCCAGCGGTTCGACCGCCTCCCGTCGACCCCCGACGAGCGAACCGTCGAGGGCCGCGTCAGCCGCGAGGAAGTCCTCGAGTACTTCGAAGATCGATTCGGCATTCCGCGCGACACCTTCGACGACCACACCTTCTGGGAGAAAGGCGCCGGCAAGATCTGGATCTACGCCGGCGAGGCGCCGACGCCGGTGAAGATCGAGTCGATCGGCATGACCTGTCTGCGGACCCGGCAAGAGCACTGGAAGCCGACCACGGACTTCGTCCAGCGCTTCGGCAAGTACGCCGACGAGTGCGTGATCGAACTCGAACGTGAGGAAGCCCGGAAGTTCGCCGCCGGCGAGGATCAAGACATAGAGCGCTGGGAGGGCGATTGGGGGTATTTGATCGCCGCCCACGAAGTCGGGGCCGGGCCGGCGGGCCGACCAGATGAGGACGGCGAAGCCGTCGAAGGAGGCGATCTCGAGCCCCTCGGCGTCGGTCTCTACCTGCACGGCGAACTCCGCTCGCTGGTGCCGAAGGGGCGCCGCCGAGACCTGTAGTCCGCCGCCGCAGACCGACGTCCGACCGCTCGAGACCGTCGCTCGAGGCGGAACGTGGCGCCGTTCGCAAGCACTACCTCTTCTACCGCGCCGCGCGTGTTCTCGAGGGCATGAAGACTGTCGTCCACCTCCTCTCCGGAGACGACGCCGAACAGGAAACCGCCCTCGCCATCGCTCGCAACCTCCTCGACGACGAGACCGATAGGATCGACGAGGTCGCGATCGTCGTCCAGGCGGACGGCATGCAGGCGGTCACAGCCGACGGCGAAAACGCTGATCAAGTGCAGGAACTACTGAACGACGACGTCGCGTTCAGGGCCTGCAGCAACACGCTCGAGATGCTCGATCTCGAAGAATCGGACCTCGTCGACGGCATCGAGACCGTTCCCGAAGGTGCCGTCGAAGTGACGCGACTGCAGAGCGAGGAGGGGTACGCGTACCTGCGCCCCTAGAACGATCGCTACGATCGCTGTGGCACGCGAGCCGTCTCGCCCTCCAGAAACCGCCTGATCCACCCCGTAAACCCAGCCCGCTGCTCGAGGAAGACGCCGTGTTTCCCGTTCTGGTACATCGCAAGTTGCGAGTCCGGCAGGCCGGCGTGGGTCTCACGGAGGATCGCCTCGGTGAAGAACGGATCCTCGGCCGCGCCGATGACGAGCGTTCGGGGCTCTATCTCACCCAGCCGATCGCTGCCGTCGTACTCGAGGACGGCGTCTACGGAGGTAACCACGTCGCCCGGCGCGGCCGGCGTCGGCGGCTGCAGTCGGCCGACCGTTCGCGAGAGCAGCGGATAGAGGCGTCCGCGCGCGCCGGTGAACATGTGCTCGTAGAGGCGCGATCGGAGCGCGAGCCAGTCCTCCTCGAGCGCGAAACTGCGCAGTTGGCGGACGAGCGGGCGGCCGTTCGCCGCGAGGCGACAGCCCGAGACGCCGACGACGAGTCGCTCGACGAGGTCGGGTCGTTCTCGCGCGACTTCCTGAGCGATCAGGCCGCCCATCGACAGCCCGAACACTGACGCCGAGCCGATATCGGACTCGAGGACGCGGGCGTAGTCCTGGGCCATCGCCTCGATGAAGTAGTCGTCGCCGAGGCCGCGCGGTCGGCTGACCACGTAGACCGTGTACTCGTCGCGGAAGGCGTCGAACAGCCGCTTGAAGAACCACGTTTCCTGCCGGCCGTACTCGCCGTCGAACATCGCGTCGCCGAGGCCGGGGATCACCAGCAGCGTCTTCGGGCCGGTGCCGATCCGGAGGTAGGGGTACAGATCCGCGAACTGTCCGGTCTCGGTTACCGTTCGTGCGTCGGATACAGACATAGGGTCTCGAGCCATCGGACGGGAGCGAGACGCAAAACGGTTGGACGCGCTCGTGCCGTGGTCGGTTCGGGTAGCCGCGGTCAGGACTGCGGCTCCGACTCCGCCGCAGCCGACAGCTTCGGCAACCCGGCTTCGATCTCCCCGCGGCGGTCCTCGAGCCACTCGGGCAACACCAGTCGCTCGCCCAGTTCCTCGAGATCCTCGTCGACGGTGTACCCCGGCTCCTTCGTGGCGAACTCGAAGAGCACGTTCCCGTACTCGCGGGTGTAGACCGACTTGAACCACTTCCGATCGATGATCTCGGTCGGGCGGAGCCCCCTGTCGATCAGGAACTCGCGCCAGTCCTCCTGTTCGTCCTCCCGGACCTCGAAGGCGACGTGGTGGACCGTGCCGGCGCCGGGCAGTCCCTGCGGAGCCTGCGGGTCCTCCTCGACGTCGACGACGAAGCCCAGCTCGCCGTCGGCTTCGAACCGGCGTCGGGGGCCGCCGCCCTCGGTTCCGGGTTCGTGGCCGGTCTCCTGATAGCCCATATCCTCGAGCAGGTCCACGGTCGGATCGGCGCTGGTCAGCGAGAGCGTCACGCCGAAAAAGCCGCGGATCGCGTGCTCCTCGGGGACCGGACTCTCGGGCAGGTTCGCCGGCGGCGCGTCCGCCTGCGCGACCAGTTCCAGCGGCAGGCCGTCGGGATCGGTAAAGGGGAGGACGGTGTCGCCGAACCGCTCGAACGGGTCGTCGGGCTCGGCGCCCGCGTTCTCGAGGCGGTCGCGCCAGTAGTCGATCGACCCCTCGGGGACGAGGAAGGAGACGGTGCTAACCTGGCCAGTCCCGACCTGGCCCGAACGGGCGTCGACGTACGGAAAGAAGGTCATGCTCGTTCCCGGCGTGCCCTCGTGGTCGGCGTAGAAGAGGTGGTAGACCGAGACGTCGTCTTGGTTGACGCTTCGCTTGACGAGTCGCAGACCGAGCGTCTCGGTGTAAAAGGCGTAGTTGCGCTCGGGATCGCTGGCGATCGCGGTGACGTGGTGGATGCCACGTGTCTCCTCGGGCATATCGGTTCGTACGCGCTCGAGCGGAATAACGGTCCGTGTGAACGCGAGTACAGGACGCGGAACTGCCCGTGTGCGTCCACGGACTCGCCCGGCTCACCGCTCGACGACCGTGCCGCCGCCCAGCCCCTCCCACTCGACGCGGTAGCCCAGTTGCGAGAGGAGGGCGCTCGAGTCCGACAGTCCGCGTTCCTCGAGGATCGATTCTACCTCTCCGAGCGCCATTCCGGGTTCGATCTTCGCCGCCAACGCCTCGAGGACGCCCGGCCGAACGAGCGTCCGACCGACGCGCTCGTGCTCGGGGAACGTTTTCGCCGCGAGCGCGTCCGCGCTCACGCCGTGGCGGGCCGCCAGCGACTCGAGACCCACGACGTCGTCCTCGGGGACGAGTTCGGCCGGGAGAGCGGCCGCGCTCTCGGCGACCAGATCGCGCTCGTACTCCTGCAGGACGTCGACGACGTCCTTGACCCGCACCGAGCCCGAGTAGGGGATCGCCCGGTGGTCTCGCGCGGCGATCTCCTCGCCGACGCCCAGCGACTCGTCGACGGCGACGAGCAGGTCGACGTCCTCGAGCCCCTCGAGTTGGGCGAGCTTCTTTTTCACATAGTCGGGCGTCCAGAAGCCCATGATCTCGAGGTAGACGCGGAAGTCACGGTCGCGCGAAGCGCTCCCTGCTCCCGAGTCGACTGCGTCGACATCGGGAACCCCGTGGTCGTACTCGAACGCGAAGTCGGGGATCATCACCCGCGTCCCCGTCGCGAGCGGCTCGGGTTCGCGCACGAGTCGCCAGTCGAGGTCCAGATTCTCGATCCGGGCGGCGAAATCTGCCTCGACGCCGCTGTCGAACTGCACGTCAGTGACGGGCTCGGCATCGGGGACCGCGACGGGGTCCGCGTGGGACAACTCGAGGGTACGCTCGGTGCCGCGGTCGTCGATCGTCGCCTCGAGGTACCACGACTCGGCGCTCGCGACGGTCCGCAGGAGCCGCGCGAACCGGGTGCCGTAGCGCCGGGTGGCCCGAAAGAGGTGGGTGGGGCCGGTAACGACGACTTCGCGGTCGCTGGCGAGGTCGGCTGACCCGGTTCTCGTCTCGTCGTTGGGCCTGCGAATCTCGTCGTTGGGCCTGCGAATCTCGTACATCAACCGCAGCCGCTTGATCGCCGACACCAGCGCCTTCGGATCGCTCGAGCGCACGCGCACCTCGGTTGCATCAAAGAGGGCCGTCTGGGCGAGCGAGAGGTTGTACTGATCGAGCAGTCCGTCCGGATCCCAGCGCGGTTCGACCCCGGCGAGCACCTGTCGATCCTCGAGGTCGGCGTACAGCGCCCGCTCGAGGTCGTCCGCGGACACCTCGAGGGGTTCGGCGGCGCGGATCAGCGCCACGGCTCGGTCGTCTTCGTCGACGACGCCGACGGCTTCGGCGGCCTCGAATGCCGCCGTCCGCGCGCGCTCGGGCTCGATTTCGGCGTCGGTCTCGAAGGTCGCTTCGCGCTCGAGGAGCGCGGCGAACCCGCGGACGAGTTTGAAGTCGTCGCTCTCGCGCTCGAGGGACTCGAGGGCGTCCTCGAGCTCGCCCCGTTGCTCGCCGACGTGGCCCTGGTAGGTGCCGATGACGCGGGCGGCCAGCGGCCGGTGCGAGCGGTCCGCGAACTGCGGGTGGTAGCCCCCGCCGGCCCGCGAGACGCGAAGCAGGTCCTTCGTCAGCATCCGCGTGGGAATCGGCGCGGCATCGCCAAAAGTCGTCCGAACCGAGCGGTCGCGCCTCCCTCGGTGTCCGTCTCCGCTCGAGGGATGACCGGTCACTCGCCGACACCGTCCCATCCCGTTTCGTCCCGTTCCATCCCCATCAGTCGCGGGAACTACGGACGTTCGGGCCGAAAACCGGGTATGGGCAGCGAGTTACGGATTCCCTACGAGGACCACGACGGCGTCCGGGAGTTGACCGATTGCCTCCGCTATACGCTCGAGGGAATCAGCCTCTCGTTCGACCGCTGGAACGAGGAGTTCGTCAAGGGGCCGGGGCTCTACGTCGCGGTCGTCACGGGACCGTCGATCGAGCGGTTCGCGGACCCGATGGGCGGCAACGAGTGGCCCGTCGATCGCTGCCGCAGCGTCTGTCTCGACCTGCAGAACTTCTTCGAGACGACCAGTGATGTCGCCCGGTCGCGTGACGGCGCGGTGGTTGTCAGCGTCGACGGCGTCGTCCAGCGGCGGATGGTTCGCTTTGCGGATCCGGTGCCCGACGAATGCGATGATCTCGCTCCCCAGCGCACCGAGTACGAGGACTGGATGGGCTCGCGCCACATGAGCGCCTTAGACACCTCGAGGCGAGCGAACGTGGTGGCGACGCTGACGCTGAGCGAGGAGACCGGCCGCGTCTCGGTGTTCGAAAACGGGACGATGGAGACGGCCGAGCGGCGGGCGCTGGGCGGCGAGTGGAACGTCGAGCGGTACTGACTCGACGCCGCCCGGGCCGCGGCCACGCCGCCCTACCGTCGCCGCTGCGCCGTCCGCTCCTCGCTCGTTCCCGCTGCGACGATCTCGTACAGCAGCGCTCGCCCGCCGTCGTCCTTCGGCCGCAGGATCCGGCCGAGTCGCTGGGTGAACTCCCGCTCGCTGCCGCTGCCCGAGAGCACGACCGCGACGGAGGCGTCGGGCACGTCGACGCCCTCGTCTAACACGTTCGAGGTCGCGATCCGGCTGTAGGTCCCCTCGCGGAACCGCTCGAGAACCTCTCGCCGCTCCCCGGCGGGCGTTTGGTGGGTGATCGTCGGGATCAGAAACCGTTCGCTGACGTCGTACGCGACGTCGTTGTACGCCGTGAAGACGATCGTGCGCTCGCCGCGGTGGTCGTCGAGGATCCCCTCGAGGGCCTCGATCTTGGCGTCGCTGCCGCGGGCGATCTCGCGGGCGCGCTGGCGGGCCAGCAGCGCCTCGCGGGCCTCGGGATCCGAGCCGGACCGCTTGACGAGTTCCTGGTAGTCCGAGCCGCTCTGCATCCGGATGTTCGATTTAGCGAGGTAGTCCGAGAACGTCTCCTGTGCCCGCTCGTACGCCTCGCGCTCTTCCGGTGTGAGGTCGACCTCGAGGCGCTTGACGTCGTAGGACGCGAGGTGGTCGCCGGCGAGTTCGTCGACGTCGACGCGGTGAACCAGCGGGCCGACGATTTCCTCGATCACCTCGTGGGCGCCGTCCGGCCGTTCGAACGTTGCGGTGAGTCCCAGCCGCGCGGGTGCCGCCAGCAGCCGCGCGATCTCGCGGTACCCCTCGCCGCCGAGGTGGTGGACCTCGTCGAAGACGACGAGCCCGAACCGGTCGCCGACCGAGTCGGCCTTCAGGTACGCCGAATCGTACGTCGAGACGGTGATCGGTTCGAGCCGTTGCTCGCCGCCGCCGAAGCGCCCGATCGGTCGACCGAATTCGGTCTCGAGTTCGCCGATCCACTGCTCGAGCAGGTCGATGGTGGGGACGACGATCAGCGTGGGCGTCGCGAGTCGTTCGATGGCCTTCAGGGCGATGACGGTCTTCCCGCTGCCGGTGGGGAGTTCGAGGACGCCGGCGGGTGCGGCGTCGACGGCGGCCCCGGCAGCTACGGCGGCCGGCCCGTCCGCCCAGCGGTCGCGCTCGAGCCACGCCGACAGCGCCTCGCGCTGATAATCGCGGAGTTCATAGGCCGAGTGCAGCGCCGCGACGCGCTCCCCGTCGAGATCGAGCACGTCGTCCTCGAGTGGCGCGTCGACGCCGGCCAGCGCTCGGCGAAGGGCGGCGTACCGGAACGCCGGGACGCGCCAGCCGTCGGTTCGCGGATCCGCCTCGAGTTCGGGGACGGACTCGCGGATCGGCCGGACGGTCGTCTCCTCGAGGCCGTCGATGCGGACCGTCCCGTCCTCGTACCGGAGTTCGATGGGAGACGAATCGTCAGCTCGCGCCTGCGTCACTACCGGCGACCACGGGCGGCCGCGTAAACACGGTTTCGCTCTCGTCGTTCAGCGACCGTTCGGCGGGACGGTCGCATCGTTTCGTCGCGATTCGTGTCGTGTCCATGCGGTCGATGTCGACCGTGTCGTCGAACCGCTCGAATCGCCGGACAGAGTACCCAAACCAATTGGCACGCGACCTTATGTAGCTGGGGTGGGAGTAACGAATACCGACGGCGGACGGATACGCCGGTCAAGCCGTACCAACTGTGAATCCGAGTTCCCCGACTCCAGCCCCGGATGTACTGCTGATCGAGGACAACCCGGGCGACGTCCGACTCACGAAGGAAGCCTTTCGCGACGCGTCGTTCGATGCCGACCTGCACGTCGTCACGGACGGCGTCGAAGCGATGGCGTTTCTGCATCGAAACGGCGAGTACGAGTCGGCGCCGCGCCCCGATATCGTCCTGTTAGATCTCAATCTACCCCGAAAGGACGGCTTCGAGGTTCTCGAGGCGATTCGTGACGACTCCGACCTCGAGCAGTTACCGGTGGTGGTCCTGAGCAGTTCCGAGGCCGACGAGGACATCCGCCGGAGTTACGAGCAACACGTGAACGCGTACCTGACGAAACCGCGGGCGCCCGACGAGTTCGTGGAGATGGTCCGGACGCTCGAGGAGTTCTGGTTCGATCGGGTGGAGTTGCCGCCGTCCGATAACAATCGGGATCGAAGGTAGTACGGGACGAGGGCCCACTCAGCGCAGATTCGACCTGGCGCGTCGATACCGGCTAAGTGTTGGTTCGAACGACGGACAGTCGGAAGTTTTCGAATTCGCGGATGACCTCGACGAATTCGTCCGGGTCGATCGGCTTCTGAATGACCGCGTCCTCGTCCGCGTCGTGATCGAGATCCTCCGACTCGATGCGTTCCTCGTCCATTCCGGTGAGGATGACGACCGGGACGTCCCCGAGGTCCGGGTGGTGTTTGATCTCGTGGAGCACGTCTTCGCCGTCGACGCGGGGCAGTTTCAGATCCAGCAGGACGATATCCGGACGCGGTGCCGACTCGTACTCGCCGCGACGGTGAATGAAATCGAGCGCCGATTGACCGTCGGTGACGGAGTGGAGCTGGTTGATCAAGTGTCCGTCTCGGAAGGCCTCTTCGACGAGACGGACGTCGCCGGGGTTGTCCTCGACCAACAGTATTTGCGCCTCGGCGGTGTGTGAAGGGCGGCCGTCCATGGTTGAACGTGCAGGCGGGGGTGTATAAGTGGATCGCCCCTAAATTCGACGTCACTGAACCGAATATAGAACAAATTGTGATATTGTCCAGAATCCGATCGTCCTCTTCCCGCTCTACTTCGGTTCGGGATCACACCCTCGAGACGCCACGGAGCGGCCCGATCGAGACGCAGCAAGCGGGAAGCGGGCCGATTCCGAATCACTTCCCAATCCGTCGCAGCTCGCCGAGCGGTCGCGCGTACCTCAACCCTTTTATTACCGCTGTTCGTTGACCCGCACATGAGCGAAGACGAGGGCACGAACGCCTCGGCCCAGGGTGTCCCGTCCGAGGAGGCAGCAGACGGCGACACGGCCGACGTCGATCCGTCGAACGCCCCCGACGAATCAGGATCGGAACCGCAGTCGGCGCCGGAATCGGACCGCGACCAGGCTGCCGAATCGGCAGCTGGCGACGAATCAGCCCAGTCTGGGGACGAGACACTCGCTTCCGACGCTGGTACTGACGGCGACACGCCCGAAACGAGCGAGGACGTTCAGGCGGTGCTGGATCGGCTCACCGAGTACGACGACGAACTCGCGCGGAAGGTCAACGCGATCGTCGAGCAGGCTCGGGACCTCTCGGGTACCGTCGACCACCAGCGCGAGGAACTCGAGGACCTGACCGAGCGCGTCGAGTCCCAGGCCGAGACGATCGGCGACCTGCAGGACGAACTCGAGGCCCGCGAGCAGGCGCTCGAGGAGCGCGACGAGGAGATCGCGGAGTACGAGGAGCAGGTCGAGGATCTCAAGAGCCGCCTCAAGCGCAAGCAGGCCGACTTCCAGAACTACAAGAAGCGCGCCAAGAAGCGCCAGGACCAGATCAAAGAGCGCGCGACCGAGGACCTCGTCGAGCGACTCGTCGACGTCCGAGACAACCTGAAACGCGCCTTAGAGGAGGAAAGCGGCGACGTCGAGAGCCTGCGCGAAGGCGTCGAGATGACCATGCGGGAGTTCGACCGCGTCCTCGAGGACGAGAACGTCTCGGAGGTCGATCCCGACCCCGGCGCGGCGGTCGACCCGCAGCGCCACGAGGTCATGATGCGCGTCGACAGCGACCAGCCCGAGGGGACGATCGCCGACGTCTACACCGCCGGCTACGAGATGGGCGACAAGGTCATCCAGAACGCGCAGGTGACGGTTTCGAACGGCGAACTCGCCGCCGACGGTGAGGACGGTACGGATGCGAACGCGGACGCGGACGCCGACGCTGACGGCGCCGACGACGAATCGGCGAGCGATGCCGACGAGCAGGGCGACGAGACGGACGCCGCGGACTCGAGTTCGGAAACCGACGGCGCCGAAGCGGAAACGGATTCGAACGCCGACGGTGCGGACGACGTCGACGCCGAAGACGACGATGACGATGACGCGATCGAACTCGGCGGCGAAGTCGCGGACGAGGACGACGCGGACGGCGATTCGACCGACGAGTAACCGGCGTCTCCGTGCGGGGTATTTTCAGCCAGAATCAGCCTGATCTCGTCGCAGTCTCGAGTCGGTTTCTGCCCGCTTCTCGAGTGACCGACCGGCCCAGAAACGGAGGTGTCGAATTCGGGAGTAAGGGAGGTGTGAGGCGCGGATTTCGGATTTTATTCGCGACGTCATACGGGCTAGTAACGTTTAAACCAAAGTGCGCACAATGCCCTCGTAATGGCGAGCAACAAGATTCTCGGTATCGACCTCGGGACGACGAACAGCGCGTTCGCGGTGATGGAAGGGGGCGATCCGGAAATCATCGTCAACGGCGAAGGCGAACGGACGACCCCCTCCATCGTCGCCTTTAACGACGACGAGCGACTCGTCGGCAAACCGGCGAAGAACCAGGCCGTCCAGAACCCCGACCGGACGATCCAGTCCATCAAGCGTCACATGGGGGAGGACGACTACACCGTCGAGATCGACGACGAGGAGTACACGCCCGAAGAGATCTCGGCGATGATCCTCCAGAAGATCAAGCGCGACGCCGAAGAGTATCTCGGCGACGAGGTCGAGAAGGCGGTCATCACGGTCCCCGCCTACTTCTCGGACCGACAGCGCCAGGCGACCAAGGACGCCGGCGAGATCGCCGGCTTCGAGGTCGAGCGCATCGTCAACGAGCCCACGGCCGCCGCGATGGCCTACGGCTTAGACGACGAGTCCGACCAGACCGTCCTCGTCTACGACCTCGGCGGGGGGACCTTCGACGTCTCCATTCTCGATCTCGGCGGCGGCGTCTACGAGGTCGTCGCGACCAACGGTGACAACGACCTCGGTGGCGACGACTGGGACGAAGCGATCATCGACTGGCTCGCCGACAACTTCGAGGAGGAACACGACATCGACCTCCGCGACGATCGCCAGGCCCTGCAGCGGCTGAAGGACGCCGCCGAGGAAGCCAAGATCGAACTCTCCTCGCGCAAGGAAACCGAGATCAACCTGCCGTTCATCACGGCGACGGACGACGGCCCGATCCACCTCGAGGAATCGCTCACTCGGGCCAAGTTCGAGTCGCTGACCGAGGATCTCATCGAGCGCACCGTCGAACCGACCGAGCAGGCGCTCGAGGACGCCGGCTACGACAAGGACGACATCGACGAAGTCCTGCTCGTCGGTGGCTCCACGCGAATGCCCCAGGTTGCGGAGAAAGTCGAGGACCTCACCGGGCAGGAGCCCCAGAAGAACGTCAACCCCGACGAGGCCGTCGCGCTGGGCGCGGCGATCCAGGGCGGCGTGCTGGGCGGCGAAGTCGACGACATCGTCCTGCTGGACGTCACGCCGCTCTCGCTGGGTATCGAGGTCAAGGGCGGCCTCTTCGAGCGGCTAATCGAGAAGAACACGACGATCCCGACCGAGGAATCCAAGATCTTCACCACCGCGGCGGACAACCAGACGACCGTCCAGGTGCGGGTCTTCCAGGGTGAACGCGAGATCGCCGAGGAGAACGAACTGCTCGGCGAGTTCCACCTGACCGGCATCCCGCCGGCGCCCGCGGGCACCCCGCAGATCGAGGTCACGTTCTCCATCGACGAGAACGGCATCGTCAACGTCTCCGCCGAGGACAAGGGCTCCGGCGAGAGCGAGGAGATCACCATCGAGGGCGGGGCCGGCCTCTCCGACGAGGAGATCGACCGCCTGCAGGAAGAAGCCGAGAAACACGCCGAAGAGGACGAGAAGAAGCGCCAGCGCATCGAGGCCCGCAACGCCGCCGAGGCCACGATCCAGCGCGCCGAGAAACTCCTCGAAGAGAACGACGAGCAGGTCGACGACGACCTGCGCGACGACATCGAGGCGGCCATCGACGACCTCGAGGCGACGATCGACGACGACGAGGCCGACGCCGAGGCGATTGAGGAGGCCACCGAGGAGCTGAGTCAGGAACTGCAGGAGATCGGCAAGCAGGTCTACCAGCAGCAGGCCGGTGCCGGTGCGGCGGGCGCCGGCGCTGGTGGCGCTGGCGGTGCTGCGGGCGGCGCGGCCGGTGCCGGCCCCGGCGGCATGGGCGGCGGCCCGAACCCCGGCCCCGAGGGCGGTGCCGGCGCAGCCGGTGCTGACGACGAGGAGTACGTCGACGCGGACTTCGAGGACGTGGACGACGAGGACGACGAGTAAGTCGTCTTCGACCAGTCAGCTAACGCGGGAAAGTGAAGACGGAAACGGCACTGTTGCGGTTGCAGTGTAAGCGTCGCACCCGCGAGCGAACGAAGTGAGCGAGCGGCCTTTTTCATCGAAGTTTTTGCGCCGAGAGGTGAGTGAGCGACGCGAGCGAACCCGAGGCGCAAAAAGTTCGTTGACGAACGTTCGTTTCAAGTGGCGCAAGCGAGTAGCGGCGGACAACGAATGAGCGAGGACTTTTACGACGTGCTCGGTGTGAGTCCGGACGCCTCCACCGAGGAGATCAAGAAGGCCTACCGGGAGAAGGCCACGGAATACCACCCGGACGTCAGCGACGACCCCGACGCTGAAGAGAAGTTCAAGAAGATCCAGAAGGCGAAGAAGGTGCTGACCGACGAGGAAAAGCGCCAGGCCTACGACCGGATGGGCCACGACCGCTACGAGCAGGCCGAGAAACACGGCTTCGACGCGAGCGAGGGCGGCGCCGGTGCCGGCGGCATGGGCGGTGGCCCGTTCGGCGGCATGGGCGGCGGCGGTATGGGCGGCGGTCTCGGCGACATCTTCGAGCAGGTTTTCGGCGGAGGCGGCGGCCGCGGCCGCGGACGACGCCGCCAGCGCAAGGGCCAGGACCTTCGAACGGATCTCGAGATCGACCTCGAGGAAGCCTACGAGGGCGCGGAGAAGCAGTTCACGATCGAGCGGCCCGAAACCTGCGAGACCTGTAACGGCGAGGGCCACCCGCCGGACGCGGACGCACGAACCTGCCCCGAGTGTCAGGGTCGCGGGCAGAAGCGCCAGGTCCAGCAGACGCCGCTCGGTCGGGTCCAGCAGACGACCACCTGTCGGCGCTGCGAGGGCGAGGGGACGCTCTACTCGGAGACCTGCGGCGACTGCGGCGGCGACGGCTACGTCCGCAACGAGGCGACGCTGACCGTCGAAGTGCCCGCGGGCATCCAGGACGGCCAGACGCTCCGGATGGAGCGCGAGGGTGCGCCGAGCCCCGAAGGCGGCCCGAAGGGCGATCTGCTGATCGACGTCACGATCCGCGAACACGAGCAGTTCGAGCGCGAGGGCGACGATCTGCGCTACCGGCTGCCGATCTCCTTCCCGCAGGCTACCTTCGGCGATACGGTCGAAGTCCCCACTCTCGACGGCGCGGCCGAGTTCGAAATCCCCGACGGCACCCAGAGCGGCGAGACCTTCCGCCTCGAGGGCAAGGGCATGCCGCGGCTGCGCGGCCGCGGGCAGGGCGACCTCTACGTGCAGGTCCAGGTCGTCACGCCCGAGAGTTTGAACGAGGAACAGCGCGAGGCGCTCGAGGCGTTCGCCGAAGCCGGCGGCGACGAGATCGACGTAAAGGAAGGCTTCTTCGAGAAGATCAAGCGAGCGTTCTGAGCCGACGGTCGCGCAGTTTTGGGGTCGTTTCTCGCTCGGTAATCGGTCGGAACTATTTCTTAGTCGTATGATAAGTATCGGGTAGGATGGCGAGGCAAGCTCGCACGGACGACGATGGCTCCGTAGTCGGTGACGTCTTCGGAATCGTCGCCGACCGGCAGTCGTACAAGAATCTCTGTTACCTGATTCTCGCCGCGCCGCTCGGGATGACGTACTACACGTTCGTCACGATGGGGCTCGTAATCGGTGCACTACTCTCGCCGGTCGGGGTGGGGCTCGTCGTACTGTTCGTGACGCTGCTCACCGTTCGGCTCTTCGCCGGGTTCGAGCGGTGGCTCGCGACCGCGCTGCTCGGCGTCGAGTTGGAGGCCGAGGACGGTACCGACGTCGCGTCGACTCGGAGCCGAGACCGGGGAATCCGGGCGCGGATCGAGAGCTACCTCGAGGCGCCCTCGACCTGGCGCGGACTGGGCTTTCTCATGGTCAAGTTCCCGCTCGGCGTCATCGCGGTCGTCCTGTTGATTCCGCTGCTGACCGCGCTCTCGCTCGTGACCGCGCCGCTCCAGTATCCGTACGCGCCGGAGTTGGTGACCGTCAACGACGAGCCGATCACGTGGTCGATCGAGACGCTGCCGGAGGCCGTCCTCGCCGTCGCCGTTGCGGTGGCGATCGGCGTTTTCCTCCTCCACCTCTCGAACGCGTTCGCGTACGTCGCTCGGCAGATGGCGACGGCGCTGCTCGACGACGCGGGACCCGAACACGGCGGCGGTAACAGTCGACCCGCCGCGTCCCAATCGACGCCGTAGCTGAGGGGAGGACGACCTACCGCGACAGTAGCATTCGCGTGCTTCGAACCGGTCCACTCCCTCGAGTCGCCGCCCGATCGCTCGGTCCGATTTTAGCGAGTGTCGTGATACCGTCCACCACAGCTATAGCCGCCGGCGTCGAACGCTCGGACGGGGATACCCATGGCCAACAAACGAATCCTGCTCCTCGCCGGCGACTTCGTCGAGGACTACGAGGTAATGGTCCCGTTCCAGGCGCTGCAGATGGTCGGCCACGAGGTCCACGCCGTCTGTCCCGAGAAGGAGGCGGGCGACGCCTGTCCGACCGCTATCCACGACTTCGAGGGGGACCAGACCTACACCGAGAAGCCGGGGCATAATTTCGAACTGAACCACGACTTCGACGCGGTCGACCCTGCGGACTACGACGCCTTGGTCGTCCCCGGCGGTCGCGCGCCCGAGTACCTCCGCACGTACGACGACGTCCTCGAGATCGTCCGCCACTTCTTCGAGGAAGACAAACCCGTCGCGGCGCTGTGTCACGGCCTGCAGATCCTCGCGGCCGCGGACGTCCTCGAGGGCCGGACCTGTACGGCGTACCCGGCGCTCGAGGCGGACGTGCGCGGGGCCGGCGGCAACTGGGCGGACGACGTGACGCGGGACGGTAACCTGGTGACGGCCCAGGCGTGGCCCGACCATCCCGAATGGCTCGCCGAGTTCCTCGACGTACTCGGAACCGAGGTCGATCACGCCGAGCCGGCGGCCGCGGACGATTGATCGGACGGTTACGGCTCGACGACCCGTCATACGGCGGCGATCGACCCTCGAGGCGCCGCCGCTATCGGCGGTCTTTTTTCGATTCGCTCCCGAGCTAGCGGTATGACCGCCGCGACAGTCGCCGACCTGCTCGCCCGCGAGTTCCGCGAGGAGTACGACGACCGGACGACCCTCGTCGACGCGACGGAGCGGGAGTACGACTACCACTGGCTCTGTACCTCCTCGTGGAAGGCCGGCAACTTCCTGCGCCACTCCGGGGTCCGCGAGGGCATTACCGTCGGCGTCGTCGGCGACGGCCCGCTGGCGCTGCTGGCCTTCTTCGGCACGACGCTGCTCGAGGGCACCACTTACTTCGAGCCGCCGACGGACCTCGCGGACGAGGACGACTTCCGCGCGCTGGTTGCGCCCACCCGCGACCTCGAGTCCGACACCTACGACCTGCCGCCGGGCGCCCAGCGCGTCGGCTACGGCGCCAAGCCCGAGGAACCGGGCGTCCACAACTTCGACGCCGGAATCTGGAGCGAGAATCCGGCGTTCCCGCCGCTGTCGATCGAGTCCGAGACGGCGATCCTCACCGACGGCGACCGGACCGTTACCCACGCCGAGGCGCTCGAGACGGCCCGCGACGTGATCGACGAGCACGGGATCGAACCGGGCGAGCGGGTCGTCGTCCGCGCGCCGCTGTCGAGTCTCGAGGCCGCGATCGCGGGCGTGATCGCGCCGCTGGTGGCCGAGGGCGTGATCGTCCTGACGGAGGCGGCGACCGAGACGACCGTCGACCGGGGCGACTACGCCGTTGCGGGCGGCGGGCCGGACGCGTCGGTTCCCGAGTCCAAACGCATCGCCATCGAGAACGTTTCCCTCGAGTAGCCGCACCGATTCTCCGCGCTGCGCTCACAGTTCGCGGTACGGCAACCCCTCGAGGGCCGGCCCCGAGAGGACGTCGCCCTCGTGGGTGAACCGCGAGCCGTGGCAGGGACAGTCCCACGTTCGCTCGGCGTCGTTCCACCGGACGAGACAGCCCATGTGCGGACAGACCGCGGAGACGGCGTGGATCGCGTCGTCCTCGTCGCGGTAGAGGCCCATCGGTCGCCCCGTCCGTCGGACGATGCTGGCCTCGCCCGTCGCCGGCATATCGGCCGCGTCGCCGCCGAGCGACCGAAGCAGCGACTTGATCCGATCGCCGACGAAGCTACCGCCGACCGTGCTGTTCTCCTCGAAAAACGTCTTCGCGGCGGATTTGGGCGGCAGCCGCTGCGGATTGAAAATATCGGCCCAGGGGCTCGAGCCCTCGGTAATCAGATCGGAGAGGATCATCCCCGCGGCGGTACCGGCGGTCATCCCCCAGCCATTGAACCCGGTGCCGACGTAGACGTGCTTCGAGAAGGGATCGATCTTCCCGATGAAGGGCACCCGATCGACCGGCGAGTAGTCCATCGTCGACCAGCGGTACTCGATCGATTCGACCGAGAAGTGTTCGCGGGCGAACCGTTCGCAGCGGCGGTACCGCTCGGAGGTCGGCACGCCGCTGACGCTCGGTTTGTGGCTCTGGCCGCCGACGATGAGGAGTTCCTCGTCGGCGTCGAGCGCTGCGTCCTCGTCCGCCGCCGCGGCGTCGCCCGCCGGATGCGTCCGCATCGTCGCGGGCGGCGACGCGGTGTTGTAGTACATCCCCTCGGGCGGCTCTTCCTCGATCCGAACCGCGAGCAGGTACGCGCGGTGAGGGTGCATCCGCGAGAAGTAGCCCGCCCGGTCGTGGAACGGGAAGTGCGTCGCGACCACCACGTCGTCGGCGACGACCTCCCCGCGCTCGGTCTCGAGGCGGCATGGCGACCCGGGCTCGAGGTCGAGCGCCCGCGTTTCCTCGAAGACGTAGCTGCCGTCGCCGTGAATTTCCTCGGCGATCGCGAGCAGGTACTTCCGCGGGTGGAACTCCGCCTGGTCGTCGAAGCGGACGGCCGGGCCGGCGTCGAACGGCAGCGGCGTCTCCTCGACGTACGAGGCCGGCAAGCCGAGCCGCTGGGCCGCCTGCACTTCGTCCTCGATCTGCTCGATATCGTCGGACGAGGCCGCGTAGGTGTAGGCGGCCGTTCGCCGGAAGTCGCAGTCGATGTCGTGCTCGTCGACGCGCTGTTCGACCGCCTCGATCGCCGCCTCGTTCGCGTCGGCGTACTGCCGGGCCTTCCGCTCGGTGAACTCCGAAAGGAGGGTGTCGTAGAGCAACCCGTGCTGGGAGGTGAGCTTCGCCGTCGTGTGGCCCGTCGTGCTCTCGACGATGCGGTCCGACTCGAGGACGGCCACGGACCGCCCGGCTTCTTTGAGTTCGATGGCGGTCGTCAGGCCGGTGATGCCGCCGCCGACGACGGCGACGTCGACGTCCAGTCCGTTCTCGAACGGTTCGTAGTCGGTCGTCGGCGTCGTGGCTAGCCACAGCGACTCGGGCCGGAAGGATGCGGGGTCGGGACCGGCGTACGCGTCCGGCTTCGTATCGGCGGGGTCGTCGGACATGGGGAATCAGCGCCTCTCCCTATCCACGGACGGCGGCAAAAGGAATCGGGGTGGAAGCGAAAGGACCGCGCCCCGTCTCGGAGCCGAACCGACGGCCGTACCCCCCGTCGTTCTCCCCAACCGCCTGCGTGGATCTAACCCGAGCCGCCCGTGAGCCGCTTCCAGAACGACTCGAGCGGTCCCTCGCCGGCGAGCCCTTCGAGTTTGCGCAGGGTCTTCTCCTCTTGGGCGAGGTTGCGCTCGAGCGGATCGGTGACGTCGGCCGCGAGTCCGGCCGCGCTCGCCAGCGCCAGCAGCCCCTCGTAGCCCGTGATCTCGAGTCGCTCGGTCTTGATCGCCGCGTTGAGGTGGTAGAGATTCAGCAGCCTGTCGTCCGCGACGTCGGCGGTGACCCGCTCTCGCTCCGCCAGCAGGCCGTCGACCGTGGGGTTGTCGCGACGGGTCGGCTCCCGTCCGAGCGCTTCGAACGCCGCCTCGACGTTCTCGACCTGTCGCTCCGTCTCGGTGCGGTGGACGGCGAAGCCCGTGCTGAGGTTGTCGTTCGTCGTCGCCTCGGCCATCTCCTCGAGGGCGTCGACTAACTTCACCTCCATGTCGTAGACGGCCTCGAGTTCGGAGACGAACAGGGCTTCGGCGTCGCGGCGCTCGATCTGGCGTTCGCTCACGGTGTGCTCGGGTACCGCTTCGCCGAGCGGGTAAAAAGTAGTTTTTCAGCCGTGACGGACTGTCTCGAGTGCAGAACCGGAACTCGCGCCGTCAGCGCCGTCGACGCTGTCGGCGTCGTTCGGTCGCCGCCGACTCGCTCAAGTCGGGCCGGTCCGCCCGGTGATTTCGCGTGAACCACCACTGCAAGAGCCGTTTTCCCGGCCGCGAGGTCGCGGCTCGAACCCCGGCGGCGAGCAGCGGCGTCCGCCACGGCTCCGGCACCACGCTCGCGACCAGGGCCGCGACTTTGCCCGTCCAGCCGACCGTGTACCGCCGCCGCGGGTCGTCGCTGTTCGCCGCCTCGAGCATGGCCCTCGCGACGTCCTCGGGGGATGCGATCCCCAGGCCGCCGCTCTTGACGGTGTGGAGCAGTTCGTGGAGTTCGTAGAGGTCGGTGTAGGCCGTATCGTGATCGACGTCGACGAGCTCCTCGCGGATCCGGTCGTAGAGGGCCGTCGAGACGACCGTCGGTTCGATCACGACGACGTCGATTCCGAAGTCGCGCACCTCCTGGCGGAGGGTCTCGCTGACGGTCGCGAGCGCCGACTTCGAGCCGTTGTACGCACCCATGCCGGCGATCGGGAACCGATCCGTGATGCTCGTGACGTTGACGATCGTGCCCGATCCCTGTGCGCGCATGTGCGGAAGGACGGCGCGTATCAATCGCTGCGGCCCGACGGTGTTCACGTCGTACTGCTCGAGGACCTTCTCGATCGGGACGTCTTCGACGGGCCCCAGCTGACCGAATCCGGCGTTGTTGATCAGGCAGTCGAGCCGTCCCTGCTCCTCGAGGATCCGGTCGACCACCCGTTCCACGTCCGCGTCCGCGGTGACGTCCAGCCGGGCCGTCCTCGCGCCGGCGGCCTCGAGGTCTGCCAGGGCCTCGACGTTGCGGGCCGTCGCGTAGACCGTCCAGCCGTCGGCGAGGAACGCGTGGGCGGCGACGCGTCCGATTCCCGACGAACAGCCGGTGATGAGAACCGTTTCGCTCATGTCGCGATGCACGCGCCGGATCGGGATAGAACCCCGGCGCGAGAGTGCCGTCACGGTTTCGAGTCGAGATCAGAACTCGAGCGCGCTGCGAATGCCGTCTTCGATGCGATCCGCGTCGGGCAGGTAGTCGTCCTCGCGGGCGAACAGGGGGACCGGAACGTCGTAACCGGTGACGCGCTCGACCGGCGCCTCGAGGTAGAGGAACGCCTCCTCGTTGATCCGGGCGGTGATCTCGCCGGCCAGCCCGCCGGTGCGGGGCGCCTCGTGGACGACGACGCAGCGGCCGGTCTTTCGCACGGAGTCGGCGATCGTCTCCGTGTCGAGCGGGTAGAGCGTGCGGGGGTCGATCACCTCGACGCTCGCGTCGATCTCGTCGACGGCGTCGAGCGTCTCGCGGAGCATCGAGCCCCACGCGACGACCGTGACGTCGTCGCCGTCCTCGACCACGCGGGCCTCGCCCAGCGGCACCTCGTGGTCGTCGGGCACCTCCTCGCGGAACGAGCGGTAGAGCCGCGTCGGCTCCATGAACACGACCGGGTCAGGGCTGCGGATGGACGACCTGAGCAGCCCCGCCGTCTCGGCCGGCGAGGACGGGATGGCGACCTTCAACCCCGGCACGTGCGAGAAGCCGGCTTCGAAGCTCTCGGAGTGCAACTCGAGGGCGTGGATCCCGCCGCCGTAGGGCGTTCGGATCGTCATCGGGCAGGTGATCGTTCCCCGAGTACGGCTCCGGATCCGCGCGACGTGCTGGGCGAGCTGGTGAAAACCCTGATACAGGAAACTCTGGAACTGGATCTCCGGCACGGGCCGCATTCCGGTGGCCGCGAGTCCGACCCCGACGCCGACGATGCCCGCCTCCGCGACCGGCGAGTCGAACACGCGGTCGGGGTAGTCGTCGATCAGCCCCTCGGTCGCCCGGAACACGCCGCCGGCCCGACCCACGTCCTCGCCGTAGACGACGACGCCGTCGTCGCGCTCGAGTTCCGAGCGGAGGGTCTCGCCGACCGCCTCGATCATCCGGAGACGCTCAGCCATCGGTCTCACCTCCGCGTTCCGCCTCGAAGGCTTCGAGTTGTGCCTCCAGATAGGGCGGCAGCTCGTCGTAGACGTAGCGGAACATGTCCGCGGGGTCGACCGCCTCGTTCGCGGTTCGGGCCTGATCGATCGCGTCGGCCAGTTCGGATTCGATGCGCTCGTCGATTTCGTCCTCCGTCTCGGAATCGAGGAGCCCGCGGTCCTCGAGGAACACCTGGAACCGGAGGATGGGGTCGCGAGCCTCCCACTCGGCTTCCTCCTCGCTCTCGCGGTAGGCGGTGGGGTCGTCGGAGGTCGTGTGCATCGATCGGCGGTAGGTCAGCGCCTCGATGAGCACCGGATCCCCGTCGCGGGCCTGTTCGATGGCCTCCTGGGCGACGCGGTAGACTGCCAGGATATCGTTGCCGTCGACCCGAATGCCGTCGATACCGGCCGCGATGGCCTTCTGGGCGAACGTCTCCGCTCTGGTCTGTTTCTCGATTCCGGTCGAGATGGCGTACCGGTTGTTCTGACAGACGAAGACCGTCTGGGCGTCGTAGACGCCCGCGAAGTTGAACGCTTCGTAGACGTCTCCCTCGCTGGTCGCGCCGTCGCCGAAGTACGTGACCGCGACGTTGTCCCGGTCCTGCAGCGCCTCTCCCCAGCCGATCCCGGCGGCGTGTAACGGCTGGGTTCCGACGGGGATCGCCGGCGGCAGGGCGCCTTCACCGTCCGGAATCTCGGCGCCCTCCTCCATCCCCAGCGCGTACTGGAGGATCTGCTCGGGCGGCGTTCCGCGGACGAGGAGCGCGGGCTGTTCGCGAAACGAGGGAACGATCCAGTCGCCGTCGGCCATGGCGAAGGCGGTGCCGACCTGGGCCGCCTCTTGGCCGATCGCGGGTGCGTACGTCCCCAGTTCGCCGCGCCGCTGGAGGGCGATCGCGCGCTCGTCGAGGCGCCGGGAGCGTTTCATCGACTCGTAGAGTTCGAGCAACTGCTCGTCGCTCAGGTCGGGGATCAACTCCTCGTCGACCGTTTCGTCCTCGGCGAGTACCTGCACGGACTCGATAGTAAACTCGGCTACGTCCTCGCGGGGCATGGTGATCGGATGTCACCACTACGCCGGCCAGCGAGTTACTGCGCCGCCCGGCGTGCGACGGGCGCTTACGGGCTATCGGATCGGACGCGGGTCGGCGGCCCGACGAACCCGGGAACATCGATGGGAACTCGAGCTCTCGAGCATCGCTTCGACGGCCACGTCGTCGCGAACAGCACGAGACGTCACCGTTCGGCGATCGTTTTTACCGTCATCCACGGCTTGGTCCCGTAACTCCGCGCCGACGTCGTCCCCTCGTCGTACTCCTCGGCCCACTCGGTGAGCACGTGGAAGCTGCCGAAGGGCTCGTCCGCGTCGTTGAGAATCGTCGCCTCGAGCAGTTCGGCGTCGTATCCCGACGCGACGAGCGCCGCGTAGCCGCCGGCGACGAGCCCGACGGCCTCGAGCGTCCCCATCTCGGCCCGGTCGGGGTGGACGTACTCCAACTCCAGGACCGTTCCCGTGCCGTGGGGCTCGTTGTCGATCTCGTCGATGTCCTCGCGCTCGGTCTCGAGTTTCTCCGCGATGGGTTTCTCGACCTCCTCGAGACTCTCGACCGGAACGCCCTCGTCCGCGAGGAACGCCTCGAGGCCGTCGATCGTCTCGATCTCGGTGCCGTCCGCCCGGAGCACGGCCGCTTCGACCACTTCGACCTGCTGGTCGACCGGGAGCTCGATCTCCTCGTCGTCGATCTCGATGAACGGCGGCTTCGTCTCGGTCTCCGCGAGCGTCTCTTCGGTGCACCCGCTTACGGCGACCAGTGCCGCACTGGCACCGGCACATCGGGTTAACAGGTGGCGTCTATTCATAGTCGGCGAGAGACGACCGGTTCGCGTCGCTGCCGGGTATTTTCCGGACGGACGGAAAACGCTTCACCGCGCACCTGCGCGGCGGTCGCTACTAGGCCGACTCGCGTCATATGCAACGCCAATCCCTTTTGAGCCGGCTCAGATACCGATTTGATAGCCAATGGCCCTCGAGCTGTTCCAGCTGTACAATCTCGTCTTGATCTTCGTCGGCATCGCCATCCTCGGCATCGCAATTTTACCGCGGTTCATCTCGAACGTTCCCGTCACGGACCCGATTTTCTATATCGTCTATGGGTTTATCCTGTTCTCGCTCCCGCTCGGGATCCCCGAACCGGATCCGCTCGCACAGGGCCATACGGCCGAGCGATTGACCGAACTCGGCGTGATTATCGCGCTGATGACCGTCGGGCTGAAACTCGACCGGCCGCCGGGGTTGCGATCGTGGGAAAGCGTCTGGCGGCTCCTCGGAATCACGATGCCGGTGACGATCGGGCTGTCGGCGCTGGTCGGCTGGTGGGCCGGTTTCGCGATCCCGACGGCGGTCCTGCTCGGCGCCGTGATCGCGCCGACCGACCCGGTCGTCGCTTCGGAGGTGCAGGTCGAAGGTCCCGGCGGAAGCAGCGAGGAGCAACCGAAGCCGGAAGCCGACGGACGGCAGGACGAAGTTCGCTTCGCGCTCTCGGGGGAGTCCGGGCTGAACGACGGCTTCGCATTCCCGTTTACGAACCTGGCGGTCGCGATGGCCCTGGTCGGCGTCGCGCCCGGCAACTGGGTCGGCGAGTGGCTGCTCATCGACGTCGTGTACCGAATCGTCGTCGGCGTCGTCGTCGCGCTCGTGTTAGGCTGGCTGCTGGCGCGATTGGTGTTTATCGCGCCCGTCTCTGAGCCCCTTCCGAAGGCGATGCTCGGCCTCGAGGCGCTGGGCGGGACCCTGGCGGTGTACGGCATCGTCGAGGTCCTCGGCGGGTACGGCTTCATCGGCGTGTTCGTCGCCGCGACGGTGCTTCGCGACTACGAGCGGCGCCACGTCTTCTACGAGCCCTTGCACGACCTCTCCGAAAAGGCCGAACAGCTCCTGCAGGTCGCGATCATGACGCTGTTCGGCGGCGCCATCGCCGGCGGTCTCCTCGAGCCGCTGACCCTCGAGTTGTTCCTCGCCGCGGTCGCGATCGTCTTCCTCGTCCGGCCGGTGGCCGGCATCGTCGCCCTGCTCGGGTTCGACCGCAGTTGGAGCGAGCGGCTGGCGATTTCGGTCTACGGGCTGCGCGGCATTGGAACGTTCTACTACCTCGCGTACGCGCTGAACCAGGCTCCCTTCGCGGGTGCGGAGCGACTCTGGGCGGTGGCCGCGACGTCGATCCTGCTCTCGGCGGTGGTGCTCGGCATCTCTGCGACGCCGGTCATCGAAAAGCGACTCGGCGAGGAACCGGGCCTCGAGGAGACGATCGGCGAAGATCTGGGGTGACACCCCGGGTTCGAGCCGCTCGAGTGCCGGTGTCCACGGCCGTCGACCAGTGGTGAGTGAGAGCAGCGACGCGTGTTACAACCTGCTACAGTCACCGTCGCCGTTACAATCCTTTATCTGCCCGTTCGTTGACGCGAGACCATGGTAGACGTCGCAATCGTCGGCGGCGGCCCAGCCGGCCTGAGCGCAGCACTGTTTACCGGGAAGAACGGCCTCGAGACGGTCGTCTTCGACACGGACGAGACCTGGATGCACAAGGCCCACCTCTTCAACTACCCGGGGATTCGCAGCATCAGCGGCAGCGAGTTCATGGAACTCACGCGCGGGCAGGTCCGCGACCGCGGTTCGGACGTCCGCGAGGGCGAGGAAGTCACCGACATCGAGCCGACCGGCGACGGGTTCGAAATCGAAACCGAGGACGGCACCTACGATGCCGACTACGTCGTTCTCGCGACCGGCGCGGATCGGTCGATCGCCGAGGATCTCGAGGTAGACTTTTCCGACGACGGCACCGTCGACGTGGATCTAGACACCGAGACCAGCATCGAGGATTTGTACGCCACGGGTGCGATGGTCCGCGACGAGGAGTGGCAGGCCGTCATCGCCGCCGGCGACGGTGCTTCGGCGGCGCTAGATATCCTCAGCAAGGAGAAAGGCGAGCACTTCCACGACTTCGACGTTCCCGAGGACGTGCCGTAACTCGAGTCGGCATCGGAGTCGGGACCCGAGCGCCGGCCTGCGTGTTCGGGGCTCACGGTTATGCGCCTGTCCGACGCCACCTCGACACATGGCGACGACCAACCCCGACCGCATCACCGACCTCGAGGAACTGTTCCACCACAAGCTCGCCCAGCAGTATCACATCGAGCAGGCCCTCGTCGAGACGTTAGACGAGATGGCGATCAACGCGAGCAACGACCGGCTCAGCCAGGGCTTTGCCGACCACCGCGACGAAACCCGCCAGCACGTCCAGCGGCTCGAGGACGTCTTCGCGGCCCTCGACCGGCCGGCGGAGCGTCGCGAGGCGCCGATCCTCGACGCGCTCGAGACCGAGCGCCAGACGATGGAGGACACCATCGAGGACGACGACCTCCTCAACATGATGTACATCAACGCCGGGATGATGACCGAGCGCATCGAGATGACGGCCTACGAGGGGCTGACGACGATGGCGAAGAAACTCGATTACGGCAACGACATCACTAACCCCCTCGAGTCGAACTACGACGAGGAGAAGTCGGCCTACCGCGAGCTGTCGGCGATGGAGTCGGCCTCGGAGATGAAGTCGCTGTGGGATCGCCTGACGCCGTAGACAGCCTCGAGCCCGACCACGATTTTTGCCGTCCGGTGAATCAGACGAGGGGACGCTCCTGAGCCGGCACACAGCAGATACGTCGTTACCGCTGCAGATCCGCGCAGGGACAGGATAAATTCCATATTGCGATATTGAATGCGAGTGCGCGAGCGACACTGTCCGATGTCGCGACGCCTCTCAACGGTCGCGAGCGGCGGTGAATCGCTCAATCAGCCGCATCGATTCGCACCTCGAGCGGCGACTCCGGTACGATGCCGTCCTCGTTCAGCCCCCGCGCCTCGTAGTACGCCGTGATCGCCGCCTCGAGATCCGGGATCTCGTACGGCAGCGTATCGTCCTCGCGGTCGAACCCTCGCTGGTTGTTGAAGTGGCGCTCGAGGAGCACGGTCTTCGCGCCCACCTCGAGCAGCTCCTCGTAGTCGGCGTCGAACAGCGTCTCGAGGTATTCTTCGGTGACGTAGTCGCGACCGAAAACGCAGATGATGCCCGTATCGAACAGCGCGGCCACGTTCTCCTCGTGGACGAGACGGGCGGCCTTCCCGACCGTCCCCTGCGGATCGAGTTCGCCGCCGTACTCGAGGGACAGCATGCTGGCGTAGAGGTGGTCGGCACCGCGGTTCGAGACGGCGTAGGACAGCCCCTGACCGTGGAGGACGCGACCGTCGTGGGCCGGTAGCGCCATGCCTTTGACCGTGTAGTCCGCGACGCCGAGGTCGTCGTGACAGCGGGCGAGCCCCTCCGCGAGCGTCTCGCCGATCCCCTCGCGGCGGGCGATCTTCGCCGTCAGTTCCTGTGCGAGTGCTGCGTTGCCGAACTCGTCGACGCTCGCCAGGTAGGCCGCGACGGTGACGCCCGCCGAGATGGTGTCCATCCCCAGCGAGTCGCACAGTTCGTTCGCGCGCATGACGTCGACGACGTCGTCGACCCCCTGCAGCGACCCGAACGAATAGACGGTCTCGAACTCCGGCCCCTCGGTCTCGAGACCGGTTTCCTCGTCCCGCGTCGGGAGTTTGCAGGCGTAGGCGCAGGCCGAACAGGCCCCCTTCTCGTACTTCTTCGACTCGACCGCCTCGCCGCCGATGCTCGAGGCGCCCTCGAACTCGGACTCGGCGAAGTACCGCGTGGGCAGCGAGAAGTGGTCGTTGATGAACTCCGTACTCCCGGCGGTCCCCTGCCGTCGCCGCTGGTCGTCCGATTGCGCCGCCGCGCGGTGGATCTCGGTCTGTGGCGCACCCGGAATTTCGACCGGTGGGTCGACGTCGCCCTCGAACGTGACGCACTTGACGTTCTTCGCGCCCAGCACCGCGCCCAGGCCGCCCCGACCGAAGGCCCGCGAGTCGTAGGTCATCGCCGCCGCGAACCGTACTCGATTCTCTCCCGCCGGACCGATCGCAACGCAGTGTTCGGGGCCGAGGCCGTGCTGTTCCCGCAGGTAGTCCGACGTCTCGGGAACCGTCGCCCCCTCGAGTTCTGGGACCGCTTCGAACGTCACGCCGTCGTCCCGTACGTGGATCGCGAGCAATTCGTCGCTCTCACCGACGATCTCGAGCACGCTGAGGCCAGTGCCGACGAAGTTGCGCGAGAGGTAGCCGCCGGCGTTGGCCGAGAGCAGTCCGTCGGTTAGCGGCGAGAGCCCGGTCATGTTCATTCGACCCGTGAAGGACATCCGGGACTGCTGGAGCGGACCGGTCGAGAGGTAGACTCGGTTTTCGGGGCCAAACGGTTCGGCGTCGAAGGGGATTCGATCGTGTGCAAGCGCAGTTGCCGCTGCTCGGCCACCGATGACGCGCTCGAGTAGGTCGTCGATCGACGTTTCGCGCGTGGTTCGCTCGCCGACGTCGACGGTGCGCATCGGACCCACCGAGTGAAGCATGTGCACACGGACCACATGCTTGGCCTTAGTTCTGTGACCCGGTACTGAGGTCGCAACTGTGACCGTCACCGAGAGCGCATCAGGGCTAACCGCGATCGTGGCCGCTGTGAGCCGCACTTGCGTGCCGCTGATTTTTGATTCTATACGGCGAGAGCCGGCGTATGGAAGGCATTTGGGAGACACTCACGCGACAGTGTGCGAACCTCGAGGCGGGCGCAGCGCTGGAAACGCCGGTATCGGAACGCCGGTTTCACGTCGTAAGGTCGGCCGACGATCGGATCATCGTTCGCTTCGACGACAGCGACGAGGAGCGGCCGCTCTGGCGCGAGCAGTTCGAGGTGTTCGTCGACGGCCTCGACGCGGGACAGATCGCCGTCGACGATCTGCAACCTGGGGTCGAACCCTACGCCGTCGTGCTCACGCTGGCCGACGAGTTCACCGTCGTCAACGATCTCATCACGCGCGACCCGGACGCGGCCGTGGCCGGCGAGAGTCCGTACCTCATCCCGTCGGCCGAAGCGCGCACGCGCGCCGAGCGCGTCCACGACGATGCGCTGTTGCTCGCGACCCTCCTCGAGCGCCTCGCGGATCCCGACGACCCCGACTCCCTGGAAACGGACCCGCTGACGGACCTCTACGTCCTCTCTTCGGACGTCCAGCGGGGTGCCGATCGGCTCCGAAAGTCGGCGCGGGAGCCGCTGCTCGAGCGGCTCGGGCCGGACCAAGAGCTGCACGGTCGGTACGGCACCGTTCGGCGGACGGTCCGCGAGCGCCGGCGACCGAAGGACGACGAGACGGTGCTGGACGCCCTCGACGAGCACGGGATTCCCCGGGAGTGGGTGCTCGGCGTCGACGCGGAGAAACTCGACGTCGTGCTGTCGGTGACCGACCTCGAGGAGGACGCGGTCTACGACGTCGACGAAGACGTCTACGTGCAAAAGACCGGCGTCGACGAGGACGAGAAGTACTCGCGGCTGCAGGGGATCGCCGACCGAATCGATGACCTCGAGGGTGCCGAGGGCGAGGCCCTCGAGACCGAACTCGAGCGGATCGAGGATCGACTCGAGGAGGCGTTGTCGGCCGACTAACGCGCTCTGCGGGTTCGGTAGGTCCCCTCTCGAGAACGGCGGACGCCGACGCGTCGACCGTGCCCGCGTTCGTCCCGAACGTGAACGGAAACGCGTTTGCGACGCCCGTCCCTACGTTCACGCGATGAGTGCAACCCGGGCGGCGCCGCGAGTGCTCCTCGTACTGGTCGGCCTCGCGGTGTTGTGCTGTTACGCCGGGCTGGCGGCGCTGACCTACCTCGGTCTCGCGACGCTGTGGCTCTCCGCGCCGGATCCGGTGACGACGCTCGCGATCGTCGTCGCGGTCGGACTCGTCGTCGGCTACCTGAGCTATCGCTTCGGACGGACCCAACTGCTCTCGCAACTCGAGGCCGTCGAACTCCCGCGATCGCGCGCGCCGACGCTGTATCGGCGGCTGGACGGACTCGCGGAGCGAATGGACGTCGACCCGCCGACCGTGATGGTCGCGCAACTGCCGACGCCGAACGCCTTCGCGCTGGGGAGCGCGACCGGCGGCATCGTCGTCCTCGATCGCTCGCTCTTTCGCCTGCTGTCGTCCGCGGAACTCGAGGCGCTGGTCGCCCACGAACTCGCCCACCTCGAGGGGTACGATGCCTTCGTCCAGACGCTCGCGTACAGCGTCTTCCGGACGATTGCGGGGCTCGCCGTCATGGTACTGTTGCCGGCGTTGCTCCTGATCGGGGGCCTCGCCCGTTCGATCGCGTGGATGCGGGGCCGCCCGCAGGCCTGGCCCGAGACGATCTTCGGGCGCGTGGTGCGCGGGGCCGAGCGCGGCGTCGCGGTCGCTTTGCTCGCAGTTACGGCGCTGGTTCGGGCCCATTCGCGACGCCGGGAGTACGCTGCCGACGACCGTGCCGCAACGGTAACTGGCAATCCACTCGCGCTCGCCCGTGCACTCCGTCGGATTCAGCGCGTTGCGGATACCCAGCGCGGGCTGCTCTCGCCGCTGTACGTCCACACGGACGAGCGAGCGGACGCCTGGTCACGACTCTTCTCGACACACCCGTCGACCGACGACCGAATCGAACGGCTGGTCGATCGGGCGCGAAAATCGGGCGGTGGAACGGGACGGCGGATCGACGTTCAGTGATCGACGGCGGTGCCGGGACGGAGCCCGGCAATCAGCTCGAGCCCGTCCAACCACACTCGAGGCAGGTGTAGACGCCGTCGTGCTCGATGGTAGCGCCGGAACACGTCGGGCAGATCGCGCCACGGATACCGCCATCCGGAACGGGAATCCGAGACGCGTTCGAAACCGATGGGTGGCAGTCCGCGCAGACGCGTCGCGTTCGGCGGTGCGTCATGGTTTCGGTGCGAGTGTGGTGTTCGAACAGGCGCGGTACCTCGTCGCCGCAGCGGTCGCATTCGGCCATAGTGTGATAACCACTACCACGAAGTGGCAAATAGTTTGCCCGTATGGTCTCAAACTGTGCAATTGTCGTGCTTCTACTCGACTAAATCCCGCCGCTAGTGGACAAACGATCAGCAGCTGTGAGTTGCGCGGTGAATCCCGACAGAGAGCTGCGGCGAGAACCCACTCGAGACGCGCGGATCGATCCGACGGGACAGACCCGCGGCCCGAAATTGTGGCAACCCACAAACGCTTTTGGCCGTACGCGACCTACGTGGCGGCATGTACGTGCGGGACGCGAAAAACAGGGAGGAAGTCTGGCTGCTCGACCACATCGAGTCGATGGGGCTCGACGAGACGGCGTTCCGCTCGCGCGATTACGTCCTCGCCGTCGACGAGGTATCCGACGAGAAGGCCGGCTTCGGCCGAATCCGGATTCACAAGACCGACAGCGAGCGCGAGGACGAACCCGACGAGGTCTGCGAACTGACCAGCATCGGCGTCCTCGAGGAGTGGCGCGGCCAGGGCGTCGGCGCCCACGTCGTCGAACGGCTCGTCGAGTACGCCGGCGATCAGGGGTTCGACACCGTCTACGCGCTGACGGGCGAGGGTGCCTACCTCGCGCAGTTCGGCTTCCGGCGGATCGACGAATCGAAGTTACCGGGACCGCTGCAGGACCGACTCTCGGAGAAGCGCGACGGCGTCGACCCCGAGGCGGTCCCCTACGCGCTCGAGGTGGACCGATTCCGGATGCCCGAGCGGCTCCGCGAGGCGTTCAAGCGGGCCCCGGAGGGCCGCGACGAAGTTTCGAACACGGAGACGCCGGAGGACTTCGGGATCGATCCGGAGTCGACGACGTACAAGTACGATACGGGGCGCTGAGGCGGCGGAGCGTACGGTCGCCTCGAGCGTCGACTCCGGCGGGCAATGCTGGACCGGATATCAATCTTCAAGCCCCGCCCGATCGTAGTGATCTATAATGTTCGATCCCGACGATCTCGAGGCGATCCGGGAGGGCCACGAGGAGTGGGAGGCGGAGTCAGTCGAGCCCGTGGTCGAGCGCTTCGGCGAGCGCAAGGAGACCTTCACCACCGATACGGGCGGTCAGGAGGTAGACCGCCTCTACACGCCAGCCGACGTCGCCGACCTCGACTACGAGGAGGATCTGGGCTACCCGGGCGAACCGCCCTACACCCGAGGCGTCTACTCGACGGGCTACCGCGGCCGGCTGTGGACGATGCGCCAGTACGCCGGCTTCTCGACGCCCGAGGACACCAACGAGCGGTACCACTACCTGCTCGAGCAGGGCCAGACCGGGCTCTCGATGGCCTTCGACCTGCCGACGCAGATGGGGTACGATTCGGACGCGGACATGGCGGCCGGCGAGGTCGGCAAGGCCGGCGTCGCGATCGACTCCTTGGACGACATGGAGACCGTTTTCGACGGCATTCCGCTGGACGAGGTCTCGACGTCGATGACGATCAACGCGCCGGCCTCGGTGCTGCTGGCGATGTACATCGCGGTCGGCGACAAGCAGGGCGTCGACCGCGAGGAACTCCGCGGGACGATTCAAAACGACCTCCTGAAGGAGTACATCGCGCGCAACACCTACATCTACCCGCCCGAGCCCTCGATGCGGATCATCACGGACATCTTCGAGTTCTGCGCCGAGGAGACCCCGAAGTTCAACACCATCTCCATCTCGGGGTATCACATCCGCGAGGCCGGGTCGACGGCGGCCCAGGAACTCGCCTTCACGCTCGGTAACGGCATCGAGTACGTCGAAGCCGCTCTCGACGCGGGATTGGACGTCGACGAGTTCGCCCCCCAGCTTTCCTTCTTCTTCAACGGACACAACAACATCTTCGAGGAAGTGGCGAAATTCAGGGCCGCTCGGCGAATGTGGCACGACATCATGGACGAGCGCTTCGACGCCGACGACCCCAAATCGAAGCAGCTCAAGTTCCACACCCAGACCGCGGGTTCGATGCTGACTGCCCAGCAGATCGAGAACAACGTGGTTCGGGTGGCCTACCAGGCGCTGGCGGCCGTGTTGGGCGGCACCCAGAGCCTCCACACCAACGGGAAGGACGAGGCGCTCGCGCTCCCCACTGAAGAATCCGTCCGAACGGCCCTGCGAACCCAGCAGATCCTCGCCCACGAGTCCGGTGCGGCCGACACCATCGACCCGCTGGCCGGTAGCTACTACGTCGAATCTCTCACCGACGAGGTCGAGCAGGAGGCCTACGAAATCCTCGAGGAAGTCGACGAGCGCGGCGGTATGCTCGAGGCCGTCGAGCAGCAGTGGGTCCAGCGCCAGATCCAGGACACCGCCTTCGACCGCCAGAAAGAGATCGAAGAGAAAGAGCGCATCATCGTCGGCGTCAACGAGTTCGAGGTCGACGAAGATCCAACGGTCGACGTCGAGGAGGTCACCGAGGAGGACCAGCAACGGCAGATCGACAACCTCGAGACGGTTCGCGAGGGTCGGGACGACGAAGCCGTCGACGCGGCGCTCGAGGCGCTGCGCGAAGCGGCCCAGGGTGACGCGAATCTGATGCCGCCGATCATCGAGGCGGTGAAGGCCTACGCGACGGTCGGCGAGATCTGTGACGTGTTGCGCGACGAGTTCGGCGAGTACCAACCCGGCAGTGCGCTGTAGCCTGAACAGCCCTCTGACCGGCGAATACCTCCGAGAAACCGCGGATTAGGGCTCCACAACGCCACCGACCGAAGGGAGTAAAAGTCAGTTACAGCCGGTTGTGTCGGGTGGTTTCCAGCAAAGCCGTTGTTGATCGGAGAACTCGGTGGAACGGTCGGCTCGGTTTATCCGCATATCGCCCGACGGCGGGCCGTGAGCATCACATGAGCGATACGCCAAACGAGCGATCGACGCGCGGTTCCGAATCGGCCGAGGGCTATTCCCCGACCTCCCGTCGCCGCATCCTGCAGGTGGCCGCGGCCGCGGGCGTGGCTGGGGTAGCCAGCCCCGCCCTCGCCCAGTTCGACTCCCAGACGATCGAACTCGGCGGCGAGACGAGCGGCTGGATGGGCGTCGCGCCCGACGCGATCGCCGACGAGACGAACCCGACACTCGAGCTCCAGGAGGGAACGACGTACGAACTCACGTGGGAGAACATCGACGGGGCGCCGCACAACGTCGTCATCGAGAGCGAAGACGGCGAGGAACTCGAGCGCACCGAGATCATGAGTTCGCAGGGCGAGACTCAGACCCTCGAGTTCGAAGCGACGAGCGATATGGCGACGTACTTCTGTGAACCCCATCGGCCGACTATGAACGGTGACATTTCGGTCAGTAGCGGCGACGGCGGCGGCCAGCAGGAAGAACAGGCCGACCAACAGGCGCAGGAAGGGTTCTTCCAGGCGGGTGCCGAGATCGGCCTGCAGACGGTCGCGGACGGGATGACTGCGCCGACGGACTTCGCCGCCGAGGCCGACGGGAACCGGTACTTCGTCGCGGACCAGACGGGCGAACTGTGGGTCGTCGAAGACGGCGACCTGCAGGACGAACCGTTCCTCGACGTCGGCGATCGGATGGTCGAACTCGGGACGTTCCAGGGGCAGTACGCCGACGAGAATCAGGACTACGACGAGCGCGGGCTCCTCGGGGTCGAACTGCACCCCGAATTTTCGGATAACGGCCGCTTTTTCGTCCACTACAGCGCGCCGCCGAACGACGAGACGCCCGACGGCTGGAGCCACGTCGAGGTCGTCTCCGAGTTCCAGGCCGACGACGGGAGCGCCGACCCCGAGTCGGAGCAGGTGCTCATGGCGTTCCAGAAGCCCCAGTACAACCACGACGCCGGGCCGATGGCGTTCGGGCCCGACGGCTACCTCTACGTGCCGATGGGCGACGGCGGCGGTGCGAACGACGACATGCTGGGCCACCTCGACGACTGGTACGACGACAACGAGGGCGGGAACGGCCAGAACATCACCGACACCCTGCTCGGCGGCGTCCACCGGATCGACGTCGACAGCGAGGGCGACGGCGACCGGCCGTACGGCATCCCCGAGGACAACCCGCTGGTCGATTCCGACGAGGGACTCGACGAGTACTACGCGTGGGGCTTTCGCAACCCGTTCGGCATCTCCTTCGACAGCCAGGACCGGCTGTTCGTCTCCGACGCCGGGCAGGACCTCTTCGAGGAGGCCAACATCGTCGAAGCCGGCGGTAACTACGGCTGGAACGTCAAGGAGGGCACCCACTGCTTCAGCACCGACAGTCCCGGCGATCCGCCCGAGGACTGTCCGGACTCGGCGCCCGACGAACCGCCCTACAATGGCCAGGAACTGCAGGACCCCATCGTCGAGTACCCCCACATCTACCAGGAGGAGGTCGTCGGCATCACGATCATCGGCGGCCACGTCTACGAGGCCGGCGATGTCAGCGACCTCGAGGGGAAGTACGTCTTCGGCGACTGGACGTCGGACCCGGCGCGACAGTCGCCGAACGGGCGACTCCTCGCCGCGTCCGAGCGCGAGGGGGACGGCGGCGACGGCACCGAACAGACCGAAGGCGCAGCCCCCGAGGAGTCGGGGACACCCGAGAACGCGACCGAGGATACGCAGGACGAACCGATCAACGAGACCGACGGCAACGAAACGGACGAGAACGGCATCGAAGAGGGCGGGTTCGATAACGCCACGAACGAAACGGGCGACGGCGACGAGACGACGGCCGACATGGGGCAGACCCAGCCGGCGGACGAGGACCAGGTCGTCCCGCGCGACGAACTCTGGGAGATGGAGGAACTCCAGGTCTCGGGCACCGAAGACGGCTCGTTCCCCTACTTCGTCCGCCAGTTCGGGCAGGACGCCGACGGCAACGTCTACGTGCTCGCGAACCAGGAGGGCGTCCCGGAGGGCGACACCGGCGCGGTGATGCAGATCGTGCCGCCCGAGGAGGGCGACGAACTCGAGGCGCCCGAGACGGACGACGCCGACGGCGGTGCCGACGAGCAGGACGTCGAGGACGAGGAGAACGCGACCGAGGACACGCAGGACGAGCCGATCGACGAGACCGACGGCAACGAGACGGCCGACAACGTAACCGACGACAACGCGACGGTCGAGGACGACGGAACGAACGAAACCGACCTGTAGCGACGCCTCGAGAGCCGCGCTCTCGAGTTCTTTTCGACCGGTCGAACGGCCGCCGGCCCGACCTTGATACCGATCGCCGGTGAACGACCGCTATGAGCGACGCCAGCGCTATCGCCACCACGACGGTTTCCGCACGGGGCGCCGAAATCCCGGCGCTCGGATTCGGCACTGCACGGATGACCGGCGACGACTGCCGACAGGCGGTCGAGACCGCCCTCGAGGTCGGCTACCGCCACGTCGATACCGCGCAGATGTACGACAACGAACGGGCCGTCGGCGAGGCCATCGCAAACAGTCCCGTCGACCGCGAGGCAATCTTCGTCGTCACGAAGGTCCACCCCGACAACGCCGCCTTCGACGACGTCCTCGAGACGACCCGCGCGAGCCTCGAGCGCCTGGGACTGTCGACCGTCGACCTGCTTCTGTTACACGCCCCCAGCGACCGAGCGCCGCTCGAGGAGACGATCGACGCGATGAACGAACTCCAAGCGGACGGCGCCGTCGATCACATCGGCGTCAGCAACTTCTCCGTCGGGCAACTCGAGGACGCGATCGCCCTCTCGCAGACGCCGATCGTCGCCAACCAGGTGAAGTACCACCCCTACCACCACCAGGACGATCTCCTCGAGTACTGCGTCGAAAACGACGTCTGCCTGACGGCGTACAGCCCGCTCGCGGAGGGCGCCGTACCGGGCGACGATCGGCTCGCGGAGATAGGGGCGGAGTACGGCAAATCCGCCGCCCAGGTCGCCCTGCGCTGGCTGCTCCAGCAGCCGTCGGTCGCACCAATTCCGAAAGCGGCGAGCCGCGAACACATCGAGGCGAACGCGGACGTCTTCGACTTCGAACTTTCCGAGGAGGAGATGGCGGCCGTCACCGAGGTCGGCGACGGCGTCTGGGATCGGCTGGCCGTCAAACTCGGCCTACGGTGACCGATCGCGGAGCAGTCCGTCGCCGCTCGAGCGATTGGGGCGGCGCTACCCTACCCGCACGCAGCGACCCCCACGATATTTGTCACCGATCGACGAATCTCTCAGCCATGCAGTTCGATCACGCCGGCATCGCGACCGACGAGGCGGCCGAACTCGCCGACCAGTACGAAACCCTGTTCGACCTCGAGATCGCCCACGAGGAGACGTTCGACGGCATGCGCGTCGTCTTCCTCGACTGCGGGAACGGCTACCTGGAACTCCTCGAGCCGCTCGAGGACGGGACGATCGCGCGGTACCTCGACGACCGCGGGCCGGGGATTCACCACCTCGCGCTCGCGACCGACGACATCGAGGGTGCGCTCGAGCGAGCGCGCGAGAACGACGTGCGACTCGTCGACGAGGAGCCGCGACCGGGCGCGTGGGGACATACGGTCGCCTTTCTCCACCCGGCGGATACGGGCGGCGTACTGATCGAATTCGTCGAGCATTGAGCGCCACCCGCGATCGGCAGCGACTCGTCCGCCGCAGCTAACGGATCGTCACGAGGGTGGCCGTAGCGACCGATCGCCGGGAACGGCGATAGTCAGATACTCGATACTGAAAATCGAGAGGACGGACGGCGCACGAAACGCTTACTGAGTTGTCGAGTAATCTTTTCCTGTAACCTTTCGGGTACGTTGCACAGCCGGTCCGGGTCCGGGTCCGGGTCTGGTTACCCGAAGCTCTCGATCAGCGCCTCGTCCGAATCGCCGCCGGCCTCGTCGATGGACTCGGCGACGAACGTGACGAACTCGTCGAACCCGAACGCGTAGATCCGGCCGTCGTCGACGTGGGCTTCGATCGCGGCTGCGAGGGCCTCGTCAGCATCGTCGTCGACGGTCGTGACCGCTGCGCCGTCGTCCTCGAGCGCCTCGAGGCGCTCGCGGTGTGCCGGCTCGTCGTCCTGATAGATGACGACCGCCTCGTGACCCGCGTCGCGGGCTGCCTCGGCGATCGCGACTGCGGGGCCGACGCCGGGCCCACCCGCGATCGCGACGACGTCGGCGTCTCGCTCGTAGGTGATCGCCCCGTAGGGGCCGTCGATGTAGACGGTCTCGCCGCCCTCGAGGTCGGCGAGCCAGGGCGAGAGGTCGCCGTCGGGATCGACGCCGACCGTGATCTCGAACGTGTCGTCGACAGCCGGCGAGGAGAGCGTGTAGTGGCGTTCGACGACCTCGTCGTCGGCGTCGTCCGTGCCGTCAGGACTCGCCCGAAGCAGGACGAACTGGCCCGGCAGCGCATCGAACGCGTCGGGCGTCTCGAGTTCGAGCGCGACGGTGTCCGGACCGACGTCGCGTACCGATTCGACGGTTACTGGGGTCCCATCCATACGACGGCGTTCGGGCGGGGGTCGAAAAGGCGTTCCGTTCGCGGTCGTTTCGTCCGGCCCGACAGGTTCGTCCGGCCCGTCGGGTCCGTCGTTCCAGCCGATTCTGACGGGGCCGAGCGAACGGAACCGTAGACAGTCGAGGACCAGACATATCAGCCTCCGTTGGGGTGACCCGGTGAGGGTTTCAGAAGCCTTTTCATTTACTGGAGGCAAGGTGCGGCATAACATGGCTGAGGACCTCAACTGGGCGGTCGGAGGCGAGGCCGGAGACGGTATCGACTCCACCGGAAAAATCTTTGCTCAGGCCCTGTCCAGAGCCGGGCGACACGTGTTCACCTCGAAGGACTTCGCGTCGCGGATCCGCGGCGGCTACACCGCCTACAAGATCCGCACGTCGGTCGATCGCGTCCAAAGCGTCGTCGACCGACTCGATATTCTCGTCGCGCTGACACAGCGGACGATCGACGAGAATCTGGACGAACTCCACGAGGAGAGCGCCATCATCTACGACGGCGAACGCTCCTGGGAAGCCGACATCCCCGACGAGATGACGGCGGTCGACGTTCCGCTGAAGTCGCTGGCCGAAGACGCCGGCGGCGCGATCATGCGCAACATCGTCGCGCTCGGGGCCGCCTGTGAGATCACCAACTTCGACGTCGAGTACCTCGACGAAGCCCTCGAGAAGCGCTTCGGCGGCAAGGGCTCGAAAATCGTCGAGAACAACAAGGAAGCCGCTCGCCTCGGCCAGCAGTACGTCCAGGAGAACTACGATCTGGATCTCGACTACGATCTCGATACGACCGACGAGGACTACGTCCTGCTGAACGGGAACGAAGCGATCGGGATGGGCGCGCTCGCGGCCGGCTGCCGGTTCTACGCAGGCTACCCGATCACGCCCGCGACCTCCATCATGGAGTACCTGACCGGCCGGATCGAGGACTACGGCGGTCACGTCGTCCAGGCCGAGGACGAACTCTCGGCGATCAACATGGCCCTGGGCGCCGCACGCAGCGGCGCACGAGCGATGACCGCGACTTCGGGTGCGGGGATCGACCTCATGACCGAAACCTTCGGCCTCGTCGCCCAGAGCGAGACGCCGCTCGTCATCACCGACGTCCAGCGCTCGGGTCCGTCGACCGGGATGCCGACCAAGCAGGAACAGGGCGACCTCAACATGGCGCTGTACGGCGGTCACGGCGAGATCCCGCGGTTCGTCGTCACGCCGACGTCGATCGCCGAGTGTTTCTGGAAGACCATCGAGGCGTTCAACCTCGCCGAGAAGTACCAGATTCCGGTCTTCCTCGTGTCGGACCTGGCGATGTCGGTCACGGAACAGACGTTCCGGCCCGAAACCTTCGACATGGACGAAGTCGAGATCGACCGCGGCAAGCTGGTCGACGAGGACGAAGTCGACGAGTGGCTCGACGCCCAGGGCCGATTCCGCGCCCACGCCGTCACCGAGGACGGCGTCAGCCCCCGTGCCATCCCCGGCACCACCGACGGCGCTCACATGTCCACCGGCCTCGAGCACGACGAGCTCGGCCGCCGGACCGAGGACGAGGACGAGCGCGTCCAGCAGGTCGACAAGCGCTACCGCAAGGTCGAAACCGCCGAGGAACAGGAGGACTGGGACTACCGCGAGTTCGGCGATTCCGACGCCGACAACCTCGTCATCTCCTGGGGATCGAACGAGGGCGCACTGCGGGAAGCGCTCGAGTACCTCGAGGAGGACGACATCGACCTGCGCGTGATCTCGGTGCCCTACATCTTCCCGCGTCCGGACCTCTCCGACGAGATCGAGGCTGCCGACGAGGTCATCGTCGTCGAGTGTAACGCGACGGGACAGTTCGCGGACCTGCTCGAGCACGACGCACTTACCCGTCTCAAGCGCATTAACAAGTACACCGGCGTCCGCTTCAAGGCGGACGAACTCGCCGAACAGATCACCGACAAACTCTCCGCGGAGGTGCCTGCACAATGAGCTCCGACGTTCGATTCACCGACTTCAAATCCGACAAGCAACCCACCTGGTGTCCCGGCTGCGGGGACTTCGGGACGATGAACGGCATGATGAAAGCCCTCGCCGAGACCGGCAACGACCCCGACAACACGTTCGTGGTCGCCGGGATCGGCTGTTCCGGCAAGATCGGGACCTACATGCACAGCTACGCGCTGCACGGGGTCCACGGTCGCGCGCTCCCGGTCGGCCAGGGCGTCAAGATGGCCCGCCCCGACATCGAAGTGATGGTCGCCGGCGGCGACGGCGACGGCTACTCGATCGGTGCCGGCCACTTCGTCCACGCCGTCCGCCGGAACGTCGACATGACCTACGTCGTCATGGACAACCGCATCTACGGCCTGACGAAGGGCCAGGCCTCGCCGACCTCGCGGTCTGACTTCGAGACCTCGACGACCCCCGAGGGGCCCAAACAGCCGCCGGTCAACCCGCTCGCACTGGCGCTGGCTTCGGGCGCCTCCTTCATCGCCCAGTCCTTTAGCTCGGACGCGCTGCGCCACCAGGAGATCGTCCAGGAGGCCATCGAGCACGACGGCTTCGGCTTCGTCAACGTCTTCAGCCCCTGCGTCACGTTCAACGACGTCGACACCTACGACTACTTCCGCGACAACCTCGTGGACCTGCAGGAAGACGAAGACCACGACCCCAACGACTACGAGGCCGCCAAGGAAGTCATCCTCGACAGCGACAAGGAGTACCAGGGCGTGATGTACAAGGACGAGAACTCGGTGCCGTACCACGAGAAACACGGCGTCACCGAGGACATGTCCGAGATTCCCGAGGGTGCGCCCGACGACGCGATGGACCTCGTTCGCGAGTTCTACTGAGCGTCGCCACCGCCACCGTTCGCGGTCCCGTTTTTACGTCGATTCTTCGGTTCGCGGTTCGATTTCGACGCCCTCGAGCGAGACTGGCGAGTCCCGTTGCTGTGCAGGGATTACGGAGTGGGCGGGGAAAGAATCCAACAGCGTCAGTGTGACTTAGACTTAGACCGAGTGCTCGTCAGTGCGGCTTAGACCGGGTGTTCGACCGACTCCATCAGCACCTCGACGTTCGCCGACTCCTCGGCGAACGGTTTCGGGTGGCTCCCGACGAGGATCAGCAGGTCCTCCTCGTGGGCGAACGACGCCAGCGAAATTTCGACCTCGACCGTGCGGCCGTTGTACTCGGTTTCACCGGAGAAGACGTCGACCTCGCGGCCGGCGCCCAGGATATCGAGGCCGAACGACTCCTCGTGACCGATGTTCTTGACCGAGCCGAAGTCGTCGCCCGCGCGGTTCATGACCTCCTCGAGCAGCTCCTCGTTGCTCATGTTCTCGATCGGGTTGAACGAGCGGCCGGCGACTTCGATCGCGGGAATCGAGACGGCCGCGAAGACACTCGCGTCGATCGTCTCGCCCTGAAGGTTGCGCGCCTTCGAGTACAGCGAGAGCCACATCGAGGCGCGCACGTCGCGTTCGACGCCGGCCTGAATCGTCTCGTCGATCGACTGCTCTTCGACCTGGGTTTCCTCGTAGCCCGTCTCCGCGAGCGCCGCGTCGGTCGGTGCGGCGCGTCGGGCGTCGAACTCGAGGGGCCCGTTCCCGAGAACGAAGTCGAGACAACCGGCGGTCAGTGCGAGCGCACCCGTCGTGCCCGCGGCGAGTAGCGAACGGCGAGAGGGAGTCATGCTCGAGTAGTTCGACAGGAGCCGTATATTAGTTGCGGCTTCTGTGATTTCGTAGTCAAGACGGTTTCTATCGCCTGATTATCACGTAGTGCGAACGGTCTCGATTCGGCGCTGAGACGAACACAGCAAGCGTTATCGGGATCGACTGCGCGGGTGTAGCATATGACGGAGTTCTCACAGCGGGTCGAACAGGTGTCGATCAGCGGCATCCGAGAGGTGTTCGAGGCCGCGGGCGACGACGCGATCAACCTCGGGCTGGGTCAGCCCGACTTCCCGACGCCCGCCCACGCCCGACGCGGGGCGATCGAGGCGATCGAGAACGGGCTGACCGACGCCTACACCTCCAACAAGGGGACGAAGAGCCTCCGCGAGGCCATCGCCGCGAAGTACGACCGCGACTACGGCCTCGAGATCGAACCCCGCGACATCATCGCCACCGCGGGCGGCAGCGAGGCCCTGCACATCGCGCTCGAGGCCCACGTCGACTCCGGCGAAGAGGTAATCTTCCCCGATCCGGGGTTCGTCTCCTACGACGCGCTGACGAAACTCGCCGGCGGGACGCCGAAGCCGGTCGGTCTGCGCGAGGATCTGACGCTCGATCCCGCCACAGTCGAAGAGAACATCACCGAGGATACTGCGGCGTTCGTCGTCAACAGCCCCGCCAACCCGACGGGCGCGGTCCAGAGCGAGGACGACGTGCGCGAGTTCGCCCGCATCGCCGACGAACACGACGTGCTCTGTATTTCCGACGAGGTCTACGAGAAGATCGTCTTCGACGGCGTTCACCGCTCGCCGATGGAGTTCGCCGAGACGGACAACGTGGTCGTCGTCAGCGCCTGCTCGAAGACCTATTCGATGACCGGTTGGCGACTGGGCTGGGTCGTCGGCTCCAATCGCCGCATCGAGCGGATGCTTCGGGTCCACCAGTACGGCCAAGCCTGCGCCTCCGCGCCGGCCCAGTACGCCGCCGAAGCTGCGCTGACCGGGCCGCAGGATCCCGTCGACGAGATGGTCGACGCCTTCGAAGAACGGCGCGACGTCGTCCTCGACGGCCTCGAGGACGCCGGGCTCGAGGTGCCGACGCCGGAGGGGGCGTTCTACGCGATGCCGAAGGTTCCCGAGGGGTGGGTCGACGAAGTGCTCGAGCGCGGCGTGGTCGTCGTCCCCGGCGACGCCTTCGGCGCGAACGGCGAGGGGTACGCGCGACTGTCGTACGCGACCGGAATGGAGGATCTGAAGGAAGCCCTCGAGATCATGGACGACGCGACGCGGGCCGTCCGCTAAGAGTCGAACGCCGCCACAATTGGGGAGTTGGGGCGCAACAACGCGCGCGCTACAGGTCGCCGGTGACGATATCCGCCACGCGCTGTCGGTCAAACAGTTGCTCGCCGCCGAACTCCTCGGGGTACTGATCGCGGGCCAGCATCTCCGTCTGGAAGAGGTTCGTGATCGGCCCCTGTTCGGCCGTGCCGGCGGGGTACACCGCGTCGTTCTGGACCGCGGTGAGTTGTTGCCCGGTCGACCCCTCCTCCATCGGCCGGACGTACGTCTCGTAGAACTCCGACTCCGAGTGCGTGATCCCCCAGTGGATGAACAGTTGATCCGGATCGTACTCGAGGAGCGTTTCGTAGTCGACTTTCCCGTGCTCGCCTGTTTCGGCGCCCTCGAACGCGTTCTTGATTCCCAGGTCGCGGTACTGTTTCATCTCGTACCCCGCATCGGCGATGTCCATCACGTAGAACGTCCCGTTGGCCGGATCGGAACCGCCGTTGAGCAGTCCGATCGCCGGCCGTTCGTCTTCCGGCGGGAGCCGCGCGTCGATCGTCTCGAGCATCTCGTCGTGCAGCGTCGCGAACGCTTCGTAGCGCTCTTCGCGCTGGAAGAGTTTCGCGACCGTCTCGAAGGCCTCGTAGAGCGTGTAGAACTCGTAGTCGTCTCCCCAGGCGTCGTCGCGCTCTCGCCGGATGAAGTTCCCGAAGAACGGTGCGACGTTCTGGTCGATTTCCGCCGTCTCGTCGTCGGACCAGTCGAAATAGACGCGCGGCAGATTCGGGTCCATCAGGTGGACGTCCGCGTCGATTTCGTAGAACACCTCCTTGTCGACGGCGTCACCACCGCCGCGAATGTCGACGACGCCGTCCCCGGCGGTCGGGAACGAGACACCGGGTAACTGCTCGTAGAACAGTTCGTTGAGCCGGTCGACGGCGCCGTACCCGAGGTCCGTCGCGGCCAGTCGGTCGCCGACGCCGAGCGCGACGCCCATCTCGGCCCAGGCTTCCTTGTAGGTGACGTACGTTTCGGGGACCTCGTCGAACTCGAGGCAGCCGGCGGGTTCCATGCACACCTCGTAGGCGCTCGAGTCGCCCGCGTCGTCTTCGCCGTCGGCTGCTGCGGTCGACTCGGCGTCGGAGTCGGATTCGGCGCCAGTACACCCGGCGAGCAGTCCGCCGGCGAGTATCGCACCGCCGTACTCGACCATGTCTCTCCGCGTCGTCCCGGCTGCGTCGTTCTCGTCGCTCATCTTAGAGCTCACCTGCGACGATCTCCTCGACTCGTTCGTGATCGAACAGCCGTTCGTCCTCGTCGAAGTCGGGGTAGCTGTCGCCCGGTTCGTATCGGGGCCACTCGCCGAACTGGTCTGGATAGAGCTGTTTCGCCGTCATCTCGAGCTGCAACAGCGTCTGAATCGGCCCCTGGAACGACTGCCCCGAAGCGTAGAATCGGTCGTTCTGGATCGCCGTTAGCTTCTGTCCGAGGGGGTGGTCCTCGAGCGTGTCCGTGATCTCTCCCCAGTCGTAAAACGGCGTCACGGCGAAGTTGTGCAGAATCACGTCGGGATCAACCTCGAGCATGCCTTCGAAGTCGTAGGCGGCCTCGTAGTTCTCCGCGTAGGTTTTGTTGCTGTCGGCGAACGCGTCGCGGGCCTCGAGCGGGCGGACGTGTGCCTTGCCGAAGCCGGGGCCCGTGATTCGGTAGGGGTGGAACTGGTCGTCGTAGTAGGTTACCAGTCCGACCGTCGGCCGTTCGTTCGCCGGCGGCAGGTTCGCACGGATCGTGCCGTACATGTCGTCGTACACCTCCTGTAGCGCCGCGAATCGTTCTTCCTCCTGGAACACCTGCGCGACCTTCTCGGTGAGTTCCCAGATGGTGTAAAACTGGTAGTCCGCCGCCCACTCCTCGGGCGGACTGGCGTGCTGTCGACTGTACCTGTTCGCGAACCAGGGGCCGACGTTGTCGCGAATTTCGTCGGTGTCGTCTTTCGACCAGCCGTCGAACGTCGAGGTCCAGGCCGGATCCATCAGGTGGACGTCGCTGTCCAGTTCGTAGAGGACCTCTTTGTCGAACGACCCGTTGGAAAACAGCTCCGTCAGTCCCTCCGCGTCGAAGTCGACACCCTCGAGCGGATCGAAGAAATACGAGAGCGTCTCCCCGTAGTCGGCGAAGCCGATCGAGTTGAGCGACTCGTCGTGGCCGAGCGCGACGAGCATGTCCGCGTACTGCGGACTGTAGGACATTACGTCGGTCGGCACCTCCTCGAACGTGACCTCGCCGACGGGCGAGATCTCGACTGAATAGTCGCTGTCGTCGTCCGTTTCGACGTCGACGGACGAGTTCCCTTCTGATTCAGGACCGGTACAGCCGGCGAGCAACCCGCCGGCCGCGACCGTGCCGCCGTACCGCATGTATCGTCGCCGCGTTATGCTGTCCCGTCGTGATTCATCGGGCATGGGAATTAGGCTCGCCTAAAACAATAAAGGATTTTCGAATCTTAGGCGCGCCTAAAAACTGAACGACAGGAATTTGCGGCGCAGAAACGGCTCTGGACTGCCCTCTCGCTGATCGAGCCCCGTATACGTCCACGCCACTGTCAGCGGTGGACTGGGTATCTCGAGTACATCGATGGCGCAGTTATTGCGAGACCTGCCAGAGATCGGTCGATCGTCGATCGTCCGACACCGATTTATACGGTGCTGTAGCGCGTACGACGACCGAGATGCGCGCTGTACGCCTTCACGAACACGGCGGTTCGGACGTACTGCAGGTCGAAGAAGTCGATCGTCCCGAACCTGACGACGACGAACTGCTCGTTGCGGTCGCTGCGGCGGGGGTCAACCCCGTCGACACCTACTTCCGCGACGGGTCGTACGACCCGGTCGACGTCCCGTTCACGCCCGGCGTCGATTTCGCGGGCACCGTCGCGGCAACGGGTGATGCAGTCGAGACCTTCTCCGAAGGCGACCGCGTCTACGGAACCGGCATCGGCAACGGCTCGTATCAGGGCGCGTACGCCGAATACGCGACGGTCCCGACGGACCGCGTCGTCGCGCTCCCCGACGGCGCGGACCTCACCAAAGCCGGCGCGGCGGGCGTCGTCGCCGTCACCGCCTGGCGCGCCCTGATCGATCACGCGGACCTCGAGCCCGCCGAGTACTGCCTGGTCCACGGCGGCTCCGGCGGCGTCGGCCACGCCGCCGTCCAGATCGCCGACGCGGTGAGCGCTCGCGTCATCACCACCGCCGCCGAGGAGTACCACGACGACCTCGAGGCGATGGGCGCCGACACCGTTCTGGATTACGCTCGCGACGACCTCGCGGATGCCGTCCTCGAGGCCAGCGACGGCGGGGTCGACGTCGTCCTCGACCACCGGCTGGACGACTACCTGCAGTTCGACGCGGACGTGGCCGCAACGGGCGCCCGCGTGGTCGGCATCGGCGAGAACAGCCCCGATCCAGGCTTTACGAACGACGGCGCCGCCCGCTCGAAGGACGTCAGCTACCAGTTCATGAGTATGTTCAACACGCCGGATCTCCGGGTGCCGCTGCGCGGCGTCGCCCACCTCATGGACGCCGGCCGACTCTCGATCGAGCTCGACGAGCGGTACGACCTCGAGGACGCCGGCGAGGCCCAGCGGGCGGTCATGGAGGACAGCGTCTTCGGGAAACTCGTCCTCGAGCCCTGAGGAACCGTCGCCGCTCACCGATCCTCGACCTCGAGCACCTCGTCGCAGCACCGGCGGGCCGCCTCGAGGTGCTCGTCGACCGCCTCGTCGCCGGTATCGCCGACTTCCGAAAGCAGTTCGCGAACCTTTGCGACGCGGTCGCGGGTCGTCTCGGCGTCGAGGTCGTTCGTCGCGACGTCGCGGGCGACGGCTTCCGCCTCGCCGATCCAGCGACTCGCCGTCCGGTCGAGCGGCAGTTCGGCCGTCGCCTCGAGGTGATCGTGAAGTCGTCGCGTTCGGTCGTTCAGTCGGTCGCGGGGCTGGTCGTCGGGCACGCTCGCAGGGACGGTCTCGAGCACCGTGAGCGTTCCTGCGATGCGGCCAAACGTTGATACGCGACGTGGTCGACGTACGGATATGACGCACGACTGCTCGTTCCTCGAGGAACTCCCGCTCGAGGACGATCAGGTTTCGTTCGCCGAGAGCCGGCGCGAGGACCGCGCCGCCGACTGGGGGTCGGAACAGCGCGGCCGGGAGGTGCTGCCCGACGCCGTCGTCTGGCCCGAAAGCACGGAAGACGTGTCGACTATCCTCGAGGCGGCGACCGAGCGCGACGTGCCGGTCACGCCCTACGCCGCGGGGACGAGCCTCGAAGGTAACGCCGTGCCGGCCCACGGCGGGATCAGCCTGGATCTCACGCGGATGGACGCCGTCGTCGACTACCGGCCCGAGGACTTCCAGATCGACGTCGGGCCGGGGATCATCGGCAGCGAGGTCGACGAGCGCGTCGCCCGCGACGGGCTGATGTTCCCGCCCTTGCCGTCCTCGGGCGACATCTCCACGATCGGCGGGATGATCGCGACCGACGCCAGCGGGATGCAGACCGTCCGCTACGGCGAAGTTGCGGACTGGGTGCTCGGCCTCGAGGCGGTCCTCGCGGACGGGACCGTCGTTCAAACGGGCTCGCGGGCGGCCAAGACCTCGAGCGGCTACAACCTGACCGACCTGCTGGTCGGTAGCGAGGGCACGCTGGCCGTCGTCACCGAGGCGACGCTGGAACTCGCCGGCCGCCCCCACCAAATCCGCGGCGGACGCGCGGTCTTCGAGACGCTCGAGGACGCCACCGCCGCGATCGCCGAGGCCGTCCGGACGGAGGTCGCCGTCGCGCGGATCGAACTGCTCGACGAACTGAGCGTCCGGATGACCAACGACTACCTCGACACCGGCCTGCCGGACGCGCCGACGGTGTTCCTCGAGTTCCACGCCAACCACGGCATCGAGGAGGAGATCGACCTCTGCCGGACGATCTTCGAGGACCACGACGTCCTCGAGTTCGAGATCAGCGCGAACGACGAGGAGATGGACGAACTCTGGGAGGCTCGGCGGGAGATCGCCTTCGCGGTCGAGAACTACGAGCCCGAGTTGAGCACCCTGCATCCCGGCGACGTGACGGTGCCGATCAGCGCGTACCCCGAGATGGTCCGCGAAGCGAAGCGTCTCGCGGAGGAGCAGGACCTGCTGGCGCCCTGCTACGGCCACGCGGGCGACGGCAACCTCCACCACAACGTGCTGGTCGACACGGACGATCCGGAGATGGTCGAGCGCGGCGAGGAAGTCTACCGAAAGACGGTCGAGAAAGCCATCGAACTCGGCGGCACGGTCACCGGCGAGCACGGCATCGGCGAGGGGAAGCGACAGTTCCTCGAGGCCGAGCACGGCGCGGGCGCGGTCGACGCGATGCGGCGGGTCAAGCGGGCGCTGGATCCGACGGACACGCTGAATCCGGGGAAGATCTTTCCGGAGACGGCCGACGGCCAGCGGGTTCGAGAGAGATCGGACAACCGCACGTGACCGTTTCGGGATTCAATCGTGCACAAGCACGTCGAGCACGTCGACGCCCTCGCTCGAGAGGGCGTCCTCGAGCGCCCCTTCGATCTCGTCGGGGTCCTCGACGAGGTGACCGCGGGCGCCGTGGCTCTCGGCGTTTTTCGGAATGTCGACCGGCGGTTCGAAGTCCATGCCGACGAACTCGTGGTCGTCCTCGTCGCCGCCCAGTAGTTTCAGCGTGTTGTCCTTCAGGATGCGGTAGTTGCGGTTGTCGGGGATGACGACCGTGAGATCGAGATCCTCGCGGACCGCACTGTAGATCGAGTTGGGGTAGTAGAGGTAGGAGCCGTCGCCGACGAAGCAGATCACGTCCCGCGGGTCGCCGCGGCGATCCTCGGCGAGGGCCGCGCCGACCGACGCGGGAAGCCCGTAGCCGAGGCCGCCGCCCTTGTTCGAGACGAACTGTTCGGGCGCGAAGTCCCAGCGGGTCATGATCGGGTACTTCGAGGTGACGCTCTCGTCGACGACGTAGGCGTCCTCGGCGACCGATCGCATCGCGTCGATCAGTTCCGCCTTCGAGGCGCGGGGGTCGTCCTGCATCTCACCTTCGCCGATGTCGGCCAGCCGGTCCTCGACCGTCGACTTCAGGTCACGGACCGACTCGAGGCGCTGTTCGACGGTTCCGTCGTCGATCTTCGGCTGAACGCGCTCGATGAGTTCCTGCAGGACGAGGCCGGTGTCGCCGACGACGGCCGCGTCGGCGGGCTGGTTCTTCCCGACCTCCCAGGGGTCGTCGCTGACGTGGACGAAGGTCGCGTCGAGATCGAACAACGGTCCCTCGTGGCGGGTCAGCGTCGTGTTCGTCGACGTGCCGACCAGTAGGATGGTATCCGCGTCCAGCAGTTCCGCCGCGCGCTCCTCGTCCGGCGGCACGTAGGACACCCACTGGTCGTGATCGGTCGCGAAGTCGATCTCGCTGACGTGGACCTCGCCGTGGACGCGGGCGCCGATCGCCTCCGCGAGTTCGACCGCCGCGGCGACGGCCTCGTCGCCCGAGCGGGCCACGTGGTCGCCGACGACCATCAGCACGTCCTCGTCGTCGGCGTCGGTCAGGAGGTCGGCGGCGCCCTCGAGTTGGGTCGGATCGCCGCTCCCCGCGTTGGGGATCTCGCCGAGTCGCTCGGGTTCGGCGTCGGTTTCGGCCATCATCACGTCCAGCGGGAGGCCGAGGAAGACGGGACCGGTCGGCGGCGTCAAGGCGACGCGGACGGCCCGCCGGAGCATCGTCGGCAGCGCCTCGACGTTCAGCACTTCGGCGGACCACTTGCAGAACTGGTCGGCCAGATCCACGAGATCGCCCGCCAGCGCGGGCTCCTCGTGGCGGAAGTCGGTGCTGTGGTTTCCCGCCGTAACGACGACCGGTGCCCCCGCGCGCTTAGCCGCGTAGAGGTTCCCTAGCCCGTGGGCTAGCCCGGGCGCGACGTGGAGGTTCGCGACGCCGACGGGGTTGACCGAATCGTCGTGATGGGCGTGGTACCGTCGGGTCTGGGCGTAGCCGCCGGCCATCCCGACCGCGACGTCCTCGTGGAGTCCGAGCACGTACTCGAGGTCGCTGTCGCCGATCGCGTCGATGACCGGCAGTTCGGTCGTCCCGGGGTTGCCGAAGACGTACTCGATGCCGTAGGACTCGAGGGCGTCGACGAAGAGGTCCGCGCCGGTGTAGCCGTCGGAGCCGTCGTTGGAGCCGTTTGACATAGGTCGTCCTCAACGACCCAGCCAATCAAATGGTGGGCCGGCCGTCGAAGGGTGGGCGCCTACGACCCGGCGTCCTGGCGTCCGCTCTCGGTCACTCCAACTCGTAGCCGACCCGGGTATTATATATCAGTTCGTTGTCGCCCGAAACATGGCCCTCGCGAGAGACGGGACCGGGATCGACGCGACGGCTCGAGCCGTCTGGTCGCAGGTCCATCCCGTTTTCATGACGCCGCCGCTGGCCGCGTCGCTGTTCGGTGGGATCCTCGCCGGCGATATCGCGCCGACGGTCGCGGCGATCCACGTCGTCGCGATGTTCGCGGCGGTCTACACCGCCCACGTCAAGGACGGCTACGTCGACTTCTACGTCCGCGGCGAGGACGACGACCATCCGCTGACCGAGCGTGGGTGTCGCGTCGCGCTCGCGCTGTCGACGGGGCTGTTCGCGCTGTGTTGTGCACTGCTGTTCGCGTTCGTCAACTGGATCGCCGTCGCGCTGACGGTCCCGACGTGGCTAATCGCCTACCACCACGCCCCGCAACTCGACACGAATCCCGTCACCGCGACGACGGGCTACCCGCTGGGAATCGCGCTCTCGCTACTGGGTGGCTTCTACGTGCAGGCCGCGGCGTTCGCCGCCGTCCCGCTCGGCTTCGCCGCCGTCTTCCTCGTTCTGCTGTCGGGAATCAAAGTGATCGACGACGCCCAGGACTACGACTACGACCGCTCGATCGAGAAGCGTACCGTCGCCGTCACCGTCGGCCCGTCCCGCGCCTACGACCTCGCGTACGGGCTAATGGTGACGGCGTTGTTGCTCGTCGTCGCCCTCGCGGTCGCGCGCCTCTTTCCGCCGACCGCGGTGCTGGCAGCGCTCGCGTTCGCGGCGGTCGCGCTCGCCGCCCGGCGTGCGGGACCGGAACTCGCGACCATGCTGCTCATCCGCGGCTCGTACGTCTTTCTGGCCGTGCTCGTGGCCGCGGTCTGGTTCGAACCGCTCGCCGGGTTCGCGTGAGCGGCCGACGAGCTACTCGGCTTCGGCGCCCGCGGTGTCACCCGCTTCGGAGACGTTCGACGGGCGCCAGTCCATCTTGATGGTCACCGACTCGCGCTGCCCTCGAAGGATCGACGACCGCTCGCGGACGCTGACCTCGTACGCGATCGACGACGGCGGCCGAAGGGCGACCGTCTTGTTCCCCGCTCTGACCGTCGATTCGTCGCCGTTCTCGAGTTCGTCGGCTAGTTCACGGAGTTGTTCGGCGGCCTCCTCGCGGTCGAGTTTCTCGGCGGAGACTGTTTCCACCATAGCCGGCCGTACCACGAACCGCCGAAAAAGGCGTCTGCCTAACGATAGTATCGGTTCTGAACGGTCATCGGAGCGTATTCGTTGATTGAGCACTGTTCTACTCGCAGCCACCGACTCGTATCGTGTTACAGTATGCCACACCAAACGAAATCTGAAGGGGAAGTGGTCGAGAGTGGCTCTATGGAACTCGTCGAAGCCACCGACGACGACCTCGAGGCGCTCGTCGATCGCTGGTATGCCCTCGCAAAAGCGATGGAAGAGTATTCCGGACTGAACGAACTCGCGGTAGAGGGAACCGACGAGCGCATCGAAGACGGCTTCCGGGATCACTTCGCGGACGAGGCGATCACCGACTACCTCGTCGTTCACGACGGCGAGACGATCGGCTTCGTCACGCTCCGCGAGGGTCGCCATCCGTCCCGGCAGTACTCGCAGTACCTTCGTGTCGTGAACCTCGCGATCGACCAGGACCGTCGGAATCGGGGCCACGGCACGGCGGTCCTCGAGCGCGTGAAATCGATGGCTCGCAAGCAGGGGTGTGACCACCTCAAGGTCTCTTGCGAGTGGCACAACGAGGGCGCCCGTCGGTTCTATCGCGATGCGGGTTTCCAGCCGAAGCAAGTCGACTACGCGCAGCCGCTCGAGTGACGTAGGCGGTGAGGGTACAGGATCAGCCGTCGATGTCGATCGAAACGACGGACAGGTGCTCGTCGAGGATACCGGTTAGCGCGTCCCCGTCGACCGAGACCGTCACTGCGAGCCGCGATTCGGTCGCGTCGGAGCGGTCGGCCACGTCGACGCCGTCGTAAAATTCGGACGCCCACACCGGTCGCCGGCGGATATCGATCTCGCGCTCGTGATAGAACGCGATGACGGCCGGACGGGAGAGCAGCGGAAAAACGACGGGCACGTCCGCGCTCGCGCCGCATCGATCGCACCGGGTCGAGAAGTGCGGAAAGTCCGGATCGAGTCCCTCCGCGGTCACCCGCTCGTCGGCCCACTCGAGCGGGCCGTGACAGACAGGACAGAGTCCGTCGCAGGCCAGTTTCAGGTCCTTGTGCGTCGTGATCGTGAGCACCTCCACGGCGTCGACTAGTCCTCGCTCTTCGACGGTTCGCCGGGCGACCGCGTTCCGAAAGCCGTGCTCGTTCGAGCACGAAACTGTGAGCATTCCGTCGGCGTAGCGCGCGGTCAGCGGTTCCGCACAGACCGGACACTCGTCTTCGAGTCGCGTCGGCCCCAGCGGTTCCCCCGCGTCGTACTCGCCGGCCAGCGCCGCCGCCACCACTTGTAATCCCGCCGCGGTTATTCGGTAGCCGTCGTCGGTCCCCTTGACGAATCGGCCGCGAAGCTTCTCGAGGTGGTAGTTGAAGTTCCCCGAGTCTCGCATGCCGACCCGGCGGCGGAGTTCGGCGAAGTCGAGCGGCTCGGTCGACGTCTTCCGTCGGTCGACGAGCACGGCCAGTATACGCAGTCGCGTCGGATGCGCCAGAATCTCGAAGCCGGACTCATCGAGGTCTGTGTCAACCATCTTCGATTCGGTCCGTTCTCGATTAACCGTCCCGCGCCAGACATATCAATCCGGTTGGTGTAATCGATTGCTGGAACGATATATCAGCCGGCGGGGCGTTCAGTGAAATATGTCGATTCGACAGGCGCTCGAACGCAATGGCTCGGACAGGTCCGGCGACGGAACGTCGACCGTGCTGACGGCGGGCGGCGTCGCGGCGACGGGACTCAGTATCGCAGGCAGTCTGGTGGCATACGGTATCCTGCCGGGAACCGTTCGAATTCACTGGACGCTGGGTGGGGGTCCGTACTACGGCCCGGAGCACGCACCGACCGCGCTGGTTCTGCTAGCATTTCCAGCGTTCGTTGGCATCCTCGCAATCGGCGCGCGACAAATCGCCGCCCGGCTCGAGCGGACGGACGAGTTCGCCGGTCGCTCGACGGCCTATACACTGCTCGTACTCACCGCGTTGGTCTCCGTTCTCGTCGCTCAAGCCGTTATTATCGGTGCGAATATCTGAAACAACGCCGACGACAGCGATTCGATTCGTCCCGTACCGTCAGTTGGTGCTCACGATCTTGATCACGTCGCCCTCCTCGAGCGTGTAGTCCTCCCCGACCTCTCGGTTCGACTTGGCGTTGACCGCGTGCAGGTAGCCGTCGCCGATGTCGGAGTGGACGGCGTAGGCCAGATCGACCGGCGTCGAGCCGTCCGGCAACAGGTGCGCGTCGGGCAGGATATTCCCGCTGCCGTCGGACCACTTCGCGGCGTCCTCGACGGGGTAGGCCGTGATGTGCTCGAGCAGGTCGTAGACGGCGTGGTTGAGCGCGCCCTGGACGCCCGTGCCGCCCCACTCGGCCATCGTGTCCGCCAGATCCTCGAGGGCCTCGCGCTGGGCGTCGTTGACGTCGTCGCCGATCTCGACCGTCTCGTCGCCGGGGTCGTAGTCGACGAGGCCGTTGTCCGCGGCTCGGCGCAGGGCGAGTTCACCCTCCGCGGTCGTCGGAATCACGGGCTTGTCGAGCTCGAGCAGGCGCTCGACGTTCTCCTCGGGGGCGACGTCGATCTTGTTCGCGGCGACGACGATCGGCTTCGTGCGCTCGCGGACCAGGCGCGCGAGTTCCTCGCGGTGCTCGTCCTCCCACTGGATCGGGTCCTCGGGGTAGTCGAGTTCTCGGAGGACGGTCGCGATCTGTTTCGGCGAGGCGCCGAAGCCCGAGAGCATGTCCGCCAAGGCGTCGTCGATGTCGAAATCGGGCGAGCGGGACTTTCGCTCGACGGACTCCCAGTTGCGGTCGACGATGCCGGCCAGCCAGAGGTCCATCTCCTCCTCGATGAAGTCGATGTCCTCGAGCGGGTCGTGCTCGCCGATGTCGACGGGTTCGCCCTTCTCGTTGGTGCCGCCGGAGGCGTCGACGACGTTGACGATCACGTCGGCGTTGGTCAGTTCGTCGAGGAACTGGTTGCCCAGCCCCTTCCCCTCGTGGGCGCCGGGGACGAGGCCGGCGACGTCGAGCAGTTCGATCGGGACGTAGCGCTTGCCGTCCTCGCAGTTGTCGGCGTTACAGCGCTCCTCGCGCTCGAGGCAGGGACAGTCGGTCCGGACGTAGCTCACGCCGCGGTTGGCGTCGATCGTCGTGAAGGGGTAGTTGGCGACGTCGACGTCGGCCATCGTCGCCGCGGTGTAGAACGTGGACTTGCCGGCGTTTGGCTTTCCGGCAAGCGCGATCGAAAGCATGCTGTCCCGTAGCACCGTGGTTTCAAACTGTCTTTCGATTCAGTGACCCGCCGCGGGTGTCGGCCGGCGGGACGCGGCCGAACCGCACGACCACCGGCGGCGAAGAACGAAGGTCCCGCGGATCGAACGCGCTAGTATGCCGACGATCGAGTTTCGCGGACGGGAAATCGAGTGCGAACGCGGACGCGTCCTCCGTGACGTCCTCCTGGAAGCGGGCGAGTCGCCCCACAACGGCCGTGCGAACTGGCTCAACTGTCGCGGACACGGCACCTGCGGAACCTGTGCCGTCGCGATCGAGGGCGACGTGAGCGACCCGACCGCAGCCGAACGACGCCGTCTCTCCATCCCGCCGCACGACCCGGATTCCGGGCTCCGGCTCTCGTGCCAGACGCGGGTCGAGGGCGACCTCGAGGTTCGGAAGTACGACGGCTTCTGGGGGCAGCGGGTTCCCGACGCCGACGCAGCTGAGAGTCCGGCGGAACCGACCTCGTCCGAGGACGAGCGCTGAGCGGCCCCTTCGTCTGAAGGGCCCACGGCTTTCCGCGCGACGGCGCCACTACCGGATATGCAGTACGACGACTTCATCGGTGAAGTCCAGCACCGCGCACAACTCGACTCCCGCGAGGCCGCGCTGAGCATCTCCCGTGCGACCCTGACGACTCTCTCCGAGCGCATCCAGCCGGGCGAAGCCGAGAACCTTGGCGCCCAACTTCCCGAGGAACTCGGCCGCTTCCTCGAGGAGGTCGACGACGTCGAGCGGTTCGAGTTCGACGAGTTCGTCGATCGCGTGGCCGAACGCCAGGAGATCGGCGAGGGCGATCCGGCCGACGCGGCGTTCCACGCGCAGGTCGTCGTGGACGTCGTCGACGAAGCGGTCACCGAGGGCGCGATCGACGATATCAAGGAACAACTGCCGGACGACGAGGGCTACGAGACGCTGTTCGAAATCGCGGCGGGAGCGGAGAGTCCGGCGCCCGACTCGCAGGACTAACGCGTTCGTTTTTCGACCGTCGACCGCTTCCGACGGCAGTCGCCGACGCCGTTTCTTTGCTGCCGCGACCGCCGTCGTGAGACGCTACAGTTCGACCGCCATCATCACCTCGTCGACGTAGTCGCCCTCGAGCTTGTAGTGGTCCTCGCGGACGGCTTCGGTCTCCCAGTCGTGGGCCTCGAGGAACCCGATCGCGCCCGCGTTGGTAGCGGGCACGCTCTGGTAGACTTTTTCGTAGCCGTTGGACGCCGCCCACTCCAGCCCCCGCTCGAGGAGGTGTGAGCCGATACCGTGGCCGCGGTAGGCCTCGAGGACGCCGACGGTCAACTCGGCGGTGTGGCTCAGCTTGTCAAGTTCCGGCGCGTGGAGGTGGACCCAACCGACGACCTCGTCCTCGACGGTTGCGACGAAGAACAGCCGCGACTCGAGGTCGTTGTGCCGGAGCAGCGCGTTCTCGTGGTCGATCTCGTCGGCGACGGTCTCGGCCTCGATGTAGGTCTTCTCCGCGGCGACCGCACGGATCGCGCCGACGATCCCCGTCAGATCGCCCTGGCGCGCCGGCCGAATGTGGAACTCGAGGTCGTCGGCGACGTACTCCTCTTCGGTGCCGGCGTCGATCGCGACCTGCAGCGTGTCGTCGCGCTCCTCGAGGCGGCCGTCGCGTTTGAGGATGGCAACGTGGTGTCTGAACCTGGCCGGCTCGATAGCGAGTTCCTCGCGGGCGTCTTCGGCGTCGACGGCGCCCCGTCGCTCGACGAACTCGTAGATCGTCCGCCGGTCCGCGTGCTCGAACTCGAGTGCGTTTTTCTGTGTCATGCTATAACAAACCACGGCAGCCTATTTAATGGTTAGAGCGCTGTGGATGAGCGCTCTTGCAAGCGGGTGGGACGGGTGCCGTCTTAATGCGTCAATCCGTACAGCCCGCCGAACTTGCACCGGCAGGCCGACGAGACGAGTGCGCGGTGGCGTCGACGGGAACGCAGCCGTCGAGCCGGTTCGCGCGCGCTATGATCGGGATTGATCCGGCTCTGACTGTGGTGGTTGCTGGATGCGCACTCGCCCTCTCGGCTGCGGTCGGGCTGGTCGCTCACGAGTCAGCCCACGCGCTGGTGCTTCGCCTCGCCCGCGTCGAGTACACCGTCTCCTACTTTCCGGGCCGCGACGGTGTGCTCGGCCGGTTGGCCAGCTGTCCGTGGGCCGTCGTCGAGCCGACCCCGACCGGCCGGGAGCCGGCGTGGATCCTTCGCCTCGCAGCGCTCGCCCCGACGCTGTTGGCCCTCCCCGTCCTCGCGGCCGGCCTGACGATGGATCTCACCGCCGAGACGCCCGTCCTGTCGGCGGTCGCGATCGGCTGGCTCGCCTGCTCGATTCCCAGCCCGCAGGACTTTTCGGTCGCGTTCTACGCCCACCGACTCCTCGCCGAGACGCGGGACGCGGCGAACGCAGCGGTGTCGTTCTCCCGTGCCGACTGACGGTCGCCGGGCTGTACCGCTCCGTGCTCGCGTTTCTCGAGGACCTATAACTGTCTAGCGCCTGATCGACGGACAGCAGCGCGGAAAATTCGGGCGGGCCATGGGAAATGAGTGAACTGGCCCGCGGGGATCTACCAGCGAGCGGGTCACACAGCCACGAGTGACCGCAAGCGCTGCTTGAGCACGAGTGATCCACCGGCGCTCACAGGGGTCGTTCGGGTGTCGATACGTCGCGGGTCGGCGATCACGCCGACATCCGTATTACATACTATCGAATAATAAAGCTATCTGTTGGTGCAATCATAGTGCGATTCGGATATTTGCTGGACAAACAGATTCGATACCGGTCATTTGGTTTGCTTCTGAGCTTAAGCGTAGCGATCGGATCTCGAGCGCGCTGGTATCGAAGCGGAATACTGCGGTAGAATCGTCTGGGAACCGTCGCCAACCGGGTATTCGGTCCCCGGCGGCTCAGGGGTCGATCGCGAGCGGCGTCAAGTGGTCCGATAGCTCCGCGCTAATGAGCGCGGCGTGACTCCGTCGTAGCCGCTCTGAAAGCGCCTGATGGGAGATTCCCAGTTCGGCGGCGAGTTCCTCGAGGGTCACCTGCCGCGGCACGTCGAAGTAGCCCAGTTCGTGGGCCTTCGCGATCGTCTCGTACTGGATCTCGGTCAGCGGCGTTCGAACCCGGGCAAGGTCTTCCGTCCCGCTGACGCGTGTGACTTCGACGCGGTACTCGTACTGCTCGAGCAGCCGATGCGCCGTCGACACTGCCTCTCGATCGTGGTACAGTAACTGGAGGGCCCACCGACCGTCCCGGCCGTTGGCCGAGAGGATCGCGCCGTCGTTCTCCGAGACGATCTCCTCGAACAGTTTTAGGCGCTCGCCGAACTCGAGTCGGAAGAGCCAGCGGTTGCGGTCGGTGCCGCCGTCATCGTCGGCGTCGGTGTTCGTGCCGTCGCCGGTGTTAGTCCCAGTCTCGACGCTTGCCTCCGTCCCGGAGTCGCCGGTTACGGTCGCGATGACTTCGACCGACGGATCCGCCTCGAGTGCGTGCGCGACGGTTCGTCGGTCCGGCCCTGAGACGCGGACGAGCGGCGGCCCGTCGCCGATCATGCCGCCGATCTGGCACTCGAACGTCGGGACCCGATCGAACGCGCGGGCGAGTCCGAGGCGATCAGCCGGAACGTCGAGTTCGACGACCGTCGTCATCACCGAAACCCACCACGAAGACGTATAGACGCGTTGGGTTTCCGGTAGCCTTTCCCGCCATCCAATCGCCGTGAGAGTCGGTCTATCGATACATTTCGGTCAGATAACCGGTCACTGAATCACCGTGTGAGCGGAATCGCAACGGCTGAGTGGGAGCCGTCGGAACGCACGGCTATGAAGCCGGACACGGACGCGGAGACGGCTGTACCCGCCGACGTGGACGCGGAGGCGGATCTGGAATCGTTCATCGCCACGAACCTCGAGCGCTACGCGGACACGCAGGGCGTGTTGCCCGAGCGACTCGCGGAATTCGGCGCAACCTATCGGGAGCAGGGGTATCTCACCCGGGAGCAGTTGTACGACATCGCCTACGAATCCTCGACCCGCAGCGCCTACCACGTCGAGCGGAACCCGCCGGAGCGGTGTCGCACCGTCACCGCGAACGTCCTCGCGGTCGACGACGACTTTTCGAAGATCCAGTTGCTGACCGGCCTCTCCGGGTTCAAGGCGCCGACCGCCTCGTGCGTGCTGACCGCGTTCGACCCCGACCGCCACGCCGTCGTCGACACCCGCGTCTGGGCCTCCCTCGAGCGACTGGACCGTCTCGAGGGACGCAAGGAGTCGTTCGATGCGGCCGACTACGTCGCGATGATCGAGCCGATCCGCGAGATCGCCGCGGAGACGGGCTACACCGCCGCCGAAGTCGGCTACGCGCTGTTCGCGTACGATGCCGACGTTCGCGAAGGGACGCTGCACTGAGTTTGGCCGGCCCGAACCGCAGCGACTGACAGTACGTTCCGGTCGCTGCGCGCTAACTCGAGAAATCGGCTGAGAGATGCCGTATCCAGCCGTGTCGGCCAGTTCAGGCGTTCTGTTTAACCGAATCGGTAGCCAAACGTCAGTGATGAATATCCCCACCGACCGGCTCCTCATCATGGTCGTCGTCGTCACCGCGTTCGCCGTCCTGTTCGTCGGCTGGGCCGGTGGACTCGTCGAAGCCGAAGCCGTCGGCCTGAACGAACTCGGACTCCAAATCGGACTCGCCGCCGTCTTCCTCGTCGTGATCGCCGGCATCTGGTACCAGTTCAGCCGCATCGACGAGGAGCGCGGCGACCGCTGATTCGCCGGTATTGGGCGCTGCGGCCGCGTTGTCCCCTATTTTCGATCGGTACTGGGACCCGTGTAACTCACGGCCGACGAACCTTGCAAGTCTCCCCCACACGCTTATTCGGGGTTCACCTGTCTATCCGGATATGCGTCGCAAAAATCGGGCGGGACCGTCGAGACCCTTCCGTCGGTCGCTTTCCCGTGAATTGGCGGCCCTCGAGGCGGAACTCGAGGAAACCAAACAACACATCGATCAACTGGAGAACACGCTTCGAGGCGTCGTCCGGGATGCGAACGACATTTCGGTCGGCGGTCCCTGCTCGTGCGGCCAGAGTCTGCTCCTGATTCGCCAGCGCGTGATCTACTGCCCGCAGTGTGAGTACAAGCGGACGATCTGATCGAAACGGCGATCGAGAGGATCGATAGCCGTCACTCGCGGTCGAACATCGAACATGCCGGCCGGATATTTTTGGGCCTCACTGCACTGTATCGTGTATGGCCACCCGACCCCCGATCGAGTGTCCCATCTGCCACGACGATCTCCCGCGCGAGCGGCGCCTCGAGGATCATCTGGTTGGAACGCACTCGAAGCGAAAATTGGCGAAGTTCGTCGTGTCTGAAACCGAAGCGTTGCGCGAGGGCGACATCGCCGAGTAGCTCTTTCGCTGTCGGTCACCGCCGATTCCGGTGCCCGTCGATCGCCGTCCGACGATCGATATCCACCGGCCTATCGAAACTGCTCGAGGCTCGAGACCTCGATAGCCGCGCGGGACGGTAACTCGGAGGGACTTCCACTAGTGGCGTTCGATACGGACAGCGGCCGTCACACGCCAACTTTCGCTCGTCGTCACACATCGGCATCACCGGTCTGGATATCCAGCGTCAGCGTTCGATCGGCGCGGCGCTCCTCGAACTCCTCGCGCTCACCGGCCTTGTAGTAGTGACGCCGGATCGTTTCGGGGCGGGCGTTGACCCGCTTCGCGACGGTTTCGATCTCGAGGCCGCGGAGCAACTGCCAGGTGATCGAGCCGGTTCGGATCGCGTGGGGACTTCTCGAGGAGGGACACTTGCTCGCGTGGTTCCGGTGGGTGTACTCGCAGGACTCCCGCTCGTTGCCGTGCGGACACGCCACGGCGCGACACGGCTGCGTGCCGCGATAGGACCACGCCCGAAACGTGGTCGGCGAGGGTCGTCCCTGCCGCCCGCAGAACAGGGGCTTGCGCCCCTCGTCGTCGCGCTTGTCGCAGCGCTCGCGGGCGACGTACGCCCGAAGCGCCCGCCCGACGGGTTTCGAGACGCCGACGACGCGCTCGCCGGCCGCCTTGTTCTTCAGCAGCGTCGGCGGTCGGTGACGAAACTCGAGCGTCCGCCGCTCGGGGTCGAAGTCCCGCAAGTCGAGGGCGCGAATCCCGCTCAGGCGCGCGCCGACGTGCCAGGCGACCTCGAGGAAGGCGTGTTCCGGCCGGCCGAACAGGGCGGGCGACGACCGGAACGTCGACAGCAGCGTCTCGGCGTGGTCGACCGCGAGCCGGACGTCGCTGGACTCTTCCTCGCGGCTGAGGGTCGGCACGTGCACCGTCTCGTGGAGCGCGTCGTCGACGACGTCGATCGCCGCGCAGTACTCGAGTAACTGCTTGAGGGCGGTCAGCTCCCCGTTCAGCGTCGCCGGCGCGATACCGGCGGCCTCCCGTGCCGCGCGGTACTCGTCGAGGTCCCAGCCGGAGAGGTCGCTCATCGACTCGATACCCTCGTCCTCGGCCCAGCGGACGAAGCGCGTGAGCCGGTTCCGGTAGCTACGAACCGTGTTCGCGGTGTTTTCCTGCTTGCGCCGGGCCAGAAAGCGGTCGCGGGCCGCCCGGGGTGAGAGGTCGCGCCCGCTCATGGCCGCTCGACACCACCGCTTGGCTTGGCCGGGTCAGTTGCAATGGCGAACATATCGGAGACAACGACCGACCGTGGTATATCGCTACAGCGGCGATGACCGGAAGCGACGGATGCGCGAGCGATGTCGGGAAAACGCTCTCGAGAAGCCCCGTCCGCGGCGTCTGGAGCGTGTCCGGAATGTGTCCGGAACGTGTCCGGAAGACGGTTAGCGTGTCCGGAATGCGACGAACCGGAATCGAAAGGCAGTCGAAAGAAACGTCAGCGGACAACTGGTGGCTCAAAACAGCCGAATCAGGGTTCCGGAACGAAGTACGTCTTCCCGCGGCCCGACCCAGTCGACGCGAGCAGCCCGTACTTATCCTCGAGCGTCGCGAGGTACCGCCGTCGCGTCCGGTTCGTCTTCGGTTCGGCGGCCCGCTCCTCGTAGGTCGCGTGGAGTTCGGTCGCGCCGATCTCGCCGGCGTCGGCGACGATGTCGTACAGCAGTCGCTTGTGCGTCCCCAGCGCGTCGATCCGATCCTGCTGGAGGTCCCGCCGGGCTTTGTCGTGGACCGCGTCGACGTCAGCGAGTTCGATTTGCGACCGATCGGTCCGAGCGACGCGGCGCGTAGCCTTCTCGAGGAGTTTGATCGCTTCGCGCGCGTCGCCGGCGGCGAGGTCGGCGATGTACTCGACGACCGGCTCGTCGATCACGTCGGGTCGCAACCCGGCGTCGATCCGCGCCAGCAGGATGTCGACGACCTCCTCGTGGGTGTACTTCCGGAGCCGGAGCGTCTCGGCGCTCGAGAACCGGGATTTGACGCGGCCGTTCAGTCGGTGAGATGCGAAGAAGTCGTCCTCGTCGATCGTGATCCCGACGATCGTCACGTTCGGCAGGTCGCCCAGCCCCAGCAGGAGCGTCTCGTCCTCCAAAACGTCGACCTCGTCGATGATCGCGACGACGTGGTCGTCCGTCCCGCGAAAGGCGTCGATAAAGGCGCTGGCGCCGGTCCCGTCCCGCGGCAGGTGGTTCCCGATCCCCGAATCCTGCGCGAGCCCGTGGAGGACGTCGGTCTTCGCGGAGCCGGACATGCAGTTCCAGTAGGCCCGGCGGACGCCGAACGACTCCTGGCGGAGCTTGCGGACGACGTACTTCGCGAGGGTCGTCTTCCCCGAGCCCGCGGGCCCGAAGATGAGACAGTGGTCCCCGCCGACTCCGTCCGTGATCGGCTCGAGCGCCGCCGCGAGCTGGCTGATCTGGCCGTCACGGTGCTCGAGGTCCTGGGGCACGTAGGTCGTCGCGAGCGCTCGAGCGTCCGTGATCATACGCCATCACTCGTCGCAACGCTATTAATTACTGATGGTAGTGTCGACTCGCGATCTCTCGACGGTGTGCATTACGACTGGCGCCTCGTCAATAGCAATCTGCCGAGTTCGATCACGAACGCCGTGATTCCGGTCGCGGCCGCGAGTTCTCCGACGACGCAGTAGACGAGCGCCACGACGAACACTCGAGCGAGGAGGCGGCGAGCGCGGGGCCGAAGGCGAGCGAGGCGAGTTTGCCGGAGGACTCGTCCAGCGATGATCGGGCCGGCTGCGATCGCTGTGTTCAGCCAGTCGATCACCGTCCAGTCGGTCAATGCAGCGCCTCGAGACGACGACTCGCTCCTGAACGCTCGACCGGCTGTCGCTTCGGGTCGGGCGGCAGGGGAGTCGATGGACCGCTCGAGGGCTGGGTTCGCTGCCGACTTTCGAATAGCCTGCTCGAGGGACGTGTTCGTCGTAGGAGGGTGGAGTGGGCGCTGGCTTGAACAACAGCGAACGCGACACGGAGGGATCGGAGGGATTTGAACCGCGCGGACGTCGCTTCGCTCGTCCGCTGAGCTCAAATCCTCCTCGTCCGATATTCGCGACTCACGATGTTGTTCGTCGCGAGAAAATGGGGTCGGAGGGATTTGAACCCCCGATCGACTGATATCTCCGGTGCGCCTCGGAACTCCAGAGGGTCATCACACGAGCACTGATCAGGTGCTCGATCAGTATATCAGTCTGGAGTGTCGTCCCGGGCGCGTGCCTCTGGAGTCAGTCGCCATGCCTGGCTTGGCCACAACCCCGTGCGTTTCCCAGTTGGGGGATGGACCCTAAATCGGTTTCGATTCGCACTACAGCCACGGGGCCCGCTCGTCGGCGTCCCTCGCCTCGTCGCTCGGGTACGCGTCTTCGGGGTCGGAATCGGGCTCGACGGTAGTCGGCGACGGCTCGGCCTCCTCGCTCGAGTCGGCTGCGCCGCCATCAGTTAGCGGGCCGGTTCCGACCGCGGGCGTAGGCGGCGATTCCGGTTCGACATCCGCATCCGCATCGGCGTCAGCGTCGGAGCCGCGCTCGAGCGGCAGATCGAGCGCGAACAGGCCGGCGACCAGCAGCGCGGCCAGCGGCGCCTGTCCGAAGGCCATCCCGAGCAGCGACAGCGGCAGCAGGCCGAGCGCGACGGCGCTGCCGAAGCGGAAGCGATCGATATCCATGTACTCCCGGAGGAACGGCCCCCCGAGCGCGACCGAGAGCGCGAACCCGACGCCGACGCCGGCCGCGAGCGCCGCGTGCGCGACGAGTTCGGGGTCGGTCATCAGGGTGAAGCTCACGTCGGTGAGATCGACGCTCGCGACCAGCCCGAGGCCGATGATGACGGCGGGGTTGGGCAGGTAGTCGCCGATGGTCGCGCTGGCGGTCTGGGCGGCGATCGCGAGGATCACCAGCGCGGCGAACCGCGTGATGATCGCGTCCTCGAGCATGCTGCCGATCGCAGGCGCCAGCACGGCCTGGGCGGCCGCCAGTAGTATGAGCGGGATTCCGACCAGGAGGACGATCGCGGCCTGCTCGCGGGCCGTCCCGTCCATCTCGGCGAGGATCACCGCGACGGTTGCGCTGCCGCCGAAGATCAGGAGGCCGACCTGCACGGCGTTTACCGGATCGTTCAACGCGCCGGCGAGGATCAGCGCCGGGAAGACGCCGTCGATCAGCGGCAGCATCATCACGACCGCCAACAGCCTGGCGTCACCACCGACTAACCGCTCTAAGCGGAGGGCAACCGGGTGCTGAGAGGTACTCATTGGTCAGGGACGATGGCCATGACCCGAGGCCGATGGGTAATGAGGCGGACGATACCGTAATTGGTGACGTGCGAAGGGCCACCAATTCGTCCGATTAGGGCCTCGCGCTGTGAGTTTGTATTTGAAGGGATTCCCGAATGTAAAGCTGGAGTCGGAGGTAGTCGTCATCCGACCGGCGATTCGGGATTCGCTGGAACTCACAGCGTTCATACTCGGCCAAAGGTTGGGATTGTCAATAAGCGTTGTGTGAGACGCGGTTCCACGATCCATATGTTTCCCGACACTAGCGCCCACGATCGAACGCTAGTGTACGGATCTGTAACGATCGATATGGGCAGTTGTCGAGCGAACAGAGGCGACGACGGCCGCGTGGCTGATCGAACGAGCGCGCTGCCGACGCGAGAGAGGAAAAACGACGGCCGGCCGCCGCGATTACTGGTCCGGGACGACGACCGTATCGCCGCCGCTCGAGACGGTTATCTGGCAGTCTTGATACTCGAAGCTGATCTCGACGTGGTGGTCGCGAGGGGTCGACGGGGTCACGAGCTGGTTGAGGGCCTCGGGATTGATGGTGTCGAACAGGGGCGGCATATCGATCGGGTCCTCGCCGGTTACGGTCGCGACGGCTTCGACGATCGCCACGACGATCGAATCGGAACCGCCGTCGAAACTGGTGTGGAGGACCGCAGGGGCGTTGTCACCGTCGGTTCCGATCTCAATATGCCGGAACGAGGAGGAATCCGAGTGAGTCGTGTTGTCGCTCATTACTATTCTGAACGGGTGCGACCGTGGTAAGGGTGGACGCTGACTAGTCAGTGGTTCCGGTCGATCTCCTCGAAGAGGTGCTCGAGGACGGTTTGCTGGGCCTTTCGGAGGTGTTGGTTGAACGTCTGCCGGGTTACACCGAAGCGGTCGGCTAGCTCGCCGCCGGTGCTGGTACGGGGCGTCTCGAAGTAGCCGCTGAAGTACGCGGCGTCGAGGGTTGCAAGCTGTCGGTCGGTGAGCGCGTCGGCGACGATGTCGTACAGCAGGTGCGGCGAGTAGACGAGGTCCTCGGAGACCAATTCGACGTTGTCGTGGAACCGACGAATGCCCTCCGCCGCCAGCCGGTGATCGACGTCGCCGGGCAACTCGCCGAGGAATCGAACTTCGTCGTGGGCGATGATGACGGCACGCGGCTGGCCGCCAAGCGACTGAAACACTTCGGCGACCGTCGCCTCTTTGGCACGGGCTTCGATGCGGCTGTACCCCTCGGACGTGCTGAGAAGGCGAACGTCGACGTAGTGGGGCACCTCCTCGACGGCGGTAACGAAATCGTTCGCCGAGAGGTCCGACGTGCCCATGTACTGGATCGTCGCATCGTCCGGCAGTGAGACGACCGATTCGACCTCGATCCGCCACTCTCCCTCTTCGACGCGCAGCGACGGCGGCACTGCGGCCTGATCCGCGCGGAACTCGAGGCGCCGCATGTGGTCGCTGAGCAGCCGCTCGCCGCGGCGCTTCAGATCCGTGACGTCCTCGAACGCGACGACGACGTACTCGACCTCGTCGGCGTCGTTCGCGACGGGCCGGGAGTTGGTCACCAGCCAGCGTTCGGTTCCATCGGGCAGCTCGAGCCAGTGTTCGAACCCGTACTCGGGTTCGCCAGTTTCGAAGACGCGCGCGACGGGGTGTTCGTCGACCGGAATGGGCGTTCCGTCCTCGTAGGAGATGTTCCACTCGGACGGCTCGTACGATCGCTTTGCGATTTCGTCGCTCGAGAGGCGGAGCGTCTCGATCGCCCGTTCGTTCGCGTAGACGATCGCACCTGCCGAATCGATGACGACGGTGCTGATCGGACTGACGTCGAAGATGCGCCGGGCGAGGTCCGGCGGCGGGAGGCGTCGGTCGTCGTCTGCAGGATCCGACTGCGATCGGTCCTGCACTCCGTCCGCCGCGTCCGTCCCCGTTTCGAAGAACGCGACCTCCGTCGGCTCCGATCCCGTCATTGTCCCCCGAAACGGCCGATGTTGCGGTCGCGGCAGTCGGACCCGGACCGATCGACAGCCCGCCGCAGATTCGTGTCTCCATCCGCAGACTCACGCGTCCATTTTCGCCCGCAACGGTCCCGACCAGTGCCCGAAACAACCGGGTCCCCCTCGAGTGCCCCTCGATTCATGGGCTCGCGTACGGCGCCCACGAATAAGTGTGCCTCGCGAACGTGCGTCTGATTGTCAGTTTTCACGTTCTATCGGCTGCACTACTGCCGTCAGCAGCCGCCGCTCACGCGTCCGCGTCGGGGAAGATCCCCTCCGGCAGGTAGGCTGAGACCGTCCAGTTCGGTGCGTTGACCACCTGATTGAGCTTCAGATCGACGGCCGCCGAACACAGGATGTAGGCTTCTTCGCGCGTGAGTCCCCGCTCGGCGTGGCAGTGATCGATCATTCCGCGGATAGCGTCTTTCGCCGCCTCGCGCACGTCGTCGCCGACTCCCGTCGTGCCGTACATCGGTTCGTCGCGCCCAGTCGGCGTAAACGGGCCGTCGGTCTCGAACTGGGGCTGCTCGAGGTCCATCTCCGAGCGGAGTTCGAAGCGGCAGGTGATCGACATCGGGGCCTCGATACCCGAGATGCAGACCTCGCCGTCGCCCTGGGCGGCGTGGCAGTCGCCGATGCTGAACAGCCCGCCCTCGACTGCGATCGGGAGGTACATCGTCGATCCGGCAGTCACGTGCTTGATGTCCAGATTGCCGCCGACGGGTCGGGGCGGGTTCGTATCGTGTTCGCCCGGCTCGGCCGGCGCGACGCCGAGGGTGCCGGGGAACGGGTGCAGCGGTACCTCGATCCCGTTTACGAAGCGCGCGACGCCGTCCTCGAGGTCCCAGATGTGTAGTGCGGGCTCGGGAAACTCCTCGGGCAACAGTCCCATGGCCAGTTCGCCGGGCAGCACGAGGGTGTACCCCCAGCCGCGGTGCTCGAGTTCGAGGACGTCGACCTGCAGCACGTCGCCCGGCTCGGCGCCGTCGATCGCGATCGGGCCGGTCAGCGTGTGTACCTGCTCAACGTCCAGTTCGGCGAGGTCCGCTACCGTCGAGTCCGGACCGAGTTGACCGTTCGCCGCGTCCCGGCACTCGAACCGGACGACGTCGCCGGATTCGATCGTCCGAACCGGCTCGCGACCTCTGTTCCAGTCGCTGTGAACGGTCTCGTCCGTGGCGTCGATCTCGTGGTCTACCCGACCGTGAGTTGACATATGCTGTAGTAGACGACGTCGGTGTAGATAAATTGCGCAGCCGCGGCCTCGATCGCTGCCGCCGATCATCGCCGGTGCGTCGTCGGCTCTCGAAGCACTACTTACGCGACCGATTATCAGAAGGTACTCCCGACGAATACCGCGTTCACCGCCCGCGGACGCGATAATTCCGACACGGCCGAATCCGGCGATGCGGGGCTCGTCACGGGTTCTCACCCGCGTCTATCTCGCAACGCTTTTTGCGGGCGGGGACCGACGGTTTACATGGCGAACGACGTTCCCGAGCACGAGCCCTATTCCTCGAAACTGCAGGTACCGGAAGCGCTAACCTTCGACGACGTCCTTCTGCGCCCGAAGGAGAGCCGCGTCGAACCCGACGACGCCGACCTCACCTCGCACGTCTCGAAACACGTCGAGGTCTCGCTGCCCATCCTCTCGGCGGCGATGGACACCGTCACCGAGAGCGACATGGCCATCGCGATGGCCCGCCACGGCGGCCTCGGCGTCCTCCACCGGAACATGAACATCGACGAGATGGTCGAGGAGATCGAGCGCGTCAAGAGCGCCGACGAACTCATCATCCCCCAGGAATCGGTCGTCACCGCCAGCCCCGAGATGACCGTCCGCGAGGTTGACGAACTGATGGCCCGCGAGGGCGTCGGCGGCGCCCCCGTCATCAACACCAACGGCGAAGTGCTCGGCATTATCTCGAGCACGGACATCCGCCCGCACCTCGAGGTCAACGAGGACGACCCCGTCACGGAAGCGATGACCGACGAGGTCATCACCGCGCCCGAGAACGTCGACGCTCGCGAGGCGTTCGACCTGATGTACGAGCACAAGATCGAGCGCGTGCCGGTCGTCGACGACGAGAACCTCCTCGTGGGACTGGTCACGATGCAGGGCATCCTCCAGCGCCGCGAGTACGGGGAGGCCGTCCGCGACGAGGACGGGAAGCTTCGCTGTGGCGTCGCCGTCAGCCCCTTCGAGGACGACCGGGCCGAAGCCGCGGACGAAGCCGGCGCCGACATCCTGTTCATCGACACCGCGCACGCGCACAACCGGAACGTCATCGAGGGCGCACGCGAGATCAAGGAGTCGGTCGAGGCGGACGTCGTGGTCGGCAACGTCGGCACCCGCGAGGCCGCGGCCGAACTGGTCGACTTCGCGGACGGTATCAAGGTCGGCATCGGCCCGGGATCGATCTGTACCACCCGCGTCGTCTCCGGCGCCGGCATGCCCCAGATCACGGCCGTCGCGCAGGTCGCGGACGTCGCCGCCGAACACGACGTCCCGGTCATCGCGGACGGTGGCATCCGGTACTCCGGCGACGCGATCAAGGCGATCGCCGCCGGCGCGGACGCGGTCATGCTCGGCTCCTACTTCGCCGGCACCGACGAGGCCCCCGGCCGCGTCGTCACGATGAACGGCAAGAAGTACAAGCAGTACCGCGGCATGGGATCGGTCGGCGCGATGAAATCCGGCGACAGCGACCGATACCTGAAAGAAGAGCCCGACGAGGACGACGAGTACGTCCCCGAGGGCGTCGAGGCCGCGACGCCGTACAAGGGCTCGCTGCAGTCGGAGCTCCACCAGCTCGCGGGCGGCATGCAGTCGGGGATGGGCTACGTCGGCGCCGAGACGATCCCCGAGTTCAAGGAGCGCTCGGAGTTCGTCCGCGTCTCCTCGGCCGGGCAGGCCGAGAGCCACGCCCACGACGTCGTCATCACCGACGAAGCGCCGAACTACTCGCCCGATAACTGAACTGATCGGCTCCGGCGACGAACCGATTTCCGCTACCGCTACTCCTCCGGCACGTCGATCGATCGGTAGATGTCCGACCGTAACTCCGAGGCCCGCTCCTCGCTGAGCGTCCCGTCACTCTCGAGGTCGTCGACGAGCCCGACAATTGCGTCGCAGAGCAGCTCCGGCCGGTCGATTCGGGCGTCTCCGTTATCGTCCATACGGTCCGGATTGCCGCGGACGTATTCAAAAGCCGTGCCTGCGACGCCCGGTTCGCGTCCCGCGCGACGGCGGCGCGAGCGGCTCGCGATCGCCGACCCGACCGACTTTCGAACGTCGCACTCGAGAAACGGTTCCAACTCGGCGGGGACTAGACGTCCACTTCCGGCGTCCGGAACGCACCCTCGTCGATCGCGGGATCGTACTCCTCGATGGCGGTTCGGACGAGGTTGAAGACGCCCGCCTTCCCCCAGCGAGCGGTGTTGATGTTGAGGTCGTAGAACTCGCGGTCGTCGATGTCGATATCGTAGTACGACTGGTAGCGGCCGGCCTCGCTGACCTCGCGGACCCGCATCTCGGCTTCGGTCTCCAGTCGCTCCTCGATGCGCTCGAGGCGGACGTCTTCCGGCGCGTCGAGCCAGATTCGGAGGTCGGCGCGGTCGCCGGCGAGCCAGCCGGCCAGGCGCGACTCGAGGATGAAGGGTTTGTTCGCCATGCCCCACTTTTCGGCGATCTGCTGGAGCCGCTGATCGAGCGCGCGGTCGATCTCGTCGGACTCGTCGGCCTTTGCGGTGAGCTGGTTGAGGCTCATGTCGCGGTCGTCGGCGAGCTCGCGGAAGATGTCGCCGCCGGAGACGTACGGACAGCCGATCGCGTCGGCGAGGCGCTCACACAGCGTCGTCGCGCCACAGCCCGGCGGGCCGGAGACGGTGATAAACAGTGTCGTTTCGATCTCGGGGTCGCCCGTCGCGGACTCGGTCGTTGCCATGTCGGTGCAAGGACGCGCGATTTGAAAAGGTGTCCGACTCTCGACCCGAGTGATAGTTGGTGACAGTATCCCACTCGAGTCGGGCCCGCTCGCGGGGACGACGGCCGGGAAGAGCAACGCCTACGGTCGTCCGGTCCCGAGTGCCGACTGTGAACCGCCGAACGGTACTTCGATCCGCGAGCGTGCTCGCGACGGTGGGGCTCGCGGGTTGCATTCAAGGAGTTCAGGAACACTTCGGACTGCAGGGGGTCGTCCCGGTCGAGATCCACAACTCCGGGAGTCAGTCGTACAAGATCCAACTGCAGGCTCGCGAACTGGGGAACGACCGTCGGAGCTACAACGAGCAGTACTCCGTCTCGCCCAACGAAACCGCGTATCCGCCCCATCTCGGGCGAACGGAGCAGAGCCTGCAGGTCGTCCTGTTCGACGAGGACAACGAACAGGAGCAGGTCGAGGCGGTGTCGATCACGTCCGATACCGAATTCGTCTCGATCGAACTCACCGATGCCGGGATGGTGATCGAAGTCGACCGGGCGGACGATGCGGCGAACGAAACCGTGACGAACGCGACGAACGACTCGAGCGCCGCGAACGGGTCGACCGAACCGACTACCGCGGGGAACGAAACAACCGATTCCGACGCCGACTCCGCTAGCTGAGTTTTCAGGGGTACGGGTGGAACGGCCGCTCGAGGCGCGGTTCGAACCCCATTTCGTCGGGCACCGTCCGGGCTCGCTCACCGAAGAATGGCTCGTCGGTGAACAGCGGCTGCGCGCCGGGAACGACGACCCGCACCGCCTCGAAGCCGATCGACTCGACGTCGCGGGTCGTGAGCCGCGCCGCGTACGGCGTCAGGCCGGCGTCGCCCGCGCGCTCGAGCAGCGACTCGAGGGCGTCCACACCCGACGGAACCGGGTCGGGGCCGACGCTTTCGGCCGGCACCTGACCGGCGTCGACCGACACGAACTCCCGGGTCGGCGCCGGGAACGCGGCGTACTCGCCGATCGCGCCCGACTGGTCGGCTGCTTCGGTCGGACCGAGATTCCGCAGTTCCATCCAGTTCTGGAGCGCCTCCTCGAGCGCCGCCGTCGCGGCGGCCGTCGCGTCGAGGTCGGCAGCGGAACCGGCTGCGAAGGCGGGCCAGTCGTCATCAGTGGGGTCGATTTCTTCATCACCGTCGACGTCGTCCGGATCGCGGTGGACCGCAACCGCGACTACCGGCAGGTCTACGTCCTGCGTGACCAGCAGCGCCGTTACGTCGAGCCCCTCGCTGCGGGCCCGGCGCTCGAGCGTCGCAAACGCCGGGTCGTCGACGGCGAGTTCGAGCGGTTCGAACGTCGAGTACCACGCGAGCATCGTCGCGTCGCGCTCGAGGACCTCCGTCAGCCCAGACAGCAGGGCGTCGACCGTCGAGGAGCCCAGGCCGAGCCCGGTCGTGATCGCGGGGACGAGCCCCGGGCCGGGTTGGGGGAACTGCACCGCATCCGCGGGGAGGTGGGCCTGTTCGCCCGTGACGAGGTTCTCGCCGGGTACCCAGCGGTATTCGTCGCTCGGGTCGTACGCGGGCGCGTCGTCCGGCCGGAGGAGGTCGGTCGGCGAAACGGCGTTCGCGAGGTCGGCCTCGCTGGCGCGGACGAACTCCGCGTCCCGGTAGACGCCGGCGCAGTAGCGCTCGAGGCCCTCGCCGACGGCCTTCATCAGCGCGGCGTTCCAGTCGTCGGCGACGCCGGCGGCCTGGCGGGGCGCGCTGGCGTCGCTGAAGGCGGTCGTGTTCGCGTTCGTCGCCAGGTAGTAGGGGACGGGGAACGACTCGACCTCGCCGATGCTCGCGACGACGCCGACGCGGTCGTCGATGGCCGCCTCCGCGCGGTCGACTGCCGCCTCGAGTTCGAGCGTGTCGTCGTCGCGCTCGAGCGCCCGATCTCGCTCACTATCCGCACACTCACAGCCGGGAACGGGGAGGAGGCGCCGGCGCTGGTGGGGCAGTTCGACGACGTGGCCGATAATCGATTTCTCAGCGCCCGAGAGGACGCGCACGCACTCCCGGCCGGCGACCGCGCCGGCGAGGCGCGCTGCAGCCCGTTCGGCCTGCGGCCCGTCAGCGATTTCGTCGTCCTCGAGATTCGACGCGACGCGATCGTGCAGGCAGTCGAAACAGCCGGTCCCCGCTCCCGGCGCGAATCCCGACACCGCGGCGTCGACCGCCGACAGGGGGTAGCCGCCGACGCCGCCGATCTCGACGGCGACCCAGGGCGTCGATCCCGCTCGAGCGGCGTCGTTCGCCCGTTCGAATACGTCCGAGCCGGCGACGCCGCTGACGACGCCGAACCGGGCGTCGGTGAGGGCGGCCGGTTCGGCGTCCGCGACGTCGATATCGACGTCTCCCAGCGCGGCGACGACGGCCTCGCGGACCGGGTCGTCGCCGACGACGTGGACTTGCATACCCGAACCGTCACAGGCCGCGAGTAAAAGCGCCGCGCTCGAGGCGGCGGGGCGTCGTCGAATCGAGGGGGCGGCTGATCGCAAGGGGGCGGGAGACGGCCGGATATCCCAACGTTGATTGACCGGTCAGCGGTATCCCCGAATCATGGTTCAAGGCGGTCCGGTGCTCCAGATCGGCGTCATACTCGTCTCGGTGCTGGGTCTGTGGGTCGGCGCGCGGCTTCTGGTCGACGCCGTCGTTCGACTCGCCCGTCGGTTCGGGCTCTCGGACCTCACCATCGGGCTGACGGTCGTCGCGATGGGGACGTCGACGCCGGAACTCTCGGTGTCGATCGACGCCGCGTTCAAAGGGCTGGGCGACATCGCGGTCGCGAACGTCCTCGGCTCGAACATCTACAATCTGGCGTTCATTCTGGGTGTCGTCGCGCTGGTGACCGCGATCCCGGTCGCGGACTCGGTCGTTCGTCGAGACGGGGCCGCGCTGTTGGCGAGCACCCTCCTCGGCGGACTCGTCCTGTTCGATCTCCGGGTAACGAGGCTCGAGGGGCTCCTCCTGGCCGGCTCGTTCGCCGCCTACACGGTCTATTTGCTCCGCGCTACCCAGACGGCCGAAGAAACCGCCGACCAATCGCTGGGAGACGGCGAAGCGGTTCCGACGGTGACCGTACGGGGCTCCTTTCGCGGGCGAGACGCCGCCTTCCTCGTGGGCGGCTTGGCGCTGGTACTGGTGAGCGGCGACTACATGGTGGTGGCTTCCTCGGAGTTAGCCCGCAACGCCGGCATCTCCGAGTGGATCATCGGCGGAACGATCGTCGCGGCGGGAACCTCGACGCCGGAGTTCGCCGTCTCGCTGGTGGCGATCCAGCGGGGGAGTTTCGGCGTCTCGGTCGGGAACGTCATCGGCAGTAACATCTACAACCTCACGGGTATCCTCGGCGTCGCGGCGGTCGTCCGGCCGCTCGCGACCAGCGCCGCGTCGCTCGAGACGCTCGCGTGGCTGGCCGGCGTTGCGCTGCTGGTGGTCGCCGCGCTCCGGACGGATCGGGTGCTCTCTCGTCTGGAGGGCGCCCTGTTCGCGGCCTCCGAAATCGCGCGGTGGATACTGGGGCTCCTCGGCGTGAGCGGCTAGCGTTTCGTGCGACCCGGCGTCGGTCGCTAGTCCTGTTCCGTCCCGCCGTCGGTGTCGGTATCCGCTTCGTCCCGCTGGCGCGTCTCCGAAATGTCGATGACCTCACCCGTGGACTCGGGTGCCATGTCCTCGCCCTCCTGGATCGCCTGGGCTTCCTCCTCCATCGCCTCGACGTCCAGTTCGGCGTCCTCGATGTCGCCGATGATGTCGGCGATGTCGTCAAGGCCGATCAGTTCGCGGGTCTCCTCGTCGAACTCGAGGCTCTCGAGGTCGGTGCCGTCGGTTTCGACGTCGCTGCCGGAGAGGTGCTTGCCGTAGCGGCCGACCAGCGAGGTGAGTTCCTGGGGCATGACGAACGTCGTCGACTCGCTCTGGCCGATTCCCTCGAGGGTTTCCATGCCCTTGTCGATGATCGCGCGTTCGCCCATCGATTCGGCGGAGCGGGCGCGCAAGACGGTCGAGATCGCGTCACCCTGGGCCTCGAGGATCTGGCTCTGCTTCTCACCCTGGGCGCGGATGATGTTCGACTGCTTGTCACCCTCGGCCTGCTCGACGGCGCTGCGGCGTTCACCCTGGGCCTCGAGGATCATCGCACGGCGGCGCCGTTCGGCGGAGGTCTGTTCCTCCATCGCGCCCTTGACGCCCCGGGAGGGCGTAACCTCGCGGACCTCGACGCTTTCGACGCGGATGCCCCACTCGTCGGTGGGTTCGTCCAGTTCCTGGCGAATCCGCTCGTTGATCATCTCGCGGCGGCTCAGCGTGTCGTCGAGTTCCATGTCGCCGATCACAGCGCGCAGCGTGGTCTGGGCGAGGTTCGAGACGGCCCGCTGATAGTCGTCGACCTCGAGGAACGCGCGCGTGGCATCCATCACGCGGATGTAGACGACGGCGTCGGCCGTGACGGGCGAGTTGTCGCGGGTGATCGCCTCTTGGCTCGGCACGTCGATCGTCTGCGTTCGCATGTCGAACGTGTAGACCCGCGAGACGAACGGCGGGACGACGTTCAGTCCGGGCTCGAGCAGCTTGCGGTACTCCCCGAAGACGGTCAGTGCGCCCCGGTCGTAGGCGTCGACGATCTCGATCATCGACCAGACGGTCGCGACCGCGAGGACGAGCACGAGCGCCCCGATGACCAACAGTGGGTCCTCGAGTTGCTGCTGCAACTGGAGGGGGCCACCCCCGGCCCCGAGCGCGAGCGCGGATACAAGTGATACCATTACGCACGGTACGTTCGCTGGCCGAATAAGACTTGGCAGTGCATAGTTTTGGTCGGCGAACGAGGAGGGACGGGGACGACCCGTCTCAGTCGTGGGCCGTCGCCGATGCGTCGACGTAGACGAGTTCGTCAGCCCGCTCGAGCAGGCGAACGCCCCAGGTGACGGTGACGGGGACGAGCGCGGTCGTGAAGATGGCGATGAACACGAGGATCGAGAACATCGACTGATCGATGACGCCGGCCTCGAGCGCGACGGTCGCGATGATGATCTCGACGGTGCCGCGGCCGTTCATCCCGAAGCCGACGACCAATCCCTCGCGGGAGGTCAGCGACGTCGGGAGCGCGAACAGCCACGAGCCGACGATCTTCCCGAGGAAGGCGATGGCGACGAGCAGTGCGAGGATGCCGAACGAGTCGACGAAGACGCCGAAGCCGATCTCGAACCCGACCGTCACGAAGAAGATCGGCGCGAACAACCCCATCGCGAGGTCGTACATGACGGTGTGCATGTGCTCGTAGAGATCGGGCTCGACGTCGGCCTGTCGGAGGAACATCCCCGCCATGAAGCCGCCGATGATCATGTGCAGGTCCGCGAGCGTGGCGAGTTGCGCGAACAGCAGCGAGACCAGCAGGGCGAAGGTGAACGCGGTCGTCCGGTCGACGAACCCGTACCGTTCGCGCTGGCGCTCGATGAAGTGCCACGCGACCGGCAGGAACCGGTAGCCGATGACGAGAGTGATCACGAAGAAAGCGAGCGTTTGTCCGAGGATCAGTGCGATCTCGGTCGGGTCGAGTTCCCCCGCCGTCACGTAGCTGTCGACGCCCGCGAAGGCGACAAGGACGCCCACGTCGGAAGCCAGCGCGCCGCCGAGGAGCACGTTCGCGATCCGCGTGTCGAGCAAATCGAGGTCGGCGAGGATGCGCGACTTCGTGGCCAGCGAGGTGGCGGCCATCGCGAGGCCCAAAAACAGCGCTGCGCCCGTAGAGACGCCGAGCCAGACGCCCGCGACGTAGCCCAGCCCGAACGGGATGACGAACGCGCCGAAGGCGATCAGCAGCGACTGGGGGCCGAGCCGGAACAGCTCGCGCAGGTCGACCTCCATCCCGACGAAGACCATCAGGAGGAACACGCCCAGATCCGCGAGATTACTCAACAGCGCCGAGCCGTGGAGCAGTCCCAGCAGCGGCGGGCCGAAGACGATGCCGGCGAACAGTTCGCCCATCATCGTCGGGTAACCGAGCCGCTCGGCGACCGCGCCGAAGATCCACGCGACGGTGAGCACCAGCAGGAGGCTCAGGATGTCGATCGAGACGGCTTCGACCATCGGTTACCACCTCGCGTCGCGAACCCGCAGAGCGGAACGGCGCCGCTGGTCGTCCGTCTCGATCCCCCGACGCCTTTGCTTCGAGCTGTCGCTCTCCATTATGGTCCGGTGCTCGGTGCTGTCGCGGCAGAGATACTTTAGTGGTGCGGGGCTGGCAGTCGTCGCCGCGTTCCCCTTCGAGTTAGTCATCGGCACCGACCTCCGCGTCCGCGTCGGCCTCGAGGTCGCGGTCGTCGCCGACCTGCAGGCCCGGCCCCGGGCCGGGTGCGGAGCCTCTGACGTCGGCGTCGCGCCAGGTGCCGCGGCGGTACCAGGCGTAGGCGAGTCCGGCGCCGAGGACGTTCGAGACGGCGAAGGCGATCCAGATGCCGCGGGATCCGAGCCCCGTCTGCGCGAGGCCGGCAGCGACGGGGAGCCGGATCAGCGCGTAGATGACGATGACGATTCCCGCCGCGGTGAGGGTCTTGCCGGCGCCGCGGAAGCTCCCGTTATAGGAGCGCATGATCCCGATGAACCCGAACGTCGGCGCGACGTATCGGAGGAAGGTGACGCCGATGTCGACGACCTCGGCGTTGTCGGTGAACGCGGCGATGATCGGATCCGCGGCGACCCACGCGACGACGCCGAGCGCGCCGAGGATGAGGAACATCGTTCGGGCGGCGAAATCGGCTGCCGCCTTCGCGCGGTCCGGTTCGCCCGCGCCGATGTTCTGCCCGGTCATGGTCTCGACGCCGCGGGCGACCGCGACGGCCGGGAGGAAGATGACCGAGAACACGCGCGTCCCGACGCCGTAGGCAGCGACGACCGTATCCGGGAAGAGCGCGACGATCACCAGCAGCAGATTGATCGACAGTGCGCGGCCCATTCCCTCGATCGACGCCGGGAAGCCGATTCCGACGAGCTTTTTCGCGAACGAGAGATCCGGCCACATCTGCTCGAGCCGGATCTGAACCCCCCGCCGGCCGCGGAACATGATCGCCAGCCCCACGACGAGCGCGAGCGCCCTCGAGAAGACGGTCGCGACGGCCGCACCTTGAATGCCGAGTTCGGGGAACACCCCCCAGCCGAAGATCAGGAACGGGTCGAGGACGACGTTGAGCACCACCGAGCCGAACATCACGAGCATCGGCGTGACGGTGTCCCCGTACCCGCGCATGAGCGCGATGAAGACGAAGAAGCCGAACATGAAGGCCATCCCGAGCGAGATGACCTGCATGTACGCGGTCGCGGGCGGTAGGACGGCCTCGGACGCGCCGAGCAGTGCGAGCAGGTCGTCGACGAGCCCGTAGCCGACGAGCCCGATGAGCGTCGCGCCGACGATCGACAGCACGACGGTCTGGGACGCGGCGTACTCCGCCTCTGCCTCTTCGCCGGCGCCGATGTGCTGGGCGACGAGGACGCTCCCGGCGACCGACAGCCCCATCCCGACCGAGATGAGCAGGAAGACCATCGGAAACGCGAAGCTGATCGCCGCCAGCGCGGTCGTGCTGTACTGGCCGAGCCAGAAGGTGTCGATGAGGTTGTAGGCGGTCTGTAGCAGGTTCGTGACGACGATCGGCAGCGAGAGGAAGAAGAGTGGCTTGGCGATTCCGCCGGAGGTCAGATCGACCTCGTCGGGTCCCTTGAACAGCCCGGAAACGCGTTCGACCTGCGCCCGGACCCATGCGAGCAGGCGCCCGAGGAGACTCATCGTGATCCCTCCGGTTCGCCGATCGCGGCTGAGTCGTCCGTATCGTCGCCGTTGGCGCCACCGCTACCGCCGTCGTCTGCACAGAGCGCTTCGTCGATGTACGCGTGCACGTACTCCTTCGTCCGCTCCGGCGACCGATCGACCGCCGCCGCCCGCGTCTGGGCGCCGTGGAAAACGGTGACGAGAAACTCGCCCGTCGCTTCGGGGTCGACGTCATCGCGAAACTCGCCGGCTGCCACGCCGTCCGCGACGAAGCCGGCGATCCGATCGCGGAGCCGCTGATCGAACGCCGCGAGTCGCTCCTGATAGGCCTCGTCGTACGGCGACTGGGCCTTGATCTCCAGCATCGCCGTCCGGAACGCCGTCGCCGAGTCGTCGTCCGCGGACGACAGCAGTTCGTCGACGAACGCGTGGAGTCGCTCGGCGGGCGTCTCGCCGGGGACCGTTTCGGTTCGCTCCTCGAACCGCTCGAGCAGGTGCTCGAGGAAAGCCTCGAGCAACTCCTGCTTGCCGTCGAAGTGGTAGTGAAGCGTCCCCTTGCTCTTGGTCGATTTCGCGGCGATATCCTGCATCGTCAACTCCGCGTACCCGTGCTCGCAGAGCGCCCGGTACGTCGCGTCCATGATGCCGTCGATCGTCTCCTCGCTCATTCGGCTCGAGTCCATCTGACTTACTGACTGGCCAGTCAAAAGAGCTTCGACACCGGAAGGTGCGGTGTGTGGCTCGCAGCGGCACCGGACGGACAGTATCCGAAAACAGTCGACGGCGACCCGGTCTAGTCGTGGGTCTGTTCGCGCAGTCGCTCGAGGACCTCCTCGGCGTTCGCGACGGCTTTCTCCTTCTTGGCGGGGTAGGCCTCGACCTTCCCGCGGAAGGTGATGCCGTCGCCGAGTCGCACGTCGCCCGCGAAGGCGGCCTGCTTGTCCAGTCGCAGGAAGAGTTCGGTGTTCTCGGTCACCCGCTCGTCGAGTTCGTCCATTAGGTCGTCGAACGACTCGAGGTCGGCGAGCCGCGAGAGGACGTGGCGGATGTCGTCGGCGTTCTCCACGCGGGCCGAGAGGACGAGGATGCGGTCGCCGTAGTGGCCCTCGCTCTCGGCGCGCTCGATCGGGAACGGCTCGTCGTCGTCCTCGCGGTCGGGAAGGAAGGTTCGCAGCGCCTCCTCGACGCGCTTTTCGTCCTCAGTGGCGTAGCAGAACGTCCGTAAGTCGACGTAGTGAAGCGGTATCTGTGGCATCTACGATTCGGGAACTGTGAGCGTCAATGCGGTCCGCTACCGACGACGCGAGGCGGACGGTCGGAGCCGGTCGCGTCTCGGCGGTCGTTATTCCTCGTCTTCGTCGTCGGCGTCCTCCTCGGCCGCCTCGAGGGCGTCCTCGGGGATGCCGGTCTCCTGTCCGTCCTCGAAGCTGACGGTGTAGGTGACGTCGCCGAACATCGATTCCATCGTCTGGGTGACGGTACCGGTCTCGCCGTCGAACTCGCTGTGCTCGTCGTGCAGAACGACGCGATCGTCTTCCTCGAAGCTCATGTGCTGGAATTCCCCGCCGTCGCGTAAAAAGGAACTGATTCGGAAGCCGTCGGCGGTCAGGTGTTGTCTGTGCCTTCTTCGGCGTCTGGATCACCCGCTCGAATGCCGTCACTGTCACTCTCGTCGTCTGCGTCCTCGAGCACGTTTCCGTGCTCGTCGATCTCCCCCTTCACGATCCGGGTGCTCGAGATGACGTCTCCGTCCTCGGCTTCGACGTGGGGGACGACGACGACCTCGAGCGGCTCGTGGCCCCGTTCCCGACGGAGTTCGTTGATCCGTTCGCCGCCGTCGCGGGTCTCCGGCGAGACGACGAGGTAGTCGAACTGCGGTTCGGTCGCGATTCCGGTCGGATTCTCGAGGGGACGAATCTCGAACTCGCGGTCGTACTCCGCGGCGAAGGCCTCGAGTTCGTCTTCGAGCGCCGCCTCTCGTTCCGCGTACGGTCTGACGTGTCGCTCGACGTGTCGCGTCTTCGGCGCGAGGTCGTCGCTCGTCAGCCCGACGGTCACGTCTCCGAGTTCGAACGCCCGGTCGAACAGCCGGCGGTGGCCGTCGTGAACGGGGTCGAACGTCCCACCAAGCGCGACGTCCATATCCCACGTCACTGGCGCGGCGCGTATAAAACGGTCGACTCCGGGAATCGGCCGTCGGTCGCCCGAATGTATCGACATCTGTCGAACCCTTCCTCCACATTATTTTTAATGGTGGCCGTCGCTGTCACGGTATATGGGACTAGACGAGGACTCACTCGAGTATCACCGCACGGATCCGCCCGGTAAAATCGAGATTTCGACGACCAAGCCGACGAACACCCAGCGGGACCTCTCGCTGGCGTACTCGCCCGGCGTGGCCGCACCCTGCCTCGAGATCGACGAGAACGAGAGCGACGCCTACACGTACACGGCGAAGGGCAACCTCGTCGGCGTCGTCTCGAACGGCTCGGCCGTGCTCGGCCTCGGAGACATCGGCGCGCAGGCCTCCAAACCCGTCATGGAAGGAAAAGGAGTGCTGTTCAAGCGCTTCGCCGACATCGACGTCTTCGACATCGAACTCGACGAGGCCGACCCCCACAAGTTCGTCGAGGCCGTCAAGATGATGGAGCCGACCTTCGGCGGGATCAATCTCGAGGACATCAAGGCCCCCGAGTGCTTCACGATCGAGGAGCGCCTGCGCGAGGAGACGGACATCCCGATCTTCCACGACGACCAGCACGGCACCGCGATTATCTCCGGCGCCGCGCTCATCAACGCGGCCGACATCGCCGGGAAGGACCTCGAGGACCTCGAGGTCGTCTTCTCCGGCGCCGGCGCGAGCGCGATCGCCTCCGCCCGCTTCTACGTTTCGCTGGGCGTCGAGAAGGAGAACATCACGATGTGTGACTCCTCGGGGATTATTACGACCGAGCGCGCCGAGCGCGGCGACCTCAACGAGTACAAGCGGCAGTTCGCCCGCGATCTCCCCGAGGGAGACCTCGCGGATGCGATGGAGGGTGCCGACGTGTTCGTCGGTCTCTCGGTCGGCGGCATCGTCTCGCAGGACATGGTCCGCTCGATGGCGGACAACCCGATCATCTTCGCGATGGCCAACCCCGATCCGGAGATCGGCTACGAGGAGGCCAAGGACGCCCGCGACGACACGGTCATCATGGCCACCGGGCGCTCGGACTATCCGAACCAGGTCAACAACGTCCTCGGCTTCCCGTTCATCTTCCGCGGCGCGCTGGACGTCCGCGCCACCGAGATCAACGAGGAGATGAAAGTCGCCTGCGCCGAGGCGCTGGCCGAACTCGCCCGCGAGGACGTCCCCGACGCCGTCGTCAAGGCCTACGGCGACGAACCCCTGCAGTACGGCCCCGACTACATCATTCCCAAGCCCGTCGACCCGCGCGTCCTCTTCCGCGTCGCGCCCTCGATCGCCGAGGCCGCGATGGAGTCCGGCGCCGCCCGCGCAGAGATCGACCTCGAGGCCTACGAGGAGGAACTCGAGGCGCGCCTCGGCAAGTCCCGGGAGATGATGCGCGTCGTCCTCAACAAGGCCAAGAGCGACCCCAAGACGGTCGCACTCGCGGAGGGCGAAAACGAGAAGATGATCCGCGCGGCCTACCAGATCCAGGAGCAGGGCATCGCGGCGCCGATCCTCATCGGCGACGAGAGCGAGATCCGCTCGACGGCCGCGAACCTCGGGTTGGACTTCGAGCCCCAGGTCGCCGATCCCTCCGTCGGCGACTACGAGGCGTACGCGGATCGGCTCCACGAACTCCGCCAGCGCAAGGGGATCACCCGCACCGAGGCCGGCGAACTCATCGAGAGCGACTCGAACTACTTCGGCAGCGTGATGGTCGAACAGGGCGACGCGGACGCCCTCCTGACCGGCCTCTCGCACCACTACCCCTCCGCCCTGCGTCCGCCGCTGCAGGTCATCGGCACCGCCGAGGACGTCGACTACGCCGCCGGGGTCTACATGCTGACGTTCAAGAACCGCGTGATCTTCGTCGCCGACGCGACGGTCAACCAGAACCCCGACGAGGAGGTGCTCGCGGAAGTCACCAAGCAGACGGGCGAGCTCGCCCGCCGGTTCAACATCGAACCGCGCGCGGCCCTGCTGTCGTACTCGAACTTCGGCAGCGTCAACAACGAGGCCACTCGCAAGCCTCGCCGCGCCGCGAGCATGCTCCAGGACGATCCCGAGGCCGATTTCCCCGTCGACGGCGAGATGCAGGCCGACACCGCCGTCGTCGAGGACATCCTCGAGGGCACCTACGGCTTCTCCGAACTCGAGGAGCCCGCGAACGTGCTGGTCTTCCCGAACCTCGAGTCGGGCAACATCGGCTACAAGTTGCTCCAGCGGCTGGGCGGTGCCGACGCCATCGGCCCGATGCTGGTCGGGATGGACAAGCCGGTCCACGTCCTCCAGCGCGGCGACGAGGTCAAGGACATCGTCAATCTGGCGGGCGTGGCGGTCGTCGACGCCCAGCAGGAGTGACGTAACGACTTCAAACGACCTACCGGACGGTTTTCTGGCGGCTCGGTCGACTCGAGAAGTGAGCCGCGGGATCCGAACCACTATAGGGGAACGGTTCGTCGCCTCGACACGATGGACGGAGACGGCGACGGGATCGGGGTCGAAACCGACGAAGACTCTAGCGAGTGCGGCGCTACCGGGGACCGACCGACGCGACGACAACTGCTCGCGACCGTCGGCGCCGGCAGCATCGCCGGATTCGCCGGGTGTAGTGCGGCCTACGGCCGGTCGACCCCCGACTGCGCGGGAGCGACGGCCGACGACGGCGATCCGACCGTTCCCCGTCCCGTCGACGACGATATCTCGATGTTTCGCCGCGGCTTGCGCCGGTACGGTTACTACCCCGAAGAGACGGTGCCGGACGCGGTCAGCGTCAACTGGGAGTTCCCGGTCAACCGGATCGGCCACACCGCGGCCAAGTCCACGCCGCGGCCGACTCCCGACGGCGAGACGATCCTGATCGCCAGCGATACCGGCCGAATCCACGCCGTGACTCCCGACGGCGAGCGCCGGTGGATGCTCGAGACGGACGCCGGAACGAGTCTCGGCTTCCACGGCACGCCGGCGATCGTCGGCGACACCGCCTACATCGGCGGCTACGACGGCGCGCTCTACGCCGTCGACATCGACGCAGGGGAGCTGATCTGGCAGACCAATCCCCGCGATTTCGACGGTTCGATCGCCATCGGCTCGAGTCCCGCCTACATCGACGGGACGCTGTACATCATGGCGGAGTACAGCAACCCGAACAGCGGCGCGCTCTGGGAGGTCGACGCCGAAACCGGTCGGCCGACCTGGCACGACGACGATATCTGGGGGATGCCCCACCCCTCACCGGCGATCGACTGCGACGCCGGCCGCCTCGTGTCGGGCTCGAACGACGGCGTCGTTTACGCCTGGGAGTTCCCCTCGCTCGAGCGCGCCTGGACGTTTCAGGCCGGCGGCGAGGACGGCCCGGACGGCGATCCGGTGGCCGACGGTCGGTTCCACCTCGGCGCCCAGATCAAGGGGACGATTCCGGTCTACGACGGCGCGGCTTTCGCCGGCTCGTGGGACGGCCGCTTCTACCGGCTCGACCTCGAGGACGGCAGCGAGGAGTGGTCCTTCGAGACCGGCCGCGTGATCATGTCGAACCCGGCGATCGATCCCGAGCAGGGGATCGTCTACGTCGGCAGCGACGACCACCACGTCTACGCGCTCGATACCGACACCGGGGAGGAGCTGTGGTCGGCGGACGTCAACGGTCGCGTCATCGGCTCAATTACGGCTACCGCCGAGACGATCCTCGTCGGCTCCTACGACACCCACCTCTACGCACTCGACCGCGAAACCGGCGAGCGCCGATGGCGCGTCGAAAACCGGGGGCACGTCACCGGCGGCGCGATTCCCCGCGACGGCCGGATCTACTACGCCGAGCGGGGCGCCTTCTCGAACTATTACGACGATGACGAAGAGACCGTGCTCGAGACGCCCGGCCACGCCTACTGTTTAGTCGCCGACGAGTGAGCGTCGGCCTCAGTTCCGACGTCGTCTCTCGACATCCGCTACTCGAGTCGCCCCGCTCGAGCGGAAAGCGTGCATTCAAGTATTCGCCGAGACTTTTCCCGCGTATGCAAGACCAGGGACGCTCTACGCGCAAGCGCACCGGCGGTCGACTGAAGAACGTTCGCAAGCGCCGCAAGGACGAACTCGGGCGCCTGCCGACCGAAACGCAGGTCGGCGAACCCCGCTTCCGAACCATCGACGTCCACGGCAACGGCACGAAGACCCGTGCGCTCGCGACCGACGTCGCCAGCGTCAACAAGGGCGGCGAGACGGTTTCCGCCGAAATCGAGGACGTCGTCGAGAACGAGGCCAACCCCAACTACGTCCGACGGAACATCATCACGAAAGGCGCCGTCATCGAAACCTCCGAGGGCCGCGCCCGCGTGACCTCCCGTCCCGGTCAGACCGGTCAGGTCAACGCCGTGCTCCTCGACGAGTAACGACCACTCACTTCTCCGATCCGCTCGCTTCGCGACGGATCAGTTCTCGACTCGATAGCGGACGCGACGGCGGTTCTCGAGAGAGTCGATAAATCGGATTATCTCATCGTCGCTCGAGGTCCTACTCAACCGAGCGATTTTCGAATCAGGGGCGCGGGGCCGCTTTCTGCAGTGCCGTCTCGGCGATGTTGCCGCCGTAGTCGGCGCTGCGAGAGAGCGAGTCGACGATCAGCCCGAGCGACTGAGCCTGCACGGGTGCGAGGTCCCGAAGCATATCGTCGATTCGGCGCGTGTGTTCGTCGATCTCGAGGACGGCCTGCCGGGCCGCGTGGCCGAGTTCGTTCGCCTCGCTGCTGTCGTCGGCAAACAGTGCGTCCATCGACTTCTCGAGAACGTCCGAGGCGTCGTTGTGCAGCGCCGTCAGCGCCTCGGCGACGTCTTCGGGAATCTCGTCGAGTTTGAGCGCGAGGTTGCTGATCTTGGCGGCGTGGTCCGCGACGCGCTCGAGTTGGCGGGCACTGGAGTGAAAGTCGAAACAGTCCTCGCGGGGGACGCCGAGTTCCTCGGCGGCGCGGGGCGAGCGCAGCGTTGCCCGGAAGATACGGGAGACGACGAGCCACAGCCGGTCGACGTCGTCGTCGCGCTCGATGACGTCCAGGGCGATGTCGTCGTCGTTCTCGACGAGGGCGGTGACCGCGTCGGCGAGCATCGAGGTTGCGATCAGGCGCATCCGGGAGACGGCGTTGACGATCGACAACTCCGACGAATCGAGCAGATCTTGGATAACGACGCTGTCGTTGGTCTCCTCGAGCACTTCGACGCCGACCAGGCTCTGGGTTGCGTCCCGGATCGCCCGGCGCTGGTCGGTCGTGATCCGGCCCGCCTCGAGGCGGATGATATCGAAGCCGCTGACGTACATCGTCATCACGGCCCGGGTGAGTCGCTCTCCCTCGAGATCGGACACGTCGAGGGTCCCCTCCTGGCGTTCGCTTTCGCTCTGGGGCGTCAGCAGTAGCGAATCGTCTTCGGGGTAAAACTCGACGGTCGTTCCGGAACTAACGCCGTTGTCGGTCGCCCAATCCTTCGGCAGCGAGACGGTGTAGGTCGACCCGCCCGTGACCTGTACCTTGCGCGTCTCCATAACCTGGCTGTCAGAGTCCCACGACCATAAGCGTAGTACAATCTATAGAGACTCCGTGTCGCATTCGGGGTGGACGGATCGGGTATTGAGGCGGTCCAGCGGACGATACGACGACCGACCGAAATATACCTGTTGACTCGCGGACCAGTATATAGAAAGCGACACGCTCCGGTAGTGGAACCGTTGTTGCCGTCCCAACCGCCTTCTGGCTCGAGCCGACGAACCCTGCCGTCGACCGAATCGCCACGGAGGGATCGTGAACGGCGGTAAACATGAACGAACGGGTGCGATACTAGTCACTGTCTCCGCCAATCGCCAGCAAGCGGACGGGGACAGTAACACACTATAGACCTATATAGGAGACATAGTATCCTATTTACGGCGTCCGGCATTCGATGCCGACAATGAGCGACGAACGGAACGATCGACTCGGCGGACTGAAATCGGCACTCGCGTCGGTCACGTCCGGACAGGGGAACGTTCTCGGCGCGACCGCTGAGGCGGCCGGCGCTCACGCGAGTAGCGAGGAATCCACCGCCGAAACCACAGGGCAGTCTTCGACGATGGGGGCGGGAAGCGGCGGCGTGGAAATGCCGAACACGGACAAGCCGCTCGGCTCGCCGCGCGTCGACAACGCCGTCATCGAGGCGCGAGATCTCGACGTCTACTACGGGGACGACCAAGCGCTTCACGGCATCAATATGGACATTCCCGAGAAGGGCGTGACGGCACTGATCGGCCCCTCCGGGTGTGGAAAGTCTACGTTCCTGCGCTCGATCAACCGGATGAACGACCTCATCGATATCGCCCGCGTCGAGGGCGACCTGTTCTTCCGCGGGAAGAACGTCTACGACGAGGACGTCGACCCCGTCGCCCTGCGGCGGAAGATCGGCATGGTCTTCCAGAAGCCCAACCCCTTCCCGAAGAGCATCTACGACAACGTCGCCTACGGCCTCCGCGTTCAGGGCATGGAAGACGACGTCGATGAACAGGTACACACCGCCCTCGAGCGGGCGGCGCTGCTCGAGGAAGTCGAGGACCAACTCGACTCGAGCGGCCTAGACCTATCGGGGGGCCAACAGCAGCGTCTCTGCATCGCTCGGGCGATCGCGCCGGATCCGGAAGTCATTCTGATGGACGAACCGGCCTCGGCACTCGACCCGGTCGCGACCTCCAAGATCGAAGACCTCGTCGAGGAACTCGCCGAGGAGTACACGGTCGTGATCGTTACTCACAACATGCAGCAGGCCGCCCGAATCTCGGACAAGACCGCCGTCTTCCTGACCGGCGGCCACCTCGTGGAGTTCGACGACACGGACAAGATCTTCGAGAACCCCGAGAGCGACCGCGTCGAGGACTACATCACCGGCAAGTTCGGATAACGGCTGACACTCTCCCGGTCGGATAGCGAGTAGGACGCGAGCCGACACCAATCTTCTCGAGCCGATATCGTTCCTCTCGAGCCAACATCTTCCCTCTCGAGCCGATATCGTTCCTCTCGAGCCAACATCTTCTTCTCGAACGGAGCTGACTCTGAGTTCGCGTCTTCGTCTCGTCACATCCCTCGGTAGCGTCGCCCTCTGAGGACACTCTTTGCTCTGTATGCGGTCGTTTGTCGCTCTGAAGGGCGCTATCGTCGTGCAATCCGTGAGTGTACCGTTCTGCCTCCTGGGCGACCCACATTTTCTCGACACCTGTGTCGACAATTATCACACGTACCCGTTGACTATCCTGAAACGGGTACCAGTCGCGGTGCTGACACTCGCTCCATGTGTTACATACCACTATATAGCAATCATAGTAGTCTACTTACCTACTGTAGCTCTTCGATCCGATGATGTCGAGAGAAACCACGGCGTCGCTGCCGACCGATCTCGGTCGGCGTGATTTTCTCGCCGCGGCGAGCGTTGCCCTTTCCGGCAGCCTCGCGGGCTGTTCCGGAGTGTTTGCCGCCGAGGGCAGCCAGGTAAACATCGCGGGGAGCAGTACGGTCTTCCCCGTGACCGAGGCCGTCGGTTCCGCCTTCTCGGAAGAAAACCCGACCATCAACGTCTCGATCAGTAAGACCGGTACCGGTGGCGGGTTCGGGAACTTCTTCTGTGCGGGTCGGACCGACATTAACAACGCGAGCCGGGCGATCGCCGACGCCGAAATCGAACAGTGTGGGGAAAACGAGATCACACCGATGGAGTTTCAGGTGGCAACGGACGCGCTGACGGTGGTCGTCAATCCGAACGCCGATTGGATCGACTGTCTCACCGTCGAGGAACTCCGCGAGATCTGGAGCGCCGATAGCAGCGTCGAGCGATGGAGCGACGTTAACGACGACTGGCCCGACCAGGAAGTCGAACTGTACGGCGCCGCGACGACGTCGGGGACGTTCGACTACTTCAACGAGGCCGTTCTCGGCGAGGAGGCCAATCACCGGAGCGACTACTACGCAACCGAGCGCGACCGCACGATCGTTCAGGGGGTCCAGGGCTCGGAAGCCGCGATGGGATACTTCGGCTTCTCGTACTACAGTGAAAACCCCGATTCGATCAAAGCGATCGCGATCGACGACGGCGATGGCTGTACCCCGCCCTCGCTCGAGACCGCCATGAGCGGCGAGTACACCCCGCTCTCGCGACCGCTGTACATCTACGTCGCGAAGGAATCGCTGACCGAACCCGCGGTCCGCGACTTCGCTCGCTTCTACATGGAACGGGCCGCGACCGATCTCGTCGCCGACGTCGGCTACGTACCGATCACCGAGGACAAGCGCGACGAAAACCTCGAGCGCCTCGAGGATGCGATCGCGGAGGTGACCGCATGAGCCAGCCACAACCGGATTTCTCGCACGACAATATTCGAACGCTCCGCGGGACCGTCTTCCGCTATCTCTTCCTGCTGTGTGCGCTGCTGTCGATCATGACGACGGCGGCGATCGTCCTCACGCTGCTCGTCGACGCGGTTGATTTCTTCGCGCAGGTCTCGCTCGTCGAGTTCCTCACCGGAACGGAGTGGAACCCGACGCACGATCCGGTTTCGTTCGGCGTGTTGCCGCTGGTCTCGGGGACGCTCGTCATCACCGTCGGCTCGGCGCTGGTCGCGCTGCCGATCGGGCTGCTGACGGCGATCTACCTGAGCGAGTACGCCTCCGATCGCCAGCGCTCCTACCTCAAACCTGCGCTCGAGGTGCTTGCGGGCGTGCCGACGGTCGTCTACGGCTACTTCGCGCTCGTCTACGTGACGCCGGCGCTGGATACGGTCCTGCCGGTCAACCTGTCGACGTTTAACGCGCTGTCGGCGTCGATCATGGTCGGGATCATGATCATCCCGATGGTCTCCTCGATCAGCGAGGACGCCATGAGCGCCGTTCCGGATTCGCTCCGACAGGCCAGTTACGGCCTCGGCGCGACCAAGTTCACCGTCTCGACGTCCGTCGTCGTGCCGGCGGCGCTGTCGGGGATCTTCTCGTCGTTCATCCTCGCACTGTCGCGGGCGATCGGCGAGACGATGATCGTCGCCATCGCCGCGGGCCAGACGCCGCGGCTGATCGATCTGACCGATCCGGCGGGCCTGTTCACGAACTCGGTCCAGACGATGACCGCCGCCATGGTCCAGATCGGGACGGGCGACCTCGTCGGACAGGGACCGGCGTACAAGAGCCTCTTTGCGGTCGGATTGACGCTGTTCGTCATCACGTTCGCCATGAATCTGATCAGTGAACTCGTCGCGTCGCGCTACCGGGAGGTGTACCGCTGATGGCCGCCGATACGTCCGAGGCCGGCGCCAGTGCCGGCTCCCAGTCCGGATTCGGGCAGGTGAGCCGCACGAAAGACGTCGCCTTCCGCCTCCTCGCGCTGGCGGCGACGCTGATCGGCATCGTCTCGCTTGCGGCCCTGCTGGCGAACGTCGCCGTCGACGCCATCGGCTGGCTCGACTGGGGCTTCCTCACGAACCCGCCCCATCCCGATCCGTACGAGGCCGGGTTCCTGCCGGCGTTGGTCGGCTCCATCGCGATCATGCTGCTGATCGCGCTGATCACGTTCCCGCTCGGCGTCGGCGCCGCCGTCTACCTCGAGGAGTACGCCGACGACGGCTACCTCACGAAGTTCATCCAGCTCAACATCGCGAACCTCGCGGGCGTGCCGTCGGTCGTCTACGGCCTGTTGGGGCTGGGGCTGTTCGTCAGCCTGCTGGGCCTCGGCTACGGGACGGTGTTCGTCGCGGCGTTTACCGTCGCCTTGCTCATCCTGCCGATCGTGATTATCTCGGCCCAGGAGGCGATCCGCTCGGTACCGGATTCCCAGCGCCAGGCCTCCTACGGGATGGGTGCGACGAAGTGGCAGACGATCCGTAACGTCGTCCTCCCGCGGGCGATGCCCGGTATCCTGACCGGGACGATCCTCGCGCTCGGGCGCGCAATCGGGGAGACGGCGCCGCTGATCATGATCGCCGCGCCGACGACCGTCTTCGGGGTGCCCAACAGCCTCCTGAGCAAGGTCAGCGCGATGCCGCTGCAGATCTACAACTGGGCGTCGTACCCCGAAACCGAATTCCAGTACGGTGTCGTCGCGGCCGGCGTCGTCACGCTGCTGGTCGTCCTGCTGACGATCAACTCGATTGCGATCCTCCTCCGAAACCGGTACGATACGCGGGGGTAGGCCCGCAATCGAGAGCCGCGTTGCCGGCTAACGGATAGCGTCGGCGGCCGTTGTTCATCGGACCGGTCGCTGTCCATCGACAGGTCGCTGTTCATCGGACGAGCCGTTGTCCATCAGTCGGGCCGCTGCTTTTCGACAGTCATCGATTCGTTTCGATCGGGTGTCGGTACACTCCGTTCGAGCCGAACTTCGGTGTGATCGTATCTGCCAAGCAGTTATCAGCATAGCCACAAATATAATGTGGGCTTGATAACTACGGTCGGAGTACGCACGCATGAGACTGGCTCACCGGTACGTCGTCGCGTTTCTCTTCGTGCTACTCGTATCGGGAGCCGTACTCGCGGTGACGTTTACCGCCCATCGAACGGACGTCGCGGAGAGTCAGGAAGCGGCGGTTGCCGACCGCGCTGACCGCTCGGCGGCGATATTGGACGATCGGATACGAACCCACCGGCGAACGGTGGCAGTCGGCGCGACGAATCCGGCGTTTACGGCCCACGGAAGCACCAAACAGCGGCAATCGCTCGAGGCGTTCGTCGACCACTCGAATTTCCAGGGGGCGTCGGTCGTCGATGAAACGGGCAGCGTCCAGTGGCTCGTCACCGACCACGGCGAGTCGATGGACGTCATGGGAATGGACATCGGCGACAGGAAGTACGTGCAGCGAACGCTCGAGGGAGAACAGTACGTCAGCGAGCCGTTCCGCGCCGAAACGGGAAATCGGGTCGTGGCGATCACCGCGCCGATCCGTTCGGACGGAGAGGTCGTCGGTGCGCTGACCGGAACGTACCACCTTCACGGGACCGATCTGTTCGACCCGCTCCGCGACGAGCGGGCTACAACGACGGTCAGCGCGAACGGCGAGGTCCTGTTTTCGACGGTCGAGGGCGAAGGTGAGGCCGGCGAGGGGATCGACGGCGGAACGGACGCCGAAATCGAGAACCCGAGCGAAACCATCAGCGCCGAGGCCGACCTCGAGAGCGTCGACTGGACGGTCACCACATATCGCGACCGGGCAGCGATCGTGTCGCCCAGTATCAATCTCGTGACGCTGCAGGTCGTCTCCGGTGTGACGCTGCTTGGGGCGGTAATCGCGTTCGGCGTCTGGATCTACCGCTCGCAGGTGCGCCGGATCGGTCGGCTCCTCGAGCGGGTCCACGCGCTCGAGCGACGGGAGTACGAGGCGGGACCGTCCATCAGCGGTTCCGCCGAGTGGCGCCGGATCGACGACGCGCTGGCCCGGCTCGGCGCGGCCCTCGGCCGCCGCGAGCAGATGCTGCTCGTGCTCAACCGCATCCTGCGGCACAACCTGCGCAATAACTTAAACATCGTTATCGGCCGCGCGAGCGATCTCGAGGCGTCGCTCGCGGACGACGACCGGGAAGCAGCGGCGGAGATCCGGCGAACGGCCCGGGACCTGCTCGAACTCGGGGACCGGGCGCGACTGACCGAGGGGTTACTCGATCCGGTCGCAGTCGCAGCAGAAGACGAGCCCCCACGAACCGACGTTGCGACGCTCGTCCGCGAGCGAGTCGCCGAATTCGCCGACAGCGCTGAAGAGGATGATCCACGACGATCGCTCGAGAACGTCACCGTCAGCGGCCCGGATCGGGCGGTCGCGGCCTGCGGCGACGAGATCGCGATCGCGATCGACGAACTGCTCGCGAACGTCGTCGATCACGCCGGCGCGTCGCCGACCGTCGTCGTAACGATTGACGTCGATATCGAAACCGACCGGATTCTGGTCATCGTCGCCGACGACGGCCCGGGCATCACGGCGGACGAGGTGTCGGTTATCACCGGCGAGCGCGCGATGTCGCAGGTCAATCATACCGGCGGCATCGGTCTGTGGCTGGTCGACTGGATCTGCAGCCGATACGACGGTCGGCTCGTCATTCCGTGCGGAACGGCTGCGGACGGCAGCGGTCACGGCTCCGCCGTCGACGCCGATGCGGTCGGCACCGACGACGCCGGCGACCGCGACGCAATCAGCGGCGGCGGGCTCCAGGGCGCGACGGTCGTACTCGAGCTCCCGCTCGTTCCCGGTGACGGTGCCGACCGTGCCGGCAGTTCGGTCCCTGCGGGCGTCTGAGTCGAGACGGCCGAGACGGATTCCGGAACTGGTAACTGCCCGACGCCCAAGCTTCAGGTACCCCATATGACCGCGAACGGCGGCGGCCAACGAACCGTATCGACGTCCGAGTCCGACGGCGCTCGGACGGAATCGACGACCGGCGACGCGCCGCTTGGCTCACCAGACATCGTCGACCCCGTTATCGAGGCGCGGGATCTCGACGTCTACTACGGTGACGATCAGGCCCTCCACGGGATCAACCTCGAGATCCCCGAGGAGCAGGTGACGGCGCTGATCGGCCCCTCCGGCTGCGGAAAGTCGACGTTCTTGCGCTCGATCAACCGGATGAACGACCTCATCGACATCGCCCGCGTCGAGGGCGACCTGTTCTTCCGCGAGAAGAACGTCTACGACGAGGACGTCGATCCCGTCGCCCTGCGGCGGAAGATCGGCATGGTCTTCCAGAAACCGAATCCCTTCCCGAAGAGCATCTACGACAACGTCGCCTACGGCCTCCGCGTTCAGGGTCAGGACGAGAACCTCGACGAGAAGGTCCACACTGCCCTCGAGCGGGCGGCGCTGCTCGAGGAAGTCGAGGACCAACTCGACTCGAGCGGGCTGGATCTCTCCGGCGGGCAACAACAGCGTCTCTGCATCGCTCGCGCGATCGCACCGGACCCGGAGGTCATCCTCATGGACGAACCGGCCTCGGCGCTGGACCCCGTCGCGACCTCGAAGATCGAGGACCTCGTCGAGGAACTCGCCGAGGAGTACACGGTCATCATCGTCACGCACAACATGCAGCAGGCCGCCCGAATCTCGGACAAGACCGCCGTCTTCCTGACCGGCGGCCACCTCGTGGAGTTCGACGACACGGACAAGATCTTCGAGAACCCCGAGAGCGACCGCGTCGAGGACTACATCACCGGGAAATTCGGGTAGCCGGACCCGCAGGCTCGACGGCTTGTCGGCTCGATGACTTGCCGGCTCGTCGTCGCCGATCGTCGACCGTCGATCATCGGCCCCCTCCTCGCCACTCCGTCGTCGGTTCGGCCTACAACCTTTATCAGTGACGCCCGCCGTTTCTGGACTATGGCTCGGAAATCTTATCAGGAACAACTCGCGGAACTCCGCGAGGATATCCTCTACATGAGCGAAGTCGTCATGGAACGGCTCCGCATGGGACTGGACGCGCTCGAGCAGAAAGACGAAGACCTCGCCCGGGAGGTCATCGAGGGCGACGGCGAGATCAACCGAATGTACCTCGACCTCGAGCAGGACTGTATCGACCTGCTGGCGCTCCAGCAGCCCGTCGCGAGCGACCTGCGGTTTATCGCAGCCTCGTTCAAGATCACGACGGACTTGGAGCGGATCGCCGACCTCGCGGTCAATCTCGGCGAGTACACCCTCGAGGCCGAGGAGAACCTCTTCCCGGACGTCGACGTCCAGGAGATGGGCGAGATGACCCTCGACATGATCGAGGAGGCGATGTTAGCCTACGACACCGAAAACACGGATACTTGCCGGGAAATCGCGGCCCGCGACGACGACCTCGACCAGTTCGCCGAACGGGCGAGCGAGATCGTCGTCCGCGACCTCATCGAGCGGGAACTCGAGGAGCCCGAGGAGGTCGAACGGCTGCTGCAGGACGTCTCACGGCTCCTGCTGACGATTCGGGACCTAGAGCGGGTCGGCGACCACGCGGTCAACATCGCCGCGCGGACGCTGTACATGGCCGAAAACGACGACGAACTGATTTACTAACGCCGCAGCCGTTTTTGCCGATCGAGAGGAGACGACTCGAGAGGAATCAGTTCGATTCGGCCGGGCGTCTCGACGGTGATGCGCCGGTCCGCATAAGTGAAGGTCACGGCGCCGATCGTCGCGCGGCGCAATCGGCTGCGTCAGGCGCGGCGAACAGCGCGTCCAGCGCGCTGGATCGCATTGACCCGCAATCCGTTACGTAGTGTCGTCGGCCAGCGTGTTCTCGAGCAGGTTCGCCTGCCCGCGACGAAGCCGCGCGGACAGCGCCTGATCGGTGATGTCGAACTCCGGTGCGAGCTCCGACAGCGTCGTCTCCCGCGGCACGGTGAAGTATCCCGCCGAGTGAGCGGTACGGAGCGCCTCGCGCTGTGGTTCGGTAACCCCGTAGCGGTCGCCGTCGGCGTCGGGATCCCGTTCGGGATACAGTCGCTGCAGGCGGAAGCCGACGCCTCGCTCGAGACAGCGGTCGCGGTAGGCCTGCAGCGCGTCGCGGGAGGGGACGCGGGCGCGCACGACCGTCTCGTCGGTGACGACGATCTCGAGGATCGCAACGTCGTGTTTGGCCGCGGCAGGATAGGTGAGTCGCGCCGCCGCGTCGTCGGTCAACGCGACGCTGTACAGACGCCGGTCCGACGCCGTCTCGAGCGGCGTGTCTCGCCGAACGCTCGGATCGTCGTCCAGCGCTGCCTCGAAGGCGTCGCTGTCGTCGACCGTCGCCCAGAAGAGCAGTTTCGGCTCTCCGGACTCGGTGCCGTACACCTCCTCGAGGCGGAGCTTCCGGGCTGCCTGCGCCGCTTCCCGCAGAATGGGCGTCCGGAGCTCGAACTCGACGATGAGCGCCACTGGAGACGGTACGCGCTCGACCGTAATCATTGTTAGTGATTGTATAACGCAGTTTGGCCGGGGCCGCCCTACCGACTCCTTCGATGGGGCCACCAGTCAGATATACCGGCCGCCCGTACGGTCCGGACGACTGTCACCAGTGTTCGAACACGTCGAGACGATTCAGACGACGCTCGAGGCGATCACCTCGACCGAGGGGCGGCTTGCCGTCAGCGCCGGCGTCATCGCGCTCGCCCTCGTGACCGGGTTCGTCGTCGCGCCGATCGCCGTCCGCCGGACGGTAGGGTACGTCGGTCGGCGGCTCCGAGAGAGCGAGGCCGGCAGCATCCTCGAGACGATCGACGAGGTGACCGACGTTCCGTTCCCGATGCGGGCGGTGATTCGGACGCTGCAGGCGGTCGTCCTCGGGACGACCGGACTGCTCCTGCTGTTCGTCTGGGACCGACCGGACCTCGCGGATCGGGCGCTCGATCTACTCGCGACCGTCTTCCCCGTCTTCGGTCGTCTCGTCCTGACGATCGGCCTGCTGGCCGGCGCCATCGTCGGCACCCGATACCTCGAGCAGCGTCTGGACGAGTGGCTCGCGGACGCGACCTACGTGACGGCCCACCAGGAGGGGGTCGTCTTCCGCGTGCTGCAGGTAACGATCTTTCTGGCGGCCGGATTGGCCGCGCTCTCGCTGTGGCCGATCGACCTCGGCGGGCTGCTCGTCGGGGCCGGCTTCCTCGGCATCGTCGTCGGTATGGCCGCCCGCCAGACGCTGGGTTCGCTCATCGCCGGCTTCGTCCTGATGTTCGCGCGGCCGTTCGAGATCGGCGACTGGGTCGAGATCGGCGACAAGGAAGGGACGGTCGTCGACATCACGATCATCAACACGCGCCTGCGGAGCTTCGACGGCGAGATCATCGTCCTGCCGAACGATCACGTCTCGAGCAGCACCGTCGTCAACCGCAGCAAACGAAACCGGCTGCGGCTGCGCCTTGAGGTCGGCGTCGACTACGAGACGGATCTCGAGCGCGCCGAGGAAATCGCGCTCGAGGCGATCGAAGGCGTCGACGACGTGGCACCGGCGCCCAAACCGCAGATCGTTCCGACGGCGTTCGGCGACTCGGCGATCACCCTGGAGTGTCGGTTCTGGATCCGCCAGCCGAACGCCCACAAGAAGTGGACGACGCTGCGGGAGGCGGTCCACGAACTCAAAGCGGCCTACGATCGCGAGGACATCGCCATTCCGTACCCCCAGCGGGAACTCAGTGCGCGGCCGGAAGGCGGGTTCCGGCTCCCCGACGCTGCCGGGCCGGCACAGGGCAGTGCGACGGTAGCCGGCGCTGGCGACGAACTCACGTACTCCGAGTCCGACCGGGAATAAGCCCCAGTCACGTTCTAACCGCTGTCACCCAATCCGTTGGGATTCCAAATCGAGCCTCGAGCCCGCAGTCGCTCGTCCTCGAGTTGCAGTTCCGAACCAGCGGTCGAATCAAACCCCGCTCGAGCGTCGACTCGGCCTACTCCTGCTCGCGTTCCGTCGTCCCCATCGTAATCTCGCCGTCGGCCCGAATCGTACCGTCGACCTCGGCGCCGGGCTCGAGGGTGAGATCCTGACAGGAGACGTCGCCGAGCACGCGGGCGTCCTCGTCGATGACGACGTCGCCGTCGCGCGTGGTGAGGTCGCCGTGGATTCGGGTTCCACGGCCGACCGAAACGTCGCCGCGGGCGCGGAGACTGCCGAAGATGTTGCAGTCCGCGCCGACGTCGATGGTTTCGGCGCGGACGTTCCCGTGGAGCCGGCAGTCGTCGCCGATCGTCGCGGGCGTCGAGACCCGCCAGGCGTCGTCGCCGACCGTCGCGTTTCGGGGGATCACGAGCGGCTCCGCGTCGGGCTCGTCGTCCGCTTCCTCGTCGTCGACGAGTTCCGAGACGAGCTGTTGGGCGGTGTCTTCCTCGCCGATGAGCAGGAGGTGCTTGAGGTAGACGAACAGGAAGACGATCGTCGGCATCGGGTTCCGGATGACGATCCAGCCGTTGGCCTCGAACCCCTCCTCGATGTCGACGTCGTCGCCGATGTCTAAGTCGCCGGCGACTTTCAGCTTGCCGGCGATGTGGACCCGCTCGCCGATGTAGGCGTCCTGGCCGACCAGCACGTTCTCCGCGACGTCACACCACATGTCGAGTCGGCAGTCGCCCTCGGCCTCGATGTCGCCGCCGAACTCGACGCTCTCCCCGGCGATGACGTTTCGGCCGCGCACGCCGAACTCGACCGTCGATCGACTGCCGACGAGCACGTCGCCGTCGGTCTCGAGGGCGACTTCCTTCGCTTCGGTGCCGTCGGGGACGACGAGTTCGTCTAGCGGATCCGTACTGAATGCCACACTCGCATCCAATATGGCCCCCCAGTAATAAACTTCGCGCGTCGTCTGACGCGTGACGGACAGTACTATTCGCTGGTTTACAGCTCACGTTCCCGACAGCGTCTATTGCGTGTCTACGGCCACTGAGGGGGGTAGGCGATTTCGGTGATATTCAACCAAAAGAGCAGACATATGACAGGTGACTCGTTCGTCCCTCGGCCGTTCGACGATCGGGGCGAGAACGGGCCGACCGACACAAGGGACGGCGACCCGTCTCGCGGTTTCACCCGTCGATCCCAGCCGACCCGTTTTTAGGACCCCATCTCGTACCAGCGGACATGACAACCCTCGCGTTCGACGATGACGGCGTCGATGTCGTGTACGAAGGGACCGAGTTCCGCCTCGAGCGGGAGTTGATCGAGGAGGCGACGGAGAAGTCCTACTACGACGTCACCGACCACGAAGTGCTGAAGATCGTCGCCGAGCAGCCGAATCTGCAAGGTGAACCACGCCGCGTTGGCGACATTCTCGACTGAGCGGTCGGCCGGTGGCCGTTCGTCGCTCGATACTGACGCCGTCAGTCGCGACGCCGCCGATCCCCGCGGTCGGTCGCGACCGCGGCCCCGCCGGCCGCGTCGATTATTTCGAACGCGTCGAGGCGGTCCTCGAGTTCGAACTCGAGGTAGTTGCGGATTGCGAGCACGCCCCCGATAGCGAACGCACCGGCGCCGACGACGTCGAACAGGGCGGTGATTGCGACCATCGCGTTACGCCTCCGGGGCGTCGATGCCGACGCTTGCGGCGGTCCCGTCGTTCGTCTCACTTTCAGCGGCCGCGTCATCCGCGGCGGCCACCAGCGTTTGCCGGCGGTCGTAGACGGCGTACGCGAACGTGATGCCGGCACCCATAATGCCGACGCTGTGTTCGATGCCGTTGAACACGCCACCGAGTGCGATCCCCTCCGCGTTCGTCGCGATAAGCCCGACGACGATACAGCCGTATCCGACGGCGAACCACTTCGCTTCCGACGTGTACCTGAGCAGTATCGGCGCCAATCCGACGATCGACACGATCAGCAGGATGAATTCTCCCGGCTCGAGTGCGGACAGTCCACTTGCCATGAGAGTGGCTCGCGAGACCCGACGAAAAGCCATCTTGCCAGATGACGGGAAGAATAGCCGTCTCGAGGCTTTTTCCGGTCCGATTTCGTCCACTCTCGTCGGAGTGGGACTGCCGCTCGTCTATCGGTTGTTAGCGGTCGTCTTCCTCGCCGCGCTCCCGCGTCACCGTTCGATCGCCGTGCGGCGGCGCATCCTCGTTGTCCTCGTGGCGATCTGCACCGGCCTCGCCCTCGACCTGTGGCTGCGGGCTCCCGGCGCCGACGTGGTGCTCGGAAGCGTCGTCGGCTTCGCCGCCGGACGCGCCGGCGCTTCGCTGGCCGTCGGTCTCCTCGTCCTGCTCGATTACCGGCTCGTCCGCGTCCCCGTCGCTTTCGTTCGTTACCGTCGCTTCGTCAGTCGGTGACGACGGCGCCGGATCGCTCTCGAGGCGCACGACCTCGCCGGTGATCACGTCGACGGAGTCGGGGGCGATCGGAACCGTCTCGTCGGCCTCTTGTTCCCAGCCCAGCGCCGCCTTGATCGAGTCGACGGCGCCGGGATCCGGTTCGACGAGAGCGTGGTCGTCCTCGACGGCTGCGACGACGCCGATCGCCGTTCCGTTGGGGTCCTCGACTGTCTTGCCGACGTCGTCTTCGGTAAACGTGGCGCACATACTCGAGGAGCGGCGCCCGCGGGGAAAGCCGCTGTTGCCTGCAGCAGCACCCCGCCCGCACAGCGGTAAACGGGACTGACGGCCCGCATTCGCAGCCCCAACATCCAATGCCGATGTTCGCTCGAGTACGTAGCGGAGCGGACAGTCTATGAGTTCTTCGCACGATCGACGGACGGGCGACGAGGCACCGGATATAACGACCGCGTCGGATGGGGGGGAATCGGAGTCCCGGACGAACGTCGGGCGCGGGGAGCGCGTCGCCTCGGCCGCACTGGGCGGATTGCTCGTCCTGCACGGCCTTCGACGAGAAACGTTCGGCGGTGCGGCGGCCGCATTCGCCGGCGGCGCGCTCGTCTATCGGGGGCTCACGGGCCGGAGCCGGCTCTACCGGATGCTCGAGTCCCGCGCCGTCGATACGGACCAACTGGAACCGCAACTGGCAGCCGAGGCGGAGCGGCCGACGGTCGACCGATCCATCACGGTCGGCGAATCAGCCGACGAGCTCGCGGCGTACTGGCGCGATCCGGACCGGCTGAGCCGTATCGTCGGCGAGTTCGCCGACATTGCCGACATCCCCGGCGGCGACGGCCACCGCTGGCGGGTACAGGGCCCCCTCGACCGGACCCTCGAGTGGGACACCCAACTCGTCGAGGACGAGGATGATGAACTACGGTGGGAAGCCCGCGAAGGTGCGTCGGTCCCCCACGAGTACGCGATCTCGTTCGAGCCGGAGCCGGGCGGTCGGGGCACGATTGCCACGCTCGAGGTCGAGTACGAGCCGCCGGGTGGGGCGGTCGGCGACGTGGCGATGGATCGCCTCGGCTTCGCCCCGGAGATCATCGCCGGACGGATTCTGGGTCGATTCAAGAGCCTCGTGGAGACGGGCGACATTCCGACGACCGAGGACAGCATCTCCGCTCGCGGGCAGGGAGACCTGGTCTGACGGCGGGACCCGTCGCTCGTCCGGTGTCTCGTCGCCGCCCGAGTAGGGTTAGGGTTAGGGCGCCGACACGTCGACTGCCGGCGGCTCCGACTCCGGTTTCGACTCGTCGAAGAACCCCTCGACGCCCTCGAGCGCGAGGACGAACTCCGGCCCGAACGCGCCGGCCGGCGTCCGGAATCCGTCGTCGGCGTCGCCCTCGAGAACGCGTTCGGTAGCCGCCAGCGCGGCGTCGACGGTCACGACGTAGGCGTCCGGCGTTTGCAGTCGGGAGACGACGCGGTCGGTCGGCTCGCTGTCGTCGCCGAACTCGCTCTCACTGCCGTCGTCCTCGACGCGCGCTTCGCCCCAGACGTACGCCGAACCCCGCTTTCGCGACCACGACGCCGGGCCCTCCCGAACCAGCCCCGCGAGCCACTTCAGCCCCTCGCGGACGGGCGTCGGTTCGAGCAGCGGCGCCAGATAGCGGTGTGCTTTCAGCGCGATGCGGGCGGGCTGTGGCATCAGCGCGTAGACTTCGACGTTCGGCACGCCGGTCGTGTAGTGGGCCGTCGACACGTCGCCCATCGGCATCGTGACCGCGGGGCGCTCGCCGCGTCCGAAATCGATGCGGCGGGTCCGCCACGCGGTCGGCACGTGCTCGAGGCGGCCGTCGCGGTAGATAGCGCCGCCGTCCTCGAGGCCCCCGATGACCGTCCTGACGGTGCCGATGGAGGGCGGGCGCAGCGAGTCCACGCCCACGGCGAGGGTATCGGCCTCGGGGAGTCGGTCCACGAGGTGGGCGGCGAGACAGTCCATCGGCACCGCGGAGAACGCGGCGGCCGGCAGCAGCGTGACGTCAGCATCCGCTGCATCGGCGTCGCGCTCTCGGATCGATTCGATGACCGGAATCTCGCCCGTGATGTCCACGTAGTCGGTGCCGGTTCGGATGCAGCCCTCGACGAGCGGTTCGGCCGTGTTCGAGAACGGCCCGGCGCAGTTCAGCACGCAGTCGGGGTCCGCTCGCTCGAGCGCCTCGGCGACGGTGTCGGGATCGTCGAGCGCGAAGCGGTAGCCGGGGCGCCCGAGGTCGTCGACCTGCTCGCGGAGCCGTTCGGGGTCGCGGCCCGCAAGGAGGAGCTCGAAGTCGGGGTCGCCGTCGCGGATGCGGTCGATCGCTTCTCGGGCCACGAGGTTCCCGACGAACCCGTAGGACCCGTAGAGCAGCACTGATTGCATAGGAACAGGTGCGGCTGGCCGGCGGGTAAGCGGTCGCCCAGCGAGTGCCGCCCGGTCCGAGGGTCACCGCCGCTCCGGTTAGTCGTCCTCGTCGTACCGCTCCGCAGCCGACTCGAATCCCAGTTCGTCCTGCTCGCGGCCGCGGCGCTGCTCGAGCGCGGCGATCGCGTCCGGTTCGGGCGCGGCGTCGTCGGTGATCCGGGCCCACGAGTTGTGGACCTTGGCGTGACACCACCGACAGAGGTAGATCGTGATCTCGTGAGAGAGCGTCTCGCCGTCCCGATCGTAGGAGAGGTGGTGCTCCTCGAGCAGCGGCCGCTCGTCGTCGTGGGCCATCCGCTTTTCCTCGAGGCCGCAGCGGACGCACTCCCGGTCGTGATTGCGCGACCGGAAGTGGGGACAGTCGGCCCACGACCAGTCGGTTTCGGGATCGACGACGGGACACTCGTAGTCGTCGCTGGCGCGTTCGCGGGCGAATTCGGGATCGTGCTCGTAGTGATCGAAGGCGTAGCGGCACGTCCCCTCGCCGGTGAGGTAGTCGCAAACGCCGGCGAACTCGTAGGGGTCGTCGACGCCGACCGGCGTCCCGCGTGGCGTTTTCTCCATTGCGGTCGCCCGATCTACGGCGCGGACGATGTTCAATCGTTTCGTTTGCCCCGATCGCTACTCGCCGGCAGCAGCGCCCGAATATCGAGTCTGATAACGAGTGGGGGTACCAACATAACTATTACCAATTGGTTACCTTCCGTGAGTATGCTCGGGCCACTTCGGCGATTAATCCCGTCATTTGTTCGACGGCGGTACGCACTCAAGTTCGGCATTGCACTACTCGTCCTCGGCCTCTCGGTCGGGGCGATGGGACTCATTGCGACGGGGGCGCTCACCGACAGCGTCGAGAGTTCCGTCCTCGAGGATCAGGAATCGACCGCGCGCCAGGAGGCGTCGGCGCTCGACGACTGGATCGCGGAACACGAACGGTTCCTCTCGTCGACGGCGACGGCGCCCGTCGTCCAGAACGGGAACGAAACGGCCATCAACGACTACCTGCTCTCACTCCGCGGCGAAGTTCCCGAGGAAGCGGAACACGTCCTCTACGTCGACCGGACATCCGGCGAGGTCATCGCTGACACCGGCCAAGACGTCGGCATCGAGAACGTCAACGAGGTCAACTTCCCCGACGGGGACCGCCTCGACGACGACCTCCTGATGGGCGAGGTTCAGCGAACCGAACCCTACAAACTGTTCGGCAATAGTGACCGCTCCGATCGACCGGCGATCTCCTACTACGTCGCGACCAGCGAGGACCGCGCGCTCGTCTACACGGTCAATCCCTCGGAGCGACTCCTGTACAGTTCCTCGAGCGTCGTGACGCTCGTCGACGGCGAGGGACGGATCGTCGGCGACAGCTCCTTCCTGGGGTACAACACGGGCGACCCGGTCTTCCTCGAACCCTACGGCGACGACGCCGTCCTCGAGACCGCGGCCAACGGCGGCACCGGCGCCACCGTGATCGATCGAGCGCCGAGCGAGACCTTACAGGGTGCGCCCTACGAGTTCACGCCCGACAGCTACGTCGTCGGCTACGCGACGACCGACGCCGGCTGGACCGTCCTCGTCCACACCTCGGAAGCCGACGCCTTCGGCTTCGTCAATGCCGTCAACCAGTACGGGATCGGCGTAACCGCCGTGGTCGTCCTGCTGATCGGCTCGGTCGGCGCGGTGCTCGGACGCAACACCTCGAAGTCGATCGACCGCCTGAAGTCCAAGGCGGCCGCGATGGAGGAGGGCGACCTGGACGTCGACCTCGAGACGAAGCGGATCGACAGCATCGGCCAGCTCTACGACGGCTTCGACTCGATGCGCGTCGCGCTTCGCGAACAGATCGAAGACGCCGAAGCGGCCCGCGAGGAAGCCGAGCGCGAACGCGAGCGCGTCGAGCGGATGAACGACCACCTCGAGGCGAAGGCCGACGAGTACAGCGCCGTGATGCAGGACGCCGCGGACGGCGACCTGACCGTCCGGATGGCGCCCGAGAGCGAGAACGAGGCCCTGACCGAGATCGGCGAGGAGTTCAACGCGATGCTGGCCGACCTCGAGGCGACCGTCGCCGGCCTGAACCAGTTCGCGACCGACGTCGCGACGGCTTCCGAGGAAGTGACCGCCTCGAGCGAGGAGGTCCAGCGGGCCAGCCGCGAGGTCAGCGAGTCGGTCCAGGAGATTTCCGACGGCGCCGACCGGCAACACCAGTCGCTGCAGTCGATCGACTCCGAGATGAACACGCTGTCGACGACGACCGAGGAGATCGCGGCCTCCTCGAACGACGTCGCGGACGTCGCGGCGCGGACGGCCGAAACCGGACGCGGCGGCCGCGAGACGGCCGAAGCGGCGATCGACGCCTTCGACGACCTCGAGACGGAGTACGAGGACGTCGTCGCCGAGTTCGAGCAACTTCGCGACCAGATCGACCAGATCGAGTCGCTGACCGACACGATCGCCGAGATCGCCGACCAGACGAACATGCTCGCGCTGAACGCCAACATCGAGGCGTCGCGCTCGGCCGACGGCGCCGACGCGGAAGGGTTCACCGCGGTCGCGTCCGAGGTGAAACAGCTCTCTGCGGACACGAAGGAGGCCGCCGCGGAGATCGACGAACGCCTCGACGCGCTGCAGAGCCAGACCGAGGAGTCGGCCGACGTCGTCGACCGGACCAGCGAGGAAATCGAACGCGTCAACGACCTCGTGACCGACGTGGTCGCGGCGCTCGACGACATCGCCGAGTACGCAGCCGAGACCAACGACGGCGTGCAGGAAATCTCCTCGGCCACCGAGGAGCAGGCGGCGGCCACCCAGGAGGTCGTCGCGATGGTCGACGAAGTCGCATCGATCTCCGAGGAGACGACCGCCGAGGCCCAGACCGTCGCCGCGGCCGCCGAGGAACAGACCAGTTCCATGCAGGAGGTGTCGGCCTCCGCGGATCGGCTCAGCCACCAGGCGACGCGCCTCTCCGGTGCGCTCGACCGATTCGAGACCGACGTCGAGGGCGACGGTCTCGAGTTCGACGCCGATCTCGAGTCCGGCGGCGCGGCTGCGGTCGACGGGGCGAACGAGCCGGCCGCGTCAGAGCCGACTGACGCGCCGATCACGGACGCCGAACCGACGGCCGAAGACGGCGAGACCGACGACGAGGACCCACTCGCGTTCGTCGAGACGACGGACGAGGCCGACCTCGAGTCCGACGACGCGGCGGAACTCGATGACGCCGAGCCGGCCGACGGCGCCGGCGAAACGTTCGAGTTCCAGGGTCCGACCTCGAGTGCGAGTTCGGACGCGGACAACGAGTCCCAGGAGGCCGACGAGGACGACGAGACGCGAAACGCCGCGAACGAGTAGGCGATCGACGGGGCGCGGTCGCCGATCGCGGTGATCCCCGGCCCGTCTCGTTCCCGTCGCGGGCGTGACCTTTTTGACGGCGCCGCGCCGAGTGATCGGCAGTGCAGCTCGTTCACAGGCCCGAGAACGGTTCCTCGACGGTTCTCGCGACGACGGTCGATTTCGCGGACTCGGTTTTGAGCCAACTGCGCGGGCTCATGTTCCGCCGCTCGATTCCCGACGACTACGCGCTGGCGTTCCGATTCGGGTCGGTCGAGACCCAAGACGTCCACATGCTGTTCGTCTTCTTCCCGATCGACGTCGTCTGGCTCGTCGACGGTACCGTCCAGCGCGTCGAGCGGCTGCGGCCCTGGCTCGGCTTCGAGCGGGGCGAGGCAGACACCATCATCGAACTTCCCGCCGGCACCGCAGACGACGTCGAACCCGGCGATAGGTTGCTGTTCGTGGGTTCGGACGCCGCAGACGAGTGACCGCCGTCGGCTGCTGGATTCGTGGCGCCCCACCACGTGCCACGGGACACCACCGCACGGAACCGGCGCATTTAAGACGAGGTGTTCCGATAGGACGAGATACAATGGCGCGAGATTCGTTCTCAACGCCGGACGAGGATAGAGGAAGTCGGGGCAACCCGGCTGGGCGTGAAATTCCGCGACGAACGTAGTCGCAGTTCAACACTCTTGCCTGTCAATCACTCCACCGAACAGACGATTCCATCGGATCGTACAGTCCGCCTTCTCGATACGACGCTTCGTGACGGCGAACAAGCGCCGGGCGTCTCGCTGTCGCCCGACGAAAAAGTAGAGATCGCCCGAGCGTTAGAGCGCGCGGGCGTCGCCGTCATCGAAGCGGGCAGCGCCTGTACCGGCGCGGGTGAGCGGCAGGCGATCTCGCGGGTCACCGATCTGGACCTCGACGCGCGAGTGACGAGCTTCTGTCGCGGCCTCGAGCACGACATCGACCTCGCGCTCGACTGTGACGTCGACGGGGTTCACATCGTCGTTCCCGCCAGCGACCGCCACGTCGAGGAGAAGGTCGGCACCTCCCGCGAGGACAACCTCGCGGCGACCGCCGAACTCGTCGAGTACGCCACCGACCACGACCTCTGGGTCGAGGTTATCGGCGAGGACGGCTCCCGGGCCGACCTCGATTACCTCGAGGAGCTCATGGCGACTGCCCTCGACGCGGGCGCAGACCGGGCCTGCTTCGCCGACACCGTCGGCCACACGGGGCCCGAGCGCACCGCCGAGGCGGTCTCCCGACTTGCCGAGTTAGGGCCTGTCAGCGCTCACACTCACGACGACCTCGGGCTGGGCGTCACCAACGCCATCGCGGCCGTGGCTTCGGGCGCCGACCTCGTGCACTGCACGGTCAACGGACTCGGCGAACGCGCCGGGAACGTGGCGCTCGAGGAGGTCGCGATCGCCCTCTCGCACGTCTACGACGTCGAAACGCTGGAACTCGAGGAGCTGTACGACCTCGCACAGATCGTCTCGCGGGCGACTGGCGTCCAACTGCCGCCGAACAAGGCCGTCATCGGGGAGAACGCCTTCACCCACGAGAGCGGCATCCACACGGACGGCACGCTGAAAGACGACAAGATGTACGAACCCTACGCGCCCGAGACGGTCGGCCGCGAGCGCCGGCTCGCGCTCGGCAAACACACCGGCCGCGCGGGCGTGAAGGCGACGCTCGACGAACACGACGTCGAGGCGACGGGCGACGAGATCGCCGAGATCGCAACCCGCGTGACCGAACTCGGCGATCGCGGTCGCCGCGTCACCGACGCCGACCTGCTGGCGATCGCCGAAGACGTCACCGGGGACGACCGCGAGCGCGTCGTCGAACTTCTCGATTTAAACGCCACGAGCGGGGGCTCCGTCCCCACCGCGAGCATCCGCCTCGAGGTCGACGGCGAGGAACGCGTCGCCAGCGGCACCGGCTCAGGGCCCGTCGACGCCGCCGTTTCCGCCGTTCGGGAGGCGCTGGGGTCGATGGCCGACGCCGAACTCGAGTCCTACCACGTCGACGCCGTCACGGGCGGTACCGACGCCGTCGTCACCGTCGAAGTGACGATGGCGCGCAACGACCGCTCGGTGACCGTCGCCCGCAGCGAGGCCGACATCACGCGCGCGAGCGTCGAGGCGATGGTCGACGCGCTCGACCGGCTGCTCGCGACGGATCGGGAGCCGCTCGCGCCGGCCGACGACTGAAGCGATTGCAGCGGCTGCGGCGACGGCGCCGCCGCTCTCCCCTCGTTTTTGCGGTTCTGGAATCGGAAACGACGAACCAGCGTCAGTGGAACGGCTGCCGACTGAGCAGACCCCAGGGATCGAACAGGTAGACGCCGGCCAGAAACAGCGCGACGAGAACCACGAGCAGCCGCGCGATCAGCCCGGCCGACAGGCCGCCGTCCAACTCGAGGGTCGTCGCCATCAGCCCGGCGACGGCGATCCAGATGATGCCGACGACGATACGATCGCGAGCGTTCATACCCGAGTGTTCGACCGGACGGTTATGAAGGTCGCGTCCTGCCCCGCTCGGCCGCGCTCCGAGCCGACCGCGACGCTACAGTTCGAGGCCGCCGTCGACCGTCTCCTCCTCGAGGACGTCGTGGCGGTTGTCGACCATCCCGACCTCCTCGTAGGAGACCGGACCGGGAACCTGCTCGGCCTCCGATCCCGGCTCGTTCCCGATATAGAGGACGTTCGGATGCGTGTCGTACTCCTCGAGGAGCCTGTACGACGAGTCGGTGTCGCCGAACTCGGCCCGCAGGAGCTGCGATGCTTCCTCCTCGGTCATGCCGTCGCCGCCCTCTTCGTCGGCCGGCTCCTGTTCCCCCTCGAGGATCGCGATCGCCTCTTGGACCTCCTCGTTGTCGTCGGTCGCCTGATTCCGCGCCCGAGCGAGTGGGATGTCCTCGATATACTGCTGGGGATCGCTCTCGGGGTCGTTCATGTCCCCGAACTGGATCGCGCCCGGCGGACAGGCCTGCTCGCAGGCGGTCGTCCCGACCAGATCTTCGCCCATCTGGCCGTCCTGGCGGGCCGGATCGAAGACGCACTTTTGCATGACCCCGCGGGGACCGCGACCGCTGACCCAGCGGTCGCGCTGGTCGTACATCATCTCCTCGCTCATCTCCTCGGCATCGACGTTCGGCTCGTCCCACTGGAAGTAGTTGACGCCGTAGGGACAGGCGACCTGGCAGTACCGGCAGCCGATACAGACGTCGTAGTCGGTCAGGACGAGCCCGCCCTGATCTCGCGTGTGGCGCGCCGTCGTCGGACAGACCTTCTCACAGGGTGCGTCGGTGCAGTGCTGGCACGGCCGGACGATGTAGTTGAAATCGCGCGTCGACTCGAAGTCGTCCGGCTCCGGGGATTCGACGGTCCCGTCCTCGTAGGCCAGCACGTACATCCAGTTGGCGCCCTCGTCCCAGTTGTGCTCGGCGTTGCACGCGACGACACAGGAGAGACAGCCGTCGCAGGACTCGAGGTCGATGGCCATGCCCCACTGGGTTTCGTCGCCGCCGTGGCCCTCTCCCTCGCCACCCTCGCTCTCGTTTCCGCTTTCGTTACCGCTCTCGTTTTGAGCGGCCACGTTGGGCTCCGCGTCGGCGCCGTCGCTGGTCGCGCTCCACGCGCCGAAGCCGAAGATGCCGGCGCCGGCGCCCATCTTCTTCATCATATCGCGCCGGGATTCGTCACCGAGACCAAACCGTGAGAGCGTCCGCTCGAACGGACTCTGCTCCTCGCGCTTCGCTTCGATTTCCTCGGCCATCGGACGGGAGTCCTCGCCGAACTCGTCCATCACGTCCTCGTGATACCGATCGTAGAACGCCTCGTCGCTGAGTTCTCCCTTCGTCACCCGCATGGCGTCTTTCGCCATCTCCATCCCGAGTTCGGCGTCGTACTCGGTGTCCTCGAGCATCTTCTCGAATTCTTCTTCGGCCGCTTCGCCGAGTGGATGGAACCCGTCGTCGCTTGTGTCCTCGTCGCGAGGACTCATTTCTCCCCGTCACCCCGCACTCCGGCCGGTCGAATGTCACTCAGTCCCATAGTAGTCACGAACGTGTGAGCCGACCACACCGACTTCGATAAAAAACAGGCCTGCGAGTGATGGGCAAACCACGATTCCGAGTAATCTCTCGAGACATTTCGGAAGTCGAGAGAGACTCCCCGCTGAACCGGTTTTGTCCGTACTGCGCTGCTCGAGGACGTTGTTCGTGGAAGCGGCCAGACGTACTCACTTCGTTGCGCGTCTGACCTCGTTCAAATCTCCGACGTCGTTTCGCAGCGACGAGGGTTGATTCGCACCGCTACGCGGTGCTCATCGGTTAGTTGCCGCAAAAGCGCCGAGAGGGAGATTTGAACTCCCGAGTCCGTGAGGACAGCAGATTTCGAATCTGCCGCCTTGGCCGGGCTAGGCTATCTCGGCTCACTCCAATGTACCCGGGAGACGTTTTTACCGGTTTCGATTTTTCTCGGCTCCTGTACCGTGGTATCGTATCGAGTATCGAGTGCCGGTAGCGAAAACGATTTGACACGAGGCGCCGACGGCGTCCCCATGGACGTCACTCAGGCCAGCGGCGAATGCGAGACCGTCCTCGAGACAGTCGGCGACGCGGTCATCTGCGACCGCTCGTTCCTCGAGGAGATCCTCGTCGGCGTCGTCGCTCGGGGCCACGTGCTGCTCGAGGACGTGCCCGGGACCGGCAAGACGCTGACGGCTCGCAGCGTCGCGGACGCGCTCGGCCTCACCTTCTCCCGAATCCAGTTCACGCCCGACCTCCTGCCCGCGGACGTGACCGGCACGCACGTGTTCAACGAGCGCGAGCGCCAGTTCGAGTTCAACGAGGGCCCCATCTTCGCTAACATCGTCCTCGCGGACGAGATCAACCGCGCGCCGCCCAAAACCCAGGCCGCCCTGCTCGAGGCCATGGAGGAGGGCCAGGTCACCGTCGACGGCGAGACGCGCCAGTTGCCGGACCCGTTCTTCGTCATCGCGACGCAGAACCCGGTCGAACAGGAGGGAACCTTCCCGCTGCCCGAAGCGCAGGTGGACCGCTTCCTCGTCAAGACCTCGATGGGTTACCCCGACGAAGAAGGCGAAGTCGAACTCCTCCGCCGACGCGCGGGCCGCGAGACCGGGAGTCCGTCCGTCGAACGCGTCCTCGAGCCCGAGCGAGTCGCACAGCTCCGACAGGTGCCCGAATCGGTACGCGTCGACGAAGATCTCCTCGAGTACGTCGCGAACATCGCCCGCGAAACGCGGACCGACGGCCGGGTCGACGTCGGCGTCTCGCCGCGCGGCACCCAGCGGCTGTTCGAAGCGGCTCGGGCCTACGCGACGGTCGTCGGCCGGGAGTACGTCACGCCCGACGACATCAAGCGCGTCGCCGAGCCCGTACTCGCGCACCGGCTGGTGTTGACGCCCGACGCGACGGTCAACGACGTGCAGAAATCGCAGGTGATCGACGCCGTCCTCGAGTCGGTGCCGGTGCCGACGCTCGAGTCTAACTGAACTCGTTGAATGGATTGATAGACTGACAGCCCGCACCGATCAGCGGTTCGCGGTCAGTGCGACGAGGTAGTAGTGGGGATATTTCTCGACGGCTGATGACGGAAGAGTAGCGCGCCTATTCGATAACTAATTTATATTGCTTATGAGAATTTCTGGTGGTTATCAAACGAATGGGGACGAACGAGTGGAACGCGCAACGACTCTTTGAAATCGTATTTTTCACCGGTGTCGTACTTCACGAACTCTCCCACGCAGTCGTTTGTCGAGCCTTTGACGTCGAGTATCGAATGCGGTTGACGTTTCTAGATGCCAACGCGGGACGGTCGCATCTGCTCTTCCCGCAAGTCGTCACGTCAACGGTGATGGCAGTTCTTATCAGCATTTCACCGTTCAGTCTCATCGCACCGGCGCTTTTGGTGACGATGCTGGTCGGTATCGCGCTCGAATTCGGATCGATGGCTGGTACCATCCTTGCGCTGATTCTAGTCGTTCAAGGGATCGGAATCTGTCTGAGTGCGGTCCCGTCGGAGTCCGATCTGGAAGCCCTATTCGTCCAGTGTACCGTCTTCGATGGCCGACTCTGGTGGCTTTCGGTCGTCGGAATCAATACCGTTCAGTTTTCGGGACTATTCCTGTGGCTCATCGTTACATACGGATACGTAGTCGGTAGTGGATGGTCAGCGCCGCCGCTCGACACGGTAATCATGGTTATCGGAGCTACTGGGTTCTCTATTCTCATTGGACTCGGACCTGATATCGATATGGAAGCGATCTACCGCGCAGAAGTCGATCTTCGGAGCCAGTATGCTGGGCTCTGTTGGTACCAGAATAACGACGAGGAAGCGAACCGTCAGTTCCTCCGTACAATTGACATTGTTGAGAAACACGGCATCGAACATACGACAGTCTACACGTCATACGCTGGTCTTCTCTTCGAACGCGGGCAAACCGAAGCGGCCACGGACTATTGTCAGCACGCAATTGAAATTGATCCGGAGTGCGTCCCTTCTCACATTACTTACGCAGGCATCCTCGTCCGTCAGGAGCGTTATGACGAGGCTGAGCGCCACTGTAAACGGGCCCTCGAACTGACTATCGATGAGGATATTGAGCGGGTCTATCACAGAGCGAAGGCACACGTCAACTACGCAGAAGTGCTCCGCGAGCAAGGCCGATTCGACGAGGCCGAGGATCATTGCCACCGCGGCCTCGAGATGAATCCGGACGAAGCACACGCCCACGCCAGTTACGCTGAACTCTGTGCAGAGCGCGGGCAGATTTCCGATGCAGAGCGCCGGTACGAACGGGCACTCGAGTTGGGGCCGGAGACAGCGGTCATTCGGGCAGGGTACGCCGAATTCCTCGCCGATCACGGCGACGATAGAGCCGCTGAGCATCAGTTCCAGCGGGCGCTCGAACTAAATCCCGACTGTAAGCCGGCGACCGACGGCTACGCGACGTTCCTCGAAGATCGCGGCCGGTCCGAGGAGGCACAACGGTACGCCGACCGAACCGATAGTACTCACGGTGCCGATAGTGCTGACGTGGCAGTACGTCACGAGAATACGGTCGATTCCCGGGGGTGATTCGCTTTCTTATCCGTGGGGATGGTGTCTGTGCTTCGAAATCATCACGACGGCGATCGGCCACACTCGAGACACGCCGACGCGTCCGCGAGCGTCGGCGCGCCGCAGTGCGAACAGCGGATTACGGATCCGTCCCCGAACGCGGACGGCCCCGCCTCGCCCGGAAGCACGTCGCTGAACGTCGGCTCGAGTCCGTCCGCGTACTCCTCGCGCTCGGCGACCCGCTCGAGCAGGGCGTCGTCGCGCAGCCACTCGAGGAAGCGACAGAGCCCGAGAAACAGCAGCGTCGGGCCGATCATCACGCCCCCGGCGATGAGGAGTCGATAGGCGAGCGGGATCGACGCGAGGTCGATCATGTGACTACGTAGCGCGCCCGAGAGAGAAGAGTATTTCTCCGACTCGGTTCCGTCGGTATTCGGCGACCGGTTCGAACCGGTACGCGGTCGCCTCGAGACCGGACCGCGTTATCCGGTGTTCTTCATGCCGGCAGCGATTCCCTTCACCGTGAGTCGGAGCGTCCGTTCCTCGACGTCGGTCCGGTGAGTCTGATCCAGCAGGTACGTCTGAAGCAGATTCAGCGGGTCGACGTACGGGTTCCGGCGCTCCAAGTTCTCGCCGAGCCAGTCGCGAGTGTGCAGTTGGTCGCGCTGGCCGATCGTCTTGACCAGTTCGGTCGCGCGCTCGTACTCGTCGGTGAGCCGCGGGAAGAACTGTTCGCGCAGTTCCTCGTCGGCCAGATCGGCGTACTGCTCGGCGATCTCGAGTTCCGTCCGCGACAGCGACAGCGCGGCGTTGTCCAGCGTCGTCTGGAAGAACGGCCACTCGTCGTACATCTCCTGGAGCGTCTCGACGTCGCCGCCGTTCTCGAGGTAGGCGTCGACGCCGGTCGCGATGGCGTACCAGCCCGGCAGGATACACCGGGACTGGGTCCAGGAGAACACCCACGGGATCGCCCGCAGGTCCTCGACGGTGCGCTCACCCGACCGCGAGGCCGGTCGCGAGCCCAGGTTGAGGTCCTCGATGACGGTGATCGGCGTCGCCTGCTCGAAGTACTGGACGAAGCCGTCGCTCTCTAAGAGGTCGCGGTACTCCTGCCGAGCCGCGTCGGCCATCGTCTCCATCGCGTCGATCCACTCCTCGGGGACGTCCTCCTCGGGCTGGTGGATGGCGTTGTGGCGGGCGCGCAGTTGCGCGTTCAGCATCTGTTCGATGTTTCGCTCGGCGATGCGGGGGTTGGCGTACTTCTCGGCGATCGCCTCGCCCTGCTCGGTGAACTTGACCTGCCCCGTCACGGTGCTGTTGGGCAGGGCCAGCAGCGCCTCGTTCATCGGCCCGCCACCGCGGGAGATGGAGCCGCCGCGGCCGTGGAACAGCCGCATCGTCACGTCGAAGTCGTCGCAGATCTCGCCCAGGCGGCGCTGGTTCTTGTACAGCGACCAGTTCGCCGCGAGGAAGCCGTTCTCCTTGTTCGAGTCGGAGTAGCCCAGCATGATCTCCTGGGTCTGGCCGCGGGCCTCGAGGGCCTGCGAGTAGGCCTCGTTCTCGAACAGCGTGCCCATGATCCGGCGGGCGCCCGAGAGGGCGTACTCCGTCTCGAGCAGCGGGACGATGTCGATCCCGCAGTGCTCGGGCAGGGAGACGACGCCGGCCTGATCCGCGAGGAACAGGACCTCGAGGACGTGGCTGGGCTCCTCGGTCATCGAGATGCAGTAGGTGTCGATCGCCTCGACGCCGTACTCGGTCTGCCACTCGGCGAGGCTGTCGAACAGTTCGAGTACGCGGGACGAGTCGTCCGAGAGGTCCTCGGTGTCCGAGAGGTCGATCACGGGCTCGTCCTGCAGGACCGCGTCGGTGAGCCACTCGGCGCGCTCCTCCTCGGACATCGCGTGGTAGTCGATCCCCTCGCTCTCGAGGGCCTCGGCGATGGCGTCGGTGTGTTTCTGCTGGTGGTCGCGCAGGTCGAGGCTAGCAAGCGAGAAGCCGAAGGTGGCGACGCGACGCCGGATCGGATCGACGTGGGCGTCGACGACGCTCTCGGCGCCGTTATCGCGAAGCGTTTCGGCGATGATCTCCAAGTCCTCGAGGAGTTCGTCGGCGTCGTCGTAGCCGCCGGGTCGGACGTCGCCGACGCGGTCGAGCCGTTCGCGCATGAGCTTGAGCTTCTGGCGGTAGGGCTCGTCCGGGTAGCGCTCCTTGGCGGTGCGAGCGCTGCCGGGCAGCCGCTCGCGGTCGCGCTCGAGGGACGCCTCGAACGCTGAGTCCGTTTCGATCCGGCTGCCGTCCTGGCTCAGTACGCCCGAGAGGCGCTTGAGCTGGCGCCGGTACTGCTCGAGGATGACCGAGCGCTGGCGCTCCAAGGTATTTGCCGTCACCTCGGGCGTGACGTAGGGGTTGCCGTCGCGGTCGCTGCCGGCCCACGAGCGGAACTCGAACAGCTTCGGAATCTCGAGGTCGCCGTCGACCTCCTCGTCGATGGCGTCGGCCAGTTCGTCGTAGACCTCGCCGACGACGTCGAACAGCGTGTTCTCGAGGTACCACTGGACGTTGCGCGCCTCGTCTTCCGGCTCGGGCTGGCGGTTGCGAACCTGGGGCGTCTGCCAGAGGCTCGTCACCTCGGCGTCGACGTCCCGCCAGACCTGGGACTTCTCCTTGTCGGTCAGGAGGCGCTCGTCGAGCGTCTCGAGATAGGTGGAGATAGCGCGAAGCTTCGATTTGACGGTCTTGCGCCGGGCCTCGGTCGGGTGGGCCGTAAACGTCGGCTCGATCAGGACGTCGTCGAGGACCTGCTCGACGGTCTCGACGTCGTCCTCGCCGAGCTGTTCGGCCACCGTCTCGAGGCTGTCCTCGAGCGTGCCCTCCTGGGATTCGGTTCGAATCGTCCGGACGCGCTCGCGTTCCTCCGCGAGGTTGATCAGTTCGAAGTAGCTCGTAAACGCCCGCGCGACGATCCGCTGTTGATGGGGCGAGAGGTTCTCGAGTTCGGAGATGAGCGGCTGTCGTGACTCGAGATCGCCCGAGCGGTAGTCGATCGCGGCGCGTCGACACGATTCGACCGTCTCGAACGATTTTCGCGACGTCTGTTCCTCGATGACGTCCCCGAGCAGCGCGCCGAGCTCGCGGACGTCCTGCCGAACGTCTCTGTTATGAAGTTGCATATCACGTGGATTGAGTCGGGGGTCCAAAAATCCCTAGTAGGCCGATTCTCTATTCGATACGTTTCTTTCTGTGATAGTCGATCCAACGTGGTTAACGCTGAACGTTCGCAGCGCTTCGGACGGCGGGTTCGCTGTCCGAATCGTGTCAACGTAAACCATCCGCTGATCCAGACATTCACTCACATCGTAATAATTCTACCGTGTTCTCGTTTTGAACCACCCACATATTCGGCCCCGACAGCGGATTTCGAGTCAGTCGGGCGTGTGGAACCGTGCCCGCCAACGGGCCGATGTAATCGCGTTGGCCGTTGACCGACCGCCCTGAACATCGGTCGGCCGTTCAACAACGACAGTACGTCTATCAAGAATGACGTTCTGTATAATTGATATCGAGGTCTACATCAGCTGAAAACGGCTGTAGGAGCTGAAAATGACATCGATCTGTATGCTGAATTGCGGTAGGTCGCGATCCCGAACCAGCATATCGGATGTCTTCAGGCGTGCGCTGCTGGATCACTACCGCAGCGTGGCTCGAGTCGCGATTCGGTCGCGGCCCGCTGCTCGAGCAGATGCCGACGTCGTATCGAAAACGACGGCCGTCGAACCGGCGATATTCGGAGATATCGTTTTCTCGCAGTGGCCCCTACAGCACGTGATGAAACGAGCGACTTCGACTCGACTGTCCCGGGAAAACCGGGAAACGGCGGCTGCGATCGACGCCCTCCGCGCACGAGTGACCGCGCTCGAGCGGGAGCAGCGACTGTTGCGGACGGCGACGTGTGCGATCGGTCGCGAAACCGGCGTCACGATCGGCGGCCCGTGCTCTCGCTGCGGTCGGTCGTACGTGCTGGTCATGAACAACACGATGCGGTGTCCGGCGTGCGGTGACGGCCGCTCGATGTGAGGGGTCGGTCCCCTCGAGCGGACGGTAGTGTGGCGGGACGCGGCCGGCGTATACAGGCGTCAAGTAGCAACGCATCGGGACCAGCATTCCAGTTGTCGATCGTGGCGGGGCGACTGCCCGCCACTTCGTCGGTCGGCTGTCATCCCGTTCGATGCTGCGGATACAACTGCGTTCGACCGACGGCCGAACGGAAGACGACCGCTACTTCCACTATGGTTCAGCCAACGAAACCCCTCGAAGAGCAGGTGATCGTCATCACCGGTGCATCGTCAGGAATCGGTCTCGCAACCGCACGCACGGCCGCCGACCGCGGCGCGCGAGTCGTCCTCGCAGCCCGGAGCGAAGACGCGCTGCAGGAGGCGACCGAAGAAATCACCGCTGCGGGCGGCGACGCCGAGTACGTCGTCGCCGACGTGAGCGACCGCGACGACGTCCGTGAACTCGCGCAGGTCGCCGAGGAAACCTACGGCGGCTTCGACACGTGGATCAACGGCGCCGCCGTCTCCATCTACGGCACACTCGAGGACGTCCCCGTCGAGGACATGCGCGAGCAGTTCGACGTCAACGTCTGGGGACTGTTGTACGGCTCGCTCGAGGCCGTCGGCCACTTCAAGGAAAGTGGCGGCGGGCGACTCATCAACATCGGGAGCATCGTCTCCGATCGAGCGGTCATCCTGCAGGGCAGCTATTCGGCCTCCAAACACGCCGTCAAGGGCTTTACCGACGCGCTCCGGATGGAACTCGAGGAAGAAGATGCCCCGGTTTCGGTGACGCTGGTCAAACCGAGCGCGATCGATACCCCGTTTGCGGAGCACGCGAAAAACTACATGAACGAGGCAGCGAAACTCCCCGCGCCCGTCTACGCGCCCGAGACCGCCGCGCGAACGATTCTCCACGCGGCCGAAGCGCCCGATCCCGAGCGCGAGATCACCGTCGGCGGGGGCGGCAAGAACATGACCGTGCTCGGGCGGACCGCCTCAGGAGTGATGGATACGATCATGGAAACGCTGTTCGTCGACCTCCAGCAGAAGGACGCGCCGCCGAGCGACCGCAACGGGCTGGACGAGCCGACCGACGACCTCGAAGAACGCGGCGGGTACGAGGGCTACGTCGCCGACTCGAGTCTGTACACGCGGCTCCGCCAGCGACGTAATGTGCCGTCGACCGTCGTCGCCGGTCTCGCCGCGACGGCGCTGTATGCGGGTTATAAGATACTCCGTCGGTAGCACTACGCTCAGCTACTGAACTTGGTTCGAGAGGAAGGATGCTCCGACGGGGATTTGAACCCCGGTCATTGCCTCGAGAGGGCAATATGATTGGCCGGACTACACTATCGGAGCGCACCGCACGTCGCGTCTGCACTCAATCGTAACGCGGTCGGATGTTTAAGCATTCCGTTTCGATTCGGGAGTGATTCGCCGTACCACGGGAGGACGTGGCCACTAACGGTAAACTGGAACGACGAATCCGGCGGGGACGCGACCGGCTACTCGTCGAACGGCGACTTCGTCGCTTCGGGTTCGAACCCGTCGAGGCTAATAATGTTCTCGCGGCCGACGCGGAGCTTGCTGATGAGGCCCTCGTCTTCCATGTCCGAGAGGAGCATGCTCACCTTGGACTTGGACCAGCCGGTTTCCTCGACGATGTTGACCTGCTTCATGCGGCCGCCGTTCTCGCGGATGAGTTTGACGACGCGGTCCTCGTCGGTGAGGAGTTCCTCGTCGGAGAGCGGGTCCGTTCGAGAACCGGACCCAGCCGCGGAATCGGCAGCGTCGCTGCTCGAGCCCGCTGGGGCTGTGGCCGCCGATGTAGCCGACGGAGCGGGGTGCTCCGAGTCGGCTGCACCCGTCGGGGTGGCCGCGTCGGTCCCGGTCCGTTCCCGGGAAGAATTGCTGACCGCTGCTGCAGGCGTCTCACTCGAGCCGCCGTCAGCACCCGAACCGTCGCGGCGCCGATACCAGACGGCGCCGCCGACAGCCAGTAGCACGGCGAGGCCGGCCGTAACGACCGGCAGCGACGGGCCTGCATCCGGTACCGATGACAGGACGCCGCCGCTGGCGGCAGTTCGATCGAAGACGACCCGCGGCCGGCCGTCGAAAAACTCCCGCTCGCCGCGCCAGCGCACCGATTCGGCTTCCTCGAGTTCGGTGTCCGAGCTACGGCTGTCGTACTGGTAGGTGTAGTCGCCTTCGGGTTCGACGTGTTGGAAGGTGAGGCCGTCGCCGGCGGCGATGACCATGGACTGGTCGGCAGTCAGGTAGAGATTTTGGAAGACGTCGCCGACGATGACCTCGCCATCCTCGGTGGCCGCGAACCCGTCCCAGCGAAACGACATTTCGACGACGCCTACCGGATTGAGCGGGCCGTCGATCCGCGCGGAGCGATTGAAGTTCGTCGCCGCCATCTCCCGGCCGGTGAGTTCGGTGCCGGACTCGACCATCGCCTGGGCCTGCTCGGTAAAGAGCGTGTAGAGTTCGGTTTCCGACCCTTCGAACTCCTCGGCGAACGTCTCGAAGCTCTCCTCCGACGTATCGTTGTCACCTTGGCCGAGCTGTTGCTCGTAGCTGAACGTCCACGTCGCCGAGCCGTTCTCGTGGACGGTAATCTCGAACGTCGTCTTGTCGAAATCCTCGACGCTCACCGTAAACGGGCTGACTGTGGCAGGATCTGCTGTTCCAACTGTCGCCGCCGGTGGCGACGACTCGAGGGTGTGAGTCGTGCCGCTACTGTCGGTGCCGGCGACAGCGCTTCCGGTAGCGGGCCCAGTGTCCGCGCTCGACTCGAGTACGGAGTCGGAGCCGGGCTCGGGGCCGAATCCGGTCGTCGCACCGGCGAGCAGTATCGGCCCGCTTCCGACGGCCGAGACAGTAAGGACCAGAACGACGATGAGCACTCCAACGGGGCCCGGCCGGGTCATTGGTTTGGAACTACGCGCGGGGGCTAAAAATGCTTGTGAATATGCTAGTCAATGGCGTGATAGGTTGGAGCTATCGCCGCGTCCGGTCGCACAGAGCGACGACCGCTGCAGCCGAACGGCGCGGAGACGCAAACGCAAAACGGGGCGACCGCCTACCGACGGGCATGATCACCAATCTCGCGGCTGATGTGCAGGCGTTCACGAGCAACGTCTTTCTCGTCGAGGGCGAGCGAACGGTCCTCGTCGATCCGGGCGCGAACTTCGACGTCGTCGATTCGATCCGATCCACTCTCGAGGACGACCTCGAGGCGGTCGTGCTCACCCACACGCACCCGGACCACGTCGGCAACCTCGAGGCCGTCACGGACGCGTTCGACGTCGAGGTGTGGGGGTACGACGCCGAAATCGAGGGCGTGGCGATCGATCACGAGATCGCGGACGGGGAGACGGTTCAGTTGGGCGACCACGAGTACGTCGCCCTTCACACGCCCGGGCACAAGGACGACCACCTCTGTTTCTACGCCGACGAGCCGGGTATCCTCTTCGCGGGCGATCTCGTCTTCCAGAACGGCAGCTTCGGCCGGACGGATCTCGAGGAGGGGGACCGGGCGACGCTGATCGAGAGCATCGATCGCGTGCTCGAGCGGATCGACGAGGAGCTGACGGCGCTGCACGCGGGCCACGGCCCGAGTATAACCGACGACCCGTACGAGCACGTGGAACTGGCGTCGCGGATGGCCCGACAGGCCTGAGCGGCGACGCGGTCACGCGCCGGTCCGCTCACGCACGCTCCACATCCAGGTCCACGACGTGTGCATCCTCGGGGGCGAATCCGACCGTCAACTCGCTGCCCTCGTCCGGGACGTCCGCGAGTCGTAACACGATCGGCACGTCGTTCCAGCGGCCGTGGACTCGCACCTGCTCCCCGAGGAACTCGGCGGTTTCGACGGTTACGACGAACTGGTTCTGCTCGATGGTGCGGGAGAGCGCGCCAGGCCGCACGCAGAAACAAATGCGGCCGCTCTCGAGTCGGTCCGTCGCTCCTGCCGCGGTCGCCCCCGAACCGTCCGAGCGCGCATCCGCCCCCGGCAGCCCGGCGAGTTCGACGGTCGTTTCGGTCCCGTCGATCGACACCTGTGCTCGGTCGCCGTCGCGAGCGACGATCTCGCCGTCGAAAACGTTGTTGTCGCCGACGAACTCCGCGACGAACCGCGTGTCTGGCTCGCGGTAGATTTCCTGGGGCCGGCCGACCTGTTCGACCCGACCGTCGCGCATCACCGCCACTCGATCCGAGATCGCCAGCGCCTCCGCCTGATCGTGGGTGACGTAGACGGTCGTGATCTCGAGTTCCGACTGGATCCGCACGAGTTGCCGCCGCAGCGACTCGCGCAGTTGCGCGTCGAGCGCGCTCATCGGCTCGTCGAGCAGGAGCAGGTCCGGCTCGGGCGCGAGCGCGCGAGCCAGCGCGACGCGTTGCTGTTGACCGCCCGACAGCTGGTCGGGCGAGCGCTCGCCCATCCCCTCGAGGTCGACCAGCTCGAGCAGGTCGGCGACGCGCTCGTCGGCGGTCGTGCCGGCGGGCGGGTCGCGGAACCGGAGCCCGTAGCCGACGTTCTCGGCGACGCTCATGTGGGGAAAGAGCGCGTAGCTCTGGAAGACGATCCCGACGTCGCGCTCCTCGGGCGGGACGCCGGCCATCGAGTCGCCGTCGAACGCGACGCGGCCGGCGGTCGGTTCCTCGAAGCCGGCGATCGTCCGCAGGGTGGTGGTCTTCCCGCAGCCGGAGGGGCCGACGAGCGTGAAGAACTCGCCGTCGCGGACGGTCAGGTCGACGTCCCTGAGGGCGACGGTCGCGTCCCCGACGGTCTCTGTCGTCTCCATCCCGTCGCCGCTGCCGCCGTAGCGCTTCGAGACGCCCTCGAGGCGGAGTTCGGTCACGGTTCGTACCTCCCGCCGACGCGGTCGACGACGACGAAACTCGCTGCGGTGACGATAAGCAGCAGCGTGCCCATGGCGATCGCGGGCCCGGAACGACGACCCAGGTAGCGTTCGACGGCGACGGGCATCGTGTAGCTCTCCGAGCCGCTGGCCAAAATCACCGTCGACGAGAACTCGCCGATCGAGATGGCGAAGGCGAAGGCCGCGCCGGCGACGATGCCGGTCGCGACCAGCGGCAGTTCGACGTCCACCAGCGCGCGCAGCCGCGAGGCGCCAAGGGCGCGGGCGGACTCGACCATTGCCGGATCGAGACTCGAGAGCAGCGGGGAGACGTTACGCGTCACGAACGGGTAGGCTGCGACCGCGTGCGCGACGACGATCGCGATCGGGCCCGTCAGCTGGAGCCGCCACCCGCCGGGTAGCGAGAGACCGAAGACCAGCCCCTGCAGGAGGCCGATCCCGAAGACGACGCCGCTGACCGCTAAGGGAAGCATCGCGAGCGTGTCGATCGCCGTGCCGAGCCGGCCGGCCCGCACCGTCAGCACCGAGATCACGACGCCCATCGGCACCGCCACGGCGAGCGTCGCGACGCCGAACAGCAAGGAATTGCGGATCGCCGGCAGCGGCTGGGTCTGGAAGCTCGCGCCCTCGAGTTGGCGCTCGAGGAGGAAGGCGTAGTGGCGCAGCGTCAGGCCGCTCCCGTCGGTGAGACTGCCCACCACCAGACTCGCCAGCGGGCCGACGAAGACGACGACGGCGACGAGCCCGTAGGCGGCGATCGCGAGTCGTCGGGCGGTCAGTACCGTCCGCCGGTCCGGAAACAGCGGCTCCTTCGGAGGCGGCGACGCGGCCTGCGAGAAGCCCGCCTGGGCGGATTCGTACCGGAGGTAGGCGTAGGTCAGCCCGAGCGAGAAGGTCGTCTCGAGGATCGCGAGCGTGGCGGCCTCGGCGTAGTCGAGTTGCTGGATGCGGTCGTAGATCCAGACCTCGACGGTCGCCAACTGGAGCCCCCCGAGCGCGAGCACGATAGGGAAGGTCATGAACGTGAACACGAAGGTCAGCAGGGCGCCGGTGAGGACGGCCGGCGCGAGCTGGGGGACGACGACGTCCCGGAACGCGCGCCGCGGGCCGGCGCCGAGGCTGCGGGCGGTTTCGACGGCCCGGATGTCCACCGACTCCCAGGCGGCGACGGTGAGCCTGGCGACCAGCGGCGCGTTGTAGAAGGCGTGGGCGACGATGACGATCGCGAGCGGGTTCGACTCGATGAACGCGATCGGTCCGACGCCGACCAGCCCGAGCAGGCCGTTTAACGTCCCCGCGCGGCCGAACATCGCGTAGAAGCCGACCGCGACCATGATCCCCGGCAGGACGAACGGCAGGATCGTCAGCGAGCGCAGCGTCCGCCGGCCGTAGAACTCGTAGTTCGCGAGGACGTACGCGGCCGGCAGTCCGAGGGCGACGCTCGCGGCCGTCGAGAGAACGGCCTGGTAGGTCGTAAAGCCGAACAGACCCTTGCGAACGGCGGGCGCGTCGAGGCCCAGCCGCGGCACCGGCACCTCGAGGCCGACGCCGGGAACGACGACCCCCTCGAGCGACGGCGAGATAGAAATCGCCGCGAGCCAGCCGACCAGTCCCTCGAGGTGGCGTCCGATCGCGAGCGGATCCGCGAAGACCTCCGCGAGGACCCCGAAGTAGAACGGGTCGGTTAGCACCGCGCGGAAGTTGGCGAGCGTCGCCGCTCCCTCCTCGCCGACGGCGTTGACGAAGACGACGCCGACGGGGACGTAGAGCACGACGACGAGGATTACCGCCGTGACGATCGCCGCGAGGTGGAGTCCGCGGCGCTCGAGCCAGCCGCTCACGGCGTCGGGAACGCGCTCGAGCGCGGCACTGCTGTGATCGTCTGAGGCGGTGGACACGGTTCGGTCGAGAGACAGGTGTCGCGGTACGGGACGGTAAGATGGGCGATTCCGTTACTGGCTGGCGAACTCGCGGGCCCAGTCGTCGACCCACTGATCGAGGTTCCCGCGGAGCCGGTCGTAGCCGACCGTCACCGGCTCCGGCGGGACGTGGGCGTACTGGTCGAACTCCTCGTCCAGATCGACGTGGTCGTCCGCGACGGCGGGGAACTGGACGTTGCGCTGGGCGATCTCGGCCTGTGGTTCGTTCGAGAGGACGAAATCGAAGAACGCGTTCGCGAGATCGGCGTTGTCGCTGTCCTCGAAGATCGCCATCCCCTCCGGGTTCGCGTACCCCTGGTCGTTCAGGAAGGCGACTTGGTGGCGCGAGAAGTCGTAGTCGTACTCGTTGGCGTAGACCTGATCCGTCGAGTAGGAGACGACCATCGGCCGCTCGCCCTCCATGTACGCGCCGGAGTAGGACTCGGTCCAGTCGTCAAGGATGCGGACGCCGTTGTCGTCCAACTCCCGCCAGTAGTCGAGGTAGCCGTCCTCGCCGAAAGCGTCGATCGTCCACAGGAGGAACGCCTGCCCGGGGTCGGAGGCCTGGGCGTTCTGGGCCAGCAGCGCGTCCTCGTAGGCGGGTTCGGTCAGATCTTCGAAGGTCCGGGGTTCGTCGACTTCGTTCTCGTCGTAGACGAGGCTGATGTACCCCGTGTCGTAGGGCAGTACGCGGTCGTGGGGGTCACCCATGTCGAGGCCGTCGCGGACCCGTCCGGCGTGCTCGAGGCGGTCGCGCTCGAGTTCGCCGAACAGGCCGCCGTCCCCCAGATTGTCGTCGACGAGGACGAGGTCGTCGACGTTCAGCCCGAGGTAGACGTCGGGTTCGATCTCGACGTCCCGGGACGCTCGCTCGATGTAGTAGTTGATGCCCTGCTCGGGCAGACGCGTCCACTCGAGGGTCACGTCGGGGTACTCGGCCTCGAAGGCCTCCTTGAGCCACGGCCCGGCGGAGTTCTCGGTGTCGATCATCGACTCGTAGGTGACGACCTCGAGCGTGCCCTCGAGGGTCGATGCGTCGGAGTCGTCACCGTCGTTCGAGTCGGTGCCGTTGCCGGCACCGTTTCCGTCTCCACCGTCACCGTTCCCGCCGCCGTTTCCGCTCTCGTTCTCCTGCGTCAGGCAGCCGGCGACGCCGATGACGGTCCCGCTACCGACGGTCCCGAGGAAGGTTCGTCGTCTCATTACGCGGTTGTTCTACTGAGTGGTCTTAACCGCTGTGATCGTGAGACGGCCGTGTCGATCCCTGCCAATGCGAGTCTCGAGGCCGGTACTCGGTAGGCAGAGACGACGCGACTGGCCTCTCGAGCGGCCAAACGCGACCGCGGGCAGCAAAACGAAAAAGTGGATGCAACCGGCCGAACGGCGGAATCGAACCGGCGGCCTGTCGCCGCGCACCGATCAGACGTTCTTCGCGGCGGCCAACAGCGCGTCGTACGCGTCCGCGTACGCCTCGGCGATCCGCGCCGGATCCTCACGCCCTACGTCGCTCAGCGGCGGCAACTGCACCCGCTCGAGCGGGTCGAGATACTCGAGCACGTCGGGCACGCGCTTCTCGAGGCGACCGTCCTGCGGGCTCGAGCTCGCGATTTCGCAGGCGCGACAGTAGCGGTCGCCGGGGTAGATTCGGGCACGGCCCGGTTCGACGGCCGCGACCGCGGCGACGGCGGCCGGATCGAGCGACTGGAGCGGCTGGGCGATGTCGCCGTAGGATTCGACGACGGCGACGTCCGCCGATTCGATCTCGGCGGCCAGCGACTCGAAGGCCGGGACGTAGCGTTGCTCGGCGATTTCGTTGAACTCCGCGACCGTCTCGACGGCGACGGCGTCCTCGAGCGGCAGCGCCTCGGCGACCGCCTCGGGAACGTCCGCGGTAGCGTTGCGAACGAACGTCGGAGACTCGTCCTCGCTTGGGCGGCCGACGCGATCGACGACGAACTCCCGATCGGCGCGCCCGAGCAGCCCCGTGCCGCCGTCGGGCGCCGGTCGCCACAGTCGGTGGACCGGATTCAACTGTTCGGGCGCTCGAGCGCCGTTCTCGGCACCGGCGAGTCGCTTCGCGTCCTTCCCGTAGAGGCGGCCGTCCGACAGCGCCCGCCGGCAGTCGTCGTAGTCGAACCAGTAGTCGTTGCCCGCGCGGGGCTTGTAGCCGACCGCGCCGGTCCGCTCGAGCAGGCCGACCGAGAAGGTGGTCTTGCCGGCGTCGACGCGGTCGGCGCCGACGACGAGGAAGATCATGCGTCGGCGTCGTCGGCGTCGTCGGCCTCGTCTTCCTTGAGCCCGTAGTAGCCGGGCTCGTCGTCGCTGCGCGGTTCCGCGACCACGAGGTCGTCAGAGTTCGTCATAATCCACGGAATCGCCCAGTCTAGCAGGATAGCTTCGGTTTCCTCCTCGATCTCCGCGTCGGGCTCGAGACCCTGCAGCAGTCGGGCGATCTCGTAGACGGTGTACATCTGGTCGGCCTCGAGGAGCTCCTCGGGCGTGTAGAAGTCACAGGGTGGCAGGCTGTCGAACTCGGATTTCGGAACGGGCATAGTCGGACGTATCGGCGGGGCGCCACAAGACCGCACCGATACCGGTCGCGCCGTCGCGTTTCCGGCGTGGCGACGGAGGCGGAACTGTCAACACGAATACCATTGGCCACAGGGACTTATTACCCAGCTACTAGATACGGATCGATGCCAATCGGGAACGACCTCGTTCTCGCCGCCTACGCCGTCGCAACGGTCAGTGCCGCCGTTCTCGCCGGCGTCGTCTGGCGGCGGCGAGAACGGTGTGGGGCCGTCGCGCTCGCGGCGGCGATCGCGGGGGCGGCACTCTGGGCGGGATCGTTGTTTGCACTGGTCGCCGTCGACAGCGTCGTGGTCTCGACGTTCCTGCTCCGGTTTCTCTACGTCGGCGTCGTCGTCAGCGTTCTGGGCCTGTTCCTGTTCATCCTCGAGTACACCGGTCGCGAACACCTCGTCACCCCGAGGACCGTCGCGTTGCTCTCGATCGAACCCGTCCTCGTCGTCGCGCTCGCGTTTGCGAATCCCGGAGGCGTGTTCTTCGAATCTATCGAACCCGACCCGACGACGCCGGGCGGGATTTCGGTCGAGATGGGGTTCGCGTTCGACGTCCACCTGGTCTACTCGTATCTCCTCCTGCTCGTCGGCACCGCGATGGTCGTCGAGTCGCTGTACGCCGCCCGATCGCTCTACCGGGGTCAGGCCGCAACCCTCCTCGGCGCGACGACGGCGCCGCTCCTCGCGAACGCCGTCCACACGCTCGAACTCTTCGGACTGGGCGACATCGATACGACGCCGATCGGCTTCGTCGTCGCGGGCGCGCTGTTCGCAGTCGCGATCGGCCGCTACCGATTGATCGACATCGTTCCGATCGCTCGCCACCACGTTCTCGATACGATCGCCGAAGGCGTGTTCGTCGTCGACCGCAACGATCGACTCGTCGACGTCAACTCCGCCGGTCGTCGGTTCATCGACAACGAGGACGAGACGCTCGTCGGCCGACCCATCGAGTCGCTCTTTTCCCCCGCTTCGATCGACCTGTACGAAGCGCTCACGGCGTCTCCGGACAAGAGCCGAGACGTCCTCTCCGTGGGTGACTCGTACTACGACGTCCGGGTGACGCCGGTCGACGACGGCCGGGGCCGCCACGTCGGCTGGATCGTCGTCGCATCGGACGTCACGGAGCGAAAACGCCACGAGCGGGAACTCGAGCGCCAGAACGAGCGTCTCGATCAGTTCGCGAGCATGGTTTCGCACGACCTGCGGAATCCGTTGAGCGTCGCCGACGGCTACGTCTCGCTCGCGCGAGAAACCGGCGACACGTCCCACCTCGAGGACGCTGAACGGTCGCTCGAGCGCATGGAGACGATCATCGACGACGTGCTCGCGCTCACCCGCGACGGCGAGGAGGTCACCGACCCGGAACCGGTCGCGCTCGAGTCCCTCGCCGAGCGGGCCTGGGAGCACGTCGACTCGGCGGCTGCGACGCTGACGGTCGACGCGACCGCGACGATCCGCGCCGACGCGGATCGAACGACCCGTCTCCTCGAGAACCTGTTTCGCAACGCGATCGAGCACGGTCGGCCGGCCGCCGTGCCGGAGCCCCAGACCGCTGACGGCTCAGACGAGGCCGACGATCCGGACGCCGATGGATCGAGCACGATCGAAATCACGGTCGGGACGATCGGCGACGAAGGTGCGCTCGAGGGGTTCTACGTCGAAGACGACGGGCGCGGTATCGCGCCCGAACAGCGCGATCGCATCTTCGAGAGCGGCTACACCGGCGACGGGGACGGTACGGGCCTCGGGCTACGCATCGTCGAGCGGATCGCCGAGGCCCACGGCTGGACCGTCGCGGCGACCGAGAGCGAAGCCGGCGGTGCCCGATTCGAAATGACCGGCATCGAAAGCGAACGCGCTCGGGCGAACCGGGTCGATTCTTCCTCAAAGTGAGCGACCGTCGCAGCGGCTTACTCCGCGAGCCCTCGAGCGAGCAGTTCGACCGGGTGGGGCGGTCGGTCGTAGCCGTCGAAGTCGCCGATCTGGGTCCGACAGGAGGTGCCGGGGGCGACGACCGTCGGGTCGTCGGCCGCGTCAGTATCGGCGTCGGCGGCGTTCGTCGCGAGGGTCTCGAGTTGCTCCCGAAGCAGGTCGCCGATGGCGGTCGAGAGGTCGTAGTGCTCGGCTTCGTAGCCGAAGCTGCCGGCCATCCCGCAGCAGCCGGAATCGACCGGGTCGACCCGGTAGCCCGCCCGGCGGAGCACGCCAACCGCGTGATGGTCCGCGCCGCGGGCTTTCTGGTGGCAGTGGCCGTGGACCGTCAGCCGCTCGCCGGCCGTCTCGTCGCGGAAGGCGAGGTCTTCGTCCAGCCGGTGCTCGTCGAGGTACTCGCAGATCCCGTAGGCGTTGGCCGCGAGTCTCTCGAGGCGATCAGTCTCGACGCCGTCCGCGCCTCGATCCGCACTGCCGCCCAGCAGCGACCGGTACTCGTCGACGACCATCGACGCGTCCGAGGGTTCGACGAAGACGACCGACCAGCCCCTCTCGAGGTACGGCGCCACGTCCTCGAGCAGCGCCCGACCCCGTTCGGCGGCGACATCGAGCATCCCCTGGGAGTAGGCCGCACGGCCCGTCGGCCCGAGGTCGGGAACTGCGACGTGGATATCGGCGGCCTCGAGCACCTCGACGGCGGCTTTCCCCGGCGCCGGGTTCGAGTAGTTCGTGTACGTGTCGGGGTAGAGGACGACGCCCGCCGTCGCCTCGTCGGGATCGACCTGCGGGCCTCGATCGGCGAACCAGTCCACGAGCGACTCGCGCCGGAACGTCGGCAGCGTCCGGTCAGCCGCGATGCCGATCGTTCGCTCGAGGGCGGTCCTGGCGCCCGGCAGTTCGGGCGCGCGGTTCGCGAGCGGGGCGACCGCGCTCCCCAGCGCCGCGAGCCGGTCGACGTTGCCGAACAGCCGCTCGCGCAGCGACAGGCCCTCGCGCTCGTGGTAGCCGTGTTTGACCTCGGCCTTGAGCTTCGCGAGGTCGACGCCGGTGGGGCAGTCGCTCTGACAGCCCTTGCAGCCGATACAGAGGTCGAGCACCTCCCGCTGGAACCGCTCGCTGAACCGTTCCTCGGGGTCGATCTCGCCGCTGATCGCCGCCCGGAGCAGGTTCGCGCGTCCCCGGGTCGTCGCGATCTCCTCCTCGGTCGCGCGGTAGGTCGGACACATCACGTCCGAATCCGTCTGCCGGCAGGTCCCGCAGCCGTTGCACAGTTCCACGAGGTGCGAGAAGCCGCCTTCCTCGTCGAATTGCTGCGCTGTCCGGGGCTCGAGGCTGGCGTAATCGGCGCCGTACCGGAGGTGATCGCGGATGTCCGTGGGATCCTCATCCCGGTAGACGACCTTGCCGGGGTTCAGCCGCCAGTCCGGGTCGAACGCGGATTTCACGTCCTTGAACGCCTGCCAGAGGTCCGGCCCGTAGAGCTTCGGGTTGAACTCCGTGCGCGCGAGGCCGTCGCCGTGTTCGCCTGAGAACGATCCCTGGTGCTCGAGGACGAGGTCCGTCACGTCGGCGGCGATCGACCGCATCTTCTCGATATCGTCTTCCTCCTTGAGGTTCAGTACGGGCCGGATGTGCAGCGTTCCGACGCCAGCGTGGGCGAAGTACGCCGCCGTCGTGTCGTGGGCCTCGAGAATCTCCTGAAAGCCGTCGACGTACGCGGCGAGTTCGTCCGGCGGAACGGAGGCGTCCTCGACGAACGGGTACGGCTTCGGATCGCCCTCCATGCTCATCAACAGCGGGATCGCGGCCTTCCGGAGCTTCCAGAGCCGCTCCTGCTTGGCGGGCGAAAACGCCTCGATCGAGTCGAACGCGGCGCCCGCCTCGACGAGGTGCGTCTGGGCGTCCGCGATCGCGTCGGGCAGGTCGTCGAACACCTCGTCGTCGAACTCGAGCATCAGCGCCGCGGCGGTGCCGTCGGGAATCGGCTCGGCGTACTCCGCGTACTCCTGGGAGTCCGCGGCCAGCCGGAACACTTCCTCGTCCATCAACTCGACGGCGCTTGCCTCGAGAGCGAGCGCGTCGGGCACCGCGGCGAGGGCCTCGAGCAGGTCGTCGTAACAGCAGACGACGAGGGCGGTTTCCTCGGGGCGGGTGACCAGCGAGAGCGTCGCCTCGACGACGACACCCAGCGTCCCTTCGGCGCCGACCAGCAGTTTCGAGAGGTTGATCGCTCGATTTCCGTCTTCGTCCTCCCGGATCACCTTCTGCAGGTTGTACCCGCTGACGCTGCGCTTGAGTTCCGGATACCGGGCCTCGATTTCCTCGGCGTTGTCCTCGACGACCGCGCGGACCGTTCGGTAGATCGCGGCCTCGCGGTCGTCCTTTCCGACGATTCGGTCCCACTCCTCGCTGTCGAGGACGACGTCCCGCGTCCGGATCAGCGAGCCGTCCGCGAGGACGACCGTACACTCCTCGACGTAGGCGTCCGTGATGCCGTACCGAACCGAGTGGGCACCGGTCGAATTGTTGCCGATCCCGCCGCCGATCGTCGCCCGGTTCGAGGAGGCCGGGTCGGGCGCGAACTTGAGCCCGTGGGGCTCGAGGGCGTCGTCTAAGTCGTCCTGGACGACCCCGGGCTGGACGACGGCCCGCCGCCCGTCGGGATCGATCTCCTGGATCTCGTCCATGTGGCGCGACAGGTCCAGCACGACGCAGCCGGGGCCGACCGCCTGCCCGGCGAGCGACGAGCCGGCCCCGCGGGGCAACACCGGCGCGCCGTGGTCGGCCGCGACGCGAACTGCAGCTTTGACGTCGGCAGTATCTCGCGGGAAGACGACCCCTGCGGGCTGGGCCCCGTAGATGCTGCCGTCGGTCGCGTAGAGCACGCGCGTGTACTCGTCGAACCGGACGTCGCCGCGGCAGGCGGCCTGAAGGGCGGCGGCCAGCCGTGCGTCGCCCTCCCCGCTCTCGTCGCCCGCGTCTCCCTCGCGTTCCCGCTCGCGGTCGCTGCCCTGGATCGATCGATTCCTCCCGGTCGTCCGTCGGTCCTCGACGGCCATGTACGCCCTCACTCGACATCCATCCTGATAAATAGTGGTAGTTATTCACACTCGCGGAACTGTCGGGGATCGCAACCGATTGCGGTCGACGGCACTACTCGAGGCCGAGCGCCGGTGCTCTCGAAGGATGCGCGAAAGAAAATCGGGATTGACCGAGTCGTCGCGTCCTGCTTACTCGAAGTGGTCGACGCACTTCTGGTATTCCTCTTCGACGCTGTCCCAGTTGACGACGTCGAAGAAGGCGTCGATGAACTCCCCGCGATCCGGGCCGTAGTCGTAGTAGTAGGAGTGCTCCCAGACGTCCAGCGCGAGGATCGGGTGGGCACCCCAGAGCGCGCCCTGATCGTGCTTGTCGACCGCGAGGTTGCGCAGCTGCTTGGCGACCGGGTCGTACACCAGCAGGGCCCAGCCGCCGGCGGCGCCGGCAGCCTTCTGGAATTCGCCCTTCCAGCCCTCGTAGGAGCCGAAGTCCTCCTCGATGCGGTCGGCGACGTCGCCCTCGGGTTCGCCGCCGCCGTCGGGGGACATGTTCTCCCAGAACAGCGTGTGGAGATAGTGGCCACAGCCGTTGTGGGTGACGTCCTTGAGAGCCCCGGGCGTCGATCCGTAGTCGCCCTCCTCGCGGTTCTCCGCGAGGGTTTCTTCAGCCGAGTTGAGGCCGTTGACGTAGCCCTGATGGTGGGTGTCGTGGTGCCAGGTCAGTACCTGCTCGGAAATCGACGGTTCCAGCGCGTCGTAATCGTACGGAAGTGGTGGAAGCTCGTGGTCTGCCATATGAATCACCTACAGGGTTCGTGTCGACAGCTTGCCTGTTAAGCGTTGAGGAGTGAAACGGTACCACACCTCATGGGTTCGTCCCGTGACGGGCTCACGGGACAGTACCGAATGCCACCACGAGCACCGTGTTAAACCTTTCAACGCCACTTATCGGTGAGCGGGCGAGAAGACGGTACGTCACTCGAGCGGCGTCGGTTCGTTGCGACCGAGCTACAGTTCCTTGTGATAGGCGTGCTCGAGCCACTCCTCGAGCGACGGCTGGGTCCAGTACCGAACGGTCTCGCTGCGGGGGTCGTGCTCGAGGACCCCGGCATCCTCGAGCTTTGGCAGATGAATATGCTGCAGTTCCGTCTGAATCTGCTGGCGTCGGTCGCCCGTCGCAGTCGATACGGATGCAGCGTCGGATTCGCCTGTCGAGTTGGAGGAGGAGTCGGACTCGATCTCGGATTCCGAGAGGGACTCGGTGTCCGCCTCGGTCTCGAGCGTTCGACGCTCGAGTCGAGCAACGTGGTCCGTGAGATCGTCGATCGTCGCGACGCCATCCGGCTGGTCGTAGAGGTAGTACAGCGCGAAGCGCCGCCGCCGATTCGAGAGGAGATCGAAAACGAGGTCCAGCGACGGGGTCGCGTCGGTCGCCACCATCGTCGATGCCCGCTCCCGTTCACGCATCCACAGACCACCTACCGTATGTTACCATTCGAAACCACCACCCGCCCCTACTCTAGCCGACACATTAGATGTTACGTCTCTCTAGACCAATACCTGTCTTTAATGCGTTACTAGATCAAAAGATAGAATGGCCGGTTATTGTGTGATCGTAAACACAGCGTCGTGACTGGGGAGAACGTAAAAAACGGAAGAACGCAGTCCAGCACGGATACCGTCGGCAAACCGACGGGTCAAAGCGTTGAGCGTTACTCGTAGAGCCACTCGGCGTCGTGCTGGTCGTAGTCGATCAGTTCGTCGTCGTCGAAGTGGATCGCGATCTCGCGCTCGTTGGCGCCCTCGTCCTCGTGGTCGGCCGCGTGAACGACGTTCCGACCGAGATCGAGCGCGTAGTCGCCGCGGATGGTTCCGGGCTCGGCCTCGAGCGGGTCGGTCTCGCCGATCATCTGGCGGACCTGACGGGTCGCGTCCTGGCCCTCCCAGACCATCGGGACGACGGGACCGGAGGTGATGAAATCGACGAGGTCGTCGTAGAACGGCTTGTCCTCGTGCTCGCTGTAGTGTTCCTCAGCGCGCTCGCGAGGCATGTTCTCGACCTTGATGCCGACGAGCTTGAGCCCGCGGTCCTCGAGTCGAGAGATGACCTCGCCCACGAGCCCGCGTGCGAAGGCGTCGGGCTTGACCATCACGAAGGTGCGCTCGTGATCGCTCATTGTTCGGCCTCCTCGGTTTCGGCCTCCGCGTCCTCGGTCTCGTCGACGGTTTCGTCCCCGGCAGGGACGTCCTCGTCATCGTCCTCGGCGACCTCGGTCGCTTCCTCGACATCCTCGTCTTCGGCGGCGTCGACCTGCTCGGTCTGGTCGGCTTCCTCGTCGGCGGGCGTGTCCGCCTGAGCGGGGCCCTTGCCGCGACGACCTTCCTCGGTCCACTCGAGATCGCGCGGTTCGCGACCGAGCTTGTAGTTTTTCTCCGCCTTGGAGTCGACGAAGTGCAGCACGGTGCCGTCGTTCTTGACGTACATGATACCCGTGCCGGGCTCGATCTCTTCGCCCGTGTAGTCGCAGGTGCGTTTCTCGACCATTGGTTACTGACCTCCGATGGAGTCGGCCTCGCGGGCGGTCTCCCGAAGCTGGAGCACGTCCCCTTCGCGGACCGGCCCGAGGCAGTTTCGGGTGATGATACGTCCCTGATTCTCGCCCTCCTGAATCCGGCATTTGACCTGCATGGCTTCGCCGTGCATGCCGGTCTTGCCGACGATCTCGATGACCTCGGCGGGCGTTGATCCGCTTTCTTCCTCTTCAGCACTCATGTATAATCACCTCAGTCGAGGTCCTCGACCTTGTCGGCGATGTCCTCGACGTCGCCGGAGGCCTCGCCGGCGTCGACGATCGCCGCGGCGGCCGAGCCGACCTCGAGGCCGGCGGCGTGGCCGACGTCGTCCTGGGTCTCGATGAAGACGACGGGGATGCCCTTCTCGTCGGCGAGGTCCGGGATGTGCATGACGATCTCTTCGGGCGAGACGTCTTCGGCGACGTAGACGAGCTCGGCGTTGCCGCGCTCGATCGACTTCGTCGTTTCGTTGGTTCCTTTCTTTACTCGTCCGGTGTCTCGTGCGACCTCGAGCGCCTCGAGGGCGTCGTCGGCGAGGTCGGCTGGGATGTCGGTGTTGACGTAGACTGACATAGGTTGTTCACCTCTCCTACGCGTGGGCTCGCGCTCCCCTGCCGTCCGGGAACTGGGTGCCCGGGCCGATAGAAAATCGGCGGGAGTCCTGTGGGGCTAGGAGCATCATCAACCCCGCGTAGGGTGTACTACGTCTGTAGCGTTGCCCCCCTTAAAAGCGTGTTCAAACGGCTGGGGCCGTGGGATGGGTCCGCACGGCAACCTCGAGTCCAAACTGTCCGGACCGATGATCGTTACGCGCGACGCGTCTTGACCGCCGTGCCCGAGAGGTTGACCCAGAGCATTCCCTCGCCCATCTCCTCGTAGTCGAAGGTCGCGCCGACGACGGCGTCCGCGCCGAGTTCTTCGGCGTCGGCCCGCAGGTCGGCGATTGCCTCCTTTCGCCCTTTCTCGATTTTCTTCTCGTAGGAGCCGCTGCGGCCGCCGACGACGTCGCGGATGCCGGCCGCGATGTCGCTGACGACGTTCGCGCCGATGACCGCCTCGCCGGAGACGACGCCGCAGTACTCGACTACCTCTCGGCCCTCGAGGCCGTCCGTGGTCGTGATCGTGATCTCTGCCATGTACCCGCAGATAGGCACGATACGGATATAAATCGGAAGTCGGAGTTTCAGGGCCAGATATCGCTGGCAAGCTGTGCGCCGCTAATCGCGGCTCCGCGTTCCCGGACGCTCGAGTCCGGAGGCTATTACTCGCGAGCCCCCAAGACCCGGACATGACCGTCGACGTCGTCGGGCACGCCGACGCGCTCCGCGCCGAGGCGACGCGAGCGAACGAACGCCGAGTGCTGGTGCTCGCCGGGAATCGCGAACAGGGGTACGACGCTCTCGAGGCCGTCCTCGACGCCCTGCCGGTCGCGATCACCGACACCACGCTCGTCGGCCCCGCGGACCGGCTGCGCTGCGAGCACCTCCCGCAGGCGAACGCCGGCGAACTGCTCGGGACCACCCGCGACGTCGTGATCCTCGACGCCCACGAGGGGCTGCGGCCGAACGCCTTAGGGAAGGTCGTCGGCGCGGTCGACGGCGGCGGCCTGCTCGTGCTCCTGACGCCGCCGCTCGAGGACTGGCCGGACCGGCGAGGCGCGTTCGACGAGTCGCTGGCCGTTCCGCCGTTCGCGCTCGAGGACGTCACCGGCCGCTTCCGCCGGCGACTCGTCGAGACGCTGCGGGCCCACCGGGGCATCTCGATCGTCGACCTCGAGAACGGGCGACTCGACTCCGGCGGGCTGACCGATCCGGCACCCCGCGTTGAAGAACCGGCGCTCGAGCCGCCGGACACCCGTCGGTTCCCGACCGCCGCCTACGAGGCCTGTCTAACGAGTGATCAGATAGACGCCGTCGAGGCGTTCGAATCGCTGGTCTCGGACGCAAATGGTGATTTCAACCGGCGCGCCGTCGTCCTCGAGGCCGACCGCGGCCGCGGGAAATCGAGCGCCGCCGGCTTGGCCGCGGGTGCGTTCGCCGCCGACGGGCAGGACGTGCTCGTGACCGCCCCGAACGCGCGTAACGCCGCGGAGGTCTTCGAGCGCGCCACGGAACTGTGCGAGGGGCTCGAGGACGTCGACCTGACGGCGGCCGACTCCCGCCGCCTCGAGACGACCGCGGGCGGCCGCGTCCGGTTCCACGAACCCGCCGAAGCCGTCGACGAACTCGAGACCGTTGACATCGTCATCGTCGACGAGGCCGCCGCGCTGCCCGTCTCGCGGCTCGAGGCCTTCCTCGCGGCCGACCGCGTCGCGTTCGCGACGACGATCCACGGCTACGAGGGGGCTGGACGGGGCTTCTCCGTCCGCTTCCGGGATCGGCTCGCGGAGAGTAACCACGAGGTGGTCGACCGCACGCTCGTCGAGCCGATCCGGTACGCGGCGGGCGACCCCGTCGAGGTGTGGGCCTTCCGTGCGCTCTTGCTCGACGCGCGGCCGCCGGTCGCGCCGCTCGTCGCTGATGCGACGCCGGACACCGTCGAATACCGACGCCTCGAGCCCGACGACCTGCTCGCCGACGAGACCCTGCTGCGCGAGGCGTTCGGCCTGCTCGTCCTCGCGCACTACCGGACCGAGCCAAACGACCTCGCGCGCCTGCTCGACGCGCCGAACCTCGAGGCCCGCGCGCTGGTTCGGGACGGCCACGTGGTCAGCGTCGCCCTGCTGGCCCGCGAGGGGAACCTCGAGCCCGCGACGCGGGCGATGATGTACGAGGGCGGCCGCGTCCGCGGAAACATGCTCCCCGACGTGCTCACGAGCCAGCTTCGCGACGAGTCCGCGGGCGAACCCGCGGGCCTGCGCGTCGTCCGCATCGCGACCCACCACGAAGCGCGCTCGCGCGGGCTGGGCTCGCGACTGCTCGAGCGCGTGCGCGAGGAATTCGGCGACGACGTCGACTGGCTCGGCACCGGCTTCGGCGCGACGCCCGGGCTCCTCGAGTTCTGGCGCGAGAACGGCTACCGGACGGTCCACCTCTCGACGACGCGCAACGACGCCAGCGGCGAGTACTCGGCACTCATGCTCGATCCGACGAGCGCGACCGGCCGCGAACTGCAGGACCGCCACGCTCGGTGGTTCGCCCGCCGATTCGCCGCGCTCTGCTCGGACGCACTGGACGACCTCGAGCCGGATGTAGCCCGCACAGCACTCCGAAGCGTTGACACGGCCGCCGCGCCGCCGGCCGGCCTCGACGACCACGAGTGGCGCGTCGTCGCCGGCGCGGCCTACGGCCCGGGGCTGTTCGACGTCGACCCCGGACCGTTCCGTCGGCTGGTCGTGCGATACTTCGTCGAGGATCCCGACGCTATCGATCTGACCGCTCGCGAGGAACGACTGTTCGTACTGCGGGCGCTCCAGGGTCGCGATTGGCCGACCGTCGCGGAGCGCCTCGAGTACCCTTCATCGGGCCAGTGCATGCGGGCGCTCGGCGACGCCGTCTGTCCGCTGGTGGATTACTACGGTGCGGACGCGGGCGTAGACGCGGCGCTCGAGGTTCGCGAGCGGTTCGTCGACGAATGAGTACACCTCTCGAATCCGGAATCCGTTACTTCGCCCCGAGCGACGGCGGTACCTCGAGCGCGACGACGTCGTGGCGCGTCTCCCGCCGGTGATCGTCGCCGATCGCCGCCGCGTTCTCGCGGCCGTCGGCCGTCCGTTCGAACGAACAGCCGTCGCAGGTCACCAGGAATCGCTGGGTCGTCTCGCCGTCGGACGGGGACTTGTTCGTGAGCATACCGCGTCCTTTCTCGGCGGCGTGCTTGAACCGTTCTCCGAAAGGATTTGGACCGGTCGGATCGAGGCCCGGAATTCGTCACGGAGACGTCCCGTCGTGGGCGAATAGGAAGCGGGCGATCGCGTCACCCGATTCCTCGAGTCACCGACGGGTAACGGTCAGGGGATTACCCGACGACGGATCGGCTCCGGCAGTAGGGCCAGCGCCCAGACCACCAGCCGCCAGCGGCGGGTGACGTAGGCGTGGTTCTTCTCTTTGCGGATCGCATTGACGATCTGTGCGGCCGCGGTTTCCGGCGAACACTCCCAGAAGCCGCCCATCGACATGTCCGTGTCGACGAAGCCCGGTTCGATCGTCGTGATCGTCACGTCCGCGTCGCGGTGCTGCTGGCGGTGGCGCAGCCCCTCGAGATACCGCGAGACGTACGCTTTGGAGGCGTTGTACGCCTGCGTGCCGCCGGTGCCGAGGTGGGCCGCGACCGAGGAGATGCCCACGAGGTGGCCGTCGGCCTCGCTGGCGTGGTCGGGAGAGTTCTCGAAGTACTCGAGCGCCGCCGTCGCGATCGCGGTGAAACCGCGGACGTTAACGTCGATCGTCCGCCGTTCGGCCGCCCACTCGAGGTCGGGGTTCATCTCGGCGACGCCGGAACTGATGACGACGAGATCGACGGCGGGCATCGCCTCGGCCAGTTCGAAGAAGCCCTCGCGGGCGTCCTCGGCGTCGAGCAGGTCCATCGTCGCGACGTAGGATTTCGTCGGCAGTTCGCTGCCGATCCGTCGCATGCGTTCGGTTCGACGGGCTGCCAGCCCGATCTGGTATCCATCGTCGGCGAGTTCCCGCGCCAGCGCCGCGCCGATGCCGGAGGACGCGCCGACGATGATCGCACCACGCGTCATACGTAGGGGTTCGGAGCCCGGTACGTAACGGTACTGAAGACAGCACGACTTTGCCGCGGCCCGTCGTAGGGTCGGTATGGTCGATGCGATCACCGTCGTCGCGGTCGCCCTGCTCGTCGGCGGCGTCCTCGGTACCGTCCTCCCGCTGGTCCCCGGCGGCGCGCTCTCGCTTGCGGGGGTCTTCCTCTACTGGTGGCACACCGGCTTCACCGAACCGGGAGCGATTACCGTCGTGACGCTGGCGATTCTCGGCGCAACCGCCATGCTCGTCGAACTCTTCGGCGGGTCGATCGCCGCCCGGGCCGGCGGCGCGTCGTGGACGACCACGGCTGCCGCTGCAGTCGTCGGCATCGCGCTCATGATCGTCACCGGACCACTCGGCCTGCTCGCCGGCCTCTTCGGGACGGTCTTCGTCCTCGAGTTCGCCCGCGAGCGCACGGTCGATCACAGCGCGCGGTCGGCGATCTACACGACGATCGGCGTGCTCGCCTCGACGGCCGTGGAAGCGCTGCTGACGGCGTCGGTCCTGTTCGGCTTCCTGATCGCCGTCTTTCTCTTCTGACGCACATTCGTATTTTCCTGAACACAGCTCCTCTCGAGGCCGAATACGGAAGACATATGCTCGACTGTGGGATCCCTGCGGACAGCAATGAGCGCGAATCGCCGAACGCTGCTCCGGCAGGCGGGGATCGTCGGAACGAGTCTGCTCGCCGGCTCGAGTGTCGTCGGAGCCGTGACAGTCGATGAAGCGACCGCAGGACGGATCGAGGGAACGGTCACGGACTTCGGCGTTCCGGTCGCCGACGCGACGGTGACGCTCGCGGGCGGAATCGACGCACACACTGTAACCACCGACGAGGACGGCGACTACGGGATCGATCTCGAGCCCGGAACCTACTACCGGACGGTGACGGCCGACGGCTACCGGGACGCGACGAGGGTCGTCGACGTCGCCGCGGACGGCCCGACGAGGGAGAACGTCTCGCTCGAGCGCGCGTGGGGGCCCGGCGAGGGCGAACTCGAGGTCTTCGCGACCGAGGTCGGCGGCGGGCCGACGATTCCGTGCGACGTGACGATCTACGGCGACACCCGCTACGGGCTGACGGCACCGCGGGGCTCGGTCCCGGACGGCGAGCGCTGGAACGCTGGCTTCGCCGTCGCCGAGGGCTGGTGGGAGGTTCGTGTTACGAACGCGGAGGGTTACGACGACGGCTACGGGAAGGCGTACGTCGCGGCCGACGAGACCGAGGTCGCGATCGTCGAACTCCGCGAAGCCGATTCGGCGGGCGAACCCCGCGAATTGCCGGATTTCGGCCGGTTCACTGGCACCGTCGTCGACGACGGGGGACCCATCGTGGACGCGACCGTCCGCGCGGACGGATCGTACGTCCGAACGGCCGACGACGGCACGTTCGAACTCGAACTCGAGCACGGCCGCCACGTCGTCACCGTCGACGCGCCCGGCTACGAACCCGCGACAGCAACCGTCGAGGTTCGGTTCGCTCGCGAGACGACGGGAACGGTATCGCTCGAGTCATCGTCGTGAACAGTTCGTCGCTCGAGTGAGTCGGTTTCGAGTTACCGTCGACTCGACGTGAGTTACTTATTTCGCTAATATTTTAACTCTAATCCAATATTCTGTGATATTGACCTCTCAGAAGGTCACATGTTCCATAAATGTGGTTTAATAACGCTCTGTCGTGTTCGGTCGAACGTGAAAGACGCTGACCCGATCACTCGTCGTACAGTGCTCAAGATCACCGGTGTTGCCGGCGTCACGACGGCGCTTGCGGGCTGTGGTGGCCCCGGTGGCGAAGGAAACGAATCGGGAGACGAAGAGGAGAACGCGACGACCGACGAAACCGAGACCGGCGGTAACGAGACGGAGACGGAAACCGAATCGGGAGACGAGGAGGAGAACGAAACTGAGGACAACGAAACCGACAACGAATCAGCCGAAGACGGCGGCTCCGGCGAGGCCATCGAACCCGGCACGGAGATCATGCTCGAGGGGTCGACTCAGGCCTGGACCGGCGTCGAACCCGAAGCTATTGCGGACGAGGAGAACCCAACGCTGACCCTCACGGAGGGCGAATCCTACGACATCACGTTCGAAAACGCCGACGGCGCCCAGCACAACCTCGTCATCTGGGACGACAGCGAGGAGACCGTCGACGATTACGAGACCGACATGGTGAGCGAGGAAGGCGAGAGTGCAACCCTCGAGATCGACGAGGTCACCGACGAGATGGCCCAGTACGTCTGCGAGCCCCACTCCTCCACGATGGTCGGCGATATCGAACTCGAGAGCGGCGACGGCGGTGGCGGCGAGATGGACGGCAACGAGTCGGACGGGAACGAATCCGACGAGATGGCGGGCAACGAATCCGATAATAACGAGTCAGCCGACAACGAATCCGACGACAACGAGTCCGACACGTAGAATCCCCGACGATCCAGTTTAGCGATTGTACCGCGTCGGTTCCGACGCGGATAGTCGGATCTGATCGGCAGCCGTCTCGATTCAACTTCAGTTCGCTTTTTCGGACGACGACGGACGAACCGACCGTCGAGCTTACGCGTGAGCGTAGTAGACGACGGTTTCGTCGTCGTCCTGCCGGTCGATCCGGACGAAGCCGACGCGTTCGAACTGGACCATCTCGTCGGCTGCGAGGTCGCCGACGGCGGGTTCGGCGCGCCCGCGGACGTCGCCGTCCATCGTACGCATACGGACGGGGACGCTCTCCTCGGCCGGCACCCAGTGGATCACGTCGACACCCTCCTCGCGGACGACGTCGATATCGTCGTCGGTGTACTCGAGGACGCCGTCGTCGAACCGGAATCCGCCCAGGCCCTTCAGCCAGACGCGGCTGTCCTCGGCGTCCTCGGCCGGCAGATCGTCGGGCTCGAGGAGGACGGAGTCGCCGACGGGAATCTCGCGGACGCCGCGGTCCTCGTGGTCGGGGTGCAGCGGCGGGTTGGCCTCGGCGGGCGGGTCGCCGGCCAGCGGCACCTGGTTGCCCTCGCGGACGAGGAACCGGCGGTCGGTCTCGTCGTCGATCAGGTCGCGGTTGTTGGCGTAGATCGAACTCATCGCGAGGTCGACGTCGCTGGTCGAAGTGCCGAGGTCGACCATCGCGTCGACGATGGCCTCGCCGCGGATGCCCCGCCGTCGCAGGCTCTTGATGGTGGGAGCGCGCGGGTCGTCCCAGCCGTCGAGTTCACCGTCCTCGATTAGTTCGGAGATGGTCGAGGTGCTCATCTTCACGTCGTAAGCGTCGAGTTGGACGTGGCCCCAGTGGACGACTTCGGGGTACTCCCAGCCGAAGTAATCGTAGACGAACTGCTGGCGCTTCGCGGAGTCCTGCAGGTCGATCCCGCGGATGATGTGGGTGATCCCGATCAGGTGGTCGTCGATGCCCGACTGGAAGTCCAGCATCGGCCAGCAGCGGTACTCGCTGGCTTCCTCGCGCGGGTGAGGCGTGTCGATCATCCGGAAGGCGACCCAGTCGCGCAGCGCGGGGTTCTTGTGCTCGATGTCCGTCTTCACCCGAAGCACCATCTCGCCGCTCTCGTACTCGCCGTCGACCATCGCCTCGAACTCCTCGAGCACGGTTTCGGCGTCCTTGTCGCGGTGCGGGCAGGCCTCGCCGCTGTTTTTCAGCTCGGAGAACTCCTCGCCCGAACAGGAGCAGGTGTACGCGCCGTCCAACTCGATCAGTTCCCGCGCGTGGTCGTAGTAGGTCTCGAGGCGGTCGCTGGCCCGGTAGACGTCGTCGGGCTCGAACCCGAGGTACTCGAGGTCCTCGAGGATGGCGTCGTAGGCGTCGAGATCCGGCCGCTTGGTCTCGGGATCGGTGTCGTCGAACCGGACGCAGAACCAGCCATCGTAGCGCTCCTTGTAGGTGCCGATGACGGCGGGCATCCGGGCGTGGCCGACGTGCCACGGGCCGTTGGGGTTCGGCGCGACGCGCATCCGGACCTCGTCGTACTCGTCGGCGTTGGGCAGGTCGGGAAGGGCGTGTTCGTCTTCTTCCTCCTCGGCCTCGATTTCCGCGAGTTCCTCGGGGGCGAGTTCCTCGAGGCGCTCGCGTTTCTCCTCGTACTCGAGGTCGTTGACCCGGCCGACGACGCCGCCGATAACGCCGGGGATCTCGTCGCCGTGCGGGCGGAAATCGGGATTGTCGCCCATCAGCGGCCCCATGATGGCGCCGACGTCGGCGTCGCTCTCGTGTTTGACGGCGTTCAACAGCGCGTGCTTTTCGGCCTCGCGCTCGACGCGTTCGCGCAAGTCGTCGTTCATTACCCAGCGGTATTCGTGCCCGGACCAAAACCCCCGCGGATTCGCGCCTCGAGCGAGCCGTGACCGAGCCCCGACCGTGCGCCGACCGGCGAGCGGCGTCGGCCCCTCAGAAGCCGCCGCCGGTGAGCAGGGCCAGGAAGTCCCGGACGGACAGCGCGGCCAGCACGATCGCCAGCAGCACCAGCGCGGCGTTGACGACGTTGAGCTTGCGCGAGTTCCGGTACTCGCCCATGGTCTCGCGGTCGTTGACCGCCCAGAACAAAAGCGCGGCCGCAAGCGGCAGCCCGAAGATCCCGTTGTACATCGGGAACAGGATCACCATGTCGACGACCGAGAGGTCGAGCGCCCAGCTGATCACCGGCGAGAAGATACCGACCCCGGTCAGTCCGGCGAAGACGAGCTTGAACAGCCGGTCGCCCTGCCGAACGTCGTAGCCGGCGGCCTGCGGGATCATGTAGGCCGGCGCCCACATGATCGGGATGATGCTGTTGAACGCCGCGGCGATCACGCCGCCGATGAAAAGCACCATCGCCCACACGCCGAGCACTTCGACCAAGGCCTCGCCGGGCGTCATGAACGTCTCGAGTTCCGTAAAGCCCATCGGACGGAGCAACGCGGCCGCGGCGATCAGGATGGCGACGGTCGTCAGCCCGCCGACGGCGTAGCCGACCGCCAGATCCGTCCGCGCCTCGGGCAGGTCGCTCTCGTCGGTCCACCCCTTCTGGTGGACGAGGATCGACTCGAGGAAGAAGTTGGGCCAGAGCGCGGTCGTACCGAGCAGGCCGGCGGCCATCGCCAGCGCGCCGAAGGTGTCCGCCGTCGGAACGAACCCGACTGCGACCGCGCCGGGGTCCGCACCGCTGGGGAGCGCGACGATCACGTAGACGACCATCAGCGAGAGCATCATCGCGATCATGGCGTTCTCGACGGTGTCGTAGGCCAGCAGGCCGACGCCGATCGCCACGAACGTCGTCGCGACGGCGATCGGTTGCCACGGGATCGCGCCGCCGGTGAGGAACGAGACCCCGGCGCCGACGGCCGCGACCAGCCCGAGCGTCCACGCCACGCAGCCGACGGAGAGGAAGAGTGCGATCGCCGTCGCCAGCGGACGACCGAGTTTCTCCCGAACGAATATCATCAGCGGCTCACCGTGGATGCCGAGGCGGGCGCTCATGTCCTGAGCCATAAAGCCCAGCAGGGCGGCGCCGACGACGGCCCACAGCAACGTGTAGCCGTGCATCACGCCCGCCTGGCTGGCGATGAACACCGAGCCCGAGCCGAAGTAGCTGGCGACCATGACGAACGCCAGTCCGTACTGCTGTACCTGTCCGGCGACGTAGTCGACCGGGGAGAGGTTGCGGATGCTCATTCGTCTGCCCTCGCGTCGGAGCGATCGATTCGCAGGAGGTGACGGACGCTGATCGACGACCAGGGAATATCGAACCGTTGCGCGTCGATCGGGGATCGCGCTCGTGTCAGGGAAGGGGGTATTTCGAGTGGGTGACCAACCATAGTTGATAGCAAGACAAGTGTAGCGAGGCTACGGCCGGAGAAGTGATTGCGCCCGGAAGATTCAACCCGTGCGTCACGCTCGAGACGACGATGCCGCGGGGCCGTGTCGGCGGTGCGGCGCTCCGAGACCCCGCGACGGATCGTCGAATTCGGACGCCGCAAGGGAAGTAGCTAACCGACCGGATCGACTACCTCCGGCCGAGAGTTGATTCGTGGTCGCCACCGAAACGCTGGTCGCCCTCCTCCTACTGGCTTTCCTCGGCGGGGTGATCGTCGCGACGATCGGGCCCGGCGGCATCCTCATCGTCACCGGCCTCTACCTGCTGACGTCGCTCTCGAGCGCGGAAGTCGCGGGCACCTCGAGCGCGATCTTCACCGTCGGGGCGATCTTCGGGACTTTCGTCTACGCCCGCTCGGGCGAGATCGACTGGCCGATCGCGGGCGCGGTCAGCGCGGCGGCCGCCGTCGGCACGTGGGTCGGCGTGCAGGCCAACGCCGCCCTTTCGCGGACGGCGTACGGCATCGTCCTCGCCGCGTTGCTGGCGTCGGTCGGCGGCAATATCATCTATCGGGAGTATCGCGGTCTCGAGCCGCGCGTCGAACTCGGACGCGGACGGATCTCGCCGCGTTCGCCGCCATCGGGCTCGTGATCGGCGCCTTCGGCGGCCTGCTGGGGATCGGCGGCGCGGCGCTGTCGGCCCCGGCGCTCGTGCTGGTCGGCGTGCCGATGCTCGTGACGATCGCGGTCACCCAGATCGTCGTCGTCTTCACCGCGCTGTTTACGTCGCTCAGCTACCTGCTCCGCGACGCGGTCGGCCTCGGCCTGTTCGTTCCGATCACGGTCGCGTACCTCGGCGGCGTCGCGCTCGGCTGGTGGCTCGCCCACCGCATCGACGCCGACCGACTGAAGTTTGCGCTCGGCGTCGCGCTGGTCGGGCTGGCGGGTTCGCTGCTCGTCTGAGCGCTCGCGGCGTTGTCCCGCGGGGGCAATTACTACCTGTCTTCCCGGCGGAGGGACACCTATGTACGCCCGCCTCCGCCGCCTCGAGCGACGCGATCTCCTGGTCGCGCTCGCGGCGATCCTCGGCGTCAATCTGTTGGGAGCGTCGCCGTCGTTCGTCGTCGGCTCCGACACGAGTTGGATCGACCGGCCGTGGTTCTTCCCGCCGGAAATCGCCTTTCCGATCGTCTGGACGCTGCTGTTTACGTTACTGGGGATCGCACTCGCGCTCGTCTATCGCCGGGGAACGCACCGACGCCCGGTCAGAATCGCGCTCGCCGCGTTCGCGGTGCAGTTCGCGCTGAACCTCGCGTGGACGCCGGTCTTCTTCGGGTTGCAGCGGCCCGATCTCGGGCTCGTCGTGATCGGCGCCCTCTGGCTCTCGATCGTGGGCACGATCGTCGCGTTCGACCGCGTCGACCGGCTCGCGGCCGCGTTACTTGTTCCCTATCTCGCCTGGGTCTCGTTCGCGGCCGTCCTCAACTACGCAATCTACGCCGCGGGCTGACGACACGCGTCGCTCGCGGTCGCTCGAGCGACGAAACGAAAAGTCGGGACCGAAACGCGGCTCAGTAGCCCCGTTCGATCAGGTAGTCGGCGATGTCGAACAGCAGTTCGCGGGCCTCGTTGTCCGGCAGCACCTCGAGGCGCTCTTTCCCCTGGGCGACCAGGTCGCGAGCCATCTCATTGGCGTAGCCGATCGAGCCCGCCGCCTCGAGTTCGGCGACGGCGTCATCGATCTCGGCCTCGGTGACGGCGTCGACGTCGTCGGTATCGACGAGCGATTCGACGTCGACGCCCTGTTCCCGAGCGTGGACCGTGATCAGCGTCTGCTTGTTCTCGACGAGGTCGCTGCCGCGCTGCTTGCCGAGTTTCTCGCTCGGGACGGTCAGATCCAGCACGTCGTCCTGAATCTGGAACGCGCGGCCGATGTCGAGCCCGTAGCCGTACAGCGCATCGATCGTCTCGTCGTCGGCGCCCAGCAGGACGGCCGGCAGACACGCCGACGCGGCGTAGAGCACGGCCGTCTTCTGCTCGACCATCTCGAGGTACTCGTCGGGCGTGACGTCGTCGCGTTCCTCGAAGGTGACGTCCAGCGACTGGCCTTCACAGATCTTCGTACAGGTCGTCGCGAGGATATTAAGCGCCTCGACCGCGCGGTCGGGTGCGGCGCCGGTCTCGAGCATGATCTCGAAGGCCTTCGAGTAGAGCGTATCGCCCGCGAGAATCGCCGTCTCGAGGTCGTACTCCCGGTGGACCGCGGGGACGCCCCGGCGGAGGTCGTCGTCGTCCATGATGTCGTCGTGGATCAGCGTGAACGACTGGATGACCTCGACGCTGACGGCAGCGTCCATGAGGTCGATCGTATCGGGGCCTGCAGCTGCGGCACTCGAGTCGTCGCCGGCACCGTACAGCGTCGGGAACTCGCGGTAATCGGTCGTCAGCGGCTCGGCGTCGACCAGCGATTCGCCGGCCGTCAGCAGGACGGTCGGTCGGAGTCGCTTGCCGCCCGCGTCAAGCAGGTACCGGGACGCTTCGTAGAGCCGCTCCGGTTTCTGAATCGGCAACTCCTCGGGAATCGCGTCGTTGACGCGCTCGCGGCGCTTGCGGACTGCCTCGAGTACCGCCTCCTCTCGTGCCTCGGGGGTAGTCATGGCGAGTAGTATCAGTCCACGAGCTGGATGAGGTTGCCGTTGCGCGTGACGTGGAGGTCACGACCCATCTGGTACCCCTCGCTCTCACAGAGGTTGACGTAGCTCGAGAACCCGCTCATGTCTTGGTGGGCCGGGATGACGTTCTGGGGCTGGAGCGCGTCGAGCATCTCGTAGTGGCCCTCTTGATTGAGGTGGCCGGAAACGTGGATGTCGTCGTAGACGCGGGCGCCCTGCATGCCGAGCAGCTTCTCGGCCTGGTAGCGCTGGCCCTCGTTGGTCGGCTCGGGGATGACGCGGGCGGAGAAGACGACCTTGTCGCCGTCGTCCAGTTCGTAGGGCGTCTCGCCGCGGGCCATCCGGGTGAGCATCGCGCGGGGCTCGCCCTGGTGGCCGGTGACGATCGGCAGGAAGTTCTCCTTGCCCTCGTTCATGATCCGCTTGAACGTGCGGTCGACGGACTTCCGGTGGCCGAACATCCCGAGGTCGGTCGGGAAGTCGACGAAGTCGAGCCGCTCGGCGGTGCCGGAGTACTTCTCCATCGAGCGACCGAGCAGGACTGGCTGGCGCCCGATGTCGTCGGCGAACTCGACGAGCGATTTGACGCGGGCGATGTGCGAGGAGAAGGTCGTCGCGACGATGCCGCCGTCGTAGTCCTCGATGCTGTAGAGGACGTCCCGGAGGTGTTCGCGGGCGACCCGCTCAGAGGGCGTGCGGCCCTTCTTGTTCGCGTTGGTACAGTCCTCGATGTAACAGAGGACGCCGTTGCCCTCGCGACCGATCTCGCGGAACCGCTCCATGTCGATCGGATCGCCGATAACCGGCGTGTGGTCCATGCGCTTGTCCAGCCCGTAGACGACCGCGCCCTCGGGCGTGTGGAGGACCGGGTTGATCGCGTCGATGATCGAGTGGGTCACGTTGACGAACTCGAGGTCGACCTTGCCGGAGTCGCCGATCGACATCGTCTCGCCGGCCTCCATCTTGATCAGGTCGTTCTCGACGCCGAACTTCTGCTCGCCTTCGATCTGCTGTTTGACGAGTTCGATCGTAAACGGCGTCGCGACGATCGGTGCGTTGTATCGGTGGGCCAGCTTACTGATGGCGCCGATGTGGTCGAGGTGGCCGTGCGTGGGCACGATAGCCTGCACGTCGCCCTCGAGGTCGCTCATGATCCGATCGTCGGGGATTGCGCCCATATCGATCAGATCGAGACTGTGCATCCGTTCGGTTTCGACGTTGTCGTGGATCAGAACCTGCGAGAGGTTCAGACCCATGTCGAAGATGACAACGTCGTCGCCGGCGCGGACGGCAGTCATCTGCCGTCCGACTTCTTCGTAGCCGCCAATGGTTGCGATTTCGATTTCCATGGTTCGTTGTACTGAAAGCCGCGTGATGGACTCTCATCGAAACGGTCCGCGGACTAGTGGTTATCCGGCCCCGGCGTCTTACAGCGCGTCGGCCATCCCGCTATGCGCTCGGACGGCGAATCCGCCGTTGCTCACAACCGTGAGCCCCGAACGCACTTGCCCGCGGGTCTCGGTATGTACCCTTACACGCCCGGGTGTTAAAAACACCGTGGGTTGGTCGTGTCCGATGCTCGAGGTGAAAATGGGTCGATCTGCTCCGACTACGACGACTCGGTTACGACGCCTCGGACTCGATGGTCGTCCCCGGTTCCCCGCCCTCGAGGAACGCTTCGATGTCTTCGAGGCCGAAGATCGACGCCGGCGCGTCGAGATCGAGCAGCGTCCGCACCTTGCCGGCCATGCCGCCGGTTACGTCGGTCGCGTCACTCGCACCGAGGACGGCCGCGACATCGTCGAACGACGCGATGCGGTCGATCACTGCATCTTCATCGTCCAGGACGCCCGGAACCGTCGAACAGAGGCCGACCCGATCGGCCTCGAGGTCGCGGGCCAGCGCGGCGACGAGTTCGTCGCCGCTGACGACGGTCGCGCCCTCGTCGGCGTGGGCGACGAGATCGCCGTGGAGGACGGGGACGAACCCCTCCGCCAGCATCGTCTCGATCTGTCCGGTCGGCAGCGCGAGCGCGCCCTCGGCGTCGCGGTGAGCGGTCGAGAACGGGTGGACCGGCACGGCGTTTACGTCCCGCTCGAGGAGCCGCTGGAGGACGAACTGGTTCAGCGTCTTCATCGCGCCGTGGATGTCGATGACCGCTTCGGCGTCGTGGGTCCCCTTAGTCGTCGTCACCCCGTGCTCGCTTGCGTTGTGGTGGCCGAAACTGCCGCCGCCGTGGACGATGACGAGGTCCTCGGCTCCGGCCGCGCCGTCCCGTGTCCCGCTGATCGCGTCGGCCGCCCGCTCGAGTGCTTCCCTGTCGAGCGTTTCGGGCCGCTCCTTGTCCGTGATCGCGCTACCGCCGAGCTTCAGGACGATCATTCGAGTCGCTTCACCCCGGTTTCGGCGAGTTCGGCGCGGAAGGCGTCCTCGCAACCCGGCGTGAACGAGAGGGCTGTCTCGGTCTCCGGGGAGGGGTCGAGTGCGACGATACAACCCCCGCCGCCGGCGCCGGTCAGCTTCGCGCCGTAGGCGTCGGCGTCGCGGGCCGCCCAGACCATCGTATCGAGCGAGCGCGAGGAGACGCCGAGCGCCGACAGCAGCCCGTGGTTGAAGTTCATCAGCCGGCCGACCTCCTCGAGGTCGCCGTCGGCCAGCGCTTCCTCGCCCCGACGGACGACGTCGCCGATGGCTTCGACCGTGTCGGCCGCGAAGCCGTACTCCTCGCGCAGATTCCGCACGCCGGCGACGAGCTGGCCGGTGTCGCCCGCGCCGCCGTCGAAGCCGATCACGATCGGCAGATCGGGGGCCTCGATCGAGCGACAATCCTCGCCCTCGACCCGGACCGCGCCGCCGGTCGCCGAGCAGAAGGTGTCGGCGCGGGAGGCTTGCCCGTCCTGGACCTCGTGTTCCGTCCGATACGCGCGGTCGGCGATCTCGTCGGCCTCGAGGGTGACGCCGAGTTCTCGGGCCGCGGCGTCGATGGCCGCGACGACGACCGCGGCCGATGACCCGAGTCCCGCACCGAGCGGGATGTCGCTCTCGATGGTCACGTCGAAGCCGACCTCCTCCTCGCCGGTGACGTCGCGGACCTGTGCGATCGCCTCGTCGACGTACCCCATCGCCGCGCTGATCAGCGACTCCGAGACGTCGACGTCGGGCCGGTCGTCCGTCGACCCGCCGTACTCGACGGTAAACCCGTCCAGACTCAGGTCCTCGGCGTGAACGCGTAGTTTGCTGTCCGCCCGCTGCTCGACGCCCACTCGCGCCCGTCGCTCGATGGCGCAGGGGACGGCGGGCTCGCCGTACACGACCGCGTGCTCCCCGAACAAGTAGACTTTCCCGGGAGCGCTCGAGACTGCCATATCCGAGCGTTCGGACGACGACGCTTAATAGCTACCTTCTCGCGTCCGATACCTCGGTGTCCGGGGAATTACAGATTTAAGCCGACATCGCTCGAACGCGAGCGTATGTCGCTTGTCCTGCCGAGCGAACTCGTCGTCGACCGCTTTCTCCCCACCGTGCGGGCGATGCTCGCGACCGAACTCGCCGACCGCGGCCTGACCCAACAGGAGATCGCCGCCGAACTCGGCGTCACCCAGGCCGCCGTCAGCAAGTACGTCAGCGGCGAGGGCGGCGGGGACGCCCGCTTTCGCGACGACCCCGAGACCGTCGCGACCGTCGAGCGCATCGCCGACGGCCTCGCCAGCGGCGATATGGACGGCTACGACGCGCTCGCCGAACTCCTCTCGCTGATCCGCAGCCTCGAGGATCGGGGCCCGATCTGCGAACTCCACGAGGAGGAGATGCCCGAACTCCGCGGGCTGGGCTGTGACCTCTGCGTCCGCGGCCTCGACCCGGACGTGCGGGCCGAGCGGGACGTCCTGGCGAACGTCCGGACCGCCGCGCGGACGCTCGCGTCCGTACAGGGAATGGCCCGATATATCCCGAACGTCGGCACGAACGTCGGGATGGCGCTGCCCGAAGCCGACGACGTGACGGACGTCGCCGCCGTCCCCGGGCGGATCTACGCGATGGGCGGCCGGATCGAAATCCCCGCGAACCCCGAGTTCGGGGCCTCGAAACACGTCGCGACCGCCGTCCTCGCGGCCAGCGATGCCGATCCGGAAGTCCGCGGCGCGGTCAACATCGCGACCGACGACGCTCTCCTCGAGGCCGCTCGCGAGCACGGGATCGAGCCCCTCGAGTTCGACGCTGACTACGAGGATCGGGGCGAACACCTCCGCGATCGGTTCGCCGAGCGGTCCACGGTGCCGCGGATAGCCTACCACCGGGGCGCGTTCGGTATCGAGCCGGCGACCTACGTCTTCGGCTCGACGGCCGTCGACGCCGCCGAGCGAGTCGCGGCGCTACTGGAAACTACGGCCGTGTCGGAAAACCAGTGACGGGACGGCCGTTACAGCAGCGTCATCAGCACCCGAAGCGGAATCCCGAGTGCGAACAGCGCGATCAGTCCCATCGTCGCGAGGACGACCGGCGCGGGGAGTTTCTCCTTCTCGAAGTCGAACAGTAGGGAGTCCATAGCCGCCTTTCGAACGGTCGCGAGGTAATTCCTTCGCTCGCGGTTCGATACTGCTCGAGCGATCGGCGAAGGGCAGCGCCGATGCAACTCGAAGACGGATACACGAGGCTGTCGTAGTGAAGAACAGCGGAAAACGAACGGCGCAATTCGTGATCCGACGGTTCGAAATGAAAACCGCGTTAGACGGAGCTCTCGAAGTCCTCGAGGGCGTAGGACGGCTCGGCGCCGCGGCGGTCGAGGACCTCGTTGGCGAGCAGCCAGTAGACGACCGAGAGGGCCTTGCGACCCTTGTTGTTGGTCGGGACGACCAGGTCGACGTTGCTGACCTGGTTGTTCGAGTCGCACATCGCGATGACCGGAATGCCCACCGTGATGGCTTCCTTGACGGCCTGAGCGTCGCCGATCGGGTCGGTGACGACCAGCACGTCCGGCTCGATGTAGCCGTCGTACTTCGGATTCGTCAGGGTACCCGGGATGAAGCGGCCGGTGCGGGCGCGAGCGCCCACGGCCTCGGCGAACTTCTCGGCCGGGAAGCGACCGTACTGGCGGCTCGAGGTGACCAGGATCTGCTCGGGGTCGTAGTTCGCGAGGAAGTCCGCGGCCGTACGGATGCGCTGGTCGGTCTTGGAGACGTCAAGCACGTAGAGGCCGTCGGTCCGGACGCGGTGGATGAACCGCTCCATGTCCGAGGTCTTCTGCTGGGTACCGATGTGGACACCGGCGCCGAGGTAGTCCTCGACGGGGATCAGCAGGTCCGCTTCCTCGTCGGACATCACGTCGTCGTCGAGGGCGGGACCGGCGTCTTCCTCGGTTTCGGTTTCGGCGTCGGCCTCGGCCTCGTCGGCTTCGGCGTCTGCGGACTGTTCGTCTACTGGCTCGACGTCCTCCTCGGCGGCGGGGCCAGCCCCTTCGGCTGGCTCCTCGTCGATTTCCTCCTCGGCGGCGTCGAGCCCTTCTTGGGTCGTGTCGTTGTCTGTCATGTCGCGTCGTCTGCGATTCGAATGAGCTCGTTGAGCTTTGCGGTTCGCTCGCCGCCGACGGCACCGGTCTTGATGAACGGTGCGTCGGTCGCGACGGCGAGGTGTGCGATCGTCGTGTCCTCGGTCTCGCCCGAGCGGTGGGAGATAACCGAGTCGTAGCCGTTCTGCGTGGCGAGTTCGATCGCGTCGAAGGCGTCGGAAAGCGTCCCGATCTGGTTCGGCTTGATCAGGATGCTGTTTGCCGCGCCGCGATCGATCCCGTCGACGAGACGGTCGGTGTTCGTGACGAACAGGTCGTCACCGCAGATCAGCGTCTGGTCGCCGACCTCGTCGGTGAGTTCGGCGAAGGCGTCGTAGTCGTCCTCATCGAGCGGGTCCTCGACGTAGACGAGGTCGTACTCGTCGACCAGCTCCGCGATGTACTCGATCTGTTCCTCGGTGTCGCGGCTGACGCCGGCGGACTCGTACTCGTAGGTTTCCGAGTCGGCGTCGTACATCTCGGCGGCCGCGACGTCGAGGCCGAAGCCGATGTTGAAGCCGACGTCGTCCTGCACCGTCGACACCGCCTCGTCGACGATTTCGAACGCCTCGCTGTCGTCGATCGAGGGCGCCCATGCGCCCTCGTCACCCTTGCCGGAGGGATGTCCGCGCTCCTCGAGCAGGTCGGCGACTTCGGCGTGGACGGCCGCGTTCGCGAAGACGGCGTCCTCGACGCTCGGTGCGCCGACGGGTGCCGCGAGGAACTCCTGAATGTCGGTCGCGTCGGCGGCGTGTTCGCCGCCGCCGACGACGTTACCGAGCGGCGTCGGGAAGTTCTCTCCGCGGAAGGTGCCGCCTAAGTGCTGGAACAGCGGGGCGCCGAGCACGTCGGCGCCGGCCTTTGCGGCGGCCATCGAAATAGCGACCGCGCTGTTGGCACCGATCTCGGAGAAGTCGTCCGTGCCGTCGGCGGCGCGCAGGATCGAGTCGACCTCGCGCTGGTTGCCGGCGTAGGCCTCCCCGACGAGGCGGGGGACGGCGTGTTCGCGGGCCGCGGCGATCGCCTCGGTCGGCGGTCGCTCGACGGCTTCGTACTCGCCGGTACTGGCACCGCTCGGTGCTGCTGCGCGGCCGAAGCCGCCGCTCTCGGTGACGACGTCGGCTTCAACGGTCGGGTTGCCGCGCGAGTCGAGGATCCGTCGGAGTCGAATGTCGGTGATTAGCGTCATACTACGCTCACTCGTTCCCTCGTTTGACGGTAAAGGGCAACACGCCGGCGTCGTACTCTTCGGCGGCGATCAGGATCGGCTGCGTCTGATCCGTCTCGATCAGCACGGGCGCCCCGTAGGACACCTGCAGCGCTCGCGCACCGAGGATTCGCGCCTTCTCGTAGCGGTTGTGTCGTTGCTGTTGCATAGGTTGGGTGGTGCGTTACTGGTAGGGGGAGACGACGTCGACGAGGTCGGTGTGACTGACGAGCATCCGCCGACAGCAGTAGCGGTCGACACCGAGGTCGTCGAGAACCTTCTGTGGGTCCTCGTCGCCCTCGTTGGCTCGCTCGTCGAACTCTTCCCAGTGTTCGCCGACGACGTTGCCACAGGTGAAACACCGGACCGGTACCATCATGATTGGATCACCTTAGCGGTAGGACTTCTGGTAGCGGGCCCGCGCACCGGGGCCGCCCCACTTCTTCGGTTCGGACTGGCGAACGTCGTTGACCAGCAGCGAGCGGTCGAACTCCATGAACGCGTCCCGGAGCTCGGCGTCGTTGGTGTGCTGGACGATGCCGCGTGCGATCGCGGTGCGGACGGCGTCTGCCTGCCCGCTGATACCGCCACCCTCGACGCGGACGTCGATGTCCATCTCGCTTCGCAGGTCCTCTCCCGCGATGCGGAACGGCTCGAGCATCTTGAGCCGGGACATTTCCGGCTCGACCAGCTCGACCGGCTTGGAGTTGATTCGCACGCGACCCTCTCCGTCGCGCACGGTGGCGCGAGCGACGGCCGTCTTTTTCTTGCCACTCGTGTTGGTTACCATGTGACGTTAGCACCCAGTTGGTCTGCGACTTCGCCCAGGTGGACGAAGCGGATGTTCGAAAGTCGATCCAGCGACGTCCCCTCGAGGATCTGGGCGTCCTGCTCGTCTTCGTAGGGGTTGCCGACGTAGACGCGGACGTTTTCGAACGCCTCGCGACCGCGCGGCTTCTTGTACGGCAGCATGCCCCGGATGGACCGCTTGAAGATCGTGTCCGGTCGCTTCGGGTAGTAGGGACCGCTGTCGGAGCCGAGCTGGAGTCGCTTGCGGTAGGTCTGGAAGATGTCTTCCTTGTCGCCGGTGATGACCGCGTCCTCGGCGTTGACCACCGCGACGCGCTCGCCGTCGAGCGCGCGCTGGGCGACCTCGCTGGCGACGCGACCGAGAATGCAGTCTCGGGCGTCGACGACGACGTCGGCGTCGAAGTCGGAAATGTTTACACTCATGCGATCACCCGCACGTCGGATCCTTCGGGGTTCTCTTCGAGCAGTTGCTCGAGCTGTACGGTCTCGCCGACCTGATCGATCTTCGTCTCGGCCGACGAACTGAAGTCGACGGCTGCGACGGTGACCGACTTCTGCAGTGCGCCCGAACCCAGCACCTTGCCGGGAACGACGACGGTCTCTTCTTCGCGTGCGTATCGCTCGATGCGGCCCAGGTTAACCTCAGCGTGGGTACGCCGGGGCTTCTCGAGTCGATCCGCGATGTCTCGCCAGACGTCGGCGTCCGTCTCGCGGGACGTCGACTTCAGCTCGGCGATGAGATCATTGAGCCTCGGATTCGTTTTGCTACTCATTGGTATCCTCCAAATAACTGCGAGCGGTTGCGACGCGTCATGCGGCAACCGCGACTGTAGTGATTGTGACTGCAATACCGGCGACCGACGACGCGAGCACTGCGGCCGTGGGATCGACGTCGATCCTGGACGGTCACACTGCTCGTCGGTCGCGTGGTACCGATGTGAGAGAAACGGAAGTGAGGTTGATGCAGGGAGCAGGATTTGAACCTGCGGACTCCTACGAGACAGCGCCCTGAACGCTGCGCCGTTGGCCTGACTTGGCTATCCCTGCTCGCACTTCCGTGTACCCGTCGCCCCTTCAAACCCCTTTCGATTCCATCGAGCGAGGAGGCTGCCGTCCCGGCCTCGCGGCTCACGGCGCCGGAACGGACACTGCCGTCCTCGTGCAGACACGCAGACACGGTGGGTCGGGGGCGTCGGGTCATATCTATCTAAAGCTGTACTGCGTCTTCGAGTTCGGTTGCGCGCGATTCGAGCGTCTCGGCGGCTCGAGTCACGAGCTCTTCGACGGTAAAGGAGCCGTCCGTCTCCACGTGGAAGACGAAGGCGTTGGGCACGTCCTCGACCGACACCTGCTTGTCAGGGTAGCGGTTCGAGAGGTCGTGGTCGAACTCGCTCGTGGGAACGAGTTCGCCGTCGTCCTCGACGACGCCGCGGACGATCTGGGCCTCGGGCTCCTCGAACTCCGGCAGGTCGTCTTCGACGACGACCCGCTGGAGGTGCCGGTAGCCGACCGCGACGCCGCCCTGATGCTTGGCGTGGTCCTTCCCGCGATCGAGTACGGCGTCGGCCTCGGCCTCGAGCCGCTGGCCGTCCTTGAGTTCGATGATCGGCACGTTCTCGTCCGCGGGCTGGACGAGGTCGTCGCTGGACTCGAGATCGCCGGAGTAGGCGGTTGCGGGCCCTTCGACGTCGATCGAGAGTGTGACGGTGGCGTCCTCGCCGAACTCGTCTTCCGGCGGGGTCGTCAGCGGGACGAGCCCGAGACGCAAGGCGAGTTGCTCGTCGAACATCACCGACGAGTTCTCGACGAAGCGAACGGTATCGATCGCCATCGTCGGCACGTCGGCAAGCATCGCGCGGCGGATGCCGTTGGCGAACGCAGGCGTCACGCCGCGGACGAGGAACCGCGCCTCGCGGTCGTCGCGTTCGACGAACTCGACGTCGTACTCTTCGCTCATGGTCTAGTAGCCGCCCTTGCCTTTGGGTGCGCGCGATCCGTCGTGCGGGATCGGCGTGACGTCCTCGATGCGTCCGATCTCGATGCCCGAGCGGGCGAGCGCGCGGATCGTCGCCTGCGCGCCGGGACCGGGGGACTTCTGGAGGTTGCCGCCGGGGCCACGGACTCGCACGTGGAGTCCGGTGATGCCCGCAGCCTTGACCTCCTCGGCGACGGACTCGGCCATCTGCATGGCCGCGTACGGCGACGCCTCGTCGCGGTTCTGCTTGACCGCCGTCCCGCCGGAGGACTTGGCGATCGTTTCCGCGCCCGTGAGGTCCGTCACGGTCATGATCGTGTTGTTAAACGATGCGTGCACGTGGGCGATGCCCCACTTTTCGTCGTCCTGACTCATGGTTTACTGACCCTCCGCTCGTTCGGGGTGGAGTTCGTCCGCAAGCGGGCTCGTCTCGTCGAACTCGACGAGGTCCTCCTCGTCGACGTCGACGACGTAGGACGGAACCCGGTGGCGCTGCCCGTCGACCACGATGTGGCCGTGCGTGATGAACTGGCGGGCCTGCTGGGTCGTGTTCGCCAGCCCCTTCCGGTAGACGACCGTCTGGAGTCGGCGCTCGAGGATGTCTTCGACCTCGAGCGACAGGACGGCGCCGAGCTCGTCGGCTTCGTCGAGGATGCCGACGCGCTTGAGTCGACCGAGGAACTCCTCGGAGCGCCGTTGGACGGTTTCGTCGCCCTGGGCCTGGCCGAGCAGGTCGCGGGCCTCGCGGCGGTAGGAGCGAAGCTCGGACTGTGCGCGCCAGAGCTCTTCCTTGTTCTTGAGGCCGTAGCGGTCGATAAGGGAGTGTTCGTTGGCGATGCGCTCACCCTGGTAGGGGTGATTCGGAGTCTCGTACTGCTTGGTCTTCGTTCCGAGCGGCATTATTCACCACCCTCCTCGTCGCCGCCTTCTTCGGCCTGTTCTTCGCGGATCTCTTCGACGTTGACCCCGATGGTGCCCTCCGTACGACCGGTGGACTTCGTTCGCTGGCCGCGGACCTTCTGGCCGCGCTTGTGGCGAACGCCCTTGTAGGAGTCAATCATCTTCATCCGGTTGATGTCGTGCTGGCGGGTCAGCTGGAGATCGTTGCCGATCTCGTGGGTCGTTTCGCCGGTGTAGAAGTCCTCCGGACGGTTGTTGAGCCAGTCGGGAACTTCGTCGGCGTAGTTCTCTACGAGTTCGACGACCTCGTCGATGACGTCGTCGTCGAGTCGACCGAACGTCGCCGTTCGGTCCACGCCCGCCTCCTGGGCGATGATCCGGGCGGTCCGGTGACCGATCCCGTTCATCTCCGTCAGCGAGCGCTCGACGGACTTCGTCCCGTCAAGGTCGGTCTGACCGATACGGACGAAGTACTGAAGGTCTTCGTCCTCTTCTTGTTCTTGGGGTTCTTCCGCGCTCATATGTTGGGTATGTGTGTCTGGTCTGCGTGCGGTGCAAACGACTGACGGAAAACGTCAGTCCGGTAAGTCCGACGTCGTGGCGGGGATTCGAACCCCGGAGGCTTGACGCCACATGGTTAGCAACCATGCGCCTTGGGCCGCTTGGCTACCACGACACCGTGTGCAATCATCGCCCTCCCGGACTCGGGGATCGCTCCCCTACACGTATCGCACTCGAACGTACCCCCGTCTGGTACTTAAGCGCAACGAATGATAGTAACGGGTGGCCGACGGTACCACACGATCTGCGCCCCCTCACGCGATCCGAGGGCTCGAGCGCTGAGGCGCGAGCGACCGAACCCAGAGTGCTGCGTGCCGAACGAACCGACGCGACGCTCCACCGATGCAGATCGCCACCGACGAGCCGGCACCGATTACTCGAGGATTGCAACTTATTAGTGAAGCGGCATAACGTGGTGTCAACACGTGTCAAGAGATACACGTCTCGTTCGACTCCTCGCCGCGGTCAGCGCGATCGCTGCGATCGCGCTCGCGGCCGCGACCATCGAGAATCCGCTCGAGACCGGCGGTGCCGAGGGTGGCGTCGGTCCGGGAGAGGGCGGCGGTCCCGGGCAACAGCCGTCGCCCACCCAACCCGTCGTCGGCGGCGATCCGCCGGTGTTTCTCGAGTATCTCCTGTACGCGGTACTAATTATCATCGCAGTCGCACTCGTCTGGTACCTGCTCGCGTACCGTCGGGACGCCGTCAAGATGATCGCCGTCGTGCTGGCCGTTTGCCTCGTCGGCGCCCTCCTGTTTGCGGTTCTGTTCCAGGGGTTCTCGCCCGAACTCGATTCCCAACCGGTCGAGGAGCCGGCGACGGTGAACAACTCGAGCGGCGGGGGTGATTTCGGCTCCGGCGAGGGCGAGACCGACTCCTTCTCGACCGGCCCGCTGTTGTTCGTCCTCTCGGTCATCACCGCGATCTTCGTCGGCGGGCTCCTCGTGAGCCGACGCGGCGGAAACTCGGAATCGGACGCGCCACCCGTCGTCGAGAACGAGCCCGACGAGTCCGGAACCGATGCCGCGGCCGTCGGGAGCGCGGCCGGTCGCGCTGCCGATCGAATCGACGGCGCAGCGACCGACGTCGACAACGAGATCTACCGCGCCTGGAAGGAGATGACCGACCTCCTCGAGGTCGACCGGCCGGATTCGAGCACTCCGCGGGAGTTCGCTACGGCTGCGGTCGAGGCGGGAATCGACCGCGAGTACGTCGACGAACTCACGCGCCTGTTCGAGGACGTGCGGTACGGCGACGCCGAGACGACGCCCGAGATGGAAACGCGCGCGGTCGACGTGTTGCGCCGGATCGAAGACGAGTACGCATCTGGAGACGAACGAACGGACGGCGGAACGAGCAGCGACTCGGGAACGGAGACAGACGAGAGCGGAGGTGGTGGCCGATGACAGCAATCACCGGCCGCCGGCTCGCGCTCGTCTTCGGCGTGCTGGCGTTCGTCGGCGCGATCGCCATCAGTGCCGGCGTCGTCGCCGTCCCGCTGGACGGCTGGGTCGTCCTGGTCGTCGGCCTCCTCGCGACGGGGATCGGCATCGTCGCCGTGTTCCGCCGGCGCGGCGTACGACGGCAGGCCGACACGCCGACGCCGGAACAGCGAACGCCGGTTCCCGCACCCGGCGCGACGGTCTCCGACGCGATCGGCGAGTTCCGAACGATGGCCGGCGAGTACTCCACCGGCAGCCGACGGATCGCCAGTGGGCTGCGCCTCGCAGCGATCGCCGCGCTGACCCGATTCGGCGGATACTCGGCAGAGGAAGCGGCCGACCGGATCGACGACGGCTCCTGGACGGACGACGCGACGGCGGCCGCGTTCCTCTCGGAGAAAAAGGACACGTCCGCGTCGCTCGGCGACTGGCTCCCGCGGCTGTTGAACCCCGGGCGCGATACGTCGTTCCAGGCGGGCGTCCGTCACGCCGTCGCCGCCATCGCCGCGATCGGATACACTACCGAGGACGCGGACACCGACGACGACTCGAGGTCGCTGCCCGCCTACGCGGACGAGCGAATCGATCGCACCAGCGGGGACTCGCGGACGAGCGCCAGATCGATCTCGGGCGTCGAATCGACCACACAGCGGCCGACGAACTACTGGACGGGGATCGGCGTCGTCGCGCTCTTCGCCGTCGGAATCGGCGCGCTCGCGGAATCGCCCGGCGTCGTGCTCGCCGGGGTCGTCGGCGTCGGCTACGCGGGATTCTCCCGTGCGTTCGAACCCCCGGAACTGGAGCTCGCCATCGCGCGCGAACTGAGCGACGACGACCCCGAACCGGGCGACGAGATCGACGTCGTCGTCACGATCACGAACGAGAGCGGGCGGTTCGTCCCGGATCTCCGCCTCGTCGACGGCGTCCCGCCCGGCCTGGCCGTCGTCGACGGCTCGAACCGCCTCGGCACCGCGTTGCGACCCCACGAATCGGTCTCCCTCGAGTACACGGTCGCCGTCCGCCGGGGCACCCACGAGTTCGATCCCGCGCTCGCGATCGTGCGCGACCTCTCGCGGTCGCGAGAACGGGAGTTCCTCGTCGGCAGCGAGACGACGGTGGTGTGCGAACCGGTGCTGCGGCCGATCGAGGCGCCGGTGCCGCTGCGGGCCACCGCGGCGTCGTTCGCCGGGCGCCTGACGACCGACGAGGGCGGCGCCGGGACGACGTTCCACTCGGTGCGGGAGTATCGTGCGGGCGATCCGCTCTCGCGAGTCGACTGGAACCGTCGCGCGAAGACGGGCGAACTCGCGACCCTCGAGTTCCACGAGGAGCGGGCGGCCCGCGTGGTCGTCCTGATCGATGCGCGGAAAGCGGCGTTCCTCGCGCCCGACCCCGACGGCACTCACGCCGTCGACCGCTCGGTCGCCGCCGCGGGGCGGATCGCGGCCTCGCTGCTAGCCGACGGCGACACTGTCGGGCTCGCGGCGCTCGGGCCGATCGGCAGGGAGTTCGAAGCGGGCGCGCCGACCGACGGCGACCCCTGCTGGCTCGCGCCGGCGTCGGGTCGCCACCACGAGATTCACTTCCAGGACCTGCTCGCGACGCATCCGCAGTTCGATTCGACGCCGCCGCGCTCGGAGAGCCGCTGGCTGCCCCAACTCCGGACGATCCGGCGCCGACTCTCCGCGGAAACCCAGATCGTCCTGCTGACGCCGCTGTGTGACACCGGCGCCGTCACGATCGCGCGGCGACTCGAGTCGCGGGGCCACCCCGTGACGGTCGTGAGTCCGGATCCGACGGCCGACCGGACGGCGGGCCAGCAGCTCTCGGCCGTCGCCCGCCGGATCCGGCAGTTCGACCTCCAGCGGATCGGGATTCCGGTGATCGACTGGCCGGCCGACGAGACGATCGACGACGTGTTCGCGCGCTACGCGCGCGCAGGTGGTCGCGCATGAATAGTGCAACAGCAGCGACCGAGACAGCGAGTGACGACAGCGCGGGCGAGCGCGAACGGGCCGAGACTGGGACCGAGGGCGACGACGAGGCCGGGGACGGCGCCAACATCGACATCACGCGCAAACCGACCCGCGTCGCAAGCGTCGCCGCCGGGCTGGCCGCGCTCGTCGGCGTCTTCGCCGGCGCCGGTTCGCCGGCCGGTCTCGGGTTCGGTGCCGTCGGGGCGCTCGTCCTCGCCGCTGCGCTCGTGCTCGGCCACCGGACGGCGGCCGACGTCGGCGCGGTCGCGCTCTTCTTCGGCGTCGTCGCCGGCGGCCTCGAGGCGACGCCCGTCGCGGTGACGATCGTCGGCACGATCGCGACCGTGCTGGCGTGGGACTTCGCCCACACCGCGATCGACGTCGGCGACCAACTCGGTCGAGAAGCGCGAACGATCCGCCTCGAGGCCGTTGCGATCGTCTCGAGTTTGCTGGTCGGGCTGGTGACGGGGACGATCGGCTACGCGGTGTACGTCGCCGGTGCGGGCAGCCAGCCGGTCGCGGCCGTCGTTCTATTGCTGGTCGCCGGGTTGCTCGTGACGATCGGGCTCGGGTCGGACCGCGACCGGTCGGGATCGCGGCGTTCGGGTCGCTCGAGTCGGTCGCGGCGGCGCTGATTCGAGCGGAGAAAGAGCGGTGAAAACGGCGGAGAAAGAGCGGTCAGGCCTGCGCGTACTCCTCGATGTACTCGTCGTTGACCACCCACTCGCCGTCGTCGTTTTTGACCATGTACTCGCCGTAGTAGGGAACGCGGTTCGCGACGACCTCGCGGAAGGCCTCGCGAATCTCGGGTTTGGACATCTCGCCCATCGACTTGAGGTCGTCGTTGCGGTTGAGACAGCCCTTCAGGTAGCCCTCGTGGGTGACGCGGACGCGGTGGCAGTTCGCGCAGAACGTGGGGTTCTCGACGGGGTCGACGATTTCGACCATGCCGAGTTCCGATCGGTCCGCGGCGTCCAGCGCGACGTCGGTGACGTCCTCGTCGTCGACCGATCCCTCGGCGATCCAGTATCGACGCCGGTCGTGCATCTCCCGGTGTTCGACGTCGACGGCTCGTTCCGCGAGCCAGTTGTGGACCCGCTCGATGTCGATGTTCCACTCCGGCTTGCCCGTCAGTTCGGGCATGTACTCGATGAGCTGGAGCTGGAGCCCGTCGTGTTTCGCGACGTGGTCGACCATCTCGGGCACGTAGCCCGCCGTGTGCTCGAAGACGACCATGTTGAGCTTGACCGGGTCCAGCCCGGCCTCGAGCGCGGCGTCGACCCCCTCGAGCACCTTCTCGTAGGCGCCGCTTTTCGTGATCTCGGCGAAATCGGCGGGATCGAGCGCGTCCTGGGAGACGTTGACCCGCTCTAAGCCGGCGTCGACCAAGGCCTCGGCGCGGCCCGGCAGGAACGTGCCGTTGGTCGTCAGCGACACCTCCATCTGGTCGGGCGTGCGTTCGATGATCTCCTCGAGATCCTGACGGAGCATCGGCTCGCCCCCGGTGAACTTGACGGCGTCGACGTCGAACTCGGCGGCGACCTCGAGAAACCGGACGACGTCGTCGGTGTCCATCTCGTCGTCCTGCGGATCCATCGGCCCCCGCGTGTCACCCAGCCCCTCGTTGTGGCAGTAGACGCAGTCGAAGTTGCACCGATCGGTAAGGGAGACGCGGACGCCCGTGACCTCGCGTCCGAACTCGTCGGTGAGCATGTGACGCAATTGCAGTCGGATCCGCTTAAACTCGCCGGGTATTTCCGGCCTCCGTAACCGATTTCAGTTTCGTATTGCGGCCGGGGCGGTCGTTCTTCCAGTTATTTCAGTATACTGTTCATTCATCTAATAGTATCCGGACGGGTACAGCACTCTTGAGGGAGGACGTGGTTCACAATCCCATGAGTACGATTGCCAAGATCGCCATTCCCGCCGCGGAGTTCGCGCTGCGCCACACGCTCGAGGAGAGCGGCGACGTCGACGTCGAGATCGAGCGCGTCGTCGCCTACGATCCGGACCACGTCATGCCCTACGTCTGGTTTTCCGGCGACGAATCGACGCTATCGGCCGTCGACGAGCGCCTCGAGGCCGACCCGAGCGTCGAGGCGTTCGAACTGCTGACCGACCTCGACGACGAGCGACTCTACCGGATGAACTGGGTCGACGACGTAACCGTGATGATCCACCTGCTGACCGAAGAGAAAGCGACGGTGCTCGACGCCTGGGTCGAGGGCACGCAGTGGCAGTTTCGGGTGCTCTTTCCCGAACGCGAGTCGCTGTCGAACGTCTACGAGTTCGCGACCGACGAAGGGATGTCGCTCTCCATCCAGAAGATCCACCGCGTCGAGGAGGATCGGCACAACCGGTACGATCTGACCGACGCCCAGTACGAGACGCTGGTCGCGGCCCTCGAGCGCGGCTACTACGAGATTCCCCGCGGGATGGACATGGAGAACCTCTCGAACGAACTCGGCGTCTCCCACCAGGCGCTGTCGGAGCGACTCCGGCGCGCCCACCGGACGCTCGTCGAGGAGGTCGTCAGCATCGGCCCGGAACGCGAGGGGGCGTGACGTCCTCCCTTCCCCCTCCCTCTCCCAATCGGCACCGCCGACGCGGCGGATCGTCGGCTGGTCGTCCGCCGGCGGAAGACCTACCTCGCTTACCGACGAACGGGAAGGCATGGACGAGGACATGCTCGCGGACCAGCGCCGACTCGTCGAACTCGTCGAGAGCGAAGGCTGGGACGTCACCGACCTCGAGATTTCGGCCTACGATAGCCCGTGGGCCGACGAGGACGACCCCGAGGCGACCGTGACGATCACGGCGCGGAAACCGTACGAGAGCGACGACAACGGCGAAGACGGCACGGACGAGGGCGACGAGAATCCGTTCCGGCTGAAATAATCGATTCAGCCCTTGATGTTACAGACGGGGAACGTCCGCGCGACCTTGTCGCCGATTCCCAGCGCGTCCGAGACGCGGACGACCTCGTCGACGTCCTTGTAGACGCCCGGCGCCTCCTCGGCGACGGTCGCGCCCGACTGGGCCTTGACGTAGATCTGATCCTGCTCCTCGAGTTGCTGCTGGACGTCGCCGCCCCAGAACTCGTTCTTCGCTTGCGTACGGCTCATCAGCCGGCCGGCGCCGTGGGCGGTCGAGCCGAACGTGAGGTCCATCGAGTTCTCGCCGCCCCGGAGGACGTAGCTGCCCGCGCCCATGCTGCCGGGGATGATAACCGGCTGGCCGACGTCGCGGTAGGCCTTCGGGACTTCGGGGTGGCCCGCGGGGAAGGCGCGGGTCGCACCCTTGCGGTGGACGTAGAGTTCGCGCTGTTCCCCGTCGACGGTGTGGGTCTCCTTCTTCGCGATGTTGTGGGCCACGTCGTACAGCAGGTGCATGTCCATCTCCTCCCACGAGCGGTCGAAGACGCGCTCGAACACCTGCCGCGTGCGGTGCATGATCAGCTGACGGTTGACCCACGCGAAGTTGATCGCCGCGTTCATCGCCGCGTAGTAGTCCTCGGCCAGCTGCGAGCCCGCGGGCGCGGCCGCGAGTTCCTTGTCCGGGAGCTGGTTCAGCAGCCCCTGGTGTTGCTGTTCGATCTTGCGCAGGTAGTCGTTACAGGTCTGGTGGCCCAGCCCGCGCGAACCGCAGTGGATCAGGACGACGATCTGGTCCTCCTCGAGGCCGTACGCGTCCCCCACATCGTCGTCGAAGACGTCGGTCACGCGCTGGACCTCGAGGAAGTGGTTGCCCGAGCCCAGCGAGCCGATCTGGTTCTTTCCGCGGTCCTTGGCTTTCTGGCTGACCTTGTCGGCGTCGGCGCCCTCGCGCATCCCTTCGTCCTCGCAGTGCAGCAGGTCCTCCTCGACGGCGTGGCCGTTCTCCAGCGCCCAGTCGACCCCGCGCTCCAGAATCTCGTCGACGGTGTCGACGCCGGCTTCGACGATGCCGCCGCCGCCCAGGCCCGAGGGAATGTTCGCGAACAGCGAGTCGACCAGTTCCTCCTCGCGACCCTGGAGCTCGTCGTAGGTCAGGTTCGTCCGCATCATCCGGACGCCGCAGTTGATGTCGTAACCGACCGCGCCCGGCGAGATGCAGCCGTTCTCGGCGTCGAGCGCCCCGACGCCGCCGACCGGGAAGCCGTAGCCCTGGTGGCCGTCGGGCATGCAGATCGCGTAGTTGGTGATCCCCGGCAGGTGGGTCGTGTTCTTGATCTGCTCTAAGGTCTTGTCCTCCTTGATCTCCTCGAGAAGGGCTTCGCTCGCGAGTACGCGAGCGGGGGCGCGCATGTCCCCTTCCTGGGGGATCTCCCAGACGTACTCACGCACCTGCTCGAGCGTGATGCCGTCCGCGTCGAACGTGGGGTTGCTCATACGTGCACGTCCGCTCCGGACGGTGAAAGAAGGTTCGTCTCCCGCGGTGGGTCGGGACCGATTCGCACGGGCCGGACTGGGTCAGGCCGCGACGGCGGTTCAGGGCGCGTCGACGGCTTCGCTCCGCGCCGCGTCCGCGCGCTCGGCGTCGCCCGCGAGCGTTGCGAGATACTCGTCGACGGCGGAGGGCCCGCTGCCGGTGATGAGCAGAACCGACGCCATCCCGAACAGCCCGACGTGGGCGAGAACCGGATCGTCGGGCAGCGCGAACAGCGTGAGCGTGAACATGAAGATCGCGACTCCGGCGGTCGCGCGGGTAAAGAGGCCGACGATGAGCGCCACCCCGAGGGCGGCTTCGGTCAGTCCCGCGCCGAGCACCCACAGCTCCGGCGGGACGGGGAGGACCGCCGTCAGGTCGTACCGCTCGACGACCGCGAGGGCGATCCCTGGGCGGAGGAGCTTCTGGCCTACGCCGAGGACGACGAACGTTGCGCCAAGTCCCACCCGCGTGACCGTCGGTAGCAGGGGCTCGTACGCGCCGATCCACTCCTGGAACGCCTGCGCCCGCCGATGGACCGGATCGAACTGCCGGTAGACCGTCCCCGACGTGCCCGCGACCCGCTGGAGGACGTGATCGGCGCTCGGCTTGCCGCTCCCGACCAGCGCGATCGCGGCCAAGCCGCCGACGAACTCGAGTTGGAGGAGTAACGTCGGCCAGCGGACCAGGCCGACGAGATACGCGACGAGGCCGATCAGCGCGACGAGCCGCGTCGCCAGTCCGAACAGCAACAGGAAGCCGAGCGCCACCTGAACCAGGCGGAGATCGATCTCGACTGCCGGACTGATGAAGTAGCCGCTGAAGCCAGCCCCGATCAGCGGAATGCCGAAGGAGATTCGCAGCAGCCAGGGGACGTACCCGCGGTACTCGTCCATCGCGGTCCGAAACGCAGCGACGTCCCGCGGGAACGGTCGAACGGCGAGGTAGCCGCCGACGAGCGCGAGGACCGCGAGCGCGCCGCCCAGCAGCGGTCCGACGACGAACGGGTCGGTGAGGCTTTCGGTCAGAAACTCCCCGACGCCGACCGCGTGCTCGTCGTCGACGACGTACTCCTCGTGGGCGCTCGCGGTACCGGCTATTGCGCTCGCGACACAGACTGCGAGTAGCGCGCACCGGCTCGCCCTCGAGAGCGTTCGACCGGGATCAGTTGACAGCAAGCGTGCGGACGGAGTCACGTCTCGAGGGTACGCGGATCGGCGTCAAATAGCCACGGCCCACTGTGTTGTGTACGGGGAGCGACCGGAATGAACGGACGGCGACGACTGCTACCGATCGTCGGCGTACTGTCCGTTCGCGAGTTGCAGCGCGCGAACGATCACGTAGATGAGGACGACCCCGGAGCCGACTGCGAGGACGAACTGCCCGACGACGGAGAGGAGCGCACTGAGAAGCACCGATCCGCGAAGCAGAAACGCCATCGCGAACGGGACGAGCGCGACCGCAACGATTCCGCCGACGAGTTTGGCGATCGGGATCGCCTCGAGTATGATTTCCGTCGTGTCTAGGGTCCCGGTGTCTCGGTCGATGAAGGGAACGGAGGGCGGCACGTCCGCGTTCTTCTCATGCTATTTGTATAAGTATTTGTGAAAGCCGGCGCAGGTAGCGTTGCCGCAGGCGGACACGACCGCATCACACGTCGAAGACCACGTACGCTTCCCAGCCGTCGTCCCGGCGCTCGAGTTCCATCTCGGAGTAGGTGACGGCCTTCACCTCGCGGGCGTCGATCTCGGCGAGCGGAACGCCGCGGGCGGTGGCCTCGAGGGACCAGCGATTGTCATCCGGCTCATCGCCGTTACCATCGTCGTCCGCGGCCTCGCCGGGTTCGCGGATCGCCTCGACGCAGTGGTCGACCGGGAGTTCCGCGCGCACGTCGCGCAGGTAGATCACCTCGTCCAGATAGTCGAACAGCAGCGCCTCGCGGCTCTCGGCGGCGACGGTCACGGAAAATCGGTCGCCGGATTCGTCTGCGTCCGCAGCCGGAATCTCGTCGCACGACGCGGCCGCGAGCCCGTCCGCAACCGACGCGAAGACCCCCTCGAGCGAGTCGCCGGTCGCCGCGACCGCGACGTCGGCCGTGTGATCGCGCAGTTCGTAGCCCATTACTCGGCGGTTCGGCGGCCGATGCCGTATGCCCGTCGTTTCCGGTTTCGAACACGCGGTCGTCGCCTCGAGGGTTTGCGGCTCCGATCGGCAGATCGGCTGTTTCCTGCGTTAGCGAGTGTCACGCGTACGGACTCCGGTTGCGGACCGACTCACCGAAATCTGCGGTCGACGAATTCGGCGCCGACCGGAACGGAGAGCCACGAACGTGGGCGGTTGCGATCGCTGCCGGAGGAATTATATTGACGACGATGTTACCGTCTGGTAGTGAGCGTCAACATCGACAGTCGGGTCGTCACGCCGGGGAGTGACGACTACGTCGAGGAAGCGTGGGAGCTCAAAGAGCGGATCAACCGCGAAGAGGGGGTGCTCAAACAGCGACGCAAGTTCTTTACCGACGCGTATCGGCGCTCGAAGGTTCACTGTTACGTGCAGGACGGCGATCTCATCGGCTTCGCGGCCGTTCGACGCGACGGCTACATTCTCTTTCTGGCCGTCGATCCGGCCTACCGCGGCGAGGGGATCGGCAAGCGACTCGTCGCCCGCGTCGCCGAGGACCACGACACGATCACCTGCCACGCGCGGACCAGCAACGAGAACGCCCTCCAGTTCTACGAACACCTCGGGTTCGAGATCAAACGCCGCATCGACGACTACTACGAGGACGGCGGCGACGCCTACTACCTGAAACTCGGTGCCGACGTCGGAATCACCGACCGCCTTTCTGATCTGATTCGTCGGTAGCGACTTGTTCTCGAGCACCCGCAGCGACAGTTACTCTCCGGATACCTCGGGGTCGACGTCACCGTCCCCCCGCACCGCTCCCGCGACGAACGCGCGTCGAAGCACCGTCAACAGGAGGTACGTCTCGTACTTCTGGGTCCGGCAGTGTTCGCAGGGCGCCATCTCGTCGACGATCTCGTCGATCGTCTCGCCGTAGTCGCCCTCGAGCGTCGCGACGAGGTCCGCCACCTCCGGGGCGAGCGCCGTCGCCATCTCGTCGACGGCCGCCCGACGGCCCTCGGGAACGGCGTACGACAGCACGATCGTATTCGCCCGGTAGTACTTCGTCGTCCCGCCGTTTCGCTCCTCCATGCGCGCGATTTCGACGAGGCCGGCGTCCCGGAGTTCGTTGACGTGGTGGCGCACCGTGTTGCGCGTGCGGTCGTAGCCGCGTTCGGCGAGCGCCTCGTCGAGGTCCGCGACGGACCGCTCGCCCTCCGCGAGCATGTCGAGGATCATCGCCCGGATCGGCTCGTCGACGGCGCTCGAGACGTTCGTGTCGCGGACGGCGACGTCCTCGATCGTCACGTTCGACGTGAATTCGGCCATGGCGGCCGTTGGGGGCGGTGTCGTATAAGTCGATCAGACCGCGCGACCGTCTAGACGAGTCGTTTCACCGGTTCTATCACCCGTTCCATAATACAAACAAGTCATTTGAGTTATATATTTGGGTGGGCGGGCCGTAGGCGTACTCGAGAACCGATGACCAAGATCGAATACCGCGTTACCGACTTCGACTGCCCGACCTGTGCGAGCAACGTCGAACGATCGCTCTCGAGGACTGACGGCGTCGAACGCGTCGAGGTCCACTACACGACGGGCCGCGTCGAGATCGAGTACAACGAGACCGCGGTCGAACCGGAGACGTTCGAACGGACGATCACGAACCAGGGGTACACGCCCCGGCCGCGGTGACCGAACGTGAGCGTGAAACGACACCTTCGGAAGCACCGACAGCCAGCCGTCGTCGCCGCCAGCGGCCTGCTGCTGGCGGCCGGGTGGGCCGCCGGCACCTTCCACGACGTCCCGCGACTGAGCGCGTCGCTGATGACCCTCGCAGCCGTCGTCGGCGGCTACGACGTCGCGAAGAAAGCGTACTACGCGCTGCGCAGCGGGACGGTGGGCATCAACACGCTCGTCACCCTGGCCGCGGTCGGCGCGATCTACATCGGCGAGTACTGGGAGGCCGCGGCCGTCGTCTTCCTGTTCGCGCTGGGGAACTACCTCGAGGCGCGGACGATGGGCAAGACCCGCGCGGCCCTCGAGGAGTTGCTCGAGATGACGCCGGATACGGCGATCGTTCGTCGTGACGGCGAAGAGGTCGAGGTCCCCGCACGTGACGTCGAGGCCGGCGAGACGGTCGTCGTTAAACCCGGCGCGAAGGTACCCGTCGACGGCGAGGTCACGGGCGGCGAGAGCGCGATCGACCAGTCGCCCGTCACCGGCGAGAGCGCGCCCGTCCACAAGGACGCGGGCGACGAGGTCTACGCCGGGACGATCAACCAGGAGGGCGCCCTCGAGGTCGTCGCGACCGGGACGGGCACCGACACGACCCTCGAGCGGATCATCCGCCGCGTCGAGGAGGCCCAGGAGGCGAAAGCACCGACGGAGACGATCATCGAGCGGTTCGCGAAGTACTACACGCCCGCGATCGTCGTGCTGGCGGCCGGCGCCTACGCCGTCACCGGGGACGCCGTCATGGCCCTGACGCTGCTGGTGATCGGCTGTCCCGGCGCGCTCGTGATCGGGCCGCCGGTCAGCATCGTCAGCGCCATCGGCAACGCGGCCCGCTCGGGCGTGCTCATGAAGGGCGGCGAACACCTCGAGACGGCCGGCGAGATCGACCTCGTCGCGTTCGACAAGACCGGGACGCTGACGAAAGGCGAGACGACCGTCGCGGACGTCGAAGGGTTCGACGCCGAACGCGAGGACGTGCTACGGTACGCCGCGATCGCCGAGAAGCGAAGCGAACACCACCTCGCGGACGCGATCCTCGAGGCCGCTCGGGACCTCGACGGCGACCGGAACGGAGCGTACGCAACCGATGGCGGCCTCGCGCTCGAGCAACGGATACCCGACCCCGACGAGTTCGAGGTCGTCCCCGGGAAGGGCGTCGTCGCCCGCCACGACGGACGAGCGATCGTCGTCGGCAACCGGGCGCTGCTCGAGGAACGCGGTATCGACCTCTCCGAGCAGGTTGTAGACTACGCTCGCAAGCGCGAGGAGAACGGCGAGACGGCGGTCTACGTCGTCCTCGAGGACGAGGTCGTCGGCGTCGTCTCGCTGCGAGACGAACTCCGCGAGGACGCGGCCGACGTCGTCGCCGCGCTGCAAGCGGCCGGCGTCCGTACGGTGATGCTGACCGGCGACAACGAGCGAACCGCTCGAGCGGTCGCCGAGACGGTCGGGATCGACGACTACCGCGCGGCGCTGCTGCCCGAGGAGAAGCAAGAAGCGATCCAGTCGTTCCAGGAAGAGGGCCACGTCGTCGCGATGGTCGGCGACGGCATCAACGACGCGCCGTCGCTCGCGACCGCCGACGTCGGGATCGCGATGGGCGCCGCCGGAACCGACACCGCCATCGAGACGGCGGACGTGGCGCTGATGGCCGACGACCTGGGACGTATCCCCTACGCCGTCGGCCTCAGCAAGGCGACCCGCTGGAACGTCACCGAGAACGTCACCGTCGCCGTGGCGACGGTCGTCCTGCTGCTGGCCGGCGTCTTCGCGGGCTACGTCCACATGGCGAGCGGCATGCTCGTCCACATCGGCAGCGTGTTGCTCGTCATCCTGAACGGCATGCGACTACTGCGATACTAACCACTATGAGCGAATCCACCACCGAAACCGAGCGAACGAACTGGACCGTCGACTCCGACGTCGAACCGATCCGACTACGCGACCCCGCCGCCGAGGCGCTGGCCGTCCTCGAGCCGGGCGACCCGATCGTCGTCGGCTACCGGGACGTGGTGAAAGCCGCGGGCCACTCCTGTCCCACCGCGGCGGGCGCCTACCGCATCGCGAAGGACGGCCTCGAGGCGCTCTATCCGGGCGACGAACTCCCCGTCCGCGGCGAGATCGCGGTACTTGCCGGCGGCCCGCGGAATGATCCGGCCTACGGCGTCACCGCGCGCCTGCTCTCGTATATTACGGGCGCGGCCGGCGAGGACGGCTTCGGCGGCCTCGCCGACGGCCACGGCGGTCGGCGCAACCTGCTGGAATACGGTGCGATCGGAACCGACGGCGTCGTCGTCGAACTGACACGCACCGATACCGACGAGACGGTGCGGGTCACCTACCACGTCGAAGATATTCCATCGGGCGGCCCCGCGACGAGCAACCTGCCGAAACTGATCGACGGGACCGCGAGCGAGGACGAGCGGGAGGCGTTCGCCGACGACTGGCACGGTCGCGTCGAAGCGATTCTCGAAGGTGAGCGATATGTGACTGTCGACCGCAGAACCCGTTCGGACCGCGCGGACTCGTATAGTAGCCGCTGAAACGATTCACACCGGTCCCAATGCTGTCATGCGATCAGGTGTGCAGTGACGTCCAGTGGCGACCATAGCTCGACCGCCGTTCAGTCCGTTATGGAAACGCCGCCGAACGCGGCGAACCCGGTCACGACGAGGTCGACCTCCTCGTTGTGGACCTCTCGGCGCGGCCGGTCGTCGGAGGCGCCCCCCAGTACGGGCAAGACATCTAGTTGCACGTTCCACTCTCGAGGGACGATGATGTCGACCCCACCGAACAGGGCGACGGCGTTGATCCGAGCCGGTCGGCTCTCGATAGCGGCGTCGCGCAGATCGAGTTCGGTGCCGCCGAATACGGCCGTCAGGTCGGCTTCGGCGAACGCCCTAGAGGTGTTTCGCTTTTCGACGCCGCCGAACGCGGCAAACGCGGACGTGACGGCGTCGTCGGTGGCGCGAACGCGCGATCGGAACTGGCCGGCGATAATCGACACGCCGAACGCGATCACTAACACCGGCCAGAAGACGACGACCTGCTCGACGGTCGCGTACCCGAGCGCGACGACCTGCCACGCGCCCGCGACACAGATCAGGACGATCGGGCCGACGATGTTTCGAAGGCGGCTCCTGACGAGCGCCCAGGCACCGATGGCGACGAACAGCGACGGAACGTACAGCAGCAGGCTCCCCACCGGCGCGATGCCGGTCGTCTCGAGCAGGAGCAGTACGCCGACCACGACGACGACGAGTCCGAAAAGGAACTGACTGGTCGTGAGTCGGCGGGGGGAGATCGTCGTAGACATACTGTCGTGTACGTGATGAGACGAGATATAACCATAGTACGTTTCTTCGCTGTCAGGAGTTCGGGTTAGGATCCGGCCGACGGATCGGCTCGTCGCCCGTCCGGTAGACGAATCTCGACCAAACCCCTCGACCGCACCCCTCGAACCCGCGCGAGTCGGGCCGACCATTCGGCAGGATTATACGGACCGATCCACGACTACTCGAGTCGTATGGAGGAGCGAACGAGGGCCTACCTGCGGGGGCGATTCCGCGACCACTACCGTCGCACGGAGCTTTCGCCGCCGCCCGCGGCCAACGAACGCGAGTGGGGGTACATCCCCTGGACCGAGGGACCCGACACGACGATGGTCCGCCACCGTTCGCTGCTCGAGTTAGGGGACCTCTCCGAATTTCTCGTCCGGAAGCGCCCGCAACACGTCTACTTCTCCGCGGGCCGGTTTCGCGACCCCGGCGCGAAGTCGATGCACGAGAAAGATTGGCAGTCGGCCGACCTCGTCTTCGACCTGGACGCCGACCACCTCCCGAGCGTGACGCTGGGCGAGGATTCGTACGCGGAGATGCTCGCGAAATGTAAGGACGCGCTGCTTCGCCTGCTGGCTTTCCTCGAGAACGATTTCGCCTTCCGGAATATGGAGATCGTCTTCTCTGGCGGGCGCGGGTACCACGTCCACGTGCGCGACGAGAACGTGCTGGAACTCGACCGCGAGCACCGCCGCGAGATCGTCGACTACGTCCGCGGCATCGGACTCGATTTCGAGGAACTGATCGAAACCGAAACCGTCGCCGGCCTCGGTCGAAAGACGCCGACGGAACGTCGGCTGCTCCAGATTCAGGGCGGCTGGGGCAAGCGCATCCACGCCCACTTCATGGACTTCGTCGACGACCTGCTGGCGATGGAGGAGGACGCGGCCCTCGAGCGCCTCCAGGAGTTCGACGGCATCGGCGAAGGCAAAGCCCAGGCTACCCTGAACGCCGCGCGGAACAACCGCGAGGGCCTCGAGTCGGGCAACGTCACCGTCCACACCGCCGTCGAGCAGTTGGCCCAGCGGTTCGCCGAGACGGCGGTCGAGCGGGACAACGCGCCGATCGACGAACCGGTCACCACGGACACGAACCGGCTCATTCGCCTGCCCGGGAGCCTCCACGGCGGCAGCGGGCTCAAGACCGTCCGCCTCGAGCGCGACGAGATCGCGGACTTCGAGCCGCTGGTCGACGCCGTCCCGGAGACCTTCAAGGGACAAGAGATCACAGTCAACGTTACTGACGGGGGCGAAGTCCAGCTCGGAGGAGATAGCTTTACAATCACGGACGGCAACCAGTCACTTCCGGAGTACGTTGCCGTCTTCCTGATGGCTCGCGGCAGGGCAGAAAAGGAGAAAGAATGAACTTAGACGAACTACGCTCGGTCCAGAGCAAGGAGCGCCAGAAGGACAGCCTCCAGAACCTGCGCCCCTCGTTCTACCAGGAGGTCGGCGAGTACATCGCCGATCTCGAGGACGAGCGCGACCGCGTCGCCGAGCAAGCCGAGGACCCCTTCTCCTCGCCCGAAGTGGGCCGACTTACCGACGAGATCGAGACGGCGAAGGACGTCGTCGAGGCGATCTACGAGCGCCGGATGGGCAAACTCGTCAAGCAGGCCAGCCTCGCCGCGGCGGGGATGCCGGCCGACGACGAAGGCCTCACGGCGGAAGAAGCCGATCTGTTCGACGACCTCGTCGACCGCATCGAGTCGAACAAATCGCGCGTCCTCGACGTCCTCGAGGGCGTCGAAACCGAGCAGCCGGGCGGCGCGGCTGCAGGTGCCGCCGATCCCGCGGCCGGCCACGGTCGCGAGCCGGGTGCCGAACCCGGCCGCACGGATCCGACGGCCGACCCCAGTGCTGGCTCCGATCCCGGCGCTGCTCCCGAACCCGGCGTCGCCGACCCGGCGTCAGGATCGGACGACGACGCGCCGCCGGTGCCGCCACAGGAACCGCCGGACGCCGTCGAATCCGGCGAGCACGACGCGAGCGACTCGAGCGGCGTCTCCCCGGCGGACGTCATGGGCGGCGAGCCGTCGTCGATCGACCCGAGCGAATCGGGAGCAGGCCCCTCGCCGGACGACACACCGGTACCGGCGTCCGAGCCAGCGCCCGACCAATCACCGCCTGCCGACTCGAGCGAGCCGTCCGACTCGGCCGCTGGGTCGGCGACGAACGGGAACGGCGCGGACGCTTCCGGCGCCAGCGATACCGGCTCGTCGGCCCCCGACGACGACGTCGACCGGACGACCGTCCGCATCACCCGCGACGTCGGCTCCATCCTCGGCATCGACGACCGCGAGTACACGCTCTCGACCGACGACATCGTCACCCTGCCCGAGCAAAACGCCGATCCCCTCGTCGAACAGGACGCGGCCGAACGGCTCGAGTGAGGCGTTTCCCTCGATTTTCTAGCGAGGTGTTTCCCTCGGTTCTCTAGCGGTGTCTCTCGATTACGGTTCGCAGGGCCGCTCTCTGCTCGACGAGACCGCTAGCTACCGACCGGAACCACGAGATACGTTGCCAATCATAAAATATACACGAGCGCTCGCCAAGACGGGGGTATGCTCGACGTAGGCGACGCGGCACCCGAGTTCGAATTATCCAACCAACACGGCGAGACCGTCCGCCGGTCCGATTTCGAGGGCCAGCGACTCGTCGTCTACTTCTACCCGCGGGCGAACACCGAGGGCTGTACGACCGAGGCCTGCGGCTTCGACGACGCCCTCGAGCAGTTCGACGGCCTCGAGACGGCGGTCGTCGGCATCAGCGACGATCCCGTCGACGACCTCGAGACGTTCGCCGACGACTACGACCTCTCGTTCGACCTGCTCTCGGACGAACTGGGCGAGGTGGCGACGCTGTACGACTCCTACGGCGAGAAACAGATGTTCGGCAACACCTTCGACGGCGTCTTCCGGAACACGTACGTCGTCGGTCCAGACGGCAAGATCGAAGCCGTTTTCGAGGACGTGTCGCCGGACGGCCACGCCGAGGAAGTCCTGGCGAAACTCGAGAGTTTAGCGGAGACGCCGCTCGAGACGGCGTCTGACTGATTTCCAGGGCATAGCTCAACGCCATCCGCGGAGTCGCTGTTTCTCGAGTAGCAAGGGCCGATGGAACGATCCCACCGCGTCGACCCCCGGTGTCGTGTGTAACCTCGCAACCGACGAACACATGAAAGAACCATACGTAGCGACGGTCTACCGGACGGTAATGGCTCTCGAACCCGACCCCGACTCCGACGTCGATCTCGATCGCACCGATATGGCGATTCTCCACGTCCTCCAGGACGACGCCCGGAATATTACGACCGAAGCGATCGGCGACCGGGTCGGCCTCGCGGCGAGTACCGTCGCCAACCGAATCGCGGACCTCGAGGAGAGCGGCGTTATCGAGGGGTACATGCCGATAATCGACCACGAAACCGCAGGATTCGAGCACCGGATGCTCCTCGTCGGGACGATCGAAGACGCCGACCGCGAGGACGTCGTCGATCAGGTGAGCGCGATCGAGAACGTCGTCTCCGTAACGGTGCTGATGGTAGACGAAGACAACGTCCACGTCGAACTCGTCAGCCAGTCGCAGGACCGGACCGAACGCGTCGCCGACGAACTCAACGACATCGGGATCGAGATATCGAAAACGGGGGTCATCACCGCACAGCGGGATCGCCCGTTCAATCACTTCGGGCGGAAGTATACGACTGATTCCTGAATTCCCCCATCATATCCGGCAAATAGTCGACACTGCCGAACGATGGTGAGCGACGCCGAGGATTCGCCGATTATTGTTTGAAATTCGATGTTTTTAGACGGATCCGAGCAGTACGCGTACTCGATGTCGGGGCGTTCTCCGAGTTCGACCAGTAGCGAGCGACTCGTGCAGCGAATCGTTGAAAACGTCGCGGCCACTCGGGATATTTCGCCGTCGGAACTCTCGACGCCGCTCTACGAGGCCGTCGATCCCGACGCGCTCGGAAGAATCCAGCAGTCGTCCGACGAGCCGTCGCTTCAGGTTCAGTTCCCCTACGAAGGCTGCGTCGTAACGATCGATGGGGCCGGTACCATCACCGTTGACCGGCCACAGTCCGATTCCGGGTCGACGGCGTTACCCTCGGAACTGGCGCTCGAGGGGGCGTCGCTGTCGTCCGGTGACGAGGATACCGAATAAGAGGTTGTCGGTGAAAAGAACGCGACGCTGATCCTACCGACCGCACGCCGCGTTCGGTAGCGGCGCCGAAAACGGGACGACGAAACGGGCGACCTTACTGGAAGGTGCGCCCGAGCTGCTCTTCCTGCTGGGGTTCGGCCGTGTCGAACTGTTCTTCGATCTCCTCGTACTGCTCGCGAGTTTCGGGGGTCACGCTCGCGTTGACCTCTCCGAGGGCGTGCTCGAAGTGCTCCTTGCTGATGCGGACGTTGCCGATCGTGTCGGCCATCTCCTCGGGGTCGACCGAGTTGATGAACTCGCGGCTGGCGGCCATCGAGGCCTCGCGGCAGACCGCTTCGATGTCGGCGCCGACGTAGCCCTCGGTTTCCGCAGCCAGCCACTCGAGGTCGACGGAGTCGGCCAGCGGCTTGTCGCGGGTGTGGACCTCGAAGATCTTCTTGCGAGCGTCCTCGTCGGGCACCGGCACGTGGACGTGGCGGTCCAGTCGGCCGGGACGGAGCAGGGCCTGATCGATCAGGTCCGGCCGGTTGGTCGTGGCGATCACGACGACGTCCTCGAGTTCCTCGAGGCCGTCGAGCTCGGTCAGGAGCTGGGAGACGACGCGTTCGCCGACGCCGGAGTCACCCTGCTGGCGACCGCGCTGGCCCGCGATCGAGTCGATCTCGTCGAAGAAGATCACGGTCGGGGCGTTCGAGCGGGCCTTCTCGAAGACCTCGCGGACGCCCTTCTCGGACTCGCCGACGTACTTGTTCAGCAGTTCGGGGCCCTTGATCGAGATGAAGTTCGACTGGGCCTCGTTGGCGACGGCCTTCGCGAGCAGCGTCTTCCCGGTGCCCGGCGGGCCGTACATGAGGACGCCCTTGGCGGCCTGCATGTCCATCTGCTCGAAGACCTCGGGGTAGTCCAGCGGCCACTGGATCGTCTCGCGGAGGCGATCCTTGGTGTCCTCGAGCCCGCCGACGTCGTTCCAGGTGACGTCGGGGACCTCGACGAATACTTCGCGCATCGCCGAGGGCTGGATGCCCTTGAGCGCCTCCTTGAAGTCCCCCTCGGTGACCTGCAGCGTCTCGAGAACCTCGGCGTCGATCTCGTCCTCCTCCAGGTCGAGGTCGGGACGGATGCGACGGAGCGCGTTCATCGCGCCCTCACGTGCGAGGCTCTCTAAGTCGGCCCCGACGAAGCCGTGGGTGCTCTCGGCGTACTGGTCGAGGTCGATCCCGTCCTGCAGGGGCATCCCGCGGGTGTGGACCTGCAGGATCTCCTTGCGGCCCTCCTTGTCGGGGACGCCGATCTCGATCTCGCGGTCGAACCGGCCACCGCGCCGGAGCGCGGGGTCGATGTCGTCGATGCGGTTGGTCGCCGCGATGACGGTGACGCGACCGCGCTCCTCGAGGCCGTCCATCAGCGAGAGGAGTTGGGCGACCACGCGCCGCTCGACGTCGCCGCCGGCGTCTTCGCGCTTGGCCGCGATGGAGTCGAGTTCGTCGATGAAGATGATCGCGGGAGCGTTCTCCTCGGCCTCTTCGAAGACCTCGCGGAGCTGCTCCTCGCTCTCACCGTAGTACTTCGACATGATCTCCGGGCCGGAGATCGTCTCGAAGTGGGCGTCGATCTCGTTGGCGACGGCCTTGGCCATCAGGGTCTTCCCGGTGCCCGGCGGGCCGTGCAGGAGGACGCCCTTCGGCGGTTCGATGCCCAGCTGCTGGAACAGCTCGGGGTGGCGCATCGGCAGCTCGATCATCTCGCGGACCTGGTCGAGTTCGTCGTCCAGGCCGCCGATGTCCTCGTAGGTGACGTCGGGGACGCCCTCGGGCGAGGCGCCACCGGCGCCGGAGCTGACCTGCTCGGCGGGCGTCTCGGAGATGTCGATGGTCGTCGAGTCGGTGATGACGACCGTCCCGGACGGCGAGGTGCTCGCGATCTTCAGCGGCACCGACTGGCCGGAACTGGCCATCGGGCCGAACGAGAGGGAAAACGGCACCGTCTGTCCCTCCGTGACGGCCTGTCCGCTCAGCTTGTCGCGGACGAGCGGGCCGATGTCGCCGCGGATGCGCAGGTTCTGCGGCAGCGCGACGGTGACCGACTTGGCGGGGCTGACGTCCGCGGGCTCGACGCTGACGTTGTCGTCGATCCCGACGTCGGCCTCCTGTCGCAGGCGGCCGTCGATCCGGATGATCCCCCGGCCCTCGTCCTCGGGGTAGCCGGGCCAGACGCGGGCGACGGCCTGTCCGTCGCCCGAGCCCTCGATGACGATGTAGTCGCCGTTCTCGAGATCGAGCTCGCGCATGGAAACGCGGTCGATCGCGGCCAGTCCGCGCCCTGCGTCCTTCTGTTTTAGTGGTTTGACGGTGAGTTTCATAGGTCGCCCTCCAGTTCGACAGTGAGAACCCCGTTTTTGATAAACGTGTGCGCGTCGCTTGCACCCTCGGGGAGCTCGAACTCGTATTGCTCATCGTCGACGATCACGATGACCGTGCCGTCGACGAGATCGACCGAGGCATCGGCCACGCCGGTCCCGAAGTCGACGACCAACACCGCGCCGTCGTCGTACTCGTACCGGCGGGCCACCTGCCCCTCATTCCGGGTGAATTGCTCGAGAGTCATGCTTCAACTAACTCAAGGTAAGTCACCATACTATATAAATATTTCGGCGATCAACCCCGGGACGGGGTGGGGATAGCCGAAAAGACCGTTGTTCGCGGTTCACATCGATGGCGGTCGCCGGCGCGCACGGTCAGACGGCGGCGACGACGAACGCCGAGCGACGCGAGAAGTCGGTGACTTTTCCCCGACCGATCGCGCACACACGAGTATGCTCGACGAGGAGACGCCGGTACTCGACAATCACCTCCACCTCGATCCGGACAACCACCGCGGCATCGACGCCGTCAAAGACTTCGCGCGCCTGGGCGGGACCCACCTGCTCGTGGTCAACAAACCCTCCTGGCATCTCGGCGTCGAGGCCGAGACCGGCGAGGACTTCCGCTCCGTCTTCGAGCGCACGATCGAAATCGTCGAGGAGGCTACCCAGGAACTCGAGGGCCGCGCCTGGCCCGTGCTGGGCGTCCATCCGGGCCTGATCTCGCGGCTCGTCGACGACCGCGGCTTCGAGCCCGAGGAAGCGCGGGATCTCATGCAGGCCGGCCTCGACGTCGCCGCGGCGTACGTCGCCGACGGCGAGGCGCTGGCGCTGAAGTCGGGCCGGCCCCACTACGACGTCTCCGACGCCGTCTGGGAAGCATCCAACGAGGTCATGCGCCACGCATTCGAACTCGGCGGCGACCTCGACTGCGCCGTCCAACTCCATACGGAGGCCAGCGAGGAGATGACTACCGTCGCGGAGTGGGCCGAAGACGCCGGCATGGAGCGCCACCAAGTCGTCAAACACTACGCCGCCGGCCGCGTCGAGGGCCCGATTCCGAGCGTGATGAGCGAGAAGGACCGCTTAGAGCGAGCCGCCCGGCGCGGCGAGCCGTTCCTGATGGAGACCGACTACGTCGACGATCCCGACCGGCCGGGCGCCGTGCTCGGACCCAAGACCGTGCCGCGACGGGTCCGCTGGATGCTCGAGGAGGGGTACGACGAGGCCGTCCGCACCGCCCACGTCGAGACGCCCGAACTCGTCTACGGGATCGACACGGAAGCGACGCTCGAGCGCGAATCGTAGGGCCGTTTCCCCAGCGCCGAAAGAGAGGTGTAGGGGCGCGCTCGAGTCCGGACGGACGGATTCCGGTAAGCAATCGTTACTCGTCGGAACTGCTGATAGTCACCGAGAGCGGTGAGTGTAGAGAAAGGCATTTCAAGCGGCCGGTGTAGGTGTCTGTATGAGCAATCCCCCGACCGAGTTCTACTCGGAGGAACGCTGGCAGAACTGGATCGATCGCATCAAGGACGAAGACATCGATCCGGAAGACGAGTCGTCGGCTCGGTTGCTACTGAATTTGCAGGACGACACGGCGATCGCGGTCGCCAAGATCGTCTCCGCCTACGACGACGGGGACCTCGAGCAGGAGGAAGCGCTCGGCGAAATCGAGGACGTCCGCGAGATCGTCCTCGGCGAGGTCGACATCGAGGACGAGGAGAAACTCATTCTCGTCGACGGCGTCCAGACCAGTCTCGTCTGCGTCTTCTTCGCGGCCGAGGAGTACATCGCCAACGGCCCGGCCGAAGACGGCAGCGTCGGCGACTACCTCGGGGCTGCGGCCGACGCCGAAGCCGAAGAGGATCTCGATGCGGCGCTCGGCTACGCCGCCCAGGCCGGGACGCTCATCATCGACGGCGAGGAGCTCGACATGGAGGTCGCCGAGGGCCTCGAGTACGGCCTAGTAACGGAGTGGATCAACGGCCTCGACAGCCTCCAGAGCGCGATGAGCGATCCGGAGGTCGTCGAGGAGGACGACGAGTAATTCCGCGCGTTCGGCGGTCGATATTCTCACTCTGGAGCCAACAAGCGTATACGTAGTTACGACTATCGTGTTCGATAATGCGTCGTGGGGACGGGATCGGAGGCGAGGACGGGTACGGGTACGACCGCGCTGTGACGGTCCAGATCGGCGCGATCTTACTGCTCGCGATTCTGTTTTCGGCGCTCGCGCTCTACCAGCTCAACGTCGTCCCCGCGGAGAACGAAGCGATCGAGTTCGACCACAGCCAGCAGGTCCAGAACGAACTACAGGAGCTCCGGAACGCGATTCGAAACGTCGGTTCGGCCGACGGGTTCCGCGCGACGTCGATCTCGCTGGGCGCGCAGTATCCCACCCGCACGATGACGGTCAATCCGTCCGATCCCCAGGGAACGCTCGAGACGACGGGTGAGCGGCCGTTCAGCATCGCGAACGCGTCGCTGGAAGGGGATTACTATCGGACGACAGGGGACGGGAGCAGCGAACCCGTCGACGACTCGGAGATCGTCGCGACCCACAACACGACGACGATCGCCTACGAACCGGACTACAACGAGTACGAGAACGCGCCGACGACGAGACTCGAGCACTCGCTGGCGTTCAACGATTTCGGCGAGCGATCGGTGCCGCTGCGGGGCGTCGAGCAGCGTCTCGTTTCCAACGATACGCTGACGGTCGCGCTGCTCGAGGGCGACCTCTCCGAGTCGACGTCGGGAGCGGTGACGGTCGACGCCGAAACGATCAGCGGGCCGTCGGACCCGATCGAACTCGCGGCCGACGGCGGGAACATTACCGTCTCGATTCCGACCGACCACCCGGAGCGGTGGAACGAGACGCTCGGCTCGGCGTCGGCCAGCGGGAGCAGGTCCGGATTCGACGTCGGCGAGACGGGCGTCCGCGTCGTCGGCTACGATCGCGGCGCCGACGCGCTGACGATCGAGTTCCGCGAGGACACGGTGTCGCTGCGGATCGCTCGAGTCGGCGTCGGCGAGTACGACGCGAGCGGGTCGACGTTCGATATCCGGCGGGCCGACGGCGGGGACGGCGGCGACGGGACCGGCAGCGACCGAGCGGCGTACCTGACCGAGTGGGACGAGACGACCCGGTCAGTGACGGTCGGGCCGGGTTCGACGAGCGAATCGCTCACGATGCGGGCGACGGACGACGTCACGGGTGCTCCCGTCGAACGGGCGGGGGTCTCGTACGCGATCACCGATCCCGACGACGTCGTCGCGTCGTTCGACGAACGCGGCCGAACGAACGCGAGCGGACGGAACCGAACGATCCTCGAGTTCGACCCCGATGCCGTCCCGAGCGACGGGACGACGGTCACGGCCTATACGGCGAGCGGCGGCACTGGAGATCGGCTCGCGCTCGAGGTGTCGCGATCGGAATCCGGCGGCGGCGGTGGCGGTGACGGCGGTTCCGACGGAATCGCGTGGTCGATCACGGACGATACCGCGTGGAACACGGTTCAGTACGACGTCTCATACGAGGTGACGACGGCGGACTCGACGACGTTCGACCGCGTCGAGGTCGAATTCGCGAACCGAGATAGCGGGACGACCGCGGTTCGCGAGGGGACTGAGCCGCGCGGGACTGTCACGTACAGCGAGGGCGGCGCGGAGGGGGACACGTACGAGATCACGATCACGGCGTACGACGACGCCGGTGAGGTGATCGACCGGAAGACGACGACGGACACCGCCGACGGCTCTAACCCCGACGGGAACGACGATCTCTCGTCGCCCTCGGAGCCCCAGTTAACCGGGAGCCGCGTCGACGACTGGAGCCAGCCCAACGACAACTCCGCCCGGTACTTCGTCTCCTACGACGTCGCGAACCGCGACTCGTTCGATCGAGTCGAGGTGCGGTTCAGAAACCGCGACAGCGGCGCGATCACGACCGAAACCGCGACCAGCCCCCGCAGTCGCGTCGAGTTCTCCGGGAACCGGATCGACGCCCCGTTCGAGATCGAACTCCGCGTCTACGATACCGACGGCGTCGTCGTCGACCGGCGGACGATCGAGGACACGGCCGACGGGACCAACCCCAGCGGGAACGACGATCTGGCGACCGAGACGAGTCCGCAGTTCGAGTCCGTCGCGATCACGGATACCGGAAACAACGGCCAATCCCGATACGACGTCGACTACCGAGTCGACGACGGGACGAACCTCGAGGCGGTCTGGGTCGAATTCCGTAACCTCGACAACGCGTGGGCGACGGAAATCGACGAACAGTCGGCTGCGGACGGCGAGTTCGAACACAGGCCGGGCGGCGGAACCGGCGGCGACGACTACGAGATCACGCTCCTCGTCTTCGGCGACGATGGGGCAGTCGTCGATCGCTGGTACGAGCCGAATCCGTAATCGACGGCTGTTCGCCCCGATTGATTTCGTCAATCGACGAAATGACGAACGACAATACCATATAGCTCCTCCGATATTGTGTTGGTATGACTGCAGTCGGTATCGACGCGATCGAGATCTGGACCGGGAACCTCAAACTCGACCTTCCCGGTACCTTCGCCCCGCAGAAGGGCGAGGATCCCGAGAAGTACACCAAGGGACTGGGCCTCAACGCCAGTTCCTTCCCCGACAGCTACGAGGACATCGTCACGATGGGCGCCAACGCCGCCCACCGGCTGATGGACCGCAAGGGCCTCGAGCCGGACGATATCGGCCGTATCGACGTCGCGACCGAGAGCTCGTTCGACAACTCGAAGCCGGTTTCGACGTACGTCGCAGGCTGCCTCGAGCAGGTCTACGACGGCGATTTCCACCACGCGAACAAGGGCGAGCGGAAGTTCGCCTGTATCGCGGGTACGCAGAGTCTCGACGACGCGTACAACTGGATCCGGGCGGGCCGCAACCGCGGCCGCTCGGCGCTGGTCATCGCGACCGACACGGCGCTGTACGCCCGCGGGGACGCCGGCGAGGCAACGCAGGGTGCCGGGGCCGTCGCGATGTTGATCAGCGAGGACCCCGACCTCGTGGAACTCTCGGCCGAGCAGGGGTACGGCTCGGCCGACGAGACGGACTTCCTCAAGCCCAACCAGCAGTTCCCCTCCGTCGACGGCAAGCGCTCCGTGCAGGTCTACCTCGCCCGCATGCGCGAGGCCTTGGAGGACTACGAGAGCGTCGCCGGCGACGTCCACCTCGACGACTTCGCGTACGCGCCGTTCCACACGCCGTTCCCCGGCATGGTCCGGAAAGCCGCGCTGCTGGCGTACCGGCACGTCATCCGGAACACGTCCGTCGAGGACGAACTGGCCGACGATATCGGCCGCCAGCCTCGCGCCGAGGCGTTCGATACCGACGACGAGTACCGCGACGCCCTGCGGGACTACATGGACTCGCTGAAGGAGACCGATCGCTATCAGGAGTGGTACGCCGAGGCGATCGACCCGACGCTGTCGATCTCTCGCGAGGTCGGCAACTGGTACACCGGCTCGGTCCACATCGCCCGCGTCAGCGCGCTCAAGGAAGCCCTCGAGGACGGCCGCGACATGGCCGGCGAACGGCTGCTCGTGGGCTCCTACGGCAGCGGCGCGCAGGCCGAGATCCACGCTGAGATCGTTCAAGACGGCTGGGAAGAAGAGATCGACGCGCTGAACGTCGACGAGCAACTCGCCGAGCGCTACGACATGGATTGGGCGGACTACGAGGAGATCCACGACGCCCACAACCACGAGATGGACGTCGACGTCGAGGAGTTCACGACGCCGAGCGAGGAGTTCGTCTTCGACGGCTGGGGTCGGATGGGCGAGCGGAAGTACCGGTACGTCGAGTAAGTTACCGACGCCGCGCCGGATGCTCGAGGAGATCGTCCGGCGGCCAACTGTCTAGCTCGTCGGCGGCGTCGAACAGTTGCGCCGTCGCGTCGCTCTCCGCCAGCGAGATCTCGTTTTCGGCTCGATCGACGTCGATGATCCCTCGCTCTTGGAGCCGCGGCAGATGGCTGTGAATCAATCGAATACGCGCCCGTTCGACCTTATCCTCGTCGATTTGCTGGGGCGGGGTTCGATGCCGGCGCGCAGCTACCTGGCGAGAAATCGCCCCGATACGGGTCGGATCCTCCGCTTCGACCAGCTCGTGGAGCACCAGCTGTCGATCGGCGCTGGCGAGAATACGAAATGCCTCCATCCGATCCATCACGCGTAGACCACAGTGGCTACGGCTAAAAACGGCACCGACTAATCCTATCGGTATCGCGAGCGCGTTGCGCCGCCCGTCTTCCCGAACGTGTTCGCCGTCGTGCGATTTTTCGACGCGCCAGCGCGGTCGGGGCGTCGGCCGCGCGCCTCGAGAGACGAAACCGATTACCCCGTCGGGCGACTAGCGCGACTACTACGGCCGAGCGTTCGAGGCGCGAACCCGAACGTCGAATTAGCCGGCCCGGCTACTCGAGACTACCCACGTCGGTTGCGATCGGACTCGGACGCGATCGCGATCCGACGACCACGACCACGATCACACATGGACCCCTTCACACTCCTCGGCGTCGACGTCCTGCTGTTTCTCGTCATCGGGCTACTGGGCGGTGCGCACTGTATCGGGATGTGCGGCCCGCTCGTGACGGTCTACGCGAGTCGGATGGACGGCGCCGCGACCGACGGCGGCCGGACTGGGACTCGCTCGCGCAGCAGCGGCCGCGAGAGCCACCTCACGACCTACGAGGTGCGCCAGCACGCACTGTTCAACATCGGCCGGACAGCCAGCTACACGCTGCTGGGCGCGCTGTTCGGCGCGCTCGGAAGCCTCCTGTTCGTGACGACCGACGCGTTAACGCCCGTCCTCGAGACCGTCCGCGGGGGCGTCGGACTCGTCATCGGCGGGTTCGTCATCGCCACCGGCGTGTACTACCTGCTCGGGCGCACGACCGGCGGCATCCAGCTTCCGGGCCTCGAGCGCGTCGTCTCGCGGCTCACCGCCCACGTCGATCGGCTCGCGAACGGCCCCGGGATCGTCGGGTTGGGCGCGCTGCACGGCCTGTTGCCCTGTCCGATCCTCTACCCGGCGTTCCTGTACGCGTTCGCGACGGGGTCGCCGGCCGGCGGCGCGCTCGCGCTGGCCGCGCTCGGGATCGGGACGATTCCGGCCGTCTTCGCCTACGGGACGGTCATCGACGCCGTCGACGTCGAACACCGCCGGCGGGTCCATCGGCTGCTCGGGGTCGCCTTCATCGTTCTGGGCTACGTGCTGCTGGCCCACGGGCTGATGAGCCTCGGGATCCACGTTCCCCACCCCAGCTTGCCGTTCTACGACGGGCTCGAGACCGCCGGCGCCGGCATGGGCGGCGGACACAACCACTGATCGGACTATGAACGCACGAACCGGAGGAACTGGACGATGACGGACGCAACGGTCGACGAACGGCAGTGTACGCTCTGTAACCTCCCCGTCGAGGGGAGCGACGTCACCGACGACGAAGGGAATCGCTTCTGCTGCGTCGGCTGTCGGGACGTCTACGACGCGCTCGGCGACGTCGAGGATATCGACGCCGAAGACGTCCGCAGCGCACGTGACGGCGAAGCCGACGACGCGGACGCGGGCCGAGCGGTTCCCGACGGCCACGAGGCCACCTACCTCGAGGTCGACGGGATGCACTGCGCGACCTGCGAGGCCTTCATCGAGTCGGTCGCGACCGAGACGGAGGGCGTCAGCGGCGCGAGCGCGAGCTACGTGACGGATACGGTGCGGATCGACCACGACCCGGAGACGGCGACCCAGGAAGACCTCGCGGACGCCATCAGCGGCCTCGGCTACAGCGCCTACGACCGCGACGACGCCTTCAGCCGCCGGCAGGCGGACAACTGGGAGATGGCCCGCGTCGGCGTCGGCGTCCTCATGGGGATGATGGTGATGCTCCAGTACGTCGTCATCATCTACCCCACCTACTTCGGCGCCTGGTTCTACGACGAGCGGACGATGCAGTTCTTCCGAGAGACGCTGGCGAGCGACCTCGCGACGCCCTTCTACCTGATGATCGCCGCGCTGACGACGATCATCCTCGGGGTCACCGGCAAGCCGATCCTGCAGGGGGCCTACGTCAGCGCCAAGACCCGGTCGCCGAACATGGACCTGCTCGTCGCCATCGCGGCCGTCAGCGCCTACCTCTACAGCACGCTCTCGATCGCCGTCGGCGGCGAGCACATCTACTACGACGTCACCGTCGCGATCATCGTCATCGTCTCGGTGGGCAACTACTACGAGTCGACGATCAAGCGCGAGGCCACCGAGCGGCTCTCGGACCTGACGAGCGTTCAGGTCGACTCGGCGCGCCGCGTTAGCGAGGACGGAAGTCACGAGGACGTCGCGCTCGAGGACCTCGCAGCGGGCGACCGCGTGCTGGTCCGGGCCGGCGAGCGGATCCCCGTCGACGGCGCGGTCGTCGACGGCGAGGCCGCGGTCGACGAGGCGGTCGTCACCGGCGAATCGCTGCCCGTAACGAAAACGGACGGCGACCCCGTCGTCGGCGGTTCGATGGTCGCCGACGGCGCGGTCACCATCGAGGTCGGCGAGGACGCGACCAGCAGCCTCGATCGGATCACCGAACTCGTCTGGGACCTCCAGAGCGGCACCCACGGCATCCAGAAGCTCGCGGACAAGCTGGCGACGATCTTCGTCCCGGTCGTGCTCGCGCTCGCAGTCGTCGTGACGGCCGCCCGTCTCGTCCTCGGCGCGCCGGTCGAGGACGCGCTGCTGGACGGACTAACCGTGCTGATCGTCTCCTGTCCCTGCGCGCTCGGGCTCGCGACGCCGCTGGCCGTCGCCGCCGGCATCCGCGACGCCTTAGAGCGCTCGATCGTCGTCTTCGACGACAGCGTCTTCGAGCGCATCCGCACTGCCGACACCGTCGTCTTCGACAAGACGGGGACGCTGACGACCGGCGACATGACCGTCGTCGAAGCGGATACCGACGTCGACGGCGACCTGCTCGAGAAAGCGGCGATCCTCGAGGGCCGGTCCGCACACCCCGTCGGACAGGCGATCACGGCGGTGGCCGGGACCGGGGCCTCGAGCGACGACGATGCCGAGAGCGGGACCGGAACCGGCGCCGTCGCGGACGGCGGGGCGGTCGAGCCGGCAGGGACCGAGATCGATGCGGACGTGGACGGCGAACCGGACGAACCCGGCGACGACCGCCTCGAGTCCTTCGAGAGCTACCGCAACGGCGTCGCGGGCGTCGTCGACGGCGAGGAGATCGTCGTCGGCCACCCGGACCTGTTCCGGGATCGCGGCTGGGCGGTTCCCGACGCAGTCGCCGAGCGGGTCGAGGCCCACCGCGAGACCGGCCGCGTGCCGGTCGCCGTCGGCCGCGAGGGGACCGCCGAGGGCGTCATCGTCGTCGGCGACGAACTCCGCGAGGAGTGGGGCGAAACGGTGACGGCGATCTCGGAGGGCGGCGCCGAGGTCGTCGTCCTGACCGGCGACGACGCGAAGGCCGCGGATCGGTTCCGCGATCACGAGGCCGTCGATCGGGTGTTCGCTGGAGTCCCACCGGAGGGAAAGGCCGAAACGGTCGAGCGACTCAAGGGAACCGGCCGGACGGTGATGATCGGCGACGGGACCAACGACGCGCCGGCGCTGGCGGCCGCCGACCTGGGCATCGCGCTCGGCGGCGGGACCGCGATGGCCGCCGACGCCGCCGACGTCGCGCTGGTCGACGACGACCTCTCGTCGGTCGACACCGTCTTCGACCTCGCCCGCGCGACCGACCGCCGCGTGAAGGGCAACATCGGCTGGGCGTTCTGTTACAACGCCGTCGCGATTCCGCTGGCAGTGACCGGGCTGCTCAACCCGCTGTTCGCGGCCGTCGCGATGGGCACCAGCAGCCTGCTGGTCGTCACCAACTCCTCGCGGTCGCTGCTCGAGGACTGACGCCGGTCGGTTCCGTGGCTCGGTTCTGCGCCGGGCCGAGCAGACATTCAGTATCCGAAATATTTCAGTGGCCTAATACCATGTGGCTTCGTACCGGTGGGTATGGCTGCGTCCGACCCCGATCCCGATCCTGACCCGCCCTCCGATGCTGCCACGGCGGCCGGATCCGACTCGTGGTTCACCGATCGAACCGGACTGACCGTCCTCGCCGTCGTGAGTGCGCTCCTCGGCCTGCTCGTCGTCCTCCCCTACCTCCAGTACGTGTTGCTCGGGGTCGTGCTCGCGTACATTCTCATGCCCGCCCAGCGGCGACTCGAGGCCTACGTCCGGTCGATGACCGCGGCGCTCGTCCTCGTCGCCGTCGCGATCCTCACGATCATCTTACCGCTGTCGTACGTCCTCGCGGTCGCGCTTCGTGAGGCGCTTAACATTTTGGACGCCGTCGAAGGTGGCGATCTCAACGTCGGGGCGATCGAATCCCGCCTCGAGTCCAACGGATACGCGGTCGATCTCACCGAGATGTATCAGGCCTACCAGGAACCGATCGAGACGGGGCTGCAGGGACTCGCCACCAGCGGCATCGAACTCGTCAGCGGCGTACCCGGCCTGCTGATCGGGTTAACCGTGACCGTGTTCGTCCTCTTTGCCCTGCTCCGTGACGGGGATGCACTCGTCGGGTGGTTCCACCGCGTTCTGCCGATCGAAGACGACATTCTGGACGAACTGCAGGTGGAGATCGACCAGCTCATGTGGGCCTCCGTCGTCGGTAACGTCGCCGTCGCGGGTATTCAGGCGGTGATGATGGGGATCGGGCTGGCGATCCTCGACGTCCCCGCCGTCGTCTTCCTGACGGTCGCAACGTTCGTCCTCGCCCTGCTGCCGCTGGTCGGCGCGTTCGGCGTCTGGGTCCCCGTCTCCGTCTACCTGATCGCGGTGGGGGAGTTCGTCCCCGCCGCCGCCCTCGTCGCGTACGGCTCGCTGGTCAGCGCCTCGGACACGTACCTGCGACCGGCACTGATCGGGCGGACGAGCGCCTTCAACTCCGCGATCATCGTCGTCGGAATCTTCGGCGGCATCGTCGTCTTCGGCGGCGTCGGCCTGTTCATCGGCCCCGTCGTGCTCGGCGGCGCGAAGATTACGCTCGACGTGTTCGCCCGCGAACGGACCGGTGACGGGACGCTCGAGACCGAGCGGCCGGACCGGGCAGCCGACCCGGCCGTCGATACGTCCGACGCCGGTGTCAGTACGGGCCTCGATCCGGAGACCGATGCGAGCGACGCGGGTGCGAACGACGAGCACGTCGACGGCGCTGACGACGGTGACGACAGCAGTGATGCCGACGAGCGCGACGAGACTGCGGCGGACGATCGAACCGACGGCGAAACGGGTGCTGACACGGAGACTGACGATCGGTCGGAACCGTAACGCGCGACTCGAGAGCTACTCGTCCGAATCGTTCTTCCAATCCCCCGGCTCCTCGCCGTAGATCTCTCCTTTCGCTCGCCGCGGCGTCGGCCAGAGCGCGAGGACGACGACGGCCACGTAGAACGCGCCGAGGGCCGCGGCCACGTAGTAGCCGTGGACGCCCGGCAGTTCGGCCGCCTCCGTCCACTGCTGTTCCGGCGTGAACAGGGAGATCTTGAAGATCCAGGCGACGCCGACGACGGAGAAGAGCAGCCCGTAGACGCGCTTGATGCGACGCGTGAGCGCCTCTCGAGTCGAGACCTTGAACGTCGGATTCCGGAGGTCGTCGCTCAACTCCTCGCGCCAGTAGGGGTGTTCGACGCCGACCGGCTCTAAGGCGTTCGCGAACACGTTTTCCTGAACGAACCGCACTCGCGCCCGCCAGTGGTCGTAGAAGCGGTAGCGCCGGACCTCGTAGAACAGGAAGATACAGAGGACGAACAGGCCGATCAGCAGGAGAAAGGCCGGCATGTCCGGACTCGAGAAGACGAGCGAGAGGAGGGCGGCCAGCAGGGCGATCGCCCAGTCGGTCGTCCGGTCGATGCGATCCTGCGCGCTGTTGGCCTGACTGACCTCGCCGCGGTAGAAGTGCGGGAGGATGTTCAGCAGGGAGTCGGAATCGGCCGCGGCGTCCGCACCGACCTCCTGGTCGTCGCGGTCGAGCGGCGTCTCGGGATCGTCGCGATCGGGTGGCATTCGGGCTCCGGACACGGCCGGTCGGCCTAATGATTCGCGCGGCGACTGCAGGCAACTGCCTTCCTGTGACAGGGGGACACCCCCGCGAAAAAGCGTGCGTTCATTATCCCCAAGGCGTTATCACTGGATATCGTGTTCGGGACCGGCTGTCACGCGACAGGCGCACAACGAGCGGATCGGTGATACGCATGCACGGAAACGAAACACACGCAGGGAGCCCCTACGCTCCCCACACGGACGAGGACCGGGCGGCGATGCTCGAGGCGGTCGACGCCGAGACCGTCGAGGAACTGTTCGACATTCCGGGAGCCGTCCGGTTCGACGACGAGTTCGGTATCGACGCGCGAACGGAGCGAGAAACCAGGCGGCTCGTACGCTCCATCCTGGGTCGCAACGACGACCTGACGGAGCTGCTCGGCCGGGGCCACTACGGCTACTACGTGCCGTCGCTGGTCGACCACCTCGCGGATCGCTCGGAGTTTCTCACGTCCTACACGCAGTACCAACCCGAGGTGTCCCAGGGGTTCTTGCAGGCCCTGTTCGAGTACCAGTCGCTTCTGGTCGAGTTGACCGGCCTCGAGATCGCCAACTGCTCGATGTACGACGCGGCGACCGCGCTCGGCGAGGCGGCGACGCTGGCCGACCGCGTCCGCGACGCGACGGGCTACCGGGTGCTCGTCCCTGAAGCAGACCTCCTGCGCGAGGAACGGCGGAGCACCCTCGAGAACTACGTCGCGGGCACCGATCTCGAGGTCGAATCCTATCCGACCGCGGACGGCAACGTCGACCTCGCGGCGCTCGAGGACGCCGTCGACGAGGAAGTCGTCATGATCTACGCGGAGAACCCGACGGTACGAGGGACGATCGAGGAGCACCTCGCGGCGATCGGCGACCTCGCGGACGCCAACGACGCGCTGTTCACGCTCGGCTCCGACCCGGTCGCGCTGTCGCTGCTCGAGCGCCCCGCGGACGTCGGCGCCGACGTCGTCGTCGGCGACGCGAGCGTGCTCGGCCTGCCGACCAGCTACGGGATGGGGCTGGGCCTGTTCGCGACCCGCGAGGACTACCTCCGGCAGGTCCCCGGCCGCCTCGTCGGCGCGAGCGAGGACGCGACCGACCGCCGGGCGTTCACGCTCACGCTGCAGACCCGCGAGCAGCACATCCGCCGGGAGCGAGCCACGAGCAACATCTGTACGAATCAGGCCTGGGTCGCCCTGCGGACGGCGATCCACGCCGCCGCGCTCGGGCCGACCGGCATGGTCGAACTCGCGAACCGAGGCGTACGCCGCGCCGAGACCCTCGCCGAGCGCGTCGACGACATCGTCGGCGTCAAGGCGCCGGTTCACGACCGCCACCACCTCCGGGAGTTCGTCGCCCGGGTCGACCAGCCCGCGCGAGCGATCGCCGACGACCTCGAGCGCCGCGGATTCGCGGTGCACGTCGTCGGCGAGCACGAGATTCAGCTCTGCGTCGCGGGCGTGCCCGACGAGCGGTTGGATGCGTTCGCCGAGGCGCTCGAGGGGGTGGTTCGATGACGGACGATAGCGGACGCGACTCGATGGAAGACGACGACGCGCAAGTTCGATACGATCAAGCCCGCTACGTCGAGGACGGCCAGTACGAGCCGTTGCTGTCGGAGAAAGACCTGACTCGAGTCGACATCGGCGACGGTGGCGACGGAATCGCCCCTGACGACGCCGAATCCGTCGACTCGCCGCTCCCCGACGACCTCACCCGCGACTCGCTCGAGTTACCCGAACTCTCGGAACCCGAACTGGCTCGCCACTACACGCGGCTCTCCCAGATGATCTACGGGATCGACAGCGGCCCCTATCCGCTCGGCTCGTGTACGATGAAGTACAACCCCAAGTTCACCGAGGACGTGGCCGCCCTGCCGCCGGCGTCGGTCCACCCCGACCGCTCCGAACGATCCGTCCAGGGCACCCTCGAGGTCATGTACCGGCTGCAGGACTACCTCGGCCGGATCGGCGGCATGGACGCCGTCACGCTCCAGCCGCCCGCCGGCGCGGCCGGCGAGTTCGTCGGCATCCGCGTCGCCGCGGCCTACCACGAGCACAACGGCGAGGGCCACCGCGACGAGGTCATCATCCCCGAGAGCGCCCACGGGACCAACTTCGCCAGCGCCGCGCTGGGCGGCTACGACGTCGTTTCCCTGCCCAGCGACGAGGACGGCCGGGTCGACCTCGAGGCCCTCGAGTCGGCCCTCTCGGAGAACACGGCGGCGCTAATGCTGACGAATCCGAACACGCTAGGGCTGTTCGAGCGCGATATAGACGAAATCGCCGAGATGGTCCACGACGTCGGCGGCTTACTCTACTACGACGGGGCGAACCTGAACGCCCTCCTGGGGCGGGCGCGACCGGGCGACATGGGCTTCGACGTGATGCACTACAACGTCCACAAGACGTTCGCGACGCCCCACGGCGGCGGCGGGCCCGGTGCGGGCCCGGTCGGCGTCGTCGACGAGTTGGCGCCGTTCCTGCCCGCTCCGCGAGTTCGCGAAGGCGACCAGCGGACGAAATCCGGGGAACCCACGTACGAACTGTTCGAGCCCGAGCACACGATCGGCAAGGTCCACGGCTTCCACGGCAACTGGCTCGTGCTCGTCAAGGCCTTCGCCTACATCGCGCGGCTGGGCGATGAGGGGCTGGCGGACGCCAGCGCCAAAGCCGTACTCAACGCGAACTACCTCGCGAGTCGACTCGAGTACGACGTCCCCTACGAACCGTTCCACCACGAGTTCGTCGCCAGTGCGGGCGACCAGGACGCGGCCGACGTGGCCAAACGGATGCTCGACTACGGCGTCCACCCGCCGACGACCAAGTGGCCCGAGATCGTCCCCGAGGCGCTGATGACCGAACCGACCGAAGTCGAGAGTAAGGATACGTTGGACCGGTTGGCGGCGGCGTTCAACGCGGTCGCGGCCGAGGATTCGGAGACGCTCGCGAACGCACCCGAACGGACGACGGCACGCCGGATCGACCAGACCAGCGCAGCCCGGAACCCGCGGCTGTCGTGGCAGGCGCTCGAGGAGGACGAGTCGTAGCGCCGTTATCGTCGGGTTTCGGCTCGTCGCGTCGCGGTTAGCTCTCCGGACGTTCGGTACTCTCAGCCCGATTCTCCGGACGCTCGACTCGAGCGGGAGACGGAACTGGGACGGGTAAAGAGAAGGGACGAAACAGGGTTCGGCTGATCGTCGAGCTTACGCTTCGGCGGCGCTCGAGTCGACGGCGCCGTCGATCTTGACGAACCCGTAGTCGCAGTCCGGGCAGTGCCACTTGATCTTCTCCCCGAGGTGCAGGGTCGTACTCGCGGCGCGGTAGAACGTCTTCTCCTCCCCGCAGTTGGGACAGTCGTGGTCGAGTTCCATCGTCATACGCGGGGGTTGTGTTCCGAGTGTGTTTAACGTACTGATTGCGCCCTCGAGTGCGAGAGCATTCGGAGCGACGAGCGATTCTCGGCCCCGTTCCCGACAGGGATTAAGTGATCGACGGCCGTCGAGTCGGATATGTCGATCTACACCGGTCGCGGCGACGACGGGAAGACGGACCTGCGCAACATGACTCGCGTGTCGAAGTCGAGCCCGCGCATCGAGGCCTACGGCACCGTCGACGAACTCAACGCGCTCATCGGGACGATTCGGCCGACCGGCCACGACGACGTCGACGAGCGACTCCAGACCGTCCAGAATCACCTCCACGTCGTCCAGGCCGACTTCGCGAATCCCGACCCGGACGAGGACGACCCCGCCGTCCGGGCCGATCACGTCGAGACCATCGAGGACTGGATCGACGAGTACGACGAGGAACTCGAGCCGCTGACATCCTTCGTACTCCCGACCGGTAGCGACTCCGGCGCGCGGCTCCACCACGCCCGGACGGTCTGTCGGCGGGCCGAACGTCGAGCCGTCGACCTCGCGACGGCTGAGGAGATCAACGAACAAGCCGTCCAGTACCTCAACCGGCTCTCGGACGGCCTATTCACGTTCGCTCGCGTCGTCAACAAGCGCGACGGGGAGCCGGAAGAGGCACCCGAGTACTGACTGGCGACGGTAGCGAGCGGCGCCTACGTGCAGGTCGCTTCCGCGGTCGTCTCGAGAATCGTCTTCGCAACCGGAAGGTTTCCAGCCGGTTCGATGCGGTCTGCCCCCCGTGCGTAGTCGATGATACCCGCGTCAGCGAGCAACGGCAGATGAACGTGGTGGAGTTCGATCTCGAGCGTCCGACGAGAGCACTGCGACCGTTCGCACAGCGTCGCGCAGACGTCGGCAAGTTCGACCGTCCCGTCTCGGTCGGCGAGATACGCGCACAGTCGTCGACGGTGGCCGTCAGCGAGCGCTTCGAACAGCAAATCGTGGTGCGTTGATCGGGACATCCGGTTTAATTTCCAGCAGCTACCACCGTGAGTAATCGACCTTGTAACTCAGGCTTTGAAGTGCTACCTGCCGAGCAGCGACTCGACCAGCGACGAGACGGCGCGCCGCAGTCGCTCCGAGACCGACTGCGCGCTAATGCCGAGTTCGGCGCCGAGCTCTTCCTGTGAAATCCGGCGCGGTATCTCGAAGTAGCCCAGTTCGTAGGCCGACACGAGGGCGTCGCGCTGCGACGGCGACAGGTACAACTCGAGGCCGTCGCCGTCGGATTGATCGAGGGAGAGCGACTGCAGCGCGAACGAACAGCCCCGCGTGCCGTACGCCTCCCGGTACTCGAGTAGGGTTTCCCGATCGGGAACGCGCATACGGATTCGCCAGCCATCGGTCGTGCCGGTCGCCTCGAGGAGGACGACGTCGTCGATCGCCCAGCGAGGAAACGTCGATTTGGCCCGCCCCTCGGCGGTGAAATCGACGCGGTAGAGGGTCGCGGAGTCGGTACGGTCGATGCGACGAGCGTTAGTCACCGTCGGATCGGCCTCGAGCGTCGATTCGAACGCAGCGGGGTCGACACCGGCCATCCGGAAGAACAGCCGTACCGTTCCGTCAGCGGTCAGATACTGCGCCTCGTGCGTGAGACTGACATCGGGAAACGCGCTTAACGTCTGCTGGAGGACCGCCGCCTCGACGACGAACTCGGCGACCAACACCCCTAATCGGTTAATGTACTTATTCATAAGTGAATGTTCGTTCACAAGTGCTACTAACGGCCCTAACACGTTCGCTTAGGTCCTCCAATCGCGCTCGATCGGTCGCCATCTCACGGTTTTAGATGACGAAACGACTCCTCGCGAATCGGCCGGCCGTTTTCTGTTGCCTACGAAAGGACTATATCCCCGCTGCGCCTTTCTATGGTGAACGACGATGAACAAACACTTCCACGACAGCCGGTACTACCTCACTCGCGCCGCCGAACACGCCCGCCTCGGCATCGCCGAAACTCTCGCTCCCGTCAGCAACCGAGTTCGTGACCGCCTCGGCCGTTCGGGGTCCGAGCCCGAATCAGAGCCGGATCGCCTCGAGACGGTTCGCGAGGAAGTCGCGGGCCTCGAGCGGAAAGTCGAAGGCCAAGCTCGCGAGGCGATCGGGAGCGCTCGAGAGCGGGTGACGGCGTACCGCGGTGAGGCGTCGGCGACCGACGAAAGGAAGCCTTAAGTCGCACGCACCGATACGTCAGCCTGCGGGTTGGTGATCTAGTCCGGTTATGATACCTCCTTCACACGGAGGAAGCCGGCGGTTCAAATCCGCCCCAACCCACTACTTCTGCCGCGAGCAAATTCGCGAGCGGCAGCGTCGTGATGTTGGGAGGATTTGAATCAGGGAGTGAAGCGAACGGCGTGAGCGAAACGACCGTGGTTCAAATCCGCCCTACCCTTACTCGTTACAAAGAACACTACTCGAGCCCGCCGAATACGCCTCCCTTACGGTCAACTCGAAGCCAGGCAGTCGAGATAACGACAGGCACAGCCGAAGTGAGACACCGCGAAACCGACGGTAATGCGGCTCTTTACATTGGGCCAAGAGGACGTCTCTCGAGGTGATGACGCCGCCGGAACGGTCACTCAGAGCCCATCTCACCCGTACCGAATCGCTGAACGCCGTCTACGAGGGGACCCTGATCGAGGAAACCGGGCGGGCGGAGGTCACGATCGGGGTTACGGACCGGCGACTGCTCGGCCGTTCCGCGGACGGCGAGTTCCTCGACGTGAAACAGGAGTATATCACCTCGATCCGGAGCCACCTGCACTCGAGTCCCACCTTTCGCGGCGTCGACGACCGACTCGTCGCGGGGGTCGGCGCCATCCTCGCGGTCATCGCCGTCATCGCACTCGTCCTGACCGTGCTTCGACTGCCCGCGGCGGAGGGCATGGCCACGGTCGGGCTCGCGGTCGCAACCGTCGCCGGGGGCAGCGCAGCTGAACTCGCTCGTCGGCGCTACGTGCGCGTCCGCGAGGCGCTCGGCCGACTCGAGCGCGATCGCGGTTTCGATTTCGATCTGGGATCCGACCGAGACCGGCTGGTGCTGGGTGGACTCGGCGGCGGCCTGCTCGCGGCGGTGTCGTTCCTGTGGTTGCTCGCCGCCACCGGACCTCTTGCGGGGCTGCTAGTACTCGCCACGGTGGGCGGACTCGCGCTCGCCGAGTACGGGGTTCGGCTCGAGACCGAGTACGAGGGCATCGAGTTCGCTACCGAGCGGGAGAAGCGCGTCGAGATCACCACCGTCGACGGTCGAACCGTCGAACTCCGAACGGAGCCGGATGCGTCCCTCGAGCGTGAACTCGGCTGCCGTTCGACCCGGCACCACTACGATTCGATCGAGAGCGTGCAGTACGACGCACCGTAAGGTAGTCGGTCGAAACGGTCTGGCCCGCCATTGGCTACTGACACGACGCTACCGAAAGTGAACGCAAGACGAGATCAGCGGGCAGAACAAGCGATCGATTACTCGCGGCGCGACTGGTACAGCAGCTCCCACACGGCGTCTTCGATAGCATCGTCGCACTGCTCTTCGAGTTTCGAGTACAGGTTGTCGGAGATCGTGACTTCGGGCATCACCAGTGTCTGTAACGGCCACCCATGTAAAGGTACTAGAATACGGAACTGAGTTAATTCTCTCGAACCCCCTCGAGTCCGAGACCGATCGGCGGACCGAATTCGACTGCGATCGACCGCCAGAATCGGCCCGCAACAGCGGTCTGGCAGGCGATTCGCACGAATTCACAGCCACCGCTGTAACCGCCAACTCAACGCTTAAGCACGTTCGCGTGGTCTCACAGTGCATGGCGTACCAGCTCCGCTGTGACAGCTGCGAGTTCGACCGCGAGTGTTCGGACTGGGCCGAAGCCAACCGGTACGCGAGCGAGCACGAAGCCGAATACGGCGACCACTGGGTGACCATTCGGGACCTACAGAAGGCGTAGGCGGCGCGACGTTTGGCAGCCCCGCCGCGAAGCTATTTTTGGACGGATGGAATGACCCGATCGACAGTAGCAGGGCCGAGCTGCGGAACGTGTCGAATTACAGTGACGAGCGTGGCCTCGAGGCGACCACTCTGTCCGGTCGGATCACGAGCCGCCGGCTCACTACTCGAGCGGGTCGACCGACAGAAACGCAGCCAGGATGGCGGTGTGGGCGGTTCGGAGGTCCGTCTCCTGAATCGTCGTCGCCGCTTCGAAGCGTTCGCGGAGGGCCGCGACCCGGGTCGGTTTCGCGGCGAGATGCGTGAGGACGAACCCGTTCGGGTCGACGGCCGTCGCAGCCTCGAAGTCGGCCGCGTCGTACAGTGTCGCAAACTCCGCCACCAGATCCGAGACGAGTTCGTCGGTCGCCTCGGCGCCCGGATCGCCCGTCGGAACCGATGACGCAGTCTCGTCGAAGTAGTCACTGAGATCGACGACGCCGGCTTCCTCGTAGACGTAGTCGTCGAGGGCCTCGTAGACCGGCCGCGAGAGGTACACGCCGAACAGCTTGAACCGATCCTCGGCAGTCATATGGCCGATTTCGGACGCGAGGTACAAAAATCCGGACGAGTGCCGGCGCGTCGACCGCGAGCGCCGGCGGGAATCCCAGCGATACTCGAGTCCCGCATTAGAAGGTTCGTGCCACGAGACACGACCTTACCCCTGATCGAGCGCCTCGTTCGCGAGTCCGTCCGCGCGGTCGTTGACCTCGCGGGGGACGTGCTCTAAGGTCCACTCGTCGAACGCCGAGAGCAGTTCGTGGACGGTCACCCGCTTCTCGCGGAGTTCGGGGTTGTTGGTGTCGTACTCGCCCCGGACCTGCTTGACGATGAGTTCGGAGTCGCCCCGAATGTGCACCTCGTCGAACCCGTAGTCGCGGGCCGCCTCGAGGGCCGCGATCAGGGCCTCGTACTCGGCCTGATTGTTCGTGGCGCGGCCGATTCGTTCGCCCGCCTCGGCGACGATGCCGTCGCCGGTGACGATCACCCAGCCGATCGCCGCGGGGCCGGGGTTGCCGCGGCTCCCGCCGTCGAAGTAGACGTGCGCGCGACCGCCCGCCTCGCGAAGAATCGCCTCGATCTCCTGTGGATTGCCACCCTGGACGACGACCTTGTCGTCGTAGGCGACCGCCGTCGCCGACCCGCGGCTCGCCCGCCAGCGCTCGTGATCCGTGTTGCCCGGTTCGACCGTCACCCCGGCCGCCTCGAGTCGGTCTCGAGCGGCGTCGACGTCGCATTCGATGACCGGCATTCGTCCCAGTGATCCGCCGGTTCCGGATAAAGTCTTTCCGGTTCCAGATGGTAAATATCCCTCCCGAGAGCCCCTACCGTTCGATTTCGGCGATTTTCCCCTTACCGGCTGAAACGGTTCCCAAGAGTTTATATACAATGGTGCTACTACTATAAAAGTGCGATGACACGGTCCACCCGCCAGCGGGAGCGAACGCGTGAGACGGACGAGACCGAGGATCAGGAGGGGGTACGCGCCTGTCCCGAGTGTGAATCGGATAATCTCGTCAAGGACTCCGACCGGGGTGAGCTCATCTGTGAAGACTGTGGGCTCGTCGTGGAGGAAGAAAAGATCGACCCGGGCCCTGAGTGGCGGGCGTTCAACCACCAGGAGCGACAGGAGAAGTCCCGCGTCGGTGCCCCGACCACACAGACGATGCACGACAAGGGGCTGACGACGACGATCGACTGGAAGGACAAAGACGCCTACGGCCGCTCGATTTCCTCGAAGAAGCGCAGCCAGATGCACCGGCTGCGCAAGTGGCAGGAACGCATCCGAACGAAAGACGCCGGCGAGCGCAACCTGCAGTTCGCGTTAAGCGAGATCGACCGGATGGCCTCGGCGCTCGGCGTCCCGCGTTCGGTCCGCGAGGTCGCGTCGGTCATCTATCGTCGCGCGCTCAAGGAAGACCTCATTCGGGGTCGATCGATCGAGGGCGTCGCGACCTCCGCGCTCTACGCCGCCTGTCGGAAGGAAGGCATCCCGCGCAGCTTAGAGGAAATTTCGGAAGTCTCACGCGTCGAACGCAAAGAGATCGGTCGCACGTATCGATACATCTCGCAGGAACTCGGCCTCGAGATGCGACCCGTCGACCCGAAGAAATACGTCCCGCGCTTCTGTTCCGAACTCGAACTGTCCGAGGAAGTCCAGACCAAGGCCAACGAGATCATCGAGAAGACGGCCGAGGAAGGGCTGCTCTCGGGCAAGTCGCCGACCGGATACGCCGCCGCCGCGATCTACGCCGCGTCGCTGCTCTGTAACGAGAAGAAGACCCAGCGTGAAGTCGCCGACGTCGCGCAGGTGACCGAAGTGACGATCCGGAACCGGTACCAGGAACAGATCGAAGCGATGGGCATCCACGGCTAACGCCGTCCGCTCACCGACGCACTCACCGTCGATTCTTTTTATCGCGTCCCCGGACCGGGAGCAACCGGTCTCGCGCAACCGGTTACAGGACGGAGGGCCCTACTACTTCGGAAACTTCGGGACCGCGTCGCCGGTAGGGCCCTCCCCGCTCTATTCGTCCTCCGGACCGCCGTCGGTACAGCCCGCCAGCCCTACGACACCGAAGGTGGCGCCGAGCGAGAGCGGTGGTGTCGCGTCCGCTGCCGTGACCGCGGGGTATCGTCTCGGCGTGTGAACTGGTACGGGCGAAAAGGGCGGTCCCTGCCATCGCCTCGCTCGAGAACGGACGGCGACGAAACGGGACGAACGGCTAAGCGGGTTCCAGACTGGCCCCGCCAGCACTGGGCGTTATTCGTCCTGGCCGACGCTGATGACCTGCAACAGCGAGTAGACCGGGACGCCGTCGAGTTCTTCGATCCCCTGCTTGTCCGCGAGGACGACGCAGGCCAGCGGCTCGCCGCCTTCGGCGCGGATCGCTTCGATCGTCTCTCGCATCGTCGTGCCGCTGGTGATGGTGTCGTCGACGATGTAGCACTCGCGGTCGCGGATCCCGGCGAAGTTTCGGGAGAAGGTCCCGCCCAGATCCTCGATGTCGCCTTCCTCCCACTGGTGTTTCGCCGGGGTGTAGGTGCCGAGGTCGGTCCCGAGTTCGCGCGCGATCAGCGTCGCGATGGGGCCGCCGGCCTTCTCGATGCCGATCGTCAGGTCGACGTCCTCGCCGTGCTTGGCCAGCAGGTCGGCCATCGCGGCGGAGATGTGTTCCATCCGTTTGCTGTCCCGGCCGACTGCAGACCAGTCGACGTGGATGTCCTGCGGGCCGCCCGCGGCCGCCGGTTCGGCGGATTCTCGGCTGGTCGGCTTGGTCGTCGTCCCGCTGCGCTCGACGAGCCAACTGGCCGTCTCGCGCGAGACGTTCAGTTCGTCGGCGATCTCGCCCTTCGAGAGACCGCGGTCGGCGAGCTCCGCCGCGCTCTCGATGAGGTCGTCAACGTTTTTCATATGCAGCCGATTCGGCCGCCGTTTTTATAGTCGTATCGTCGTCGCTCGAGCAGCGAGCGGTGGCGCGCGGCGGCCGGTGCGGTCGCGGTGCCGCGGGGGCGGTGCGGGCGCGGCGCCGCCCAACGGGACCCGCCGTCGACCGCCCTCAGAGGCAACGATTATCTCCCTGCCGGTGACTGTAGCTAGCATGGAACGGTACGATCTCGTCTACCGACTCTACGACGAGTACGATACGGCGACCTTGCGCGAGTATCAGGAGTTCGTCGACGTCTTCCCGGCGGTCGACTCGAGGGTCGCCCTCGAGCACTGGCAGGAGGCGACCGAGGAACTCGAGGCCCGCAAAAACGAGATCCGGGCGGACTTCGCGGCCGGCGAGACGTTCGCTGAGGTCGCCTCGTGGGCGGACCGCGATCAGGCCTTCACCGCCTTGGACCTCGAGGCCAAGTACGGCCGCGCGGTGAACGTGCTCGTGTTAGACGTCGACGAGACGCTGCGCTCGGCCGGCGGGACGGACAACGAGATTCCCCGCGAGACGCTGCACGTGCTGACGGAGTTCCACGAAGCGGGCGTCCCGATCGTCATCTGTACGGGCCAGACCCTGGAGAACGTCAAGGGATTCGCGATCCAGGGGCTGGGCAGCGAAATCGTCCACTCGGGGAACCTCTCGATCGTCTACGAGGCCGGGACGGGCGTGTTCACGCCGGGCCACGGCGCCGACACCAAGCAGTTGCTCTACGAGGACCTAGACGAGGAGATCCGGGCGGTCTTCGACGACGTGCGCTCGCGGGTGCTCCCCGAAGCGCCCGAGGAACTCCGCCGGGGCTGTCACCTGCAGGGCAACGAGTTCAACATCACGATGAAGCCCAACTACGAGACCGGCTCCGCGGACGCCCGCGCGGTCATCGACGAGGCGCTGGTCTACCTCGTCGATCTGCTCGCCGACGCGGTCGGCTCGGCGCTCGAGTTGAACGGCAACGGCGACGGCGAGACCGAGATCAGCGACGAGACCGTCGTCGACTGGACCCGCGCGTTCTACGCCGACCAGGACCCCGAGATCAGAGCCGTCCTCGAGAGCGAGGGCGTCTATCCCGACCGGGAGGCCGACGAGGTACCGGCCCGGCTCGCGGACACCCTAGAGCGGATCGACGTCGCCTACTACGAGGCCGACGCGGCAGAAATCGGCAGTCTCGAGTTGAACAAGGTCGTCGGCGTCGAGCGCGCGTTCGACGTGCTCGGGATCGACGACCCCTTCGCGCTGGTGATGGGCGACTCCAAGAGCGACCTGCGGGTCATGGAGTGGGTCGAGGAAAACGACGCCGGCATCGCGGCCGCTCCGGAACACGCCTCGCGGGATACGTTAGAACACGTCCTCGAGACGGACGAACTCGTCTTCGATCGCGGGAAGAGCGTCGACGTGCTCCGGACCGTCTACGCGCTGAACCGGCTGGCTCGCCTCGGCGATAGTCGATAGTCTGAAACGGCCGTTTCCGACGGGTGCGGAGCCGTGACCGTCGGGAAACGTGACGTGCTCTCTTAAAGCGCTGGAAAACCAAGGCCTGTTCATCAACGGTATCGGCGCCGTTTGTTTTCCCGTCACGATTCCTGCGGGGACACCACGACGCGTGGCTCGAGTACCCCCAGGCATCCGTCCACCGATACTATGACTATGATCCGATTCGAGTCCCACAGCGAGCACGATAGCAGCGTCGGATACCAACCGGACTCGAGCCCATTGTGCGAGGTGAGTCGCCGATGACGACGATCGCCGAGCTCTCGGTCTCGACCGACGAGTTCGCCCTCGCGGAGACGTTCCAGCAGCTCCCGTCGATGGAGGTCCGCGTCGAGAGCGTCGTCGCCGAGGGGCCGGGCCGAACGACGCCGCTGGTCTGGTTCTCCAACGTCGGCTCGGACGAACTCGACGAGACGCTGCGTGCGGACTCGACCGTCGTCGAACACCAGCAGCTCCTCGAGGATACCGACGACGGAGAGTTGTTCTACCGGCTCGAGTACAGCGAGGACGTCAGCTCGATCTGTCGCGCGATCTACGCCCACGACGGCACGGTACTGGGTGCGCAGGTCACGGACAACCACTGGACGCTTCGCGTGCTCTTCCCCCACCGCGAGGGGCTCTCGGACGCCGTCTCGGATATCGAGGACCAGGGCGTCCGCGTCGACGTCAAGCGGATGGTCGAAGCCGGCGCCGACGATGACCTCGAGACGACCGCGGCGCTGACCGAGCCCCAGAAGGAGGCCATCGCCGAGGCCTACCGCCAGGGGTACTACGACGTCCCCCGCGAGATCTCGCTCGAGGAACTGGCGAACGAACTCGACATCTCCCACCAGGCGCTCTCCGAGCGGCTGCGCCGGGCCAACCGCGTGCTCGCGAGCGAGCAGCTGGACGAGGCGGCGAGCGAGATGGTGACCGAATAGGCGACCACTCGTCGTAGGCGGGAGCCGGCCGCCCGCGCTGCACGGTCGACCGACGGTTCGAATCGGACTCGAGGGGAACTGACGGACTCGTTTTCCGTTTCCGGTCTCATCCTGAATTCGCACCTACCTGCATCCGCATCCGCCTACCCGCGCTCCGTTCCCGACGGGTGTCACTCCCAGCCGAACCGAAGTCACTATTCGACCGCCGCTCGTATCACCGATCGTGACTGAGACCGAGTACGAGGCCGTCGTCTACGATCTAGACGGGACGCTCGTCGACCTCGAGGTCGACTGGACCGACGCCGCGCGTGCGGTCCGCGAGGTGTACGACACCGCCGGCGTCGAACCGCCGAGCACGGAGCTGTGGGACATGCTCGAGGGGGCCGACGACGCCGGCCTGCGGGCGGAGGTCGAGTCGACGCTCGCCGACCGCGAGCGCGACGGGGCTCGTGCCGCCCCGCGGCTGGCCCACGCCGACGAACTCCTCGAGCAAACGGTCCCGGTCGGCGTCTGCTCGCTCAACTGCGAGGCGGCGTGTCGAATCGCGCTCGAGAAACACGGACTGGCCGACGCGGTCGACGTCGTCGTCGGTCGGGACACCGTCGCGACGCAGAAGCCGGATCCGGCGCCGCTGCTCGAGGCGGTTCGGGAACTGGGCGTCGAGCCCGAAAACGCGGTGTTCGTCGGCGACTCGCGGCGGGACGAACTGACGGCCGAGCGCGCGGGCACAGCCTTCGAGTACGTCGGGTCGGGGCCGTCGGGCGTCTAACCGCGGTCTTCCGTTCCGAGCGACTGCGACGCTTACTCCTGATACCGCTTCGCGTACGCGAACACGGCGAGCGCAGTGACCGTCCAGATGAGCGCCCCGACGCGGATCGCGAACTCGGCGCGGGCGTTCCAGGTCGGTAGGTCGGCCTGTAGGGAGAGGACGGCGACGATCGGCGCGCCGACGAGGATCGTGGCGACGAACGTGACCTGCATCACCCACCCGTAATCGACGCCCTCTGGATTGGTCGTTTCGACGGGTTCCGGCACGGCAGACACTCCATACCGCGCCCTCTTAAGCCTCGCGGGTTACGCGTTCGGTCGGGAGCGGCGGCCGGCAGTCCCTTCAGAGATCGGCGCGCCGAAATCGATAGTAGCCGATCAGCAGCGGCACCGTTCCCCACCACAGCAGGACGACGCCCGCGAACCACGGCTCGAGGGCGACCGTCGACGTCGTACCCGGCGCACCGGCGATCGTTCCGAGCAACTCGTTCGCCTCGAACGGCGCCGTCGCGAGGGTCCGGTACGCGTTTTGCGGATTCAACTGCGCGATGTACGGGTACCACGCCGGTAGCGGCGGTTCCGGGAAGGAGCCGGTCTCGAGGAACACCAATCCGAACGCGAGGACGCCCCAGACAAACTGAAAGAGAACGAAGACGCCGAACCCGCCCCACGCGGCGTACGTCGTCGAGGCGGTCGTCGCGGACAGTCCGATCGCAATGTTGACGAAAACGACACCGAGCAGGATCGTCGTCGCGGTGAACGCGATGAACGGCGCAGGTGTGATCCCGTCGGTGATCGCGGCCGCTACGCCGCCGCCGACCGCGGACCCGGCGAGAATCGCGGTAGCGACGACCGCGTTCCGCCCGAAGAGTTTGCCGACGAAAACGCTCCGACGGTCGTGGCCGAGCCCGAGCAACAGATAGATGCTCCCGTCCTCGCGCTCGCCGGCGATAGCGCGGTAGCCGACCAGCAGGCCGATGATCGGCACGAACAGGCTCGCCGGGGAGAGTAGCCCGAAGACGACGCCGAACTCGCCGCCGAAATCCGCGTCGGCGGGCGCCGGAAGCAGCGACAACAGCGCGACGCCGCCCGCTGCGAAGAGAGCGAACAGCGCCGTCAGCGCGAGGAGCGCCCGAGATCGCACGGCGTCTCGGAACTCCTTTTTCGCGATGACGATCGCGCCCCGCGGTCGGTCGTCGTCGGTCGTCTCGAGCATATTGCGAGTCACCTACGGCGTCCCGACATGGACGTGACGGCGGTAGAGGTAGTACGCTGAGACGGCGGCACTGACGCCCGGAACAAAGAGGCCGCCGGCCGCGGCGATCGCGTACCGGTGGCGGTCGGGGTCCCAGCCTTCGAGCACACCCGCCGTTTCGAGGGCGCCGATGTCTCGGTACAACGCGATCGGCAGGAGGAACGTCAGCACGGTGGTCGGAACGGTGATACCCGCGGCCGCGAGCACGAGCGTAGATTCCGAGCGGACGAACGGAACGCCGACGATCTCGAGGGCGGCAGCGACGATCGTTAGGAAGACGACACCTGCGAGGGCGTGAAACGGCGGCACCAGTGCGGCGACGTACCACCAGCGGGACCGGCGGACGGGTGGGGGCGCGGTCTCGGATTTAGCATATGTCATTGTGTACACATCTAACGAAGAGGGCAAAATAGCTGGCTCCGAATTTCGCGGGCAGAAATCCCGGATGACGATCGTAACCGGGGCGGGGCCTCGAGGCACCGCCTGCGGTCGCCCCGGTCGACCCGTGATAGCCTCGGGCGACGCGAGTCGTTCGCGACGCAGAACGATGCTGTTTACTCGCCGGACCCGAACTGCAGCGTATGCCCACGGTACGGGATCTCACGGCGAAGACGGGCGAAGAACCGATCACGATGCTGACGGCCTACGACGCGCCGACGGCAGAAATCGTCGATGACGCGGACGTCGACGTCATCCTCGTCGGCGACAGTGTCGGCAACGCGTCGCTGGGGTACGACACGACGCTGCCGGTCACCGTCGACGACATGGCCCGCCACGTCGGCGCAGTCTCGAGGGCGACCGAAGACGCGCTGGTCGTCGCCGACATGCCCTTCCTCTCCGTCGGCGTCGACGAGAGCGACAGCATCGAAAACGCCGGCCGGATGCTCAAGGAGGAGGGCGCCCACGCCGTCAAACTCGAGAGCGGCCCGCATACCGTCGACCTGACCGAGAAGATGGTCCAACTCGGCATCCCCGTGATGGCTCACCTCGGGCTCACGCCCCAGCACGTCAACCAGTACGGCGGCTACCCCCGCCAGGGAACCAACGAGGAAGCGGCCGAACGAATCATCGAACTCGCCGAGGCCCACGAGGACGCCGGCGCGTTCTCGCTGGTCTTAGAGCACGTCCCGTCGAACCTCGCGGCCGCCGTGACCGAGGCGATCGACGTCCCGACGATCGGGATCGGCGCCGGCCCGGACTGCGACGGGCAGGTGCTCGTCGTCGACGACGCGGTCGGCCTGAGCGAGTGGTCGCCCTCCTTTGCGAAGCAGTTCGGTTCGGTTCGCGAAGAGATGAAATCGGCCGTCGAGGACTACGTCTCGGCGGTCGAGTCCGGCGCGTTCCCGGCCGAAGAACACAGCCACGAGGAGGCCGATCTCGAGGATATCTACTAGCCGTCTCAGTTTCGGACCGCCGGATTCCAGGGACAGCGTTCAGCCAGTAGCACGATTTTCTCGGCCAAAACCGATCGCAAATCCGCGGTCAGTACAGGGACACAAGGTAACTGTAACGCAATGGGAAGCAGTAGATATCGTATCTGACAAGATCCGTGTTCCGAATACAGACGCTGGGTTCAGCACGGTGATTCCGTTTGGTTCGCGTCGACGTTGATGAATCAGTTGCTCGGTAGATGGACGGATCGATCGTGGAATGTTCAGTTAATATAAATAACGGTGGATCGAATCCCAGACACGGCGCTAGTTAAAGAGGAGTTCGCGGTTCCTGCCTTCGCTCAGCCGTTCGAGTAACTTCTCGATTGTATCGAAATTAGGCCCTTTGCTCACCTGGTCGTGCTCTCGCTCCCACTCGATGAACCCCGCCTCTTCGAGTTTTGGGAGGTGAAGATGGTACAGTTCAATTTGTACCGATTTCACGTCTCTACCGCGCTCTACGCTATCGGTGACGGAAGCGATTACGGCTTCCTGCGGGTCCTCTTCACAGAGGGACTGTAAAAGCTGAAAACGGTGAACATGAGAGAGCGCCTCTAAGGCCGTGTCAACCGTGTCACTTCCGTTCTTGCTCGATTCGGACGGTACGTTACTCACGTTTCACAATACGCCATGGTCTTGTATGGAGTTTCGACCCGCCGTGTCAGGCTTTTAAGTCGTTTTATGAGGGGGAAACGATCAACGTCGACGAGAAGTGACTACGCGTCGGCGGCAGTCGTCGTGAGATGAGACGTGATGAGGTTTTCCGTTCCTCTATGGAGAAGTTCTGAGACGGTCTGGTGAGAGATATCGAGTTCGTCTGCGAGTTCTCTCGTGGAGATCTCACGAGGAACCTTGTAGTAGCCCAGCTCAGCGGCGGTAACGAGGGCATTTCGTTGAGCGGATGTCACCTCACCCTCCGTCTGCCGCGGGGCACCCGGTTGGTAGAGGTTCAGCAGTTCGAAGGCGTACCCTCGTTCGTGCAACATCGTCCGGAATTCGTCGAACTGATCACGGCCGACGAATCGTATCTCTAACTCCCACCCGTCGTCGGTCGCGTCCGCCTGGAGGAGTGATCCCTCTTTATCAATGTATGCGGAGATCCGTTCGTACGTCTCCTCGTTCCAGTCGATATGATAGTACTTCTCCTCGCCGAATTCGTCGCCGCCAACGATTTCGTCTACCGAGGGGTCGTTTTCGAGAGCAGTATCGACGGCGTCGAAGTCATCGGCAGCGATCCAGAGACACGGCATCGTCCATTGGGTGCTGTGTGCGGCGATGCGTTCGGCTTCGACCGTCATCTCCGGGACCGCATCAAACGCCTGTTCGAGTGCGACTGCCTCGAGTTCGAGTCGGAAGGTCGCAATTAGCATGCTACTGCTAGATGGTCTGGAGACATAACGAAGATGGGGACAAAACCGTACTGTTCGTCATTTCAATAGAAAACGGACGACTATCGCTCGCGACGGTTCCCTACTGAACGATCGTGATTCCGCGATACTCGATCGACGGAGGGTGGTGCATTCGCACTGTCTGTTCAGCACGGCACCGTCAATATCACCGAAAGCTGATGGACGGGCCAGCGGTAGATTCGCAGCTATCCTCACCGACAGAAGGACTCGGTTCTAACCCCCGAATACGAGATTGCACTACTGTGGCGCCTCGTCGTCGTGTTCCGGATGCTGGGCCGTGAACAGCGGCCAGAACGGAATCAGGAGGAGGCCGCCGATCGGGACGAACGCGACCACCGTTAGCTCCGTCGGTAGGCCGAGCAGCCACAGCCCGCCCGTAAGCGCACACGTCAGCGCGACGTAGGCGTAGAAGGCGACCTGCACGCCGCCGAAGCCGTGGACGCCGTCAGCGGGGAACATACGCGACGGTTCCGGTCGCTTCTATAAATCCTTTGTCGTGATCCGCCGCTCGCGGCTTCGATCCACCGCGCTCACGTCCTCTCCTCGACGAACTCGAGCACGGCGTCGTTGAACGCCGCGGGCCGCTCGAGCATCGCCAGGTGGGCGGCGTCCTCGATCCCGACGAGGTAGCTGTCCCCGATCTCGTCCGCGAGGAACTCGTGGAACCACGGCGGGGTCAACTGGTCGTACTCGCCGTAGACCGCCAGCGTCGGCACGTCGATCTCGTCCAATCGATCGCGCACGTCGAACGTGTGGCAGGTCTGGAAGTCCCGGTTCGTCACCGCCTGCCCGCACTCGTGGAACCGCTCCATCGATCGCTCCCGGAGTTCCGGCTCCGGATCGTGGAAGAATCGGTCGTCGCCGTGGAGGAACTCGACCGCTCGCTCGAAGTCGTGCTCGAGCCACTGCAGGAGGTCCTCGAGGACGCCGAGTCGCGCGCCGGCGCCCGTCAGGACGACCGCGTCCGGGTCGAACTCGCCCGCGCGCTCGAGCAGGATGTGCAGAACGACGGCGCCGCCGAGCGAGTTACCGACGAGGACGGTTGCGTCGGTCGCCTCGGCGACGGCGATCACGTCGTCGGCGTAGGCCGAGAGCGTCGCGTAGCCCGGCGAGGCGTCGATGTCGTCCGAATCTCCGTGGCCGCTGAGATCGAGCGCGACGACGGGCGTGCGATCCGCGAGGCGGTGCTGGCTCTTCCAGACGTGGCGGGACCCCCCGCTGCCGTGGATGCAGCAGATCGTCGGGCCGTCGCCACCGCGGTCCGAGACCTCGTAGGCGGTGGTGCGGCCGTGATGAGAGACCGTCTCCATAGCTAGTCGAACGACAGGTGCGCGTATAAAGACTCGACTCGGTTCACACGGAGTGGCGCTCGGGTGCGAACCGAACGCGGCGGGCCGCGAGCCCCGACCCCGAGGCTATCACTCGTCGATCGTGATCGCCTCGTCGGCCGCGTTCTGTAGCGCGTCCGATCGCCCGTACGAGCCCGGCGCGATCGCGATCGTTTCGATGCCGACGGTCCCCGCGTGCTCGAGGACGGGTTTGAAGTCCGTGTCTCGGGAGGCGATCGCGAGGCGGTCGATCGTGCCGGCGCTGCCCAGCGCGGTCGCGTCGACGGCGAGTTTGACGTCGACGTCGCCGCTGGTGACGATCACTTCGAAGCCCCGCGCCTCGGCGGCCTGAATGAGTCCGGGGGTCGCGTGTTCGTCGAGGTAGAGGCGGATGACGCCGACGCGGCCGAGGTCGCGGGCGGCGTCCCGAAGGTCGTTCAGGTCGACGTCGAACTCGTCGCGGAAGACGTTCGGCCCGTCGACGAACAGCCCGACGGTCGGTTCCGACGATCCGTCGGGGGCGAGACCGAGACGGGCGCGAACGCTGTCGAACATGCCACCCACTTCCTGCGCGCGCGAGATAGGTGTGACGAAACACGACGACGTGGCGGGGTCGCGTCGGCGCGCATCGCGCTATTTGCTTCCGGTTCGCTCGACTCGAGCACCCCGTCGAGTGGCGGAAACTATCGCCGCGTTTCTTTCCCGATCGGCGGGGTATCTAACCGGGCGAATTCAATTGTTCTCTCTTTATATGCGCATCCCATTCCCTTCTGACATAAATTCCGGCTTAGAATGTTAAATAAATAGTTTCAAGTTCGATAAAGTTTTACTAATTTCAGGTTTTGATGACTGTCGTTCCATGCAACCGAACGATCCGCGGGACGGGACCGACTCCGACCGCGAATACAATCGCCGAACGATCCTCACCGGTGCCGGGTCGCTCTCGATCGGCGGCCTGCTCGCCTCGAGCGGCGTCGTCAGCGCCGACGACGAGAACGGCCGCGAACCCGGACCGAAAGAGGACGAACTCATCGTCGGCATCTCGCCGTCGGCGTCGGACATCGAGCGGGAAGCGCTCGCAGCGGTGCCCGGCGACGCGAGGGTCGAACACACGAACGAGGTCATCAACTACGCAGTCGTTTCCTTCCCGTCGGAGGCGCCGGATTTCGCCCGCGAGACGTTCATCGAAGCGATCACGGCCAACGAGTACGTCGAGTACGCGGAACCGAACGCGACGATGGAGTCGTTCGTCACGCCGAACGACCCCTACTACGGCTCCCAGCACGCGCCCAGCCAGATCGGCTGCAGCGAGGCCTGGGAGACGACCTACGGCGACGGGGACGTCACGATCTCCATCGTCGACCAAGGGATCCAGTACGACCACCCGGCGCTGGCGGACAACATGGACGACAGCGTTCCGAACCACGGGAACGTGTTCACCGGCTACGGCAGCGATCCGTACCCGGTCGCCGGCGACGAGCAACACGGCACTCACGTCGGCGGCATCGCCGCCGGCGGGACGGACGACGGGACCGGCCACGCGGGGATCAGCAACTGTTCGCTGCTGTCGGCTCGCGCCCTCGACCGGAGCGGACAGGGGGCGCTCTCCGATATCGCCGACGCGATCCAGTGGTCGGTCGACGCCGGCGCGGACATCATCAACCTCTCGCTGGGTGCGACCAGCGGCTACTACACGCTCCGGTCGGCCTGCGACTACGCGGCCAACAACGGCGTCCTGCTCGTCGGTGCGACCGGCAACTCGGGCGCCAACAGCGTCGCCTACCCGGCGGCCTACGACGACGTGATGGCCGTCACCGCGGTCACCAGCAACGACTCGCTGGCGTCGTTCTCGAACACCGGCTCTCGAGTGGACATCACCGCCCCCGGGACGCGGGTCCTCTCGGCCGTTCCCTGGAACAGCTACGGGCGCATGTCGGGCACCTCGATGGCCGCACCGGTGGTCTCCGGCGTCGCCGGCCTCGTGCTGTCGGCCTACCCCGATCTCTCGGGTAGCGAACTCCGCCAGCATCTGAAAGACACCGCCGTCGACGTCGGGCTCTCGTCGTACGCACAGGGTGCCGGCAGAGTCAACGCTGCCGCCGCGGTCAACACCGTCCCGGACGGTTACGACGGCGAGCAGGGTACCGGCGACGAGCCTCAGGAGGACGAGCAGAACGACGATACCGACGACTCCGACGACTCCGACGGCGACGAGAGCGAGGGGCACCTCCTCGCGTTCGTCACCGAACCCGACGCCTCCCTCGCGGAGTACGAGTTCACCGCCGACGGCCCCGTCGAGATCACCGACGCGCCCTACGACTCCCCATCGGGCCGGAGCATCGGCGGCAACGGCAACGACACGATCACCGAGTCCGACGGAACCTACCGAGTCAGCGGCCTCACCGGCGGCGGCTACGGCGACGCCTTCCGCGTCGACGGCGCCGTCACCTCGATCGATATCGACCAGCCCGACGTGATGTGGGTCGAACTCGAGGGCGAGGAGAAGTCGGTCGAGGAGGTTATCAGGGAGACGGGCGGCGGACCTGACGAGGACGAGAACGAAGACGACGGTGAAACGGACGAACCGACCTGCGGCGACGAAACCATCACCGCCAGCGCCGACGGCACCCTCGACGGCAGCGGCTGGTGGGGCGAGAGCGACCGGTACACGTACTCGCTGCACACCGAGAACCCCTGCTCGGCGACGCTCGAGCTCGAGGTGCCCGACAAGGCCTCGTTCAACCTCTACGTAACTCTCGACGGCCGCCGCCCCTCGCGGTGGGATTACGACGAGAGTACGTCCGGCGACGGTGAGCCGATCACGGTCTCGCTCGAAGGCGACGAGCAGTTCGGGCTGCAGGTGCACGCCGTCTCGGGTAACAGCGACTACACGCTGTCGATCGAAGAACTCGGTCTGTAGACGGTTCGGTACGCGACACCCGGCCCCAATTTGTTCCTTTTTTGACCCGCTCGAGCGGTACGGGGGTCCATTGTGGCGTCGACCGAATCGCGCTGACAAAAAGACATTACTACCAGCGGAGTGTCCACCCGACTATGCCGCTTCAGACGCCGCCGTTACGTGGGATCCACGACGAGCGCGGAGCGAAGTTTACGGAGTTTGGCGGCTGGGACATGCCGGTCGAGTTCGACTCGATCCGAACGGAACACGCGGCCGTCCGCGAGGATGTCGGCATCTTCGACGTCTCGCACATGGGCCAGATTCACGTCACCGGCCCGGACGCGACGGAACTGATGCAGCGGCTCACGACCAACGACGTGAGCCGCCTCAGCGTCGGCGACGCCCAGTACGCCGCGATCACCGACGAGGACGGCACCATCATCGACGATACGGTGATCTACCGGCTGCCGGACGAGGGCGGGGAGGCGACGTACCTCTTCATCCCGAACGCCGGCACCGACGAGTCGACCCACGAACGCTGGATCAGCTACCGTAACGAATGGGACCTCGAGGCGACCGTCGACAACCGAACGGACGAGTACGCGATGTTCGCCGTGCAGGGGCCGAACGCGGCTACCCTGGTGGACGACGTCGTCGATACCGCCGACACAGCTGACGCCATCGACGGCTCGGTGACGGACCTCTCGCGGTTCGAGGCGACGGAGTCGACGATCGACGGCGTCGAGTGCTGGACCGCCCGCACGGGCTACACCGGCGAGGACGGCTTCGAACTGCTCGTCCCGTGGACCGAGGCCGAGCGCATCTGGTCGGCCTTCGACTGTCAGCCCTGCGGGCTCGGCGCGCGAGACACGCTCCGTATCGAGGCCGGCCTCCTACTCGCCGGCCAGGATTTCAACCCCGAAGACAACCCGCGGACGCCCTACGAGGCCGGCATCGGCTTCACGGTCGACCTCGAGACGGAGTTCGTCGGCCGCGACGCCCTCGCCGAGATCGAGGCGGAGGGCGTCGAGGAGCAACTCGTCGGCTTCCAGTTGATCGACCGCGGCGTTCCACGGCACGGCTACGACATCACGAATCCGGAGAGTCGGGTCATCGGCACGGTCACCAGCGGCACGATGAGTCCGACCTTAGAGCAGGCGATCGGCCTCGGCTACGTCCCGGTCGAGTACGCTGACCCGGGCACGACGCTGCAGGTCGTCGTCCGCGGCCAGTCGAAAAAGGCACGAGTCGAGCAGACGCCATTTATCGACACGCAGTAACACAGCACACAACACATGAGCTTCGACGTTCCCGACGATCGACGGTATCTGGAATCGCACGAGTGGGCACTCGAGACTGACGGCGTCGTCCGCGTCGGTATCTCCGACTTCGCGCAGGACGAACTCGGCGACGTGGTCTTCGTCGAACTCCCCGACGAGGGCGACGAGGTCGAACAGGAGGCGGAGTTCGGCGTCATCGAATCGATCAAAGCCGTCTCCGACCTCTACGCGCCCGTCAGCGGCGAGGTCGTCTCGGTCCACGAGGACCTGTTCGACGCGCCCGAACTCGTCAACGAGGATCCCTTCGGCGAGGGCTGGATGCTCGAGATCGAGCCGGACGATACGGCCGAACTCGAGGAACTGCTCTCGGCCGACGAGTACGAGGACCAGATCGCCTGATCGCGGCGCCGTTCGATACCGCTGCTTCTCAGTTCGACAGCGCTCGTCCGAGACGGCGTAGCGACTGCCGCGCGTTCTCTCCTGCCGAAACTGTTAGGTAGAGAACAGGAGAAGGTGGCATGCTTCCATGTCGACCGCCTCGCTGACGCCGCTCCCTGCTGCGACGATCACCGGCATCGACGTGCTCGTCTTGCTCTTGCTCCTCCATCTCTGGCTGCTCGTCGTCGGACTGGCCGTCTGGAACGACGAGGCCCAGACGGGTGTCGCGTGGGTCGATCAGCGGATCCACATGAGCAACCGGCTCTACGGCGCGTTGATGTTCCTCGCGGTGGTGGTCGTCTGGCTCCCCTTCACGCTGGGCGGCTACCCGTTCGGAGCGAACAACCCCTTCGGACGGTCGCGAACCGTGCTCATCCCCGTCGCGGCCGGCGGATTGCTGGTCGGCAGCGGCTTCTACTTCCTCGGCGGGGTCATCACTAACGTCCGCTCGTATCTCGCGTTCCGGCTAACCGACCCGGTCGACGCCGAGACAGTCGACTCGAGCCGCGTCCGGATAACGGGTGAGATCGTACCGGCAGACGACCCGCTCGAGGCGCCGCTCTCGGGTAGTGACGCGGTCTGTTACCAGCTGTCCCAGACTCAGGTCGCGTTCGAGGACTCGCTCGAGACCGACGCGGGTGCCGGCGCAGCGACGACGGGGCTGCTCTCGTCGCTGGTCGACGGGACCGAACGCGTCGCGGACCGCCGCCGGCCGTTCTGGCTCCGGGACGACACTGGCCGCGTGCTCGTCGATCCGGGCGGGGCCGAACTGCGCCTCGAGCGGACCGCGTCTCAACCCGTAGCCACCGATGAACGGCCACCGGAGCCGATCGCGACGCGGCTCCGCGAGGCGGTCGACGACGGTGACGAGCGACGCGATCAGGATCGAGTGTACCACGAGGCGGTGCTCGAGCCGGGGGCAACCGTCTCCGTGCTCGGTGTCGCGGTCGCACCCGAGGACCGAGCGGTGGCAGGCGAGAGCGGCGACAACAGCAACGTGCCGCTGATAACTGCCGGTGAGTCCTCGAGCGAGTTCATCATCTCCCCTGTCCGTGCGGACGGGATCGATCGCCACTATCTCGTGACCCTCTTCGGCTGTGCGCTCGCGGCACTCGCTTCGATCGGCAGCGGGTTCGGACTCCTCTGGCTGCTTGCAGGATACTAACCGTCGCCTCGAAACGCAACGTCGGCTCCGCGTCCTTCGACTCGAGAACAACCAACTACCGACGGCTACCGATTGAATACGATCAGTGCAGCCCCAGCGACAACTGCCGTTGCGGCCGCCCATGCGAGCCAGACGGCGGGCTCGTCGATCGCGGCCGTCGCTGCGAGCGTGCCGAGATCGCCGACGAGCAGTACGACTGTCCTGCGTTCTGTGCGATCCATAGTGGTCGAGGGAGTGGCGAGGGCGCAACGAACCGGCCCGGTCGCCGTCCGTCGCTCGCAATTACTCGAGCGAGACGAGCCGATCGAGCAGGTCGTCGAGCGGCGCGTTCGATACTGCCAGCGAGTAGCCGTCGATCCGGGCGAGATCGGCCGCGTGGGGCCACAGATCCTCCTCGTCGAGGCCGTGGAGGACGACCGCGTTGGGCGTCGGATTGACGACCCGTAGGGCGACCAGCGGCGATTCGCCGCGAGTGACGCCCGTAAACACCAGGACGCGGTTCGTACTCTGGCCGTACAGTCGGAAGAATTCCTCGCTCGAGAGGCGGGTGATCGCCTCGATGCTGTCGATGACCGTGTGGCCGCTGACGCGGTCGGTGTCGCCGGTTGCGATTTCAGTGGCGTCGATATCGTCGTAGAGCGTCGCGAGGGGAATCGAGGTCGCGTACTCGCGCAGGTCGAGGACGACGTCGCTGTCGAACCCGGCCGAGAGGACGCGGCCGTACTGGCGAATGCGGTCGCCGCCGCGCCGTTCGTCGATCGCGAGCAGTCCCTCGACGAGCCGTCCGACGACGCCGATACCCGGACTCTCCCGGCGGCCGCTCTCGTAGTCCGAAATGACCGACGAGGAGACCCCCAACTCTTCGGCGAGGTCTGTCTGCGAGACGTCGAAATCGGTTCGCCACTTGCGCAACGTGGCGCCGGGATCGTCGCTCAGCGTGATCTCCCCGGCTATCTTCTCCGCGAGTTCGCGTTTCGGCCCACGTCCGCCCATACACGTCGGTTGGACGGTCGACCCAAGTAGCTACCGAATATCCGATCCCGCTCTCGAGCCGCGCTGGAAGTGCCTCTCGATCGCCCCTCTCGTCGTGCTCGCGACCGAATTCACTGTCGGACGGCGAGCGGACTAGTCCGACTCCGACGGCGGCGCCGTCGTCTCGACGCGCTCGCGCAGCCACTCGATCGCCGCGTCGACCGTCGACTCGTCGGTCCCCGTAACGCGGATCCGGCCCGGCCGCGACTCGCCGCGCGGGTAGCTACCGACGGTTACGTCGAACTCGTCGCCGGCGCGCTCGAGGACGCCGTGGAGCGATCCCTCCGGCGCCGGCGTGTAGATCGTTCGCGCGGTCGCGTCGCCGCGGAACTCGGCTTCGACCTCGCGGAACATCGCCTGCATCTCCTCGGGGATGCCCGCGAAGACGTAGACGTTCTCGACGACACACCCCGGCGCCCACGCCTCGTCGACGACGATCGGCGTCGCGCCTTCAGGGAGGGAGGCGGCGGCCTCGAGATCCAACTCGAGGTCGTACTCTTCGACCATTTCGGGGTTTTCCTCGCGGAACGCGGCCGCCTTCTCGCGGAGATCGTCGTAAATCCGCTCGTGGACGACGAGGTCCCGAGCTAGCCCCTCGGCGACGGCTTCGACGGTGATATCGTCGGGCGTGCCGCCGATGCCGCCGGTGACGATGACGGCGTCGAACTCGTCGCGCCACCGGCCGACGTAGTCGGCGATTTCGGCGCGGTCGTCGGGGATCGTCAGGATTCGGCCGACGGTGCTGCCGCGCTCGGTGAGGCGCCCGGCCAGCCAGGCGGCGTTCGTGTTCGTCGTCGTTCCTGCGAGCAGTTCGTCGCCGACCGAGACGATCGCGACGTTCATGGCCGCGGTTGGGTCTCGAGGCAGTTAGCCGCTCCGCCGGCGGCAGCCTCGTCGGTTGCTGTGGCGCTCGGTCACTACCGTCGTAACGATCCCGGAAACGAAATCGGCGAGCGCGGAGGAGGGAGAGACTTTTAGCGGTCCGGATAGCGGTTCAGAGACGATAGTTCGATCAAATCGGCTCGTACGCTGTCTTACATGTATAACTAGGTGGATTTCAGGACTTCACAACGATTTTATGTAGGCATCAGAGTAAACCGGGGTACCAATGGCTGCCGACCCAGCACGGGTTGCAGAAACCAGCGGCTGCGAGTCGAATCACGAGTCTTCAACTGATGTCGAAACGGGTACTAAATCGTCATCTCGCTCTCTCTCACGTCGCCGCGCACTGTCCGGCGTTGCCGCCGGATCGATGACCGCGCTCGCCGGCTGCGCGAAAATCTTCGGTAGCGACACGACGAGTTCGGACGACGTGCTCGACGTCTGCGTCTGGAGCGGCAACTACTACGATCGGTTCGAGGAATCGGTCGTGCCGCTGTACGAGGACGAGTACGGCGTCGACGTCCAACTACACGGCGGCTGGAACGACATTCTCGTCGACATCCGCCAGTCGAGCGGCGAACCGCCGTACGACGTGACCGTCGCGGACGGCTACTTCTACCACGTCGGTCGGCAGGAAGGGCTCTTCGAGCCGATCCGCGAGGACAACGTGTCGAACCTGGACGCGGCGATCGACCACTACACCGAGATCCGAACGACGGAGTACGGCGTCCCGGTCGACGGCGCGCCCTGCAACATCATCTACCGCGAGGACATGGACTTCGAGCCCGAAACGTGGGCCGATCTCGGCGCCGATCCCGTCGATAACAGCACGGGTATCGGGATCGACACCGGCTTCTGGTGGTTCCCCGTCCACGCCGCCGCGGTCGGCATGGACGACCGCGAGCTCGCAGGCGAACTCTACGAGGAGTCGCTCCACGATGCGGTCTTCGACGAACTCCGGAGCTGGAACATCAACAGCTGGGCCAGTTCGGGCCAGGACATCTGGCAGGCGTTCGACGACGGCACCATCGACGTCGCCCAGTGGTACTTCGAGCAGACGGCCTACGACATCGACGACCACGACGGGATCACCCACACGCTCCCCGAGGAGACGACCGGCTACCTGAACAACTGGTGCGTCGTCGACGGGACCGAACGCCGCGATCAGGCCGAGGAGTTCCTCGACTTCCTGCTCGCCGCCGAGACGCAGACGACGTGGTCCGAGTCCAGCCCCGCCCTCTTCTGTAACGCGGAGATGGAGTACGCCAACGACCTGGGCGAGCAACTGCCGACGACGAGCGAGGAAGCCCAGCAAATCGCCTTCCCCGACTGGGGCTACCTCGAGGACTACTACGAGACGTTCGACGAGGAGTACAGCGCGATTCGGACGGACAACTAGTTCACTACACGCTACTATCGACAATGGCTACAATCGAACTCAACAGCCTCGAGAAGCGCTACGGCGACACGCTCGCGGTCGAGGACGTCTCGGCGACCATCGAGGACGGCGAACTGCTCTGTCTGCTCGGGCCGAGCGGCAGCGGCAAGTCGACGACGCTGCGGATGATCGCCGGCCTCGAGACACCGACCGACGGCGGGATCCGGATCGGCGACGAGGACGTGACCGACCAGCCCGCCTACGACCGAAACACCGCAACGGTGTTCCAGGACTGGGCGCTGTTCCCCCACAAGACGGTGCTGGAGAACGTCGCGTTCGGGCTGAAGATGCACGACGTGCCGAAGGACGAACGTCGCGAGCGAGCCCGAGCGATGCTCGAGCGCGTCGAGATGGGCGACTACGGCGATCAGGACCCGACGAATCTGAGCGGCGGGCAGAAACAGCGCGTCGCGCTCGCGCGCTCGCTGGCCGTCGAACCCGACGTTCTGCTGCTCGACGAGCCGCTATCGAACCTCGACAAGCGGCTCAGCGAGGACATGCAGATCGAACTCCGGGAGATCCACGAGGACGTCGAGACGACGTTCGTCCACGTCACCCACGACCAGGACGAGGCGTTCACGCTGGCCGACCGGATCGGCATCATGGCCGACGGCGAACTCGTCCAGATCGGCGATCCTCACGACGTCTACGAGAACCCCAAAAACCGGTTCGTCGAGGGGTTCCTCGGCGACACCAACTTCGTCTCGGGCGAGGTCACGGACTCGACCGCCGACGGCGTCCGCATCGCGACGGAACTCGAGGAGACGCTCGAGATTTCGACCGGCGACGAGACGCTTTCCGGCGGGGAGCGCGTAACGCTGTCGCTGCGTCCCGAAGTGCTCTCGATCGAGGCGGCCGCTGATGCGACACCGGTCGCGAACGAGGCACAGCCGATCGCCGACGGCGGGTCGCAAACTGCAACCGTCGGGACGGTCGAGAACGTCATCTACCGCGGCTCGACGGTCCGTTACGCGGTCGACGTCGACGGCAGTTCGCTGTTCGTCGAGCGCAGCGTCGCCGACGCGGGGTCGTTCGACGCCGGCGACGAGATCCGCATCGGGTGGGACGAAACCGACGTGCTCGCGTTCCGCGAGGACGGGCGCCGCATCGAACACCGCGGATAACGATGTCGGGAACCCACACATCCACGGCCGCGGATGCCGGTACCGGTAGCGGCGTCCTCGAGCGACTCCGCGCGCCGCTGGCTGCGGCTCCGAGTTCCCGCCGAGCGCTGCTGTTGATGGCGCCGCTGCTCGTTTTCGAGGCGCTGATCTTCGTCGTCCCGTTCCTCATGCTGTTGCGGATCAGCTTCGCCGAGGGGGCGACGGCCGCGGCCTACCAGCCCGGCACCTGGTCGCTCGAGGCGTACACGAGCGTGCTCGGGAGCGGCCTCGCGTGGGACGTCATCCAGTATTCGTTCGCGATCGGCGCCGCGGTGACGGTCATCACGATCGCGCTCGGCCTGTGTTACGCGTACGCGATTTGGCGAGCCAACGGTGTCGTCCAGTCGATTCTACTGTTTTCCGTCGTGCTCCCGCTGTTGACCACGCTGGTCGTCAAGACGTACGCGTTCCGACCGCTGTTGACGCCCGAAGGGACGCTCAACGACGTGCTGATGGGACTGCACGTGATCTCGGAACCCGTTTCGATCGTCCCCGGAACGGCCGGCGCGATCATCGGCCAGGTCTACATCGTGCTGCCCTACGCCGTGCTGGCAATCTACAGCGTCATGGCGACGATGGATTGGCAACTGGTCGAGGCCGCCCGCGACCTCGGTGCCAGCCGACCACGGTCCGTTCTCGAGGTCGTCGTCCCCCGCGCCATGCCCGGGATCATCGTCGCGACGGTGATTTCTTTCGCCTGGAGCGTCGGCGCCTACGCCGCGCCGTTCCTGCTGGCCGGCGGCGACATCTCCTTCGCCGTCCGCGTGGAGAAACAACTGCTCCAGAACTTCCAGTGGCCCGAGGCGACGGCGCTCTCGGTCATCATGATCGTTCTGATGCTCGTGAGCATCGCCGCGATCGTCGGCGTGCTCAGCCGCTTCGGAGGTGAGTTCGACTATGCGTAACGCCCGCGAGCGACTCGGTACCGCCGCGTTCCGACTCGGCTACGCGGCCATCGTGGCGTTCCTGCTGCTCCCGCTGCTCGTGGTCGTCGTGACGTCGTTCTCGGCCTCGAGCCAGCTGGTCTTCCCGCCGGAGAGCTACTCGATGGCGTCGTACCTCGCGTTCTTCGAAAACGACGCGTGGCTCGAGGCGTTCGACAACAGCCTGATCGTGGGCCTCGGCACGACGGTCGTCGCGACGAGCCTCGGCGTGACGGCGGCGTTCGGGCAGGAACTCGACGACGGCGCGGCCGGCCGCGTGCTGGTCCCGCTCGTGCTCCTGCCGCTGCTGATCCCGCCGGTCATCTTCGGGGTCACGCTGCTGGTCTACTTCAACGAACTCGGGCTGCAGGACACCTACCTGAGCCTCATCCTCGCGCACACGCTGTGGGCGACGCCGCTCGTGTACTTCGTCATGCGATCGGTGTTCAGCCGCTTCGACTGGCAGCAGTTGGACGCGGCTCGAGACCTCGGCGCCGGGCCGGTTCGATCGTTCGTCCACGTCGTCCTGCCGAACGTCAAGCACGGCATCTTCGTCGGCGCACTGCTGGCCTTCATCATCAGCTTACAGGAGTTCGTGATGGCGCTGTTCCTCTCTGGCGACAGCACGGCGACCATCCCGGTCGTCGCCTGGAACACGCTGCGGGACTCGCTGGACCCGATGGTCAGCGTCGTCTCGACGTTCCTGATCCTCATCTCGCTGATCGCACTGCTGGTCGCCGTCATCGCGACGAACCTGCAGTGGGTCGCGAAGCAACTGTCCTGACGGCGATCTTCGGCGCTGTTTTTCGGGTTCTTTCGTCGCTCGTCGATTCATCACTCGGAGAACACCGTCGCGACGATGCGAACCGCCGAGCGACCGAAATCAGGAGGCGATGAGAACGACAGCGACGACCGCGAGCGCGAACCCGACGACGTTCGCGGTGCTCAGTGCCGTTTCGAAGTAGACGACGCCGACGACGACGGGGACGACGAAGTAGAGGCCGGCGATGGCCGAGACGACCGCCATACTCCCCCGCGTCAGCGCCGCGTAGAACGCGAGGGTCCCGGCCGCGAGAAACACGCCCGACCCCAACGCGAACGCGATGTCGGTACTCGTTCCGGCGATCGGACGTCGCGACAGGACCGCGTATCCGCCGACGAGTCCGATACTCGCCACGTACGACAGCAGGACCGCGTTCACGGCCGACAGCGACCGCGTCGCGACGTCCGCCGCGACCGCCCAGCCGCCGAACAACAGTAAGGTCGCAAGTGCCAACGCTATCGCTACACTCGCCATACGCCCACCCTCTCTGCGGCCCTTTCAAGAAATCGTCGGTCTCCAGTTCAGTCCGCCGCCGGGCACGTCGCAGTCCGCTGCCCGATCGGCCGCGCGGCCGTCTCGAGCGCTGCCAAGCGCTCGTGAGGGCTTTTTACAGGAAGCGGAAGGTCTCGAGGTTCTTCGGCGCGAAGGTACGCATGTCGTAGTTGTGGTAGAGGGCGGAAGAGAGGTCCTGCGTCGAGCGCTCGTCGCCGTGGACACAGAGCACCTTCTCGGGTCGGGGGTTCATCGTCTTGACGAAATTCTCGAGGCCGGCGCGGTCGGCGTGGCCGGAGAAGCCGTCGACGGTCTCGACGTTGAGGTTCAGCGAGAGGGTGCCGCGGCCGTTGTCGCCGCCCATGGCGCCGACTTCGCTGGTCGGGATCTCGTCCCAGCCGTTCTGAATGCGTCGCCCGAGGGTTCCCTGGGCCTGGTAACCGACGAAGGTCAGCGTCGAGTCCGGATCGGGACCGATGTGGGAGAGCCAGGACATGATCGGACCGCCGGTGACCATACCGGAGGTCGAGAGGATGATGCAGGGTTCGCCGTCGGCGACGTCCTGTCGCTCCTCCTCGCCGCCGTCGATGTGGTTGAACTCGTCGGCGAGGAAGGGGTTCTCGTCATCGTGGAAGATCCGGTCGCGCAGATCGTCACGCAGGTACTCGGGGTAGGTCGTGTGGATCGCCGTCGCCTCCCAGATCATGCCGTCTAAGTGGACCGGCATCGAGGGGATGTCGCCGTTGCGCATCGCCTCCTCTAAGACGAGCATGATCTCCTGGGAGCGACCGACGGCGAACGCCGGGATGAGGACCTTCCCGCCGCGGTCGTAGGTCTCGTTGATGACCTCCTTGAGCTTCTTCTCGGAGTCTTCCTGATCGGTCTGGTAGTCGTTGCGCCCACCGTAGGTGGACTCGAGGACGAGCGTTTCGACCCGCGGGAAGTCGTTGACCGCGCCGTTGAACAGGCGGGTGTCCTCGTAGTGGATGTCGCCGGAGAAACAGACGTTGTAGAGGCCGTCGCCGATGTGGAAGTGCGAGACGGCCGAGCCCAGAATGTGACCGGCGTTGTGCAGCGTCAGCTTGACGTCCGGCGCGATGTCGGTGACGTCGCCGTACTCGAGCGGGATAGTGTGTTTGATGGCCTCGCGGACCTGCTCGGAGTCGTACGGCGGCGTGCGACCTTCCTTGGCGGCGACGTCGAGGTAGTCGAGCGTCAGCAGCCCCATCAGATCCCGCGTGGGCTCGGTACAGTAGATCGGGCCGTCGTAGCCGTACTTGAACAGCAGCGGGATAAAGGCGGAGTGGTCGAGGTGGGCGTGCGTGAGCACGACCGCGTCGATGGTTTCGGGGCCCGCGCCGAACGCCTCGGGCGCGTGGAGGTACGGCACCTCGCCCTCGGCGCCGGGTTTGTCACCGCAGTCGATGAGGATGCGCGTCTCGGGCGTCGAGAGGATGAAGGAAGCCCGACCGACTTCGCGACAGCAGCCCAGCGTGGAGATGCGGACGTACTCGTCGTCGGACATCTCCTCGCGGTGGATCTGGCGGCCAACCTTCTCGAGAATGTCGCGGCGATCGTCGCGCTCCTGCTTGAGGAAGCTGCGGACGTTCGAGACCGTCGAGGACTCGATGGGCGGCGTGCGGACGACTTCGGGCGTCCAGCCGACGTTCTTCGTTATCTCGCGGAGCGTCGAGCCGTGGCGGCCGATGACCATGCCCGGCTTTTCGGCCTCGATGACGACCTCGCCGGTGTCGGCGTGGAAATCGAGATCCGTGACGCCGGCCTCCTCGGGGATCACGTTCATGATCTCCTCGCGAGCCTCCTCGGGTTGGGAGAGGACGCTCGGGTCCGGGCGAACGGTGATCCGCTTGCGCAGTTTGCTCGCGAGCTGCCGAATGAGGTCACCCTGCTGGGCGAACTTCTTCGGATCGCGCGTGTAGACCACCAGTTCGGGGCCTTCGTATTTCACCGAGGAGACCGAGATATCGCTCGGTAACTCGCTCGTGATCTCTGCTTGCAAATCGTCGAGTTGCTGCTCTACAGTGCTCATATGTCGCCGAATTGGCTTGCGTGAACTCGTCGCCCGGGAGCGATCGCGCCCGGCCGGCTTCGAGAACCGAGGGAAACGGGAACCGAGAACGGAACCGGAAACGAAACTCGAGACCGCAACCGAACGGAAGGTGTCGAGACGTGGCGGCTCTCGATCGGTATCTGTGCCGATCGTCCAGCCGAACTGCGTCCCGCGCAGGACGCCGTCGGCCGTCTCCGTTTCCGTATCATGTCATCCCGTGCCGTGACGAACACGCTCCCAGGGCGGTTATCCTGGTCCGTGCGGGAAGATTCCAGGGAGAACCCGCTTACTCGAGGCTATTCTTTGCGTGGTATAAAAGCCTTCGCAAACGATAGGGCGGTCGACCACGGACGGCCCGTATGCGTCTGACACCGGACCGCGTCGCCGCCGAACGGGAGTGGGTTCGCGACCGCGCCGACCGCGTCGTGCCGATCATCAACGACGTCCGAGACGACCTCGGCGAGATTTTCGAGACGGACGTCGATCGCGTCACCGAGGACCAGTACCGGGCTGAGGTCGACGCCGTCTTCGCCGACGGCGATCTTGCCGTCAACGTCGCTGCGATGGTCTCGATCCTGCGAGATCTCGACGTCGAGGGGGACTACCCGGGCTTCGTCGTGGACGAACTCCTCGGTCGCGAACTAGCCGCGACCATCGCCGGGCCCCAACCGCTGCGGACGCTCGGCGAGGCGACCTTCCACTACGCGGATCTCCAGGTTCACGGTCACGAGGACGAGAACGCCGGCGTCGACGACCTCGAGGCGGCGCTCGCAGCGGGGTTTCAGGAGCGACTGCCGGGCTGGAACTGGACCGAACGGGAGAGTCCGTTCAGCGTCGAGCGGTAACGACCGCGAGAATCGACGGACGAGAAGGACCGCGAGTTATTCGGTGGACTCGTTGCCCGACTCCGACGTGTTGTCGGCGTCCGACGTGTCGTCGGTGGAGTCGTCGTCGGAGTCGTTCGTTTCGTCCGTCTGCTGGTCCTGCTGGTCCTGCTGTTGTTGCTGTTGTTCCGCGATCATCCGCTGTTGCTGGGCCCGTTGCTGTTCCTGTTGGACGAAGGCGTCGTACTGGTCGCCGGGATAGATACCCTGAATATCGCCGTTGCGGAGAGCATCCATGATCGCGCTGTCGTCGCCGGAGACCTGAAGGAGACCGAACTCGGCTGCGGAGTCCTCGACCGAAATCCCGCGGTCGCTTGCGGCGTCTTCGAAGGCGGCGGTGGCGTCTTCGTTTAGCGCCTGTTGTTCGTCGAGCGCCTCCGTGCGGTTGAGTTCGCCGCTCTGGAGCTGTTGGTTGAGACTCTCCAATTCCTCCTGCGGCGGTGAGACGGCGACGGTGACCGCACCGCCTGCCTCGCCGTTGGTCCCGTCGTCCGATTGGGTCAGCGATTCGAGCTGTGAACAGCCGGCGAGGGCCGCCGTCGTTCCGGTGCCGGTGAGCGCGAGAAAGCGACGGCGCGAGGGCAGATTCGACATCGTGTTTTTGGAACGCGGGCGGGACGGGGAATAAGCCTTGTTATCCGGACAAGTGTGCTCGAGTCGGGCGCCGCCGTCGGGCGTCGTCGCGCCACTTTTATCCGCGCCCCCGTTAGCTGGATCCGGTGAGCGAATTCCCGGACGGTGACGGTACCCGCGTCGAAACGCTCGAGCGACCCGCCCTCGCGGCGGCGCGCGAAGCGATCGCCGACGGCATCGCACGCGGCGCCCTCGTGACGGTCTTCGGCCGCTGTACCGTCGATTACGAGGGTCGCGCCTCGAGTCGGCTCGAGGCGGGCGATCGACACGTCATGCTCAAACCCGACGGCGCGGCGCTGGTCCACACCGACGAGGGCCAGCAGCCGGTCAACTGGCAGCCGCCTGGCTGCGAGCACGACGTGTACCGCGACGAGGCGGACGACCGGCTCGTCATAGAGAGCGTGCGCTCGACGCCCGACGAGCGCCTGCGGGTCAGCTTCGGGACCGTCCTGCAGGTGTCGGCGTTCTCCGGCACCGACGAGAACGACCTCGCGCTCGTCGGCACCGAGGAAGACCTCCGCGAGCGCATCCTGACGGAACCGGACCTGCTCGAGCCCGGCTTCACGCCGCTGGCGACCGAGCGCGAGACGCCCGCGGGCGCCGTGGACATCTACGGCAAGGACTCGGCGGAGCGGACGGTCGTCGTCGAACTAAAGCGACGCCGCGTCGGACCGGACGCGGTGAGCCAGCTTCGCCGGTACGTCGACGCCCTCGAGCGCGATCTGCACGCCGACGCGACCGTTCGCGGAATTCTGGTCGCGCCGTCGGTGACGGATCGGGCCGACCGACTGCTGGTCGAACACGGCCTCGAGTTCGTCTCGCTCGAGCCGCCGGCGGAGTGACTCCGCTCAATCGACGTCGAACCGCCGACCAATCCATCGTGCGGTGGCGCGCGCTGACGGCTGGCCGAGCGACAGCGAGGACAGCCGATCCCATTGTGCGAGGGATGAACGAGTACAACGAGCGAATCGGTTGGGGAGGACGTGGCAGCTCCCCGTTGCCACGATACGGCACGGGATCTTTCGTTTCAGTCCCCCTCGAGTTCAGGATTCAACCGCTCTGTTTCCCGCCTAAAACGAAGCAATCCGACGCCTCGAGCCGAGGGCTCTTTAGGCCGGATACGTCCCCTCGAGGCGCGCCTCCGTGACGAGGTCGTCCTCGATAGCGGATTCGAGATCGTCGGCGCCGGCGTCCGAATCGAGCGCCGGCGACGACTCGAGGGCGTACAGCTTGAACCGGTAGGTGTGCTCCCGGTCCGGCGGCTTCGGCCCGCCGTAGCCGGTCTCGCCGTAGTCGTTGGTCCCTTCCGCGGCGCCGTCCACGCTGGGATCCCAGTCCTCGGGGATCGTCGTCCGGTCTGGCGAAATATTCCAGACGATCCAGTGATCCCAGACCTTGCCCGCCGGCTCGACCGCGTCGGGGTCGTCGATGACGAGCGCCAGCGACTCGGCGTCGTCCGGCACGTCCTCGATCTCGAGCGGCGGATTGACGTTATCCGCGTCGTAACCGTAGCGGTCTGGAATCCGTTCGCCGTCGTCGAATTCGGGGCTCGTGAGCGTGAGATCTGCCATGCGTATCCCTCCGTGCGGTGATTTGGTGCGTTGACGGCGACTCGTCGGATCCGATACATCGGCCGTTCACCGACCGAAATCGTCGTACGCGACTGTTCGACGGCGATACAAAATAACCTTACAGTGACTACAGCGGTCCCGGTCGGCGGCCGTCCGCTCGTCGCGGACTCGGTTCCGGGCGATGAGCGATGAGAGTCGACCTCGTCGGCACGTCGCGTCTGCCGGTTCAATTCGGATCAATATTACTAAATTTATAATCTATCTCATAAATGTACGACTGGAGCCATGAAGAAGGTCCTCGCGAGCATCGGTATCGGTAACGCGACCGTAGATACAGTCCTCCCGTCCGAGACCGTCCGGCCGGGCGAAACGATCGATGCGGACGTCCACATCGCCGGCGGGAACGCGCAACAGGAGATCGGGACGATCCGCTTCGAACTCGAGACGCGGTACCTGACCGACGACGGGTACCGGGAGGTCGACATCGACCGGTTCACGCTGACGGACGGACTCACGATCGAACCCGACCAGGAGGAGACCCGATCGGTATCGATCGATATTCCCTACGAGACACCGGTCACGGTCGGCGGCATCGACGTCTGGGTCGAAACCGAACTCGACATCGACCTCGCCGTCGATCCCGAAGACAAGGACTATCTCGAGGTTCGGCCGACGCCGCGCCTGCAGACCGTCTTCGACGCGATGGACGACCTCGGGTTTTCGCTGCGAACGGCGGAGTGCGAGGCCGATCCGTACGGCCGGTACGCCGTCGGCCGACGGTTCATTCAGGAGTTCGAGTTCGACGCGATCGACGGGCGGTTCCGCGGCGACCTCGACGAAGTCGAACTCGTCGCCCAGCCCGGCCCCGACGAACTCGAGTTGTTCGTCGAAATCGACCGCCGGGGCGGCCTCCTCAGCGAGATGGCCGACATGGACGAACGCAAAACACGCACGACGATCCGCTCGACTAATCGAAAAACGGTCCGCGACGAATTAGCGGCGCTCATCGAGAAGCACGTCTAACGGTCCGCACAGCAGGACGGAACCCGTCGCGGGTCAGTGCCCACCCGGCGCCGCTCGACGCCCTCGTGATGACTGACCGACACTATTTTCGTGCAGCGTCGAGACGTGGAACTCGTCTCCGACGATGACCGACGAGTTATCCGTCCGCCGGTTTCGGCCGGGCGACGGCCCTCGCATCCACGAACTCCACGAAGTCGCCATGCGGGACGTCGGCGCCTACGCCGACGAACCGGCGGACGACGACCTCGAGTCCGTTACCGAGACGTACCTCGAACGCGGCGGCGAGTTCCTCGTCGGAACGGTCGACGATCGGATCGTCGCGATGGGCGCGTTTCGCCCGGTGCCGGACGATCACTACATTCGGCAGTTCCTTGCGGCCCTCCCGGACTCGGCGGTCATCCTGACGCGAATGCGGGTCGAGCCGGCGCGGCAACGGCGGGGCTACGGACAGCGAATCTACGACGAACTCGAAGCGCGCGCTCGAGACCGGGGATATACGACGATCGTCCTCGATACGATGGCGAGGCAGACGGCGGCCCGCGGGCTCTACGAGTCGAACGGCTTCGACGAACGGTGCCGAGAACGGATCGAGGCGTTCGACGAGCCCTTCGACCTACTCGTCTACCGAAAATCGCTGACAAAATAACTGCGAGCGGCCCCTGTGGTTCGTGGTACGAAGATCGATAACCAACACCTACTGAATTAGTTCCAGAGATGAATACACAAAAAGCGATACTCGTCGAGCTTGTCGGAATTACACTAGTGCTGTTTGGAGGGTTCCATTCGGTATCAGACACGTATTTCCTCTCCGAGTGGGACCTTATAGGTAATATGACGACGTGGATGGCAGGAGGCGTCATCATCGGATTCTACGGGGTGGTCGCCGGGCTACGACCGGAGCAGTAGAGCGGAACGGACGCCACTTCGGGACGGCGATCACCGGAAACCGGCGGATCGTGGAAGCTATCGCACTCTGCCGTGAGACTCACTCCTCGAGCAGTCGCTTCAGCCGATCGAGTTCCGTCAGCGCTTCGACGGGCGTGAGGTGAGCGAGGTCGAGCCCGCGGAGTTCGGCAGCGACGTCGGTCGGCACGTCGCCGCCGTCGGCGGTCGCCGGCGCGGCGTCGGTTTCGTCGCCGGCCTCGATCGGCGCATCCGGACTCGAGTCGGCCGTCCCGTCCGCCCCCTCGAGCGTGTCCTCGTCAGCCGCTTCGGCGACCAGTTCCCGCGAGCGCTCGACCACATCCTCGGGGACGCCAGCCGCGGTCGCGACCTCGACGCCGTAGGAGCCGGTCGCTGCACCGGGTGCGATCTCGTGGTAGAAGACGACCTCGCCGTCTTCCTGGTCGACTTCGAAGTGGAGCGTGAACGCGCCCTCGAGGTCGTCGGCGAGTTCGGTCAGCGGGTGGTGGTGGGTCGCAAAGAGCGTCGTCGCGCCGACAGCGTCGTGGAGGTGTTCGGTGATCGCCTGTGCGATGGCCATCCCGTCGGCGGTCGAGGTGCCCCGGCCGACTTCGTCCAGCAGTACGAGCGAGTTTTCGTCGGCCTCGCGCAGGATCGTCGCGAGTTCGTCCATCTCAACCATGAACGTCGAGCGGCCGCCGGCGATGTCGTCGCTGGCGCCGACGCGGGTGAAGATCCGGTCGACGGGCGTCAATCGGGCCGATCTGGCTGGGACGAAGCTGCCGACCTGCGCGAGCAGGACGATCTGGGCGACCTGGCGCATGTAGGTCGACTTGCCCGACATGTTCGGGCCCGTGATGACTGCCAGCCGGCGGTCGTCTGTGAAGTGCGCATCGTTCGGGACGAACGACTCCTGCGTGCGCTCGACGACGGGGTGGCGCCCGCCCTCGATCTCGAGGACGCGTCCGTCGACGCCGGTACCACCGCCGTCGCTTCCGTCGCCGCGCTCGAGAATGTCGGGCCGACAGTAGTCGTACTGCGCCGCGGCCGTCGCCAGCGAGACCAGCGCGTCGAGGGTGGCGAGCGCGTCGGCGAGGTGCTGGACGCGCTCGACCTCCTCGGCGACCCCGCGGCGGACCTCTCGGAAGAGTTCGTACTCGAGGTCGTCCGCGCGCTGCTGGGCGCCGACGATCTCGTCCTCGCGCTCCTTGAGTTCGGGCGTGACGAACCGCTCGGAGTTCTTCAGGGTCTGACGGCGCTGGTAGTCGTCGGGCACCGCATCGAGGTTCGGGTTCGTCACCTCGATGTAGTAGCCGTGGACGGAGTTGTGGCCGACCTTCAGCGAGTCGATCCCGGTGCGCTCGCGCTCGCGTTCCTCCAAGTTGTCGATCCACTGCTTGCCGTCGCGGGCGGTCGACCGTAGCTCGTCGAGGTCGTCGTCGTACCCTTCGGCGATGATCCCGCCCTCGGTGATCTCGATCGGCGGATCTTCGACGACGGCGTCGTCGATCAGTTCGCGTACGTCGGCCAGCGGATCGAGGCTCTCGTGGAGCCGCCGGAGCCGCTCGCAGTCCGCGTCGGCGATCTCCGCGCGGATGTCGGGGACGACCGCCAGCGTGTCCCGCAGCGAGCGCAGGTCCCGCGCGTTCGCTCGCTCGCGGGAGATGCGGCCGATCAGCCGCTCTAAGTCGTAGACCTCCCGCAGCAGTTCGTGGAGTTGCTCGCGGGTCTGGACGGCGCTCGTCAGTTCTTCCACCGCATCGAGCCGCGCCTCGATCCGCTCGGGCTCGAGCAGCGGCCGCCGGAGCCAGTCGCGCAGCTTTCGCCCGCCCAGGGCGCTTGCGGTCTCGTCGAGGACGCCGACCAGCGTCGCGTCGTCGCGCCCGTGAACGGTCCGGGGTTCGAACAGTTCGAGGCTGCGCAGCGCGACGGCGTCGAGCAGGAGGTACTCGCGGGGGTCGTACCGCGTGAGGTGGGTGATGTACTCGAGGGGGTTGCCGTCCTGCGGTTCGTTAGCCGGGTCGCGCTCCTCGGCGTCGTCCTCCTCGCCGCGCTCGCCCTCGTGTGCGCCGCCGCGGACGTACTCCGCGTAGGACAGCAGCGACCCGCAGGCCCGAATCTCGGCGTCGCTGGCCAGCAAGGCGTCGGGGTTCCGAAAGTACGTCGCGAGCTTCTCGCCCGCGCGCTCGCGGTCGAACGTCCGCTCGTCGTACGGCGTGACCATGCACTCGGCCGGGAACAGTTCCGTCGGCGCGTCCGGCCCGACGACGGCCTCGGCGGGATCGAATCGGCTCACTTCGTCCGCGATGGACTCGCTCGAGGTCGAACTCGTCGCGAGGAAGTCGCCGGTCGAGACGTCGAGCAGGGCCAGCGCGAGTTCGGCGTCGGGACCCGAGTCGCCGTTGTCGGGGCCGCGGGCGACGGCCGCGACGAAGTTGTTGTCGTCGCTGGCCAGCAGTTCGTCCTCGGTGAGCGTGCCCGGCGTGATGACCCGCGTGACGGCCCGCTCGACGACCCCCGAGGTCTCGCCGGGCTCTTCGACCTGGTCGGCGACGGCGACCCGGTAGCCGGCTTCCAGCAGTTCTTCGATGTACGACTCGGCGTTGTCGATCGGGATGCCGGCCATCGGGTACTCGCCGGTCGAGTCCTCGCGGCTGGTCAGAGCGACCTCCAGCACCCGCGCCGTTCGCTCCGCCGCACCGCAGAAGGTTTCGTAGAAATCGCCGACCTGGAAGAGGACGATCGCGTCGTCGTAGCGCTCGCAGAGATCGTGGTACTGACGCATCATCGGCGTCAACTCGTCGCGTTTCTCGGCCATCTCCTCGGGAGGGCCAAGCGCCGGATCCATACTCGAATTCCGCCGCCCGACGCGGAAATACCTTGCTGGATCGGCCGCTCCGCCGACCTGTTTCGGAGCCGGTCAGTCGGCTCTCGCGTCGAATCTACTCGCTCTGCTGACAGTCACGAAACCGGAAAAGCGTATTACGATCGCTCTCGCAGGGACGGATACGCCATGTACTCGAGGCCGTCGACGCGAGCGATCGCGATCGTCGTCGCTGCCCTCGCCCTGATCGGCGGATTCGCGGCGCCCGCGGCCGGCGTTCCGTTATCCGACGGTGAACCGTCAACCGAGTCAGTGAGCGACGGGATCAGCGCGTCGCTCACCGATGGGATCGAGGACGAGACGACGCTCGAGGGGGCGTCTGACGGCGATACCAACGACTCGCTCGTCGACGGTGAAACGGAAACCGACGGCTCGATCGACAATACCACGACGAGCGACGAGACCGACGGGTCGATCAACGATAGCGAACCGGACGATTCGCTCGAGGATACCGATAGCTCATCGAACGGCAGCGACACCGAGTCCGATGATGCTGAAACGGACCTCGACGACCTCGAGGAGACGACGGAGAGCCTCGAGGACGCGACAACTGAGACGTCCGAAGGTTTCGAGTCCACCACGAACGAGACGACCGACGGACTCGAGAACGCGACGGACGACGTCACCGAGCCGCTCGAGAATACCACGAACGAAACGACGGCCGAACTCGAGGACTCCGTCGAGGAGGTTGAGAATACGACGTCGACGATCGACGATACCGCGCTCCTCGAGACGGACGCCCGGGTCGGCGTGACGCTCGGCGTGATCGGTTCCGAGAACACGATGCTGAACGCGTCGGCCGGACTCGAGTCCGGGGAGCCGGGTACTGGAGCGAACGGCCGCGGATCGGCGGCCGCCGGCTCCGGACAGCGGTCGACTGCGGCGGGGTCGACCGGCGAATCGGATTCGAACGCGCAGTCCGACGCCGGTTCGCCGCCACCGTCGTCGAACGGCGGGACGGCGGCGGACGCGGTGCTCGTCGGACTCATGGGGACGATTACGGCCTCGAGTGCGGCCGCTGCGGGGGCCTCGAGCGCCGGAGCAGGCGCTGGAGCTGGCGCTGGGGCTGGCGCCGGAACAGGCGCGGGCCTCGGCGGCACCGCGAGCAACCTCGCGACGAACTGGCTGCACTCGACCCAGAGGCGGTGGCTCCGCCGTCTCCTCTCGCTGGCGCCCGCCGAACTCCTCTCCGTCCTCGGCTACAGCCGGTACGACGACTCCGATCCGCTCGAGAACGACCGCCGTGAGTCCATTTACGACCTGATCCGAGCGGAACCCGGCTGCTACCTCTCCGAGGTGAGCGACCGGCAGGACGTCTCGCTGTCGACCGTGCGCCACCACGTGCGAATTCTCGAGGAGGAAGGCCTGATCGCCTCGGTTACGATCGACGGCAAGCGGCGGTACTTCACCGCCGAGGACGAAGCCGACGCCGCGCTCCACGCGGCGCTCGCCGACTCGGCGAAACGCGACGTGCTCGAGGCACTGGCCGACCTCGGGCCGGTCCCCAACGGCCGACTCGCCGAGGCACTCGAGCGCGATCCGAGCACCGTCTCGCACCACCTCTCCACACTCGAGGACGACGGCCTGGTGGTCCGCGAGCGCGACGGCCGTGCGGTCGTCAACGACCTCGCGGCGGACGCCGAGGCGGCGATTCGCGGCGAGTCCAGCGCGCTCGAGGAGGGCGACGGGCCGCGGCCGTCGATGCCGTCGCCGGCGGACGACTGAGCGCCCGGTTCGCGTTTCGTGAGTTCGTCACTCCTCGACCTCGAAGTATAGTTCGGCGTGCGCCGCGCAGCCGGGGTTGAACGCAGTCCCGCAGGACGGACACTGATACTCGCACTCGAGATACTCGGGCACGGTGAGTTCGGTCCGGCAGACGCCACAGAGCACGGACGGCTCGTCGAACCGCTCGCGGGACCACGGGACGGCCTCGTGATCGGTCAGTTCTTCGTGGCAGCGAAAACAGGGGAAGTAGCCGTCGCAGCAGTCGAACCGGAAGGCGACGACGTCGCGGTCGGTGTGGTAGTGCGCGCAGCGGGTGTCGTCGTCGACCTCGAGGCCGCGAACGGCCGGAGCGTCGGAACTCGAGCGAGACCGATCGGTCACGGGTGGGTCGAATCGATGCTGCCGTTGAACTTCGACGTTGCGGTCGCAGCTCGTCTGCTCCAGAAGGCAGGGCGATGGCGAGGTTCGAGGGCCGGAAGGCAAAAATCGAGGCAGCGAGAGACCGACAGCGACCGCTACCGGGACGACGAGAACGACGAGGGTCGAGAGCGCCAGTCAGCACCGAACGGTTCCGTCCGATGCCGCCGGTGACTACTCGAACGCCGCCGTATCCCCGCGTCGGTAGCGGTCGAGGCGGCGGTAGCCGTGGACGGTCGCGTTCTCGTTGAGTTCGATCTCGTAGCGGCCGATGATGTCCTGCGTGTCGGGGACGGCACGGCGTTCGACGACCTCGACGACGGCCCGCCAGCCGTCGTCGGTCGGCGCGATCTCGCTGACCGCGTCGAACTCGCGGCCGATGAGTTCCCCCGCCGACGATTGGACGGTGCGGCGAACGGCGAGGACGCCCTCGATCTCTTCGTGATCGGTGTCGACGTCCGCGTCGACCTCGTCGGGGTCGGTTTTCTCCTCGGCGGTCATGTCGGCGCCGAGGTCGCGGCTTCGGGGTTCCTCTCCGCTTTCTTGTTCTTGGTCGGCGTCGGCCGCCTGCTCACTCTGTTCGTCTTCGTCGGCCTGTTCCTCTTCGACTGCTTGACTGTCGCTCACGGTTGGATCACTCTCGTCGTGTTGGAAGCAGAACCCGTCGTCCTGGGCCGGACGTGAACAGCGCTCGCCGTCCGCGGTGAGCGCCTTGCACTGATCGGTCGTTTGCTGTGTTTCGGCGTTGGCCATTGGTCCGGGCCTGGTGGTCGCTGTTTCCTCGGGTTTCGTACGGTTCGCGATCGCTGTCGTTTGCACACCTGTGCGCCTCGCCTCGAGTCCGGTCGCGTCGTCAGATCGCCTCGCGGATCCGCGATCGCAGGTCGTCGACGTCGGTTTGGTCGCCGGTCACCTTCGGCGAGAGGACGTCGGTGAAGACCTCCGCGAGCAGGTCGTCGTCGAACTGGCCGTTTTCGCTTTCTTTGCCGTCGCCGTCGAAAACCGCCAGCCCCTTCGCGGCCGTGATCGCCGCGCGGGTCCCGACGACGATGTCGAGGTCGTCCCGCAGCGCACGCGTTGCGTCGACGACCGCCTCGACGCCCTCGTCGGAGAGGTCGACGTGTGACCGGACGATCTCGCGTTCGGTCTCGTCGTCGTAGTAGTCGACGTGGACGCCGACGAACCGGTCGAGCAAGGCGTCCTGTTGCTGGTGGACGCCCGCGTACTCCACGTCGTTGGACGTGAAGATCGCCCGGAACTCGGGGTGGACGTCGATCGACCGGTCGTCGCCGCGCTTGCCCGGCCGCTCTAAGACGCCCTCCTCGAAGACCGACAGCAGGACGTTGTGGGCGGCGGGGTCCGAGCGCGAGAACTCGTTGTAGACGAGCGTCGCGCCCTCCTGGACGGCGACGGACAGCGGGTTGTCGACCCACCGCTCGCGGACGATCTCGGTCTGCTTGCTGACGCCGCTGACGAAGCGGTCGTCCTCCTTGTAGCGCTCGCCGCCGGCGTGGTCGCCGACGAGGGCTGCGGTGTCGACCGCCTCGTCACCGTTGATCCAGACGACCGGTCGGCCGCGCTCGGCGGCGGCCGACAGCGCGAGCGCCGTCTTCCCGCAGCCGGTCGGGCCGATCAGGTGAACCGGCTGATCGGCCTCGAGCCAGCCCGTGATACGACCGCGCAGCGACTGCACGGCGTCGGTTTCGATGAACGGGTCGGGTTCGACCTCGCTGGGATCCGAGAGGGGACTGTCGCCGTTGCGCTCCCGAGCGTTCGACGCCTTCCGCGCGAGTTCCTTCTTCGCTCGCCGTCCCTCCTTCGAGGACCTGTCGTCCCTGATCTTCCGACCGCGGACCTTGCGCTTGCGCGCGGAGTCGTCGGCCATGTGGATTATTCGGCGGCGGACTGTGGCGATGATTCGGGCCGCGGTTCGACCTCGAGCTCCTCCAGTTCTTCGAGGTCGCCCTCCGCGGTCGCTTGCTCAATTTTTGCGATCTCCTCCGCGTAGTGCAGGAACGTGTCCACGGAGGCGACCACGACGCGCGCCTCGATCGTCAGTAGCTCGATCCCGACGACGGAGATCCGCGCCCAGACGTCGATGACGACGCCCTTGTCGAGGATCCGGTCCAGTACTTCCGCCAGACTCGAGGAATCGGGCCTTCGTTGTGGTTGTGCCATACGACCCATGGTTCTCGACGGGGTCGTAACACGGCTGGCGCTGCGTCTGCAAGCTAGACGCCGCGTACTCGAGCGTCGAGCCTCGAGTCGTCCGTCCCGGCGCATTCGGCGGTCTCGATTGTGGCGGTTACCCGGACCCACACGGCGACTGCAAGCACCACGGTGACACCCCGGAGTGATGAAACGCACACGACGACCGTGATCGGTCGCTCGAGGTCGACTACCCGCAGGTGGCGCCAGGCCGGTCCGCCCGCGCGAGCCGGTCGGTGCTGCGCGGTGGCGTTCGACGGCTGCGGCGACCTCGAGTCGCGCCGACACCGATTCGACTCCCTCGCCATCCCATGATATCCGCTCGACCGATCCGTTTCGACGCCGACGATCCGACCGACAGCAGCCACAGCGGTAGCAGCCGCGGGGACAGTCGGTCGCGCGCACGCACCACAGCGTGGTCGCGGCCGACGACCGCGGACGACAGCGCGATGTGGGTGATCCGCCGATGAGTAACCGATACGTCTACGGCATCATCGACGGCACGGCGGAACCGATCGAGTTCGAGACCGACGCCGTCGGAGGCGCCGACCGCGTCTACACGATCTCGCATCGCCGCATCGGGGCCGTCGTCTCCGACATCGATACGACCGATCCCGAGGAGACGGACGAGGACGCACAGCGCCACGACGACGTTCTCCGAGAGATCATGGAGTACGACGGCGGCCGATCGGTCGTGCCGATGCAGTTCGGGATGGCCTTCGAGAGCGACCGCACGCTGAAGAACGTCCTCCGGGGCGCACGGCCCGCGTTCCGGCGCGCGATGAACGACGTCGAGGGCCGGTTCGAACTGGGGCTCAAGGTCGTCCGCGACGAGGACGCCGACGTCGACACCGACGCGGTCGAAGAGACCGTCGCCGACGAACTCGAGCCGATCGCGGCTCAGTCGGTGCCGAACGACCTGTTCAGCGACCGGCTCGTGCTCAACCGCTCCTACCTCGTCGACCGCGACGAGCGCGAGGCGTTCGACGAGGCCGTCGCGCGACTGGAAGAGGAACGCGAGGACCTGACGTTCCGGTACACGGGCCCGTTCGCGCCGTACAGCTTCGTCGACGTCAAAATCGGCGCCCAGCAGTAACGATCAGCCGACCGAACGATCGAACGCGACTCAAGACACACAGCCAACCCATGTTCATCCTCGACGACCTCCTGTTCCGGCCCTTCGTCGGCATCGTCGACACGCTCCACACGATGGCGCTCGACGAAATGTACGACCTCGAGGCGCTGGAAGCCGACCTCAAGGAGAACCAACTGTTGTACGAACTCGGCGAACGCTCCGAGGAGGAGTACCGGCGCCGCAAGGAGGAACTCGAGGCGGAGATCGAGTTCGCCCAAGAGGTCCACGAACGACTCGCGAGCGGCCGCGTAGAGGTGAAATCGTAATGACCGAGAATCCATCGGACGACCGGGATCGGGACCGAGATCGAGATCCCGACCGAGACGCGTCGCGCGACGACCACTGGCTCACGAGCCTGCTCGACGCCCTGCTCTCGCTCGAGGACGACCGGAAGGGGACGGGCGAGGGTGATGGCGACGACGAGTACAGATCGAGCGGTCGGCGCCGCGGCGATCGCTCCGTGATCGACTACGACGTCTCGATCCGGTCCGGAGAGGACCTGCTGGACGATGCGAGGCGCAGCGGTGAGCGGGCGCCGTTCGGGCGCGACCGCAACCGGGAGCGACCGAGTCGCCGCGACGACGGTCGAGCGGGTCCGACCGGCCGGCGGTACAGTTCGTCGGTCCCCTCGAGCGACCACCACGTGACGACGCGGGCCTACGACGACGAACTGCTCGTCACGGCCGACGTCGCCGGCGTCGATCCCGACGAGGTGACGGTCGGCTTCGACGGATCGACGCTCGTCATCGGCGTCTCCGATCACGAACTCGAGCGCGTCGACGTACCTTGGGACGAGCGGCGCGCACGGGCGACGATCAAAAACGGCGTGCTCGCGGTACAGATTGTGCCGAAGTCAGCGTCCGAGTCCGAATCCGGAAGCGAAGACGACGAATCCGAAACCGGAGGCGAGGACGAATGAGCGACACCGAATCCGCCGACGCCGACGAACTCGACTTCGACGCCCTCCTCGCGGAGGCCGAGGACTGTCTCACGAACGTCGAGGACTGTCTGGGCGGCGTCGAGAACCTCGAGAACCTCGAGAACGACACGCTCGAGGAACTGATCGGCGACGTCGAGACCCTCGCGCGAGTCGCGACGGAGACCGGGGACCTGATCGAGGCGATCGATTTCACCGACCTACCGGATGCAGTCGACGCCGACGAACTCCTCGATGCCATCGAGATCGGCGAGATTCCCGAGGTGCTGACCGACGAGGATGCCGGGGCCAGCGATCTCGTGAATTTCACCCAGCTGTTCCGGGCGATCAACCTGTTGAACGCCTGGGACGCGACGGATTTGAGCGCCCTCTGGCAGGAGAAACAAGAACTCGAGGACGCCATCGACGAACTCGGCGACGGCGAGGACGCCGGGATGGTCGAAGACGCCATCTCGGATCTCACCGACGACGAGTCGCTGCTCGGGGACGACGACGAGGACTTCCTCGGGACCGAGTTCGGGGCCGAAGAGGCAAAGCAAGCCCTCGGCGATATCGACATCGCGCGGGATCCGGAGGCCTATCAGGTGGCGATCCAGCAGCAGGCGATGGAAGGGATCGACGCCTTCCGTTCGGCGCTGCTCGAGACGCACGAGAAGTTCGAGCAACTCTACGAGTTCAACCGCGAGCGGATGCGGCGGCAGGACATGAGTACGAACTCGCGGAATCCGACGGCCTCCTCGACGGTGCCGGTCGACCGCCGCGACCTCGGGGGTGGCGCTCGGTACTCGACGGTTCCGCAGTCGGTCAAGTACTCGACGGCGCCCACGCGGAAGCGGATCTACGGCCGGCGGTTCGAGATCGAACGCGAGAAACAGCGACGACGGAATCAGGAGGACTCTCAACGATGATCGATCCACCAGCACCAACACCAGCACGACGGACGGCGGTAAACGAGGTGACCGAGCGAATCGACCGACGAGCGCCGACGGCGACGACGACCGCAGGAGGTGACCACCGTGGTTGACGACTTCCAGCCCAGCCGACAGAAGGCCGACCTCGCCGAAGTCGTCGAGATGCTGCTCGACAAGGGGATCGTCATCAACGCCGACATCGCCGTCTCGATCGGCGATACGCAACTTCTCGGCGTCCAGGTGCGGGCCGCGATCGCCTCCTTCGAGACCGCGGCGAAGTACGGCCTCGAGTTCCCCGAGGGAACGGATATGCGCCGGGTCGCCGAAGCCGTCGGCGAGCCGGAACTGGCGGAGATGGAGCGGCCGAAACCGCCGATCGATCCGACCCGCGGTGTCAACGCGACGGCCGACGAGCGCTACGTCGATGAGGAACGGCTCGAGGGGGCGGGAGAAGGAGAGAGCGAGGGCGACGCCGACGGCGCAAGCGAATCGGAGAGCGCAGACGGCGGCACCGAGAGCTACGAACCGCCGGCCCGCGGCAGCGAACGCGTCGGTGCGCGCCCGAATCCCGACCGGCCGACCAGCGGCGGCTTCGATCTGATCAGCGGCGACGACGCGAGCGACGACGGCGGAACCGACGGCGACTCGAGCGATTCGAGCGGCGAGAGCGAGAACGCCGAGAACGAAACCGACTCCGACGCAACGGAGGGGAACTAACGTGACCAAGATAGACGTCGGCGACGGTGAGGACGCCCGGCAGGGACTCGTCACGCTCGTCGTCACCGTCGTCGAGATCCTGATGGACGCCCTCGAGCGCGAGGCGGTCCGGCGCATGGAGTCGGGCAACCTCGCGGACGAGGAGATCGAACGGCTCGGCGAGCAACTCGCGACGATCGAGGCGGAGATCGAGCAACTCAAAGAAGACGAGGGGATCGAAGACGGCGTCGAGGATCTGCGCGGCGATCTGGACGGGTTGGTCAACGACGCGATCGAGCAACTCCACGGCGAACCGACGATGACCCGCGAACCCGGCTACTCCGTGTTCGGAGGTGAGGAACAGTGAGTACGAACGGCCCCGGCTCGGAGGCCGAATCCGAACGGACCGACCGAGCCGACCGCGTCGACCCGAACGAGCGACTCGAGGGGAGCGACGCCGACGCCGGCGAGGTGCCGGCGATCGACGAAGGGCGATACCTCTACTGCATCGTCCAGGTGGAGACTGGCAACACAGAGGATGCCGATTCCGAGGGCGACCCGTCCGCGGCCCTCGACACCACTGGCGTCGACGGCGAACCCGTCTCGGTGATCGTCGAGGACGGCATCGGCGCGGTCGTTCACGCCTGCGACGGCATCTACGACTCCGCGGACCTCGCGCAGGTCCGGCGGTGGCTCGTGCGCCACCAGACGGTCGTCGACGAGGCCGGCCAAGCCTTCGGGACGCCGATCCCGTTCCAGTTCGACACTATTCTTCGGGGCGACGACGAGCGCGTCCGCGAGTGGCTCCACGAGGAACGGGAGACCCTCGAGCGCGCCCTGTCGGGACTGGCGGACCACTGGGAGTACCGCGTCGAGGTCGTCGAGCGCGACCCGATCGACGACGCGACACTGATCGAGCGCGACGAGCGACTGCGCGAACTCGACGCGAAGATCGGCGACTCCGGGGAGGGAACGGCCTTCCTGCTCGAGAAGAAACTCACCCAGCGACTCAAGGAAGTGCGAGCGGCCCGCCGCGAGTCGCTGACCGCCGACCTCGAGGACCGACTCGCCGACGCCGCGCGGGAAGTCCACTCGCTCGAGCGGTCGCCGACGGCGTCGCTCGACGACGCGGTGACGGACGAGAGCGGCGAGGGCGGAGCGGGCGGCAACGGCGTCAACGACGGCGAAACCCTCTGTCGACTCACCCTGCTCGCCCACGAGGACGCCGAGAGCGAGATCGGCTCGATTCTCGACGACGTCGCGGCCGAAGACGGCCTCGAGGTTCGGTTTACGGGCCCGTGGCCGCCGTACACGTTCGCGCCGGAACTCGGCGGCGGCGACGAATCGGGCGACGGCCAGACTCGCGGTCGGGAGCAACGACGAGAGCCATGAGGCCGCGAAAAGACGACGAAGCGCTCGTGGACGTCCTCGACGTGCTGCTCCGGGACGGCGCGATCTTGCGAGCCGACGTGATCGTCTCGGTCGCGGACATTCCGCTGGTCGGGATCAAACTCACCGCGGCCATCGCGGGGATGCGAACGATGCAGGAGTACGGCCTCTTCGAGGAGTGGGACCTCGAGCACCGGCGGACGGCGATCACGCGCCGCCACCGCGGAAAAGGACGGCGGAAGGCGCGGAAACCGCTCGAGACGGGGACCGACGAGCAGGTTCCGCTCGAGCAAAGCGAAGACGGGAGTCGCGAGGAGACGGAAGAGCGAAGCGGGCCGGACTGACCGCAAATCGAATCGGCATCCGAGTTCGGATTCGAATTACGTCGATCGCTTCGAAACTAGCCGCGAACTGCAATCGATCACCGGAGCAGTCGAGTACACTGTGGCGAGTTGTCTCGGACCGAATCGAGACGAGTCGTGTGGTCTCGTAGAGTCGTGCGTCGCGGTCACGCGTACTTCGGTCGTTCCTTGGTGAGTTCGACGTCGCCGGTGACGGTCTCCTCGTCGTGGTCGTCGTCGTAGACGTACTGGCCGGTCGATCCGCAGAGGGTGCACTCGTAGGTCTCGGAGATCTCGTTGATGACCTCACCGTCCTCGAAGTAGACCCGGCTCTGCGTGATCTGCAGGAACTGTGGGGTTTCGCAGTTGGTGCAGGTGATCATATTCGACCGGTCGCGTCCACCAATTGTAGTTATCCGGCTTGTAACCGAAAGCCAGCCCGTTCTACGCCCGAATTACCGGCCGGCAAACCGGTGGCTGAAGATCGACGATGTATGTTAATGATTGCCACACTTCTAAAACCGGCCGTAACGCGGTAAGGCGCTCTTACTCGACCGTTACCGGCAGCCATCCGCCGCCTGATTTCGGGTCGGTAGGCATCGCAAACACAAGCATAACCGGCGGTAAACTGCGGTTAGTCAGTTGCTTACGGAGGGGTCCGACGGTCGAATCCGGATCGGGCGTGGGTCGATCTCGAGAGAGCAGTTTCACGATCGTGAGCGGCCTCACTGCTGTGGCTATTCGGCGGGGCGCTCGAGTTCGATCCGACGGCGACGGGCGGCCCGCCACTGTGCGTAGCCGTAGTACAGCACTGCGCCCTCGATGAGCAGTCCCGCGACCAACGTCAGGAACAGCAGTGCGACCAGCGGGTCGCTGGTGGCTGCCTCGATCGGACGGGCCGGAAACTGCTCGGCGGCGCGTCGCTGCGCCGGCGAGAGGCCGACGACGAGCACGCGGTAGGCGAGATACGCCGTGGTCGCGAGCCAGCCGGCGTAGCCGACGCCGGCGACGGTCCAGCCGACGCGGCGGACGGTGTGGTCGGTCATTCGCTCACCGTGGCAGTCATTCGTCGAGACGAGTCGACGGAGGGCCACCGTATGCTTTCTGGAATGCGGCCGACGGTTCGCTGTCGCGTTCTGATGTCTCCGCGGCCGATCTCGCCGGTGGGCGCCGAACGGGTGTTGTTACGGTCGTGACCGCAGGGCCGTCACTGCGGCGTTACTCGCGCTCGCTTTATCTCGGGCCGGGGCCTCGAGTCGATGATGACGCTTCACACCGGCTCGAAGACGGCCGCAGTCTGTGAGGGCTGCGGGAAGGCGGTCGCGGTCTGGGTATCGAACGACGGCACCGCGAGTCCGATCGGCCAGCGCCGCGGCTGTTCGTGTGGCAGTAACTCCCTCCGACTGCTGGGTGACGGGCCGTCCCAGACCGCGTAGTTTCGACCTATAGCCGCAGTATCCGGCCCCTGCTACTGCTGGGGTGACGCTACGGTCGCCAAACCGGCTCCATAACAAAGGGTCACCCTTGCAAACGTCGGCCTGCGGGGTGACACGCCCCGTCGGGTACGCGCCTGGCCAGACGACGCGCTGACCAGCCGATTGCGTGCGTTCGTGCCCGGATCGCTCGGAAGTGGACTCGCCCCCGCTTCGAGTACGCTCATGTCTCTCATGAGGGCGGGCCCCCGCCCCCGCCCGATTCCGCCGCACCGAGTTGCGGCGTCACGCCTTCTCGAACTGCTCCTTCCAGCACCGCCAGAGCGCCCGGTACAGCGTCCACATATCGCACTCGAAACGGTCGCAAACGTCGCGGCAGCGCTCGAGGTAGGTCTCGTACGCGTCGACCGACGGCTCGGAGTCGGGATACGGCGCGTCGAGTTCACCGGCCTCCCGTAAGACCCGCCACTCGCGCTCACCGACGACGATGTACCGGTCGGGATCGAGGAAAAAGCAGAACGCCGACGCGACTTCGACCCCGACGCCCTCGAGGGCCGTGAGGCGATCAACTACCGTCGCGACGTCGTCCCGTTCCGAGTCCAGTCGCTCGAGAACGTCATCAATGGCGCTCCGGACGGTCTCGAACGCGTTTCGCTCGAACCGTTCTTCGGCTGGCCGCCGCTCGTCGTCCGGGACGGCACCGAGCGTGCGCCGGTAGTACCACCTGACGATCCACTCGCAGTCCCGCCGGCCGTACGCGCCGCGCTCGAGCGCCGTCGGCAGGGTTTCGATCTGTTCCCGTTCGACCGGATAGAGCGGTTCCTGCGCCCGGTACTCGGCCGCTTTCGTCTCGATCAGCGACCGCGTGAGTTCCATGGTGGGATTTCCCACGCGACCCAGCGCCGTAGCCGTTACCGTTTGCGACCTTTCCAGACCGCGAGCGGGTCGGAGGAAGCAGGCGGGAGGAGAGGCGATGTGAGTGACTCGAGCACCACTCAGCCGTCCGGCAGCCGCGCATATTCGTGATAAGTGTTAGAAAGACTCATGGACGTCGACGTAGTCACCGTTCGTGACGCGATTCGACCGCAAACCGCGGAGGCGACACCAATGTCCAGCGACAACCAAGACACTGTCAAGACGATCTGTCCGTACTGCGGCGTCGGCTGTGGAATCCAGGTACGGCAGGGTGAGGAACCGGGCGACGTACAGTTCATGCCCTGGGGCGAGGCCCCGGTCAACGAGGGTCGGGTCTGTATCAAGGGCGGCGCGGCGACCGAGGTCGTCGACCACGAGGATCGGTTGACCGACCCGCTCATCAAGGAAGACGGCGAGTTCCGCGAAGCCACCTGGGAGGAGTGTTTCGAGTACATCGTCGACGAACTCGAGCGCATCCGCGAGTCGTACGGGTCGGACGCGACGGGCTTTTTCGGCTCCTCGAAGACGATGAACGAGGAGAACTACCTCCTCCAGAAACTCGCCCGCCGGTACGGGACGAACAACGTCGACAACTGCACCCGAATGTGCCACGCCTCGACGGTCTGGGCGCTGCGGACCAGCCTCGGCGCGGGCGCGATGACCAACAGCATGCGCGACCTCCGTGAGGAGTGCGACCTGTTCTGGATCCAAGGGGCGAATCCGGGCGAACAACACCCCATCGCGAACAGCCAGTACTTCCGCCAGGCCGTGCTGGACGGCGCGACCGTCATCCAGGTCGACCCTCACGCCAACAAGACGACCCGCTCGTTCCAGATCGACGACACCGACCGCCACCAGCACCTGCAACTGAATCCGGGGACCGACATCCCCCTACTCAATATCGTCCTCAAGACGATCCTGGAGCACCACGAGGAGCATCCGGAGGACGGCTGGATCGACGAGGAGTTCGTCGAGGCCCGCACGGAGGGGTTCGACCACCTGCAGGAGACTCTCGAGGACTTCGACAAGGAAGCCGCCGCCGAGGAGTGTGGCCTCCCGCTCGAGGACATCGAACTGGCCGCGAAGAAGTACGCCGAGGCCGACAACGCGGCCATCTTCACCGGCATGGGGATGAGCCAGCACGCCTGCGGCGTCGACAACGTGCAAAACGAGATCAACCTGGCGCTGATCACCGGCAACCTCGGCCGGCCCGGCACGGGCGTCAACCCGCTGCGCGGCCAGAACAACGTCCAGGGGACCTGCGACGTCGGCGCGATGCCGAACGTCCTCCCGGGCTACCAACTGGTCGACGACGACGAGGCGCGCACGCGCGTCGAGGACGTCTGGGGCTTCGAGGTTCCCGACGAGCCGGGGCTGACGAACGTCGAGATCTCCCACCAGTTCGGCGAGGCGGTCAAGGGACTGTACGTGATGGGCGAGAACCCCATCATGTCCGAGCCGGACGCGAATCAGGTCGCCGAGCGGATCCAGGATCTCGAGTTCATGGTGGTCCAGGACATCTTCATGACCGAAACCGCGAAGTACGCCGACGTCGTCCTCCCGGCGACGACCTGGGCTGAGCGCAGCGGGACCGTCACCAACACCGACCGCCGCGTCCAGCGCATGCGCGGCGTCGGAAAGGTCCACGAGAACACGAAGCACGACCTCGAGATCCTCTCGGAGGTCGGCACCCGCCTGTTCGACGAGGGGTTCGACTTCGACGACCCCGAGGACGTCTTCGAGGAACTCCGGCAGGTCTGTCCGATCTACCACGGGATGACCTACGACCTGCTCGGCGAGGAGGGGCTGCACTGGCCCTGCTACCAGCCCGGCGACGAGGGCGACCCGTTCCTCTACGAGCACGAGTTCGACACCGAGAGCGGCAAGGGCCACATCGAGGGCGTCAGCCACCAGCCGCCCCGGGAGACCCCCGACGACGAGTACCCGCTGATCTTGACCACGGCGCGGCTCGAGGAGCACTACAACACCGGGACGATGAGCCGCCGGTCGCCGACGCTCAACCGGCAGACGCCGGAGAACTTCGTCGACGTCCACCCGGCGGACGCCGAACGGTACGGGATCGAAGACGGCGAGAAAGTCCGCCTCAAGTCGCGCCGCGGCGAGATCACCGTCGAAGCGCAGGTCACCGAGGACACCAAGGAGGGCGTGGTCTGGACGACGCCGCACTTCGCGGCCGCCTCGGCGAACCGGCTCACGAACGACGTGCTCGACGAGCGATCGAAGATTCCCGAGTACAAGGCCGCGGCCGCGGAGATCGAGGTCGGCCTCGAGCCGGCGGCGGACGCCGAGGGGGTCGCCGACGACTGAAGCCGTCGGCAGCCGCTCGTTCCGGTCGCCAGCCGCTCGTTCCGGTCGCCAGTTTATTCGACGTCGTCGTGGGTCAGCAGCGGCCGCTCGCGCTCGTCTGCCGGCGAATCGTACGTGACGACCTCGAGCAGGTTGCCGTCCGGATCCAGGAAGTAGAACCCCTCGAACTCGTCCCAGTCGTAGGGTCCCTGCTTGGGGAACTGGCCGTCCAGCTCGTCCAGCAGCGCCTCGTACTGCGCTCGATCGGTCTCGAACGCGAGGTGGGCCTTGTCCAACGGGTGCTCGAGGCCGCGTTCGTCCCACCCCTCGGCACGGCCGGTCTCGGCCAGCGTGACGACGGTGTCGCCGACCTGAAACATCGCGTGCTCACCGACGAAATCGGACGGCGGCCGGCGAACCTCGAGCCCCAGCACGTCGCGGTAGAAGGCGTAGCAGGCCTCGAGGTCGTCGACGTCGACGTTGATGTGATCGACGGCCCGCATACTAGTCGTCCACCCGGTCCGCGTAGTTCGCGAGGACCGGCTCGTCCGTTTCGGCGAACTCGTTCGTCCACGCCGCGTCCGGATCGATCGCCCCCTCGAGCAGGTCGGTCTCCGAAAGCGTTCGCCCGAGTCGGCGCCACCGCTGCCCGTCGTGGGTCCCCCACCCGCGGCGGCGGACGACCTCGGTGAACTGCAACTCGGTTGCGGCCGTCTCGAACTTCCGGCGCTCGACGTCTCTGGTGCGCTCGAGCGTCGCATTACGCGAGACGAGCACGTCGATCGCCGCCTCGGGGTCGCTGGTTGCCGCCTCCCACCCTCGCGCCGTCCCGCGGAGGAACGACCGAACCGTCTCGGGGTTCGCCTCGGCGAACGCGGGCTCGGTGACGATCGTCATGCCGTAGACGCCGAGAGCGTCGCCGATCGGGAGTTCGTCGGCAGTCCGGTCGTGCTCGCGCTCGAGTTCGTAGCCGTTGGTCACGACGCCGACCGCCGCGTCCACCTCGCCCTCGAGCACCTTGTGCTGGACGCGGTGGTGCGTGTGGTCGTCAACGTCGAGCAGTTCGATCTCGTCGCGGATCCCGGCGTCCTCGAGCAGTTGTGCCGCCAGGATGCGCGTCTTCGTCGCCGACGGCGCGATCGTGCACCCGGCGAGTTGGGCTGGCTCCTCGAGGGGCTCGCCGAAGGTATCCCGCAGCGTGTAGACCGCGGCCGGGGTCGTTCCGGTGACCGCGGCGACCGCCAGCGGCTCGAGGCCCCGGCTCTGTACGGAGAGGACGGCGCTCGCACCGGCGAGCGCGAACTCCGCCCGACCCTTGGCGGCCTGTTCGGCGGCGAACGGCGAGCCGTGGCCCTCGACGAACCGCACCTCGAGGCCCTCGTCCGCGTAGAAGCCCCGTTCGCGCGCGAGGAAGTACGGCGCCTGGAAACCGTTGGGCTCCCAGTTGAGTTGGAAGTCGACGGTCGTTCGCGTCTCGGTCGCGTCCGCCGGTTCCGTCGCGTTCGACGTCATTGCGAGGGCGCCACCTCCGTTCGGAACACGTCCTCGGGAATGTGGTCGACGCCGAGCGCCTCGGGGCCGGCGACCTCGAGCAGGTGGCCGAACAGTTGCTCCATCGCCGCAATCGTCTCCTCGTCCCAGTCGGTGACGACCATCTCGCGCCAGCCGTCGCGGATGCCGCGGACGACGGCGGGGTCGTCCTCGTACATCATTCGTTCGCCGAGTTCGTCCCAGCAGTCATCGTCGGTCCGCAGTCGTTCGACGGCGTCCGCGTAGGCTCGTTTGAACCCCTCGACGGCGTCGGGCCGCTCGGCGAGGTAGTCCTCGCTCGTGAGGAACGTCGAGATCGGCAGCGTCTCGTCGGCCCCCGAGAGGCGCTGGACGAGTTCGGACATCGGCAGCGCCTCGCGGTAGGGCCCGGTCTCGACGATCTCGGGGACGATCTGCCAGAACTGGAGCGCGGCGTCGACCTCGCCCTCGCGCAGCATCCGGGTGAGTTCGACCTTCGAACCCGACTCGACCGACGTCGCCTCGTCCTCGGGATCGAAGTCGTGGTATTCCCGGCAGGCGGCGCGGGTGAGGATCCAGTTCTTGTCGAGGCGGCGGACGACGCCGACGCGGCAGTTGCGGAGGTCCGTCAGACCCTCGATCTCGGAGTCCTCGGGGACCACGAGTCCGCCCACTGTTCGCCCGTAGGGGTGGAAGGCCACGATCGGCGCGCCGCCGACCCGCTCGCGGGCCGTCGAGATGTAGTCGATGTCGATCAGGTCCGCGTCCCCCTCGTGGAGCTTCGCCTCGACGGTCTCGAGGCCGTTCTCGAGTTCGTCCGAGACGAGTTCGACGTCGAGGTGGAAGTCGTGGTCGCGGTCGAAGCCGAACCGCTTGATCGTGTACAGCAGGTAGCGCGGACTGCCGTTGTGTTCGAACCGCGCTCGCATCACCGGCAGGTCGCCGGGGTCGTCGTGGTGCTCGTCGAGCGCGGCCTGTTGGGTGTCGATGTCCATGGGTTTAGTCGAGCGGCGGGGGCGCGACGATCGTCTCGATCTCCGCGCTATCGTCGATTAGTTCGCGGTTCTGCATCCACTCGAGTTGACCCGCGAGGTCGTCTACGGCCGCGATTTCCGGCGTCTCATACGTCGGCACCGTCACGGACTCGCGGAGGTCCTCGAGGTCGACGTCTTCGAAAAGGTCGGGCGCGACCGTGGCATCCTTCTCGAGCATCTCGAGGTACTGGTCGCGGAACGCGTCGGGGTTCCCGTTGATCGTCTCGACGGCGCGCTCGTAGGCCCGCATGAACGCCTCGAGAGTGTCGCCCTCGAGTCCTTCGGCGCCGACGACGCCGATGTGGTTCGGAAACTCGAGGAGGCGCTCGAACCCCAGCCGGTCGGCCAGCGTGCTGTGGGGGTCGAGCAGCGTCGCGGCGTCGACCTCGCCGTCCCGAAGTGCTCGCAGCCGATCGGTCGGCATCCCGTAGTGCTCGAGTTCGACGTCCCCCGGAGGCAGGTGCTCCTCGAGCGCGCGCATCGCGGTGTACTCCTGGCCCGTCCGCTGGTTGACGGCGACGGGAACGTTCGCGAGGTCCGCGGGCGACTCGAAGTCCGATTGCGGTCGGACGTGGAGCGTGTACGGTAGGTCGGCGAACGCACCGTGGGCGACGATTCGACCGTCCTCGAGCGACCACGTGCGTCGGAGGCTTTCCCACTTGCAGACCGGATAGATATCGACGTCGTCGTCGCCGGTTAGCGTCCATTCTGCGGGGATGTACTTCCGGTCGACCTGCCGTCGGTCGCGCTCCAGCAACTCGACGTCCAACCCCTCATCGGCGAAGTAGCCGCGTTCGGCCGCGACCCGCTGTGGCAGCATGAACGAGAACGGGAGGTGAAACACCCGCACCGTGTCACTGTGTAACATGCACTACTGGTGACGAGAAGGCGGCCAATAAAACGTTTCTAGGAAACGTTTATACGAGTCTTCGTGGAGAAAATACAGTCATTCCAGTTCGGAATAAGCTTCACGTAGCGAACTCTCGTCAATGCGTGTCGTGGTGAGTGGTTTCATGGAACACAGACGGACCGTAGACGCTACCCTCGAGGAGGTTGCGGACGGCGTCTACCTCGGCGATCTCTCGACGGGCGACCGCGCGAGCATGAAGTACTGGCGGGTCGAACCCGGGGCGACGCTACCCAGTCACCGACACGAGCACGAGCAGATCGGCTACGTGCTCCGGGGGACGCTGACGGCGATCGTCGATGACGGCGAGATCGTCCTCGAGGAAGGAGACGCCTACCGATTCCCGAGCAACGAGCGCCACGGCGCCGAAAACCGGAGCGACGAGCCCGCTGTCGGTCTCGGGGTGCTCTCTCCGCCGCGGACGGAGCCGGAGTGGCGCGAGTAACGGTCGCGACCCTCAGTCGGCGTCTGCGGCGTCAGCAGCGTCCGCGGCGTCGCGGTGCTCCCGCTCCGACGTCGCCACCCACTCGAGCAGCGGGTCGTCCTCGGGGGCGGCGACCGTGACGATCGGTCGGCCGCAGTCCTCACAGGTGACCTCGAGGCCGATCTGGGTCCGCCGACAGCAGTGTTCGAGGCGGTCCCGAGTCGCGGTCAGCCGGCCGTCACAGGGCGGCGCGGGACACCGCTCGCGGAGCAGTCGGAGCCCGGTGAGGACATCCTGACGGTCGTCCACTTCGAGATCGGCCCACCCCTCGAGCCGATTGCGGAGTTCGCGGTCGGCGGCGATATCGGCCGCCAGCGCCGCAGCGGACTCCCATCGGCGGCGCCGCGATCCCTCGAGTTCGAAGGTGGTCTCGCCGCGCTGGCGGACAGCGTCGGGCTCGAGGTTGACAAACTCCGCGACGGCCGTCGCGTCGGGCGTCCGTTCGGCGGTCGGATCGGTCCCGCGTTGCCCGGCGGATTTGGCTGATTCTCCGGGTCCAAACCGCTCGAGGCGGTCGTCCCACCGCCGTCGAAACTGAGGAGTGAGCCGGATCGCCTCCGTCGACGACCGGCTGGACGCGCCGCGCGCGACGACGTCCGCCGCCACGAGCGCCTCGAGTGCGTCCTCGAGGTCGGCTGTCTCGACCGTCGGCCGTTCGTCGGACGCCTTCCCGAACGCCCGAAGGACGCGCTCGGGCAGGTACCGCTGCGTGAGCGTGGGCGTACCAGGAATCAAATACCCTCGTATGGCGATGATCGCGAGACAGCACCCGAACGCGAGCACGCCGGCGAGCGGCGAGGCGACGGCGATCCCCACGGCGATCGCGAACGCGATCGCGACGTTCGCGACCGTACAGGGCAGACAGCGGTTCTCGCCCGTGTATTCGGGCTGTCGGAGCCGCTCGAGCGCGTCGAATCGGTCGATCACGGGCACCACTACCGGTTGCTTCACCGTGCCGCCCCAAAAATCGAACCCGCGGTGCCGTCAGCGTGCCGACCGCGTCACGGGGCACCACGGGGGTCGGTCGCGTTTGTAAATCGTTCGCCCTGTCCGTGCAGCGAGCGGCGGAACCCGATTCCCGAGATATCACCGAAGCAGACCGTCATACGGTGCAGACCCGACCTCTTAACCATTAATACAAATCCTTTATCCCGACCTCCGTGGACGCTCTCGGTGTGACATCTCATGCCACGATTTCGCCACACGCGCCGTCGGTTCCTCGCGGTGACGGGAGCGGCGGCAGTAGCCGGTTGTCTCGGGGGTGATGCGGACGGTGAGGGGAACGGAGGCGGGGGCGGAAACGGAAACGCCAGCGCGTCGGCCGACGGGGCTGGGACCGAGAGCGACGAGGCCGAAGACGAACCCGCCGACGCCGACGGCACCGAGCCCGAGGTAACCGACGTCACGCTGTTGCTCAACTGGCAGATAAACGGCCTCCACGCACCCTACGTCGCGGCCCACGAGGAGGGGTTCTACGACGAGGAAGGGTTCGAGAGCGTCGACATCGAGAGCGGCGACGGCTCCGACTTCGCCGCCAACCAGGCCGGCCTCGGCAACGTCGAGTTCGCCGTCTCGAGCCCCGATCAGCTCCTCAACGTCAACAGCCGCGGCCTCTCGCCCCAGTGCGTCGGCGTCGTCATGCAGCGCAACCCCAACGTCGTCTTCGCCACCCGCGACGGGTTCGGCGAGCTCACCGACCCCGCGCAGCTCGAGGGGGCGACGGTTGGCAGCGGCCCGGGAATGGTCCGGCAGATGACGCAGGCCTACCTCGAGCACCACGGCGTTCTCGAAGCCGTCGAGTACGTCGATTCGGGCTTCGACACGGTCCAGCAGCTGCTGTCGGGCGAGATCGACGCCGCGGGCGGCGTGTTCGGCGACGTCGTCGACGCCGAGCACCAGGACGCCGAGGTCGACGTGCTGTCGATCCACGAGGCGATCCCCTCCTACGGGCACCTGATCGCCACCGACGAGGGGTTCGCAGCGAACAACGGAGCCACCGTCCGCGCGTTCCTCCGGGCGACCGCGCGAGGTGCCGTCTGGGCGACGCAGAATCCCGAGGCGGCGATCGACCACCTCGTCGCGGCCCAGCCGGAACTCGAGGAAGTCAGGGAGAACCAACGCGACAAGTGGGACCGAATGCACGCCGAGTACATGCGCTCGGACGCCGTCGCCGAGCACGGGTGGGGCTGGAGCGAGTCCGAGCCGTGGCAGGCGACCTACGAGACGCTCGCGGACGGCGACGTGCTCGAGGGCGAGGTCGATCCGGAGACGGTGTGGACGAACGACTATCTCGACGCGGAGGCGGAGTCCATCGGGGACTACGCCGAATCGACCGACTCGTAGCGAGGGGAGATCGACAGAACCGATGAGCGACGGACGGGCCGATCACCATCGACAGCAGGTTCGGACGGCGACAGCGACGCGATCGGGCGTCGTTCGCGACGGACTCGTCATCGTCGGCCGGCGGGTCCTGCCGCCGGCGATCGTCCTCGCAGTTCTACTCGCCGCGTGGCACGCCGCCGTCGTCGCCGCCGAGCTTCCGACGCTCATCCTGCCGTCGCCGCGCGACGTCGCGCTGGCGCTGCTCGAGACGTATCCGACGCTGCTCGGCGACGCGATCGTGACGGGGACGACCGCCGCGCTCGGTCTGGCCACCGGCGGACTCGTCGGCCTCGTCCTCGCCTTCGCGATGACGCACTCGCGGACGGCGACCCGCACCCTGCTGCCCTACGTCGTCGCCCTGCGGATCGCGCCGGTGATCGCGGTCGCGCCGCTGCTGTTCCTCTGGCTGGGGCGGGGGATCCCGGCTCGAGCGGCGCTGGTCGCCACGCTGACGACGTTTCCGGTGACGATCGCCGCGCTGGACGGGCTGCGGGAGACCCCCGACGCCTACCTCGACCTCGCCGAGTCGGTGGGCGCGTCGCGACTCGAGACGTTCCTGTTCGTCCGCGTCCCCGCAGCGGCCCCGAGCGTCGTCGCCGGGTTCAAGATCGCGAGCGCGCTCTCCGTGGTCGGAACCGTCGTCGCCGAGTTCGTCACCCTGCGGGCCGGCCTCGGCGCCCGCGTCTTCGAGACGGCGACCTACCTCGAGACGGCCGAGACCTACGCCGCGCTGGTCGTCCTCTCGGGACTCGGGATCGGGTTCTATCTGGTGCCGGTGGCGATCGAGCGGTTGTGCTGGGCGGAGGCGTAAGCGTGGGTTACTCGAGCGGGCACTCACCGCCGGTCCATCGCCTCGAGTCCGAGCCGTCGCCGGATACCGCGCTGGACGAGCACGACCGATCCGTACAGCGCCAGCCCGAGCGCGAGCAGCACCGACAGCGCGGCGAGCATGACCTCGGGCCGGACGTTCTCCGACCCCATCAACACGAGAAAGCCCAATCCGTCGTCCGCGATCACCCACTCGCCGACCACGGCGCCGACGACCGCGAGCGTCACCGACTGCTTGAGCCCCGCGAAGACGTCCGGCAGCGCGTACGGCAGGTCGACGTAGACGATCCGCTCGAGCGCGCCGGCATCGACCGAGCGCAGCAGTTCGCGGTGTTCGGTCGGCGCCCGGTCGAGGCCCGCCGCCGTGTTCAGGACCAACGGGAAAAACGCGATGAGCGCGACGAAGACGATCGCCGTCTGCGTCCCCGTTCCGAGGTAGATCAACAGCAGCGGCGCGACGGCGATCTTCGGCAGCACGCGCACGGCCACGAGGTAGGGGTAAACGGCGGTCCGAACCCACGGCAGGTACGCGACCAGTACCGCCAGCAGGAAGCCGGTCGCGATCCCGACGCTGCCGCCGTAGACGACCTTCTCGAGCGTCGAGAGCGCGTTCTGCGCGTACAGTTCGGGGTTGCCGAGCAACTGGGCTGCAACTGCGGTCGGCGACGGGAGGATGAACGAGGGGACGGTCCCGGCGGCGGTGACGGCCCACCAGCACAGCATGCCGACCGCGAGCGCGGCCGTCGGCGCGAGGACATCGAGCGCCGCGTGACGCTGGCCGGTACCGGCTCCCGGCTCGAGAGACGCCGGCCGGTCCGTTCGGTCGGTCGCGGGCTCGCTTCCAGTCTCAGTCATCGCTTGCTCTCGCCTCCGTGTCGTAGCTCTCGTGGAGCGTCTCCCGGACCTTTGCGACCTGCTCCTGGAACGCCTGCGTGCCGAAGACCGACGCGTCGCGAGGTTCCGGGAGGTCGATCTCGAACGCCGCCTCGAGTCGGCCGGGACGGTCGCACATGACGAGACAGCGGTCGGCCAGAAACACCGCCTCGGGGACGCTGTGGGTGACGAACACGACGGTCTTGCGCTCGCGGCGCCAGAGGTCCCGAATCTCGACGCCGAGTTCGTCGCGCGTGATCTCGTCGAGTTCGCCGAACGGCTCGTCCATCAGGAGGACGTCGGCGCCGAGGTGCAGCGCCCGCGCGATCGCGACCCGCTGTCGCATCCCGCCGGAGAGTTCGGCCGGCCGCGCGTCCTCGAACCCCTCGAGGCCCATCGAGCGGAGCAAGGCCCGCGCGTCGGCTTCGTTCGGCGGCTGGTCGGCCAGTTTTCGCAGGAAGGTGACGTTCTCGAGGGCCGTCTTCCACGGAAAGAGGGTGTGGCGCTGGAAGACGAACCCGAGGTCGGCCCCGGCCTGCGCGGCGGCGGGCGAGCGGCCGTCGATCCGGACGCGGCCCGTCGTCGGCTCCTGCAGGCCGCCGATCGTCCGCAGCAGCGTCGTCTTGCCGCAACCCGAGGGGCCGACGACGGTGACGAACTCGCCCTCGTCGATCGTCAGATCGACGTCCGCGACGGCGGTGAACTCGTCGAAGGTGACGGTGACGTTCTCGAGGTCGATCATGGGTCGGCCAGGAGTTCTGCCTGCGTCAGCGCGGTTCGGAGCCGGTCCCACATCGCTTCTCGCTGCCACCCCCAGCCGTGTTCGGTGACGGCGTCGCTGCCGCCGAACTCCGCGGCGGCTTCGTCGAACTCGGCCTCGATCCGGTCCGCGGACTCGCCGTCGTCATCGCGGTGCTCGTCAGGGCGGCCCTCGTCGCGGCGCGCAACGATTCGCTCGGCCGCCGGTCCCGCATCTCGACACGCTGTGGCCCACCCGGCAGTAGTTCCCGCGAGCATCCCGTGGAGCGCCGGCCGTTGCTCCGCGAGCGCTTCCCGGCGGACGACGAGCGTCGGGCCGTAGAGCGGGAAGTGATCAGCCAGCGGGAGGACATCGACGCGCTCGCCCCGCTGCTCGAGCGCGCGGGGATCTGAAAACGAGCCGGTGACGACGTCCGCGTCGCCGCGGCGGAGCGCATCCCGTTCCTCGCCGTTCGTGTCGACGATTTGGACGCCCTCACCCAGCGCCGTCTGCGAGAGGAAGAGCCGGCCCAAGAGTCGGGTCTCGGAACTGGGCGGCATCCCGACGCGTTTCCCCTCGAGTTGGGCGACGCTCCGGAACGGTTCGCCGAAGACGTCTCGAAGGGTGTAGAGGACGGTCATCGCCCGCTGGTAGCAGACCGCGATCGGGACGACCGATTCGGCGGCGGCACGCGCGCGAACGACCGTCGCCGCGCCGGCGATAGCGATGTCGGCCGCACCCGCTCGGACGCGCTCGAGGGCCCGCCGCGAGCCGTCGCAGTGGTCGACCCGAAGGTCGATGCCGAAGGTTTCGTACCAGCCAGCCTCGAGCGCGGCGTAGATCGGCGCGTGGAGGGCGTTCGGCCGCCAGTTGACGGCGAGCGTGACGGGGGTGGGATCGTCGGCGTCAGTGCCGTCCGCGTCGGAGTGTTCCGATCCGTCCGGACTCTCCGTACCGTCCCCGTTCACCCCGTCCGCCGCGCCAGTCGCGTGACACGCCTCGGCCTGCTCGAGCAGCGCCTGCCCGTGGCGGTCGTAGACGCGCCGGACGGTCGACTCGACGCCGGCGGTCGGCTGCCAGGCCGTCTGGGGGCGGCCCGGCGCCGCGTCGTCACCCCGAAGGGACGACCGCTCGAGGAGGTCCAGCGCCTCGAGGCGCGCGGTCGCGTCGCTGATCGCCGGGCGGTTGCAGCCGGTGCCGATCCGAAGGTGAACGGTCGTTGCCGGCTCGGACTCGCGGTCGGCCCGCAACAGCAGGTACGCGAGGACTCGAGCCGGGGTACGGCCGAGGCCGGTCGCGAGCCGCGTGACGAGGCGCTCGTCCGCGTCGTCGAGCACCCAGAACGAGCGCGCGTGCATGGGTCGCGGTGACTATCCACACGACAGCCTATAAGCGTATTCACGGGCCGGCGGACCGTCGCCGCGCGACGTATGTTCGGATTTATGAGGCGGACGCGTCGCCGTCGGGTCGTCGAATTCTGGACTAACCGACGGCTACTGCCACCAGTCAGTACAGTTACCGCAGACACGCGAAAATTCAGCGAATGTTAACCAGATCGCGGCTCGTTTAGGCCTGTTAGAAACTAATTTAGACGTCGACTATCGTATTGGAATATTTCAATAATGATTATTCGGCACCATGATGAGGGGGCGTGTGTGGTGACACCATGGCACAGATAACCACGGCACCGAACGCGACCGTCGCGGATCGACGAGATCTCGCGGAGACGCTCGGTGTCGACGACACTGGCGACGGAGACGGGGAGTTAACGTGGGGTCGACTCGCCGGCGCGATCGAACCGACGACCGAGCCGGCGTTCGCCTCGAGAGGCGAGGCGATCCGGGCAGCCCTCGACGGCAAACTCGATCCCGACCTGATCGAGCGAGAGCGCGAACGCCTCGTCGAGGCGATCGACCGCTTGCCGGACGTCCGCGAGGTCGGCATTCCGGACGGGACGGACGGCCCGTACACCGAGATCGCGGAACCGGGCTGGCGACTCTACGACCACTTGCTCGAGGTCGGCTTCTTCGAGAGCCTCGAGGAGCACGCGCTCCGATTCGAGCCGGAGTATATCACCGCAACGACGCGGGAACTGGTCCGAACCGAGTCGCTGGGCGCGGCCCTCGGCGAGGCCGGGTTCGACGAGGACGAGAAGATCGCACTGCTGACGGCGGTAGCGAACAACGACGAACGGCTCTCGCGGTGGGTCCCCTCGAATCAGATCCCCGAGGGCGTCGAGTACGACACCTCGAACGTCCCGCCGCTGCACCGGCGCGCGATGGGCGGCGCCCTGCTCTGGATCGACGGGCTCGACCGCCACCTCTGGCAGTACGAGCCGCTGGTAACGGACGAGATCCTCGACGACGCCGTCCGTCACGTCAAGGGGATGCTGGGCGGTATCTACGTCACGGCGACGGCCGCTCTCGATCTCGCGGACGACGAGACGGACGCGTTCACGGACGAGGGGCTGGTGGCCGCGTTCACCGCCGGCGCCGCGATCCAGATCGTCGAGCAGGAGGACGTGTTACACGACGTCTTCTACATCACGGACGAGATGCGCGCACCGAGCGAACTGCGAGAGGAGACGAGGTGATCCACATGGCACTCCGCAACGACAGGGCCGTTCAGGCCGCACGAGAGATCGAACTGAAGGAGATCGAAGACGGCTATACGCTGGTTGGCGGACCGGAGGAATCGATCACGCAACAACACGACACCGACCGCATTCCCGAGGTCGACGTCGACCAGGAGATGCTGAGCGGGTCGGGCGAGACGCCCGAAGCCTGGCTGATGTACGGCGGCAACTACGAACAGCAACGGGTCACGACCGCCGACGTCATCACGCCCGACAACGTCTCCGACCTCGAGCTCGAGTACGAGATGTCGGTCGGGACCGGCTCGAGCATGGAGGGGACGCCGATCGTGGTTCCGGGCGACCCGCCGGTGATGTACCAGACCAACGGGCCGAACCACATGAAGGCGATCGACCCCCGCGAGGGGGAGGTTCTCTGGAGCTACACCTACGCGCCGCCGGTCGGCGTCGAACTCTGCTGTGACGACAACAACCGCGGCGCCGCCGTGCTCGGCGACAAGGTATACATGACGACCCTCGACTCGGGCGTCATCGCCTTGAACCGCTACACCGGCGAGGAAGAGTGGTACACGAGCACCGCCGATCACGAACTCGGCTACTCGGCGACGTGGGCGCCGGTGATCCACGACGGCACGATCTATACGGGCAGCGCCGGCGGCGAGTACGGCGTCCTCGGTTTCGTCGCGGCGATCGACGCCGAGAGCGGCGAGATGCTCTGGAAGACCGACTCGCTGTTAGAGGACGAGTGGATCGGCGCGAGCCGCGAGCACGGCTGCGGAACGACCTGGATGACGCCGACGATCGACGAGGAGCGCGGCGTCCTCTACACGGCGGTCGCGAACCCCGGCCCCGACTTCGACGGGACGGTGCGGCCGGGACCGAACTTCCCCACCTGCGGAACGATCTCGCTCGACTTAGAGAGCGGCGAGTTCCAGTGGGGCTTCCAGTCCAGTCCCCACGACGTCTGGGACTACGACGCGGTCGCGCCGCGGGTGCTGCTGCGGGACGTGGAGGTCGACGGCGAGGAGACCGAGATGGTCGTCGGCTCGGACAAGACCGGCTGGGTGTACATGATGGACGCCGAGTCGGGCCAGCTCTACGAGCGCAGCGAGGAGATTTGCCAGCACATCAATATGTGGGAGATGATCCCCCACATCAGTTCCGACGAGCGGATCCCGTTCGTCCCCGGCGCGCCGGGCGGCAACGACTGGCAGCCGCCGTCGTACAACCCCGAAACGGGGTACGTCTACGTCGTCCACCAGAACTTCCCGCAGGATCTGTACTGGCGCTACGAGGAGTACAGCGAGGGCAACCCCTACTGGGGCGGCGGCCTGGACGATCCGGCCAGCGAGTTCCCCGACGAGTGGAACGGCAACATTACCGCCTTCGCGGCGGTCGACCCGTCGACCGGCGAGCGCGTCTGGCGCGACTGGATCGAGAGCGAAGACGAGTTCTACATGTGGGGCGGCTCGATGTCGACCGCGACGGGACTGGTGTTCAACGGCACCCAGAACGGCGTTCTCGTCGCCTACGACGGCGAGACCGGCGACCGCCTCTGGGAGTACGAGTTCGACGTCCCGATCAGCGCCTCCCCCATGAGCTGGTACGACCCCGGCGAGGAGAAACAGTACGTCGCCGTGCAGGTCGGCGGCAGCGGCTGGCTCCGGCAAGGAACTCGCGGCGACACGCTCGCCGTGTTCTCGATGGACGCCTGATCGAGATCGACCGACACGAACGACCAACTGACACGAACCAACCACACGCGACACACGATATCTATGACGAACGAACAACAGTCAGGCGAGAACCTCTCGCGCCGCGGCGTGCTGAAGGGCACGGCGGCGCTCGCGAGCACGGCCGCGATCAGCGGCGAAGCCGGCGCCTATCGTGACGCCTTCGACTTCCGGATGCCCGTCGCACAGAACGACGAGGCCGCCAGAACGTTCACGCTGACCGGCATCGTCGGCGGCTGGCTCGGCGTCACACCGCACGAGATCGACGGCCAATCCAATCCCCCGCTCCGACTGGTCGAGGGCGAAACGCACGAAGTCGTCTGGGTCAACGGCGACGGCTCGATGCACAACTTCAACATCTGTGCCGGCAGCGCCGTCGCCGAGGACGTCGAGGTACTCGAGGCTACGGAAACCGTCACCGAGCAGGGCGAGTTCACGTCCCTCGAGTTCACCGCGACGGAGGAGATGGACGAGTACTTCTGCATGCCCCACCCGGCCCAGATGCGGGGGCCGATCGAACTGATCGATCCCGAGGACACCAACGAACTCGTCGTCCACGTCGAAGACGAGAACGGCGACCCCCTCGGCGCCGAGGTCTACCTCGACGATATGCACTCCTTTTCCAACCTCGCAGCCCGGCCGGACCCGTTCACGGAGGACGGACAGGGCGAAGAGTCAGAAGAGGCGGAACCAGGTGATGGCGAAGGGGGGGACGGCGACGGCGAAGGCCAACAGGAGGAAGCGCCCTCCATCGCCCGCTTCGACATGCTCGAGGACGGGGAGTACGATCTCGAGGTCTGGACCTATGGCTACGAACGCGTCTCCGAGACGGTCGAGATCGACGGCGAGGACGCGGAGGTAACGGTCACGCTGTCGGCGGTCGACCCCGGCGAGCCGACCGAAACCTACTCGATGCGCCTCGAGGAAGGCCAGTGGGTCGGCGTCGAACCGGACGCGATCGCCGACGCGACGAACCCGACGCTCGACCTCGAGGCGGGCGAAACGTACGCGATCGAGTGGGAGAACGCGATCGGGCGCCACCAGCCGGAAGCGGAGAATCGGAGTTACGAGCCGCTGCCCGGACACAACCTCGCGATCGCCAGCAACGGCGAGACGACCGACTGGAACACCTACGTCCGATCGGACTTCACCGCCGAAGAGGGCGCAACCCAGACCGTCGAGTTCGTCGCCGAGGAGAACATGGCGATCTACCTCGATCAGTCGCAACTCGAGGCGGTCGGCGAAATCTCCGTCGGGGGCCAATCCGGCGGAATGGAGTCGAGCGAGACGGAAACGGCGGAGACGAGCGGCAACGAGACGGCGACAGTTGATGGGAACGAGACAGCGACGGGGGACGGCAACGAAACCGTAGAAGCGACCGGCAACGAGACGGCGGAGGTAGACGGCAACGAAACCGTGGAATCGGAGGACAACGAAACCGCGGAGGTAGACGGCAACGAAACTACCAGCGACTGACGTCGTCTCCCGTCCGCCGTCGATCGGCGATTATTTTTCACGCGCCGTACTCGAGAGAAGGGATGGTCGGCATCGAGTATCCGTACGGAAACCCGCTAGTAACTGCCACCGAGAGTGGCGGATCGACGGATCGATGGACGGCAGACTCGAGTCAGGTCGTCGCCATTACTCGGCGAGGTCGTCGAACCTATCGACGCCCGACTCCGCGACGTCCATATCCTGCGTGACTTCCCCGCCGCTGACGCCGATCGCGCCGACGACGTCGCCATCCCGCTTTAAGGGGTAGCCGCCGCCGAAGATCACCATCCGCCCCTGGTTGGTATTCTGCAGGCCGTACAGCGATTCGCCCGGTTTGGTCGGCTCGGCCAGTTCGTCCGTCGGCATATCCAGGGCAGCCGCCGTGTAGGCCTTGTCGCGCGAGATATCGACCGACGCGAGCCACGCCCCGTCCATCCGGTGTTGCGCGACGAGGTTCCCCTCGGCGTTCGCGACCGTGATGACCATGGGGTTGTCGATCTCGTCTGCCCGCTGCTCGGCCGCGTCGATCACGTCTTTCGCCGTCTCGAGCGGAACTGAGTCGACCATGTTGAAGGGGCCCACAGGCCAACAGGCCATAAACACCGGCTATGAAAATGCTACCCGTGTCAGTTCCGGACAGATAAATTTCCATTCACGCCCGTTCAGCAGGATTTACTGCCGATATTCCGCGGTGAACGTTGTTACCAGGAAGGTTTACAACGGTGGTTGTGGTCCGTGTACTGAGGTTCGATACCACATGTCAATGAATGCCGTCGTTTATCAGGGACCGCACGATGTAGCGATCGAAGAGGTCGACGAACCCGAAATCGAACACGAGAACGATATCATCGTCGATATCACGACCACGGCGATCTGCGGCTCGGATCTGCACATGTACGAGGGCCGGACCTCGGCCGATCCGGGGATCGTCTTCGGCCACGAAAACATGGGGACCGTCATCGAAACCGGCGAGGCCGTCACCTCGCTCGAGGAGGGCGACCGGGTCGTGATGCCCTTTAACGTGGCCTGTGGCTTCTGCCGGAACTGCGAGAACGGCTATACCGGCTTCTGTACCAACGTCAATCCCGGCTTCGCCGGCGGCGCGTACGGCTACGTCGCGATGGGCCCGTACAAGGGCGGACAGGCCGAGAAACTCCGCGTTCCGTTCGCCGATTTCAACGCGCTGAAACTGCCGGAGGGGAACGAACACGAGGACTCCTTCGTGCTCCTCGCGGACATCTTCCCGACGGGGTGGCACGGCACTCGGCTCGCAAACCTCCAGCCCGGCGAGTCGATCGCGATCTTCGGGGCCGGCCCCGTCGGTCTGATGGCCGCCTACAGCGCCAAGCTGCAGGGCGCCTCGGAGATCTACGTCGTCGATCGCGTGCCGAGTCGCCTCGAGCTAGCCGAGGACCACTGCGACGCTCACGCTATCAACTTCGAAGACAGCGATCCCGTCGAGCAGATCAAAGACGCACACGGCGGCGGGGTCGACAACGGCGTCGACGCCGTCGGCTATCAGGCGATCGACCCGGAAACGGATCCGAGCGACGACGCCTACGATCCGGCGCGGGAGAATCCCGCGATCGTGCTGAATCAGTTGATCCAGACCGTTCGTCCGACCGGCGAGTTGGGTGTTCCGGGGCTGTACGTCCCCTCCGACCCCGGCGCACCCGACGAGATGGCGGCCCAGGGCCGACTCGGTATCGACTTCGGGAAACTCTTCGAGAAGGGGCTGAAGGTCGGCACCGGGCAGTGTAACGTCAAGGAGTACAACCGAGAGCTGCGCGACATGATCATCGAGGGTCGCGCGGACCCCAGTTGGGTCGTCTCCCATCGCGTCGATCTCGACCAGGCCCCGGAGATGTACGAGAAATTCGACGAGCGCGAAGAGGGCGTCACCAAGGTCCTGCTCGAGCCGTAGTCAGTAATCTGGGACTCAGTTACGATCGACGGGAGGGCCGCCCGAGCGCAGTTCCGACGTGCGTTCGGGGTCCTGCTCGTCGACCGTCGGCAGCGTAAACGAGACGGTCGTTCCCGCGCCCGGTTCGGACTCGACCCAGATCTCGCCGCCGTGGCGTTCGACGATGCGCTCGCACAGGGCGAGTCCGATTCCGGTTCCGGGGTGAGTGTCGCGGCTGTGGAGCCGCTGAAAGACGTCGAAGATGCGATCCTGATCCTCGGGATCGATGCCGATCCCCTCGTCCGCGATCGAGACCGTCCACCGACTGCCGGACTGTTCGGCGGAGACGTGGACCCGCGGCGGTTCGTCGCCGCTGTACTGGATCGCGTTGGCGAGCACGTTCTGGAAGATCTGCTGTAGCTGTCCTCGGTCGCCCTCGACGCGAGGGAGCCGCTCAGCGGTGATCTCGGCGTCCGATTCCTCGATCGTCACGCGGAGGTTGTCGCGAACGTCCGCGAGTACCTCGTTTAGATCGACCGGTTCGAACTCGTCGCCGCCGGTCTCGACGCGGGAGTACTGGAGCAGGCCGTCGATCATCTCGCGCATGCGGTCGGCGCCGTCGACCGCGAACGCGAGGAACTCCTCCCCGTCCGCGTCCAACTCGTCGCCGTACCGGTTCTCGATCAGTCGCAGGTAGCTCGAGACCATCCGCAGGGGCTCCTGGAGGTCGTGGGAGGCTGCGTAGGCGAACTGCTCTAAGCGTTCGTTCGACGCCTCGAGATCGGCGACCAGCGCCTCGAGTTCCGTCTGGTACTGCTGGCGCTCGATCGCTTCGGCGAGAACGTTGGCGACGCTCTGGACGAAATTCACGTCTTCGTCGGTGAACGTTTTGCGCTCCGTGCCGTGGGTTCCCAGGATTCCCCACGGTTCGTCGGACGGGCCGATGATGGTACTGATACCGCTGCGAACGTCGTGGTCTCGGAGCAACGCGGGGCCGCCGAACCGCGCTTCCGTCTCGAGATCCTCGACGACGATCGGGTGATCGTTCTCGAGGGTGTAGGCGGCCTGCGAGTCCGCCTCGACGGCGGAGACCGTCGCCTCGCCGGCGATCCCGTCGGTCCACCCGACGCCCTGGCGAAGCAGGAGTTCGTCGCGTCTCGCGTCGAGGTCCAGCACCTTGCAGTACTCGTTGTCGAGGACGGTCGCCACCTGCCGGGACGCTTCGCGCATGAGTTCGTCGAGATCGTCGGTCTCGAGGGCGAGCTGCCCGAGGTCGGCCACGACCTGCTGTTGTCGCGCCCGCCGCTCGAGTTCCCGTTGACGCTCGGTCCGTTCCGAGATGTCGCGGCCGATCCCCGCCAGCACCACCTCGCCCTCGGGCGTCTCGAGCGTCGAGGCCGCGAACTCGTAGGGGATCGACTCGCCGTCTTTGGTCCGCAGTTCCGCTTCGAGTTGAGTACTCCCGGTTTCGAACCCGCTCGCGATCGCGTCCTCGATCAGATCGCGATCGTCCCCGTCGATGAATTCGACGGCGTTCATCGACGCGACTTCCGCGTCCGAATAGCCCGTCACTTCGCAGAGGCTCTCGTTCCAGCGCTGTAGCGTGCCGTCTTTTTCGAGGACGTAGAAGATGTCGTGGATGGCGTTTAGCACGTGATCGGTGTACTCCCGGTAGTGTTCGAGTTGCTCGTTCGAGGTCGCCAGCCGCTCGTTGGCCGTCTCGAGTTCGTCGACCGTCTCCTCGAGTTCCGATTGCGTCACCTGGAGTTCCTCGTTTCGGTGCTCGAGTTCGCGGGTTCGCGTTTTGGCCTCCGCGTCGTGGAGCCCGACGGCCAGACCGGCGACGCTGCCGAGCGCCGTCAGGATGAGGATCGTCGAGAAATCGTCGACGATTTCGCCGGGCTGGAGACTGTATACGACGAGGACGGTCCCCATCGCCCCGAATCCGGCGAGACACCACGCCGCGATAGCGGCGTAAAATTCGGCGTGGATATCGAACGCGGGCAAGCGATAGCCGAAATAGAGGAGCACGAATCCGGGACCGGCGACGAGCAGCGAGATAACGAGGACGTTCCCCAGCGGCGTCCCCGCTGTCGTGCGCACGACAGCCCGTCCGACGGCGAGCGCGATATACACCGCTCCGAGCGCGACGATCAGTCGCCGCCCGCCGACGGCGGAGATGAGACGGTTCCAGATAGCCACGAGTGTTCATGGGGTGACCGTCACCATGAGAATTGCGGCGTTCTGCTAACGTAATTGACGATATCCCCCTCGAGAGCGGCCGTATTGCTCCTCGAGTGATATGTGGAACACAGAACAGTCGAACCGACCGCTCGGAGCGATCCGCAGTGCGGGCGGCAAGCGAGCCGCGCGTCAGCTTCGCAGCCAGACCTTGGGATGTTCGTCGCGAAGGTGATCCTGATACTGCTTGATCAGCGTCGGGTAGGAACTCGCGACCCCGTACCACTCGCAGTGGTCGCACTCTCGGTCGACCGTGTCGGTTGCGCTCTGAACGTAGCCCCCTCGTTGATGCATACGCCCGTCGCTCTACCGCGAGGGTATAGCTCTTCCGACTCCGGCTCGTCTGGGCCGCCCGTTCGATCCCCAGCCGTCGCGCGACTGTCCGGCGCTGCAGTCGAGACCGGAAGGCTCGAGCGCTGCGGAGGACAACCGAAACCGCGACCGGAGAAACGGATATCCCGTCGCCCGACGTAGCCGATCCCATGTGTCAGTACTGTAGCTACACCCACCACGACGGCTGGACGGGGCTGCTCGAGTACGACGACGTCTATCAGAACGCCCTCCCGGATCGGACGGCGGACCGGTCGACCCACGGCTTTCACGAGTCGTGGGAGGAACTCAGCGAGCAACTCGAGTCCTAGGGCGAACGGCTACAGCGGAAACGGATCGGCGGCGTCCGCCGCATCGGCTGCGTCCGCGGCAGCCGATTCGTTATCCTCGAGGAGGCACGCCTCGAGTTCGTCGCGAATCCGCTCCTCGTCCATCTCTCGGCCGATGAACACCAACTGCGTCCCGCGGTCGTCCTCCGGCCGCCACTCGCCGATCGGACCGGCGCTGACGGACGGTCCCGCCTGACTGACGCCGATCACCTCCTCGCGGTTCGCGACGTAACAGACGCCCTTGGCGCGGACGATCGAGCCGTCCCACTCCTCGAGCCAGTCGGCGAGCCGCTCGGGATGGAACGGTCGGTCGGCGCGGAAGACGAACGACGAGACGTCGTGGCGGTCGGCGGCCGCTCGCGCGGCGTCGTGCTCGCCGGATTCGGTGCCGTGATCGTGTCCCTCGCCGCGCAAGTGTCGTTTCCACCCCTGCGAGCGCGTCGCCGCCTCGAAGTCGAATCGGCCGGTATCGAGGATGACGTCCGGATCAACCTCGGAGTAGGTCGTTCGGAGCCGGTTCGCCCGCGGCTGGAGTTGCTCGACGACCGCTTCGATCTCCTCGAGAACGTCGTCGGGGATCATATCGGTCTTGTTCAGGAGGAGGACGTCGCAGAACTCGATCCCCTCGACGAGGACGTCGCTCAGCGGCCGGTCGGCGTCCGGCTGCGCGCCCTCGGGTAGCTCCGCGCCGGCGTCGAACTCCTTCCAGAACCCGTACGTATCGAGGACGGTCACCATCGTATCCAGCCGAAACAGGCGCGTCGGGTCGACGTCGCTTTCCTCGGTCCCCTCGGTGAACACCTGCGCGACGGGGATCGGTTCGCTGATCCCCGAGGACTCGACCAGCAGGTAGTCGAACGTGCGGCTCTCCGCGAGTCGAGCCGCTTCCGCGAGGAGGTCGTCCTGCAGCCGACAGCAGATGCACCCGTTCGAGAGGTCGATGACACCCTCGTCGTCGTTGGCCCGTTCGATGAGATCCGCGTCGACGTTGACCTCGCCCATGTCGTTGACGATCACCGCGATCCGTCGGTCCCCCGGATTCGACAGCACGTGGTTGAGTAGCGTCGTCTTCCCCGCGCCGAGGTAGCCGCTGACGACGGTGACGGGAATTCGGTCGTTCGATGGCATATGCTATCAGTCTTCACTACGCGGCCGACTCTAAATGCTCGGTCCGATCGCGCCGACAGTCATCCGGCCGGGACAGTTCTCCCGCGAGAAACGCGCTCGAGCACGCCCCGAACCGACGACTCGAGTTAGTGATTCGTCGCGTCCCCATCGACGTCGTCGGCCTGCAGGACGAACGTCCGCTCGGGCGGCGGTGCGATCTGCAACTCGATGGCCGCGGTCAGTTCGTAGTACTTCCGGTTGCCACGCATGTAGTGGTCGACCAGCCCGGCCTCCTCGAGCGTCGAGAGGTGGTGAACGGCCGTCTTCCCGTCCATGCCGGTCGCCTCCGCGAGTTCGGTGACGTACTTCGGTTCCCGGGAGAGTTCGCGGAGAATCTCGAGGCGCGTGCCGTTGCCCAGCGCCTCGATGAGGGTGAGCGACATGCCGGCCTCTTTGTGGGCCGCCCAAAGAAGGATTTCGCCGGTACGGACCGCGTACCTACACGAGTTCCTGTACGTTGGTGCAGGTTTATGCCGCCGACCGTGATACCGTATACCATGTCTGATCGGGTCAACATCCCCGAGGATCGGGACCGCGACCGGCGCACGATCACGGACGGGTTCTTCGAGCGGGAAGTGTACCTCTCGCGGACGGAAACCGCCGCTTTCCTCCGCGACCTCGCCGACCAACTCGAGTCCGACACCCGGGTGACGATTACGGGCGACGACTGGGAGATCCCCTTCGAGTACCGCGATCCGATCGAGGTCGAGATCGAGTTCACGGCCCAGCGCGAGCGCGAACTCGAGTTGGAACTCGAGTTTAGCGAGGCCAGCGGCGGCTCGGATCTCTCGGTCCGGTAGTTCGACGGTTCGATAGTTCGATAGGCTGACGGTCATCGGCGGCGAACGCGGGCGTAATGACGCCAGCCGAGGCCCTCTGCGTCGCCGTTGAGGACGAGGATGGGGAGGACGAAGACGGACGGAAGCAGGGACGGATCCGTTCCGATCCGACCGCCGCAGTCGCCGTCGTCGGCGCCGGCGGCAAGAAGACCACGCTGTACACCCTCGCCGAGCAACTCGAGCGGGCCGTCGTCACCGCGTCGGTTCGCATTCCGATCTTCGACTCGTCCGTGAGCCGCGTCGCCGTAACCGAGTCACCCCTCGAGGCGCTTCGGTCGGCCGAACCGGCGGACTTCCCGCTCGGCCTCGTGCCCGAGCAGGAGGGTGAATCGCGCTACCTCGGTTACGACACCGCGGCCGTCGACCGGCTCATCGAGGCCCACGACGGGCCGGTGTTGATCAAGGCCGACGGAGCCCGCATGCGCGAGTTCAAGGCGCCGAACGACCGCGAGCCCCAGCTCCCGTCGGCCACGGACGTCGTCGTCCCGATCGCCAGCGCCCACGTCGTCGGCGAGCGGCTTACGGATGAGGTCGTCCACCGTCCGGAACGAGTCGCGGCCGTTGCCGGCGACGCGGGCCTCGCGCTCGAGGTCGGGGACGTCATCGAACCGGCGCACGTCGCGGCCGTCCTCGCCAGTGAGGAGGGCGGACTGAAGGACGTGCCCGACGGCGCAGCCGTCGTTCCGCTGGTCAACAAGGTCGACGACGCCGACGACGAGGCGGTCGCTCGCGATATCGCCCGCGAGTTCTACGAGCAGGTTGCGGGCCTCGAGGGAGACGGGGAGGAGATCGACGCTGACACCGGCGTCACGGTCGATCTGGACTCGAGCGGTCGACGGGCGACCGTTCCGTACGTCGTCCTCGCGCGGATGGCCGACGGGGTCGTCGTCGACCGCGTCTGAGGTGGTCACCGGCTAAGCGTCGGGCTGCGCCACAGCCCGAGGCGACGCCGTGATAGGGGCCTGGCGCTAATCGCGACGTATACCTATGCCGACGAGCGACTCGAACGGAGCCGCAGACGAGACGGACGTAGAAACCGACGCGGGCATCGGCGCCGAGACGGCGTCCGAAGAACTCCCCGACGACGTCGTCGACGAAGCCGAACGCCTCGCTCACCTCGAGCGAGCGGCGGTCGACGACAACGAGGCCGAAGCGTACGCCGAGCGACGCGACGACCTGCTCGCAGATCACGACTTCACCTCGCGGATCCGCGAGGAAGACGACGCGACGCTCGTGCTCCACCCCGAGGAGTGGCACGACGACGAGGCGGGCGTTATCAGAACCGACCGGATCGACGACCTCTCGCGGGCCGTCGAGATTCCGCTCGAGGGGACCGGCGATCCGGACGACTGGGACGACGTCGACGCGCACAACCGCGAGCTCGCCGCTGCAGTTCGCGAGGAATACGGCGACGCTCACGGCGCTAACGCCGACATTTTGGCCGATTTCGTCGGGAATCACTACGCGAAGCCGATCGAATCGCTCACAGGGTCGGAACTCCGGGAGTTTCGGACCGACTACTACGTCCGCAACGCGTGGCCGTCAGAAGAACAGCGGGAGGTAATCGACGAATCGATCGCGCTCGTGTACGAAACGGCCGGCGAGCCGATGCCCGAATTCGACCCGTAGCCGCGTTCGGTTGCACTCGCGATTCGTCGCTGGTGGTCGTCGAATCGCCGCCGTCGATCGTTAGTTCTCGAGACTCTCGTCGACGATCTCGCGGATCTCGTCCGCGCGATCCTCGCCCGTGACGACCTTCGAGAGCGTCCAGCGGACGCCGTCGAGGACGGCCTCGTAGCCGTCGTCGGTCAGCGAGTACTGGTTCGTTCGCTTGTCGAGTTCGCTCTTCTCGACCAAGCCGAGCTCGACGAGCTCGTCGAGGTTCGGGTAGAGACGACCGTGGTTGACCTCGGTCCCGTAGTACTCCTCGAGTTCTCGCTTGATCGCCAGGCCGTACATCGGCTCCTTGGCGAGGATGACGAGGATATTCGTCTGGAATGCGGTAAGTTCGCGTGCGATGCCCTGTTCGCCGGTGATTGATTGTGCCTCTGACATACCTGTGCAAATGTCACCAGACTATTTAAGACTTTCCGACCATTCGGTGGTATCGACCAGCAAACCGTCGATACCACGACGGTGTCGTATCGGACTTTACCGTCGTCCAATACCTGTCTTTCGGCTGTCTGGTGGCCGTCAAATGTAAGGTAGAATCGATTACGAAAGTACTTTTTGATCGACCGTGGAGTCTCACGTACATGGTCAACCTCTGGGAAGACCTCGAGACTGGACCGAATCCGCCGGAAGAGATCTACGCCGTCGTCGAGTGTCTCAAGGGCGAGCGAAACAAGTACGAGTACGACAAGGACGTGCCGGGCGTCGTGCTGGACCGCGTGCTCCACAGCAACGTCCACTACCCCTCCGACTACGGCTTTATCCCGCAGTCGTACTACGACGACGAGGACCCCTTCGACGTCCTCGTTCTCGTCGAGGACCAGACGTTCCCGGGCTGCGTCATCGAAGCACGCCCCGTCGCCCTGATGAAGATGGACGACGACGGCGAGCAAGACGACAAGGTCATCGCCGTCCCCAGCGAGGACCCCCGATACGACCACATCGAGGACCTCGAGGACATCCCGCAGCAGCAACTCGACGAGATCGACGAGTTCTTCGCGACCTACAAGAACCTCGAAGAGGGCAAGGAAGTCGAGACGCTGGGCTGGGAGGACAAGCAGGCAGCCTACGACGCGATCGAGCACGCCCAGGAACTCTACGACGAGAACTTCCAGTAACTGCTCGAATCGCCTCCGGAACTCACTATTCGTTTTCGTTCGGTTTGACGGTCTCGTCGGCCAGCGCCGCCAGCGCGTCGAACCGGTCGATCATGTCGACGGTGTCGTCGTGGGTCGCCAGCGACACCCCGTCCCGGTAGGCCCGCCGAAACGCGATCCGTTCGCGGATGCCGGGCCCCGGAGAGTCCTCCCGATCGAGGTGGCTCGAGTCGGCGAATTCCGGCAAGTACCGGGCGAACTGGCTGTCCTCGAGCGCCTCGAGGACGCGCCGTTCTTCGTTGTCTCCCTTGACGCGGTTGGGGACGATCGCGAGGATCTCGATCGCCTCCGAGTCGGGAAGGCGATCGGAGAGCGGAAACAGCTGGTTCGTCACCGTCCGCACTAAGGCGTCGGCGCTCGGTTTCGACAGTTGCATCGGCAACACCGCCTGCCGCGTCGCGACCAGCGCTGCGTCCGCGAGCGGGCCGATCGTCGGCGGCGCGTCGAAGACGATCCAGTCGTAGCGGTCCGACAGCGGCCGGACGAGCGAGCGGTAGAGTTTCGCCTCGCCGTCGTCGGCCGTCTGGATCGTCGCGCTGACCCGATGGAGCGCCGCGTTGGAGGGCACGAGATCGACGCCCCACGGCTCGGTGTCCGTCCGGAGCAAATCCGTCGGTGCGGTCGGATCGTCCGGATCGAGGACGTGCGCCAGGTGCGTGTCCGCGGTGTAGGTCTCGCCGCAGCCGAGCGCCTCCGTCGCGCTCCCCTGCGGGTCGACGTCGACGAGCACCACTTCGTGTCCGCGGGCCGCGAGCCGATCGGCCAGATTGGTCGCGATCGTCGTCTTGCCGACGCCGCCCTTCTGCAGCGTGACGGTAAGTCCGTTCATCTCGAGTGTCCCTCGTACGCCGCTCCTGCGCTCGAACGCGTACACCGAACCCCACTCATGTGTTTGATATAAAACTGATCGCCCCCGCGATCGGATACCCGCCAGTTATCCCGCCGCCGGGGGCACATGCATTATGAGCATGGGTAATTTTATTGGGGAACGCGGCGTACGTGTATCCGTTATGGCAGCATCCACGCCCTCCGCTCACGACGCGCCCGAATCGGACGACGGCGTCGGGATCGATCACCTGACGGTCGTCCCCGCGAACTTCGAGCCCCCCGCGGACGACGACGAACGCGACGACTGATCTCGGGTTACCTCGACGCCTCGAGTCCGGGGTCACCGCAACGATCTAGACCCGCGCCCCGTGGCCAACGCAGTCCGTCGTCCCCAATCCATCGGCGCCACGTTATTCGCTGGCACGCCCCTCTCAAAAGAGTGTCTCGAAACGAACCTTCTTGTATACGCTTGAACAACGACCGCCCATGGGTCTGTTCGATCGACTGCGGGGCGATGATGCTCCCCGCGTCGCGTTTATCGGCGTTGACGGTGTGCCGTATAGTCTCCTGGCGGAGAACGAGGATCTCTTCCCCAACTTCGCGGCGATCGCCGACGACGGAACCGCGGGCGAAATCTCGAGCATCGTCCCGCCCGAATCCAGCGCCTGCTGGCCGTCCCTGACCACCGGCGTCAACCCCGGTGAAACGGGCGTCTACGGCTTCCAGGACCGCGAGGTCGGCACGTACGACACCTACGTCCCGATGGGTCGGGACGTGCAGGCGGACCGCGTCTGGGACCGCGTCCAGGAGGAGGGCCGCCAGGCCACCGTGATGAACGTCCCGGTCACGTTCCCGCCCGAGCGCAACGTCCAGCGGATGGTCTCGGGCTTCCTCTCGCCCGGCCTCGAGAAGGCCGCCCACCCCGACGAGGTCCGCGAGTACCTCGAGGGACTCGACTATCGGATCGACGTCAATCCGAAACTGGGCCACCAGGAGGACAAATCGGAGTTCATCGAGGACGCCCACGCGACCGTCGACGCGCGGTTCGAAGCGTTCCGCCACTACATCGAGGAGGACGACTGGGACCTCTTCTTCGGCGTCTTCATGACGACCGACCGAGTCAATCACTTCCTCTTCAAGGACTACGAGCGCGACGGCGAGTACAAGGACGAGTTCCTCGAGTTCTACCAGAAGGTCGACGACTACATCGGCCGTCTGCGCGAGTCGCTCCCCGAGGACGTCACGCTGATCGTCGCCTCCGACCACGGCTTTACCAGCTTAGACTACGAGGTCCACTTCAACGAGTGGCTCCGAGAGAACGGCTGGCTCTCCTTCAAGACCGACGACCCCGAGGAACTGGGCGACATCTCCGACGACACCAAGGCCTACTCGTTCATCCCCGGCCGGTTCTACATCAACCTCGAGGGCCGCGAACCGCGCGGCTCCGTCTCCGAGGACGAGTACGACGACGTCCGCGACCAGCTCAAGTCCGAACTGCTGGAACTCGAGGGCCCCGACGGGAACAAGGTCGTCGACCGCGTCGTCGAGAAGGAAGACGCCTTCCGCGGCGATCACGACGACATCGCGCCGGATCTGGTCGCGATCCCGAACAAGGGCTTCGACCTCAAATCCGGCTTCAAGGGCGACGCCGAAATCTTCGACACCGGCCCGCGAAACGGGATGCACAGCTTCGACAACACGTCGCTGTACATCGACCACCCCGACGCGACCATCGGCGACGCCGACCTGTTCGACATCACGCCGACGATCCTCGACCTGATGGACCTCGAGTACAGCCGCGGCGAGTTCGACGGCGCGAGCCTGCTGTAACGTCCGGCGGTTGGCGTTCGACGCGAGTTTGAATCGGTCGGGCTTCAGTTGCTTTCGATCCCGTTTTCCGCCCGCAGCGGCATCGTTTCCGAACACGACCATGCCGCTCGAGGAAGTCATCCACGCTCGCGGGCACGAGAACGTCTCCGCCGAGCACGCGAGCACGTTCGAGGTAACGACCGACGACTATCTCACCCCCGCGGGCGACTGTATCCTCGCGATCGAGGCCGACCGCGCCCCCGCGGACTTCGATCCCGATTTCGCTGAGGCCTGCCGGGACCGCGAGGCCACGATTACGTTCGAAATCGAAGCCGACGGCCACCGCGACTCGGTGACCGGGCGGGGTGATCCCGACCTCGAGTTCACCAACGAGCGCAGCGCGGTCGGCCGCACGAGCGAGTACGTCGACGATCGAACGATCATGAACGGCGCCGAGTTCGCCGCCGAGGGCTTCGATCGCGATCTCGTCGCGGCGCTGGCCGACGGGGCCGAGGCGACGGTGACGATCACCGTCGAGTAGTCCGGCGATTTCGACGCTCGCTCGTCTCAGTTGTTTGTCCAGTGGCCGAAACAATAAATGGGGGATGTCGTCAATCGGAGAGTATGTCACAACGGGTCGTCTGCCCTCACTGCTCCGAGAAGACGTTCGTCGATATCAATCGAAAGGTACAGCGAACGAAAACGGAGGTGGGCACCCTGAACGACGGCTACGATCGATCGGGCACCTGCTCGAAGTGCGGCGAGAAGTTCGCCTGCAAGGTCGCCGACCCGTCCCGACAGCGACGCTAGGCTGGATCGCTCGGCGACGGCGCGCGGCCGTCGCGCTATATGACTGGGGATCGATTCGTTCACGCGACCGCGATCGGCAGTGGGGGGCCCTCGCGTCGCGACTGTCGTTTTCACTCGAGCGGACCGCGCTCGTGCCACGAGAGAAAAACCAATGAGCGCAGCGTCCCGACTGCGTCGTATGAGCGAGGACACGGAGCCGTCCGTCAACATCAGCGGCGGAGAATCGGGGGGCGGCGTCGTCGCCGAGTTCGATCCGGCGGCCGCCGACACCCGCGCGGAGGAGATCGTCGACCGACTCGGCGAACTGTACTGGCAGAAAACGTACGGCGGACGGGACGCTTTCACCTGTCTCGTCCGGACGATCCTGAGCCAGAACACGAGCGACAAGGCGAGCCAGCCGGCCCACGACGCGCTGATCGACCGGTATGATGGCGGTGCGTCGCAACGCGACGCAGATGGAGCGAGCGGGCAACCGCGAGCCGAGGATGTTGACCTCGCGGAGTCGCTCGCGACCACCGAACAATCGACGCTCGCCGAGACGATCAGTTCTGCCGGTCTCTACAATCAAAAATCGGAGATCATCATCGACGCGGCCGAGTGGGTCCTCGAGGCGTTCGGTTCCGCGGCGGCCTTCGACGAGTTCGTCAAGGACGAGGACCCCGCCGAGGTTCGCGAGACGCTGCTCGAGGTCCGCGGCGTCGGGCCGAAAACGGCGGACTGCGTGCTCCTGTTCGCGGGCGGCCGCGGCGGCGTCTTCCCCGTCGACACGCACGTCCACCGGATCTACCGACGACTGGGTATCGCGCCGGCCGACGCCGACCACGAGGAGGTTCGGGCGGTCTTAGAGCGCGAGGTGCCCGCGGAGAAGTGCGGGTTCGGCCACACGGCGTCGATCCAGTTCGGCCGCGAGTACTGCTCAGCGCGCAAGCCGGCCTGTCTCGAGGATCCGGAGGCGTGTCCGATGGGCGATCTCTGCGAGCAGGTCGGCGTCTACCCCGAGACGGGCGAGGTCGTGGATCCGGCCGACGCGCCCGAAGCGGAGACGAAGGGCTGAACGGTGCGTCCGCATTCGGCGGGATCTGTCGTCCGGCTCACGCCGACTCCGAATCGCCCTCGGATCCGACGTACCGCATCGGAACGAGATCCTCCTCGCCGCCGTCCGGCAGTTCGGCGATCATCTCGTGACGTTCGAAGCCGCAGTCCTCGTAGAAGGGGACCAATCCTTCGCGACAGTCCAGCGTCAGCACCTCGAGATTCTCGAGGTCTGGATGCGAGACGATCGCCTCGAGCAAGTCCCGACCGAGTCCCTCGCCGCGGTGGGATTCGGCGACGATCACGTCGTAGATCTTCCCGTAGTAGACGAAGTCCGTCAGCACGCGGCCGGCGGCAACGAGCTCCCCTGTCCGCTCGTCGCGGAGACCGGCGACCACGTCGGTGTTCTCGAGCGCCGTGCGAACGTCCTCGAGGGAGCGGTCGTCCCACCACGCGTAGTTTCGGTAGCGCTCGTGGAGGTCGGCGAGATCGCTGTCGGTCAGTTCGTAGACCGTCTCGTAGGGCATGCGAACCGATTGGATATCTGATACCAATAGCTATTCGGTCGATCTCGATACGGACTCGAGCGACGATGCGTACGAAGGCGGTACGTCTCGAGTAGATCTGAAGCCAAGAGGCGAGGCGTGACGCTCCGCAACCACTAAACGCGACTCACCCCTACCACGATGCAATGACCGACTGGACCGAGAAGTACCGTCCGACGACGCTGTCGGAGGTACGCGGGAACAACAAGGCCCGCGACCAGTTGCAGGAGTGGGCCGAGACGTGGGACGAGCACCGGGATGCGGTGATCGTCCACGGCAGCCCCGGCGTCGGGAAGACCTCCGCCGCCCACGCGCTGGCCGCGGACATGGGCTGGCCCGTCATGGAACTCAACGCCAGCGACAGCCGCGGCGCCGACGTCATCGAGCGCGTCGCCGGTGAGGCCTCCAAGAGCGGCACGCTCACGGGCGGCGAGTCCGGCCGCCGGCTGGTCATCTTAGACGAGGCGGACAACTTCCACGGCAACGCCGACTACGGCGGCTCGAGGGAGGTCACCCGCGTCGTCAAGAACGCGAACCAGCCGATCGTCCTCGTGGCAAACGAGTTCTACGACATGAGCAACTCCCTCCGGAACGCCTGCGAGACGATCGAGTTCCGCGACGTCTCGAAGCGCTCGATCGTCCCCGTCCTCCGCGATATTTGCCGGCGCGAGGGCGTCGAGTTCGAGGAGGAAGCCTTGGAGAAGATCGCCGAGTCGACCAGTGGCGACCTGCGCTCGGCGGTCAACGACCTGCAGGCGGTCGCCGAGGACACCGAGCGCCTGACCGTCGACGACGTCGTCACGAGCGAGCGCGACACGACGGAGGGGATCTTCGACTTCCTCGATACGCTCATCAAGGAGGAGGACGCCGAGGGCGCGCTGCGGGCCTCCTACGACGTCGACGAGAACCCCGACGAGATGTTGAACTGGATCGAGGACAACGTCCCGAAGGACTACGAAGGGGCCGAACTGGCCGACGCCTACGAGTTCCTCGCGAACGCCGACCGCTGGCTCGGCCGCGTCCGCTCGACGCAGAACTACTCGTTCTGGCGCTACGCGACGGACAACATGACCGCCGGCGTCGCCGCCTCGCGGCGCGAACCCAAGGGCGGCTGGACCCGCTACGGCCCGCCGAGCTACTGGCGCAAGCTCGGCAGCAGCAAGGGCACGCGCAACACCCGGGACTCGATCGCCGAACGCATCGCCGAACGCGAAGGGACGAGCGTCGGGACCGCCCGCCGAGAGATCCTCCCCTACCTCTCGGCGATGACCCACCACTGCAAGAACCGCGACCTGACCGTCCGAATGGCCGCGACCTACGAACTCGACGAGAAGGAAGTTTCCTTCGTCACCGGCAGCGGGAAAGACACCAACAAGGTCCAGTCGATCGTCGAGGACGCCGAGGAGATGCGCGAGAAGGAGACCGTCGAGCACTCCGGCAGCGCGTTCTTCGAGGCCGAGGACGCGAGCGACGGGGCCGCCTCGAGCGACTCGAGCGATACGACCGGCGACGAAAGCGAGAACGATCAAGCGACGCTCGCGGCCTCGAGCGGTGCCGGCGCCGACGCCGACGCCGACAGTGGGATCGACTCGAGCACGGCGACAGATGCGGACGAGTCCGCAGCGGAGACGACGGAACCGGACGACGACCAGTCGGGACTGAACGATTTCCTCTGAGCGGATCGGTCACTCTCTCGTGAGAGACATATCGAAACATAGACTAAACGACACTATTACGTCGTTCCGTCGCGTCACGTGCTGACGGTGAACGGGCCCATGACTGACCAGCAACGCTGTCCACTCTGTGCGGAGCACTACGCCGAGCGAACGAACCTTCGAATCCACCTCGAGGTCGAACACCGCAAATCCGAAATCGTCTCGAAGCTGATCGACTCCCGGCGCCACCGATCCGAGACGGCGGACGCGGAAGACGGATCGATGACGGTCGACGGCGAGCCGCGAGCCCCCCAGGCGTGAGCCGGAGCGGGGCGTAACCGGTCTGTGGGTCGGCGAGTCAGTGCTGCGGCCGCGTTCGTGTCCGTATCGGGTTTCGTTATCTCTCCGCCGCCAGTCGCTCGAGTCGATCGAACAACCTCGTCGAGAGCGCGTCGGCGACGCCGTCTGCCAGCGCCGTCGGTCCGCCCTCGAGCGGCGGGACCGTCTCGACGCGGACGCCGGTCAGCCGCTCGAGTTCGTCGGGGTTCGTCCGCTCGGCGAGCGACGCGCCCTCGTACTCGTTACAGACGATTCCGGCGACCGGAACGCCGCGGCGCTCGAGGGCCTCGCCGGTGAGCGCCGTGTGGTTGAGCGTCCCCAGTCCGGACCGCGCGACGACGACCGCCGTCGCCTCGAGATCGGCGACGAGGTCGATCACCTCGCGGTCGCCGGCCAGCGGGACGCGCAGGCCGCCGATGCCTTCGACGAGGGGCAGCGGCGTTCCCTCGCATTCGCGTCGACAGGCGGCCAGGATCGACTCGTACGAGAGGTCCTCGTCGGCCACCTCGGCGGCGACCCGCGGCGCGAGCGCGGGCTCGAGGTATCGGAGACAGGTCGCGGCGTCGGGGTCGTCACAGGCGTCGGCCACGAAGCCGGCGTCGTCATCTGGCGGGTGTCCGGTTTGAGCGGGTTTGATCGCTCGGGCGTCGATATCCGACTTACGAAAATAACGCGTGAGGGCCGCGGTGACGACAGTTTTGCCGACGCCGGTGTCGGTGCCGACGACGGCGATCGGTCCGTTCGCGTCGATCGGTTCGGATTCGTTCATCGTCCGTCCGTCTCAGAGCAGTCCTAACTCGTCGCCGACCGTTCGGAACGCCTCGAGACAGGTGACGATATCGTCCTTATCGTGGGTCGCGATCGGCGTCACGCGGATGCGGCTCGTCCCCTCTGGCACCGTGGGCGGTCGGATCGCCGGCGCGACGATATCGCGCTCGCGCAGTCCCTCGGCGAGCGCGAGCGCATCCTCCCGGTCGCCGACGATCACGGGGAGGATCTGGGAGTCGCCGGGCACGTCGAAGCCCATCGTCTCGAGGCCGTCCCGGAGGTGGGCGACGTTCTCCCAGAGCCGTTCGCGGGCGTCGCCGTGGCGCGCGAGGTGCAGTGCCTCGCTGGCCGCCGCGGCGGCCGGCGGCGTCAGTCCCGTCGAGTAGACGAACGACCGCGCCTCGTTGACCAGACACTCGATTAGGTCGTCGCTGCCGGCGACGTAGCCGCCCTGACTGGCCAGCGCCTTCGAGAGCGTCCCCATCTGGACGTGGACCCGGTCCGCGAGCCCCTCGGCCTGCACGACGCCGCCGCCGTCGACGTACAACCCCGTCGCGTGGGCCTCGTCGACCATCACCCACGCGCCGAACTCCTCGGCGAGGTCGCAGATCGCCTCGAGGGGGGCGACGGTGCCGTCCATGCTGAAGACGGTGTCCGTGACGACGAGCCACCGGTCCTCGCTCGCGTCGTCACGGTCGGCGCGCGCCTCGAGTTTCGACCGCAGGTCCGCGACGTCGCGGTGGTCGTAGACGACCGTCTCGGCGTCCGAGAGTCGGCAGCCGTCGATGAGGCTCGCGTGATTGAGTTCGTCGGAGAAGATGACGTCCGGCTCGAGGGCCGTGATCGTCCCGACGTTGGCCGCGTATCCCGAGGAGAAGGTCAGCGCCCGCTCGCAGCCCTTGGTTTCCGCGAGCAGTCGCTCCAGGTCCCGGTGGACCATCGTGTCGCCGGTGACGAGCCGACTCGCGCCGGCACCCGTACCGACGGTCGCGGCGGCCCGACGGGCCGCGTCCTGGACCCGCTGATCGGCGGTCAACCCCAGGTAGTTGTTCGACGCGAACACGAGCGCCTCGTCGGTCTCGAGGACCGGCAGGTCCCCGCCGGAGGGTTCGGCGAAGTAGCCCCGCTCGGCGACCCGGTCGACGGGCGAGAGCGTCCGTTTCAGGTCGCCGTCCTCGAGAGTCGCGAGCCGATCCTCGAGGTCGAACCCGCGGTCGCGGTCTTCCATTCGCGTGAACGGAGTCATCGACGTGGTATCACTTTCACGGTTCTCGTCCGAGGCGTTCGGGACGAGCACAGTCGGCCGCCGGCGCCTCAGAAGCCGGGCATCAGTTCCGCGGGACCGAAGACGCCGTACTCGCCCGCTCGATTCCGCCTGACGCCGGCCTTCAGGTAGCCCAGCGCGGGCCCGTTGACGTTCGCTTCCATGCTCGTCTCGTCGCCGAGTTCGAACGTGTTCGTCGCGCGCTCGCCGTCGAAGGTCGTCCCCGTTACCGAAACCGTGGTCGTCGTCGGTTTCTCGTCGCTGCGAACGTCCAAAATTCCGCCGACGGTGACGTCCGCGGCGTCGCAGATCCCGGCGCGCTCGAGCAGCACGTCGTCGGCGTGTTCCATGTCTTCGAACTCGATGACGCCGTCGTGGTCGTCGACGATTTCCTCGATCTCCTCGTCGGAGAGTTCGCGGGCGGTCTCGAGGTCGTACTCGGGGAGGTGCGCGATGTCCTCGCGGACGGTGCCGCGGTTGTCCTCGTAGCCCGATTTGAGGCCGACGCCCCACCAGATGTCGACCGACTCGACCTCGACGAACGACTGGGCCGCCAGCGCGGCCGCGCCGGTGAGGAAGCCGGGCGTCGCGCCCGCGCCGCAGATGAACGTGATCCCCGCCGCCTCGAGGTCGTCGCTGCGATCCTCGAGCATGTCAATCACGCGCGAGCGTTTGAGCACGTCGATCAAGACGCCCGAGTAGCCGCCCTCGACGAACCGATCCGCGGTTCGGGGGATGAAGTCGTGCTCGTAGTTCGGCAGCGCGAGCAGGACGGCGTCGATCCCGTCGCCCGCGTCGATGACGTCCTGAATGGGATCGTCGCTGGGCCGAGCCTGCGCGGAGGCGACGACGCCTCGTTGCTCGCCGTGTTGTTTGACGCCGCTCGAGTCGACCGTCGTCTCGCCGTCGTCGGTAGTCGTGCTGCCGTCGCCAGTTGCCGCGCCGCCGTCGGCCGCAACGTCGTCGTCGTTCGGTCCGCTGTCGATATTTCCTTCCGTGGCCGCCAGCAGTTCGTCGACGTCCAGCCCGTCGAAATCGACGGCGACGCCGTTTCGGTCGCAGGCCGCGACCGGCGTCACCCCATCTTTGTGCTGGCTGACCTCGAGCGCTCGTCTGCCGATACCGCCGGTGCCGAGTACTGCAAACGTCGTTTCGTCCATCGGTGTGTGGGTTCGAAATCCGTGTGAATCGAATCAGTCGTCGCTCGGTTCCGCATCCGCATCCGCGTCCGCGTCCGCGTTCGTCGCTGCCTCCGATTCGGCCGTCGACGCCTCGCCGTCGCCGCGGCGTGCTTTGACCGCCTCGGGGTCGAACGCATTCGTCTCGCGGTTCGGCTCGAGACCCGCGCGCTCGATGATTTCGAGATCGTCGGCGGGCGACTGGCCGTCGGTCGTGAGGTAGTCGCCCGTCAGCAGTCCGTCGGCGCCGGCCTCGAGCGGTAAGTGCTGTTCGTCGGGCTCGAGGTTGGCTTCGCGGCCGCCGGTCAAGCGCACGCGCGCCTCGGGGTGGAGCAGCCGGAAGACGGCGACCGTCTTCACGATTTCCTCGGTCGTGATCTCGACACCCCGCTCGGCCAGCGGCGTCCCGGGAACCGGGTTCAGGACGTTCACTGGCAGCGAGGAGACGCCGATATCCTGCAGGGCGATCGCCGCCTCGACGCGGTCGGTCGGCGTCTCGCCCATGCCGAGGATCACGCCGGCACAGAGGTCCATCCCGGCCTCTTTGGCCACCTCGAGGGTCTGCACGCGGTCCTCGAAACTGTGCGTATCGACGATCTCGGGGAAGTACCGCGGCGAGGTCTCGATGTTGTGATTGTAGTGGTTGATTCCTTCCGCGGCGAGGATCTCGGCTTCTTCCTCGGTGAGAATCCCAAGGGAAGCGTCGACCTCGAGGTCGCACTCCTCGCGGACGAGGCGGATCGCCTCGAGGACGTCCCGCCACTCCTCGGGACGGTGCTCCTTCGAGACGCCCTTCTCGGCGACGACGATGCCGAACCGCTGGGCGCCGTCGCGCTCGGCGCGCTTTGCCGCCTCGAGTACCTTCTCCGGCCCGAGGAAGCCGTAGGTGTCGATCCCGGTGTCGAAGTGGACCGACTGCGCGCAGAAGCCACAGTCCTCGGCGCAGTTGCCCGCCTTCGCGTTGACGATCGAGCAGGCGTCGACCGTGCCGTCGCCGAAGCGGTCGCACACGACCGCGCCGGCTTCGGCCAGCGGCTCGACCGGCTGGGCGATCAGCGCTAGTCCGTCAGTTCGATCGAGCCGCTCGCCGGCCAACACTCGCTCGAGCGCGTCGTCGACCGTCTCGTTTCCCGTCTCGTAAACCACACCTGCTAGAGTGATTGACGGAGATATAATAGTTGGGGACCGTCTCGGCGTGCGAACCATTCGAACGGGGAGATCTTCCGGCCGACGAGCGGTGTTTTTCATATCGGCAGATCCTATCCGGGAGAAGTAGACGTTTGTAAACCAGCTCCTGGGGACACAGCCGGGATCGGCCGTCACGCTAATATGGTACTCCCCTAACGAATCGTGACTGAAAAAATTGCCAAACTTAATGACGTGTGATTATGTAGACCTACAGAGCGAGCCTATGAGCGAAAGTACGATCGACGATAAATCGGGCGACGGTGGGTTCGACGCCGGGGCGAGCGCCGACGATCTGTTCGGGGCGATCGCGGACGACGAACCCGAGATGGCGGGGGTCGATCGAGACGGGGACGCCGACGCTGCCGACGAGCGCGGCGACGACGGGATCGAAGACCAAACCGCGGCGAACGTCTTCGGGCAACTCAAAGACGACGTCGACGGCGACGAGGACACCGACGAGGTCCTCGAGGGCGAAACGCCCGAGGAGATCATCGCGAGCGCGGACGAACCCGTGGAACCGGACTGGGACGTCGACGACGACCTGGTCGCCGACGAAGCGGAACTCGAGAATCTCCTGCTGTCGGGCCGGACGAAGGGCGAGGAGTTCCTCTGGGTCGATCCGGACCCGTCCGACTCGGCGGAATCGGATTCGGAGGCCGACGAACCCGACGACTCAGCCGAGGCCGACGACCGCTCCGCCGACGCGGAACCGGATGCGTCCAGCGACGCCGGCGAGCCGTCCACCGACGCGGACGACGCACCGGAGCCGGCCGTTGACGCGTCGGCTGAGGAGGACGAGGGACAGACGCAGGACGAACCCACGGAATCGGCTGACGAACCGTCCGTTGACGAGCAGGCAGGTGACGAACCCGCTGCCGACGAAGCGGACGCACCCGAGGCTGTCGACGGAGCAACGGCCGGTGCCGATTCCGATACCGACGACCCGACCGCCGAGACCGAAACGGCCGACGAAGCGGACGAAGGCGACGCGTCCGGCCTCCTCGGCTGGGTCCGCTCGAAGTTCTCGTAACGCCGCTCGAGCGCACTTTCTGACCGCAATCGGCGGGGCACTACAGTCGATTCAGTCGGTTCTCGCGAACTCCGCCCTCGTTCTACGGCTCCGGATGCCACGCGAGCCCCGCCCGGACGACCGTGTACGGGGTCCCGCCACACTCCGGACAGCCCGTCCCCGTATCCGGATCGAACGGCCGCTCCGGAATCGTGTGCGCGGCGCCGCAAACGTCACACTCGAGATGGACCGGCATACGAGTCGGTACGCTGCGATAGGGGATGGGAATGCTGCCGGGAAGTGACGGGGATGAGAGTGAGCGGGCGAATCTGACTGCAGCGACGGAGACAGCCGCCGGCGGATACGCGACGCTCCTCGAGGAGCACTCGAATTCGTGGACCGCAGACGAGAGAAGCGACCGAGAACGGAACGCGGCGAGCGGGCCGCGCGATCAGGCGAGGAACTCTTCGATGTGGTCGGCGACTTCCTCGGGCGTGTCGCCGACGGGGACGCCGGCGTCGTTGAGCGCCGAGATCTTGCTCTCGGCGGTGCCGGTACCGGAGCCGGAGACGATCGCGCCGGCGTGACCCATGCGCTTGCCCGGCGGGGCCGTGCGGCCGGCGATGAAGCCGGCGACCGGCGTATCGACGTGCTCGTCGATGTAGGCGGCGGCCTCCTCCTCGTCTTCGCCGCCGATCTCACCGCACATGACGATGGCTTCGGTTTCGGGGTCGTTCTCGAACAGCTCGAGGGCGTCGACGAAGTCGGTACCGATGATCGGGTCGCCGCCGATACCGATCGCGGTGCTCTGGCCCATGCCGCGGTTCGTCAGGTTGTCGACGACCTGGTAGGTCAGCGTGCCCGAGCGGGAGACCAGACCGACCTTCCCCTCGGAGAAGATGTTGCCGGGGAGGATGCCGAGTTTGGCCTCGCCGGGCGTGATGAGACCGGGACAGTTCGGGCCGATGAGTCGAGTATCGGTCTCGGAGAGGCGCTTGTTGACCCGGGCCATGTCCTGAGTCGGGATGCCCTCCGTGATGGCGACCGCCAGATCGAGGTCCGTGTCCAGCGCCTCGAAGATGGCGTCGCCCGCGAACGCCGGCGGGACGAAGATGACCGAGGTGTCGGCGTTCTCCTCCTCGACGGCCTCGTGGACCGTGTCGTAGACGGGGACGCCCTCGACCTCCTGGCCGCCCTTGCCGGGGACCGCGCCGGCGACGACGTTGGTGCCGTACTCCATCATCTGCTTGGCGTGGAACTTGCCTTCCCCGCCCGTGATGCCCTGTACCACGACGCGCGTGTCGTCGTCGACTAGTACACTCATGCTTCCACCTCGTCAGCGTATTCGACGGCACGCTGAACCGCGTCCTCGAGGGTCTGTTCGACCGTCACGAGGTCTTCATTGAGAATCTCCATACCTTCCTCCCAGTTGGTGCCGGCCAGACGGACGACGACCGGCTTGGGGATTTCGTCGAACTGTTCGAGCGCCTCGTTGATCCCCCGGGCGACCTCGTCGCCGCGGGTGATCCCGCCGAAGATGTTGAAGACGACGGAATCGACGTTGTCGTCCGAGAAGACCATGTCCAGGGCGTTGGCGATGCGCTGGGCCTTCGCGCCACCGCCGACGTCCAGGAAGTTGGCGGGCTCGCCGCCGTAGTGGTCGACGAGGTCCAGCGTCGTCATCACGAGGCCCGCACCGTTGCCGATGATGCCGACGTTGCCCGAGAGGCGGACGTAGTCGAAGTCGTACTCGTCGGCCTTCTGCTCGAGTTCGTCGCCCGAGGACGCCTCCTCTTCCATCTCGGCCAGTTCGGGCTGGCGGAACAGGGCGTCCTCGTCGATGTTCATCACGGCGTCGGCCGCGATGACCTCGTCGTCGCTGGTGACCATCAGCGGGTTGATCTCGGCGTCGGCGCCGTCCTTCTCGTCCCAGAGCTGGTAGAGCGTCGTGAGGACGCTCGAGACGTCGCGCGCGACCGACTGGTCGACGCCCGCGTCGTAGACGGCCTTTCGAGCCTGGTACGGGTGCATGCCGAAGGAGGGGTCGATGTGCTCCCGCGCGATGGCTTCGGGGTCCTCCTCGGCGACTTCCTCGATGTTGACCCCACCCTTGGTCGAGACCATGGCGACGGGCTTGCCCTCGCCGCGGTCCATCGTGATGCCGACGTAGAGTTCGTTCACGAAGTCGACCGCTTCCTCGACCAGGACCTGATCCACGTGGTAACCCTTCAGGTCCATGCCGAGGATGGACTCGGCTGCCTCGCGAGCCTCGTCCTCGTCCTCGGCGAGTTTAATACCGCCGGCCTTCCCGCGGCCGCCGACCTGTACCTGCGCCTTGACTGCGACTGGATACCCGATCTCCTCGGCCGCGGCGACGACGCCGTCGACATCGGAGGCGAGTTGGGATGCCGGCGTCGGAATGCCGGCGTCGGCGAAGACGTCCTTCGCCTGGTACTCGTGTAGCTTCATAGGCATTCGAACCCGCGTTCCGACCCCGCTTAAATCCTGCCAGTTTCCACTCGCGACGGGAATCCATCGACGGGTATGGAACTCCGCCGCTCGAGCGGCTATATACTCGTACTCATAACCCGCCATTTGTTCCGCATCTAAACCACGTGTGGGAGAAACGAACACAGTCGTGGATGTTTCGTGGATCGATACCGTGATCCCCGCGACGTTCGTCAATTTTTCTCGGGCCGCGTACGGTTCGGATTCGTCGGTGACCACCGTCGCCTCCGGCTGCGGCGCCGCACTCAACGATGAACGCGTCGCCCCAACCGCAGCGTTTGACTCGCGCGAGTCCCAATAGCAAAGCGACACCGAGACTGGAACCGCGACCGAGCGCGCAATCGGGCCGGGATCAGGAACGTCACGCCGATCGAGATCACACATGGGACACGCCAGACACGTCACCCGATCCACGCCGGAGGTCGACCCCCGGTGACGACCCCGACTCGCACGCGTCGCGTCCGGCGGTGGGCGTCGTCGCTCGAGGGCGCCCTCCGGTTTCTGGTTCACAGCAACCTCTTTATCTCGCTGGCGACCGTCGGCGTGGCGACGACGACGATTCTCCTCGCGGACCTGCCGGTCGAACCGCTGCCGATCTTCATCGTCTTCGCGGCGACGCTGTTCATCTACACGATTAACCGGTTCCTCGACCTCGAGGAGGACGAGCAGAACGTCCCGCGACGAGCCGCGTTCGTCAAGCGCTACGGCCGCTTCTGGCTCGCGCTCGGCGGCGGACTCTACCTCGCGGCGATCGGGGTTGCGGTCGCGCTGGAGTTGCCGGGCGCGGGGTTCATGCTCCTGCCGGTCGCGGTCGCCGTCCTCTACTCGTTGGCCGGGGTCAAGCGCGTGTTTCTGGTGAAAAACCTGTTCGTGGGCTTCGCGTGGGGGATCATCCCGCTCGGGGTCGGCTACTACTACGGACAGTTTCAGTCGCTCGCGATCCTGTTCGTCGCCGGCTACATCACCGCCATGATCACCATCGCCGCCGTGATCTTCGACGTGAAGGACATCGAGGGCGACCGCGAAGAAGGGATCGCGACGGTGCCGAACCGGTACGGGCCGGCGACGACCCGACGCGTCTGCCAGGCCGCAAACGTGGCGGTCGCCGCGGCGGTCGTCGCCGTCGTCGCGCTCACCTCGCTCTCGAGCCAGTTCCTCGTCGTCCTCGCGATGAACGCCTACGTGGCCTGTTACATCCCGTTCTCGACCGAGGATCGCGGCCCGCTGTTCTACGGGTTCGTCGTCGACGGCGAGCACGTCTTTCTGGCCGCGCTCGTGATCGCCCTCGAGTGGGCGGTCTGGTGACTGCACGTAGCGCAGCCGCTAAACAAGGGGTAGTTCCCGTCCGAACGAAGGGGCGCGGTCCCGGCCGAAGCGATCAGTCGCGGTCGGCCTCGCTCCAGTCGCAGTCCTGGCACTTCCAGCCGGTCACGAGCTCCGTCACCGACGGCATGTACGTGACTTTGAGGACGTTACCGCCGCAGTCCGGACACTCCCTGTCGGCCTCCTCGATCGAGTCGACTTCCATCACGGAGCCGCCCTCGACCAGTTCGGCGAGTTTTTCGGCCGTCACCATACGCCCCTGAACGACGCGATTCTCGCTCACACTCGAGGTAGCGACCTGACCGCCCTAAGCGTTTCCGGACCGGTCGGTGCCGGTCGTAGCGATCGACGATAAGACGGGCCCGTTCGGCACGAGTGCTTCCCGCCCCGGACGGGAGAAATACGGCAGGGTTGCAGGCGCCAACCTGTCGTTGCGGGCACAATGGTATAGGGTCTCCCCTCCCAACGGAGCGGTATGGAGACGCGATGGGCAACCGTCGACGGTGTTTATCTGCAACTGCCCGACGACTGTACCGTCGAGCAACTGCGGGACGAACTGCACAAACCCGAGGACGCAGTATTAGTGGCGGTGACCGGCGATCTCGTGTCCGTCGTGCACACCGACGACCGAGCCCTCTCCGAGATGGTCGCCGGCTGTGCGGACACCTACTACTTCAGACGGCCGTCCGACGACGATCGGAACGAAATCCTCGCTGCACCGGAGATCAAGCGCGCGCTCGCGGATCCGACGGACGACGAAACGACGTTCCAACGGCCGGGTATCGACCACTAAGGATCGCTTCCGTCTCGCGGCGGTTCGGGTTCACGGATCGCCGATGCGGATCGACGGTTCTCGAGTCGAACGAATGCAGCGACGCGCAGTTACGCACGTTCGATCCGCAGTTCCGGATCGTCGTCGAACGTGATCGTAATCTCGTAGCCGGCGTACGGAAACTCGACGCGGCCCGATCGTGAAACGCCGGATTCGGTAGCCGAGAAAACGGACAGCAGAGCATCGGGATCGACCGCGTTGAACAACGGCGGGAGCTCCATCGGATCCGTCCCGTCTATCGCCGCGACCTCGGTCACGATCCGTTCGTATACCCGGTCCGGCTCCGTCTCGAGTGTCCGTGCCATTGCTACGTAGGGCCACATTCGCCCGTTAATAACTTTCGGAACGAACGCAGGTATTAGTAAGCCGAATGAGTGGTGAAAGACTGCGAACGTGGTTTTCTATGACGAAACAGCCGAGGACAGTAGGCAGAATATCCGGTTACCGGTTGAAGAAGACGTATGTCTAATCTTTGCCCGGTATATCGACTTCAGATTGATCTGAGTGGACTTAGACCGGAGAAAGTTTGAAGTTATCCGAATCCATCGTATGATGTACGATACCATGGGACAGAAAGTTACGCTCGAGCGGATCGAGGAAGTACCTGCGGAATCGCGGGTCTGTCACTACGACGAACTCGACGAACCGGCAAAGGCGACGCTTCCAGCGCTCGCGAACGACGGGACCGTCACAGTGGACGGGGCGGCTGCAGCGGACTTTCGCGATTGTGACCTCGTGAAGTACACCGATTACTACGCGATTTCCGTTCAGTAAACCGGAATCCAGCGGCAGGTCGCGACGGCCGTCAAGCTGCTTCTCAGCTATTGTACGACATCCTGACGGCCCGCGCTCGAGCAGATGTCAGCCTCGAGTCACCGGTACCCTAACCACTTTTCGCGTGCCGGTTGTCCGTCGCCTATGGGAGTCGACGACGCCGACGCGATCGATCCGGAACTGTGTCCGACCGCCAGCGGGATCCCGATGCTCGGCCTCGGGACGTGGCAAAACACGGGCGATCAGTGCGCCGAGAGCGTCCGCACGGCGCTCGAGACGGGCTACCGCCACATCGATACCGCACAGGGCTACGACAACGAGGCCGCCGTCGGCGAGGGAATCGCCCGAGCAGACGTCGACCGCGAGGAACTCTTCCTCGCAACCAAGGTCTCGACGTCGAACCTCGCACACGACGACGTCCTCGAGACGACCCGCGCGAGCCTCGACCGCCTTGGCGTCGAGACGGTCGACCTGCTGTACGTCCACTGGCCGGCCAAGACGTACGACCCCGAGGAGACGCTGGCCGCGTTTTCGGAACTGTACGACGAGGGGCTGATCGAGCACGTCGGCGTCAGCAACTTCGAACCCGAACAACTCGAGGTCGCGGTCGACGTCTGCGACGCGCCGATCCTCGCGAATCAGATCGAGTGCCATCCGCTGTTACCCCAGAAAGAGATCCGGGAAGCCTGCGAGCACTACGACGTCGAGGTCGTCGCGTACAGTCCGCTCGCGCGCGGCGGGATCTTCGACCGGCCCGAGATTCGGGAGATCGCGGACGAATACGACGTCACCGAGGCGCAGGTCAGCCTCGCCTGGCTGCGCGAGAAGGGGATAACGGCGATTCCGAAGGCGACCGGCGCGGAGCACATTCGGGATAACTTCGAGTCGCTGACCCTCGAGTTGGCTCGAGAAGACGTCGACGCGATCGACGCCATTGCGGAGACGAACCGCACGATCGATCCCGGATTCGCTCCGTGGAACTGACCGGTTCGCACCGCCGCGAATCGAACCCCTCGCCCGTCCTGGCTCGGAAACCGGCGATGTCGACTCCGATCGCTAACCTGTAACGAATCCTGAAAGAGAAGGAAAGCTTACGGTACGCCGGCAGTTTGGATCGGGTATGTCCACCCGCACACGGAGTCGTGGCGGTGGTGGGATCGTCGGCGCGGTGAAGACCGACTTACAGCGGTTACACGGTGCCTGGATGGAAATCGTCTTCCCCAGGCAGCGCGGCCGCGGCCACTCCGTCATGGGCAAGTGGGAGCCCGAAACGCTCCCGCAGAAGATCGGCTACCACGGCTGGAGCGTCCTCGGAACGATCGGTTTGCTCCTCCTCTATCCGCTCACAGTCGTCGGTCTCGCGACCCGCTACTACGCGGCGAAACTCGACTCGACCCGCACCCGACTCGGCATCGTCGGCGTTACCGCCCTCGCGCTGGTCGGCTGGGGCGCGCTGACGCTCGCCTGGGGCGCGATGTCGTATATGGAACAGGTCGATATCCCGCTCAACTCGGTGCTCGCCGTCGCCGCAGCCAGCGGCGTCGCGACGCTGGCGACTGCACTCGCCGCGTCCTGTGCCAAGTTCGGCGGCCGCGTCACGACCGTCGTCCTCGCCTATCCCTTCGCGATGACGGCGCTGTTCCTGCCCCCGGTCGTCGCCGCCCTCGTGACGCCCGCGCTCGAGCCGTACGTCCTCGAGCCGAGCTACGCGTTCGCGGCCTGGTTGCTCGAGAACCCGCTGTCGATCGGCGGCATCAACGAGTACCTCTGGGCGAACTACAGCCTCGAGGGCGCCGCCTACGCGGGAATGTGGTTCGGTCTCTCCTTCCCGCTGGGCTGGTTCTTCGGGATCGTCGTCGCGTTGGCGAATCTGGTTCGGCCGTCGAACTGAGCGCTGCGACGGACTCAGCACCACGTTTTCGCGACAGTCACGGGATTCTCGCCTCGCGATCGGATTGACTCGCGATCAGGAATCGGCTCGCTGAACTGATTTCCGGATTCCGTTACCATTAGGCGGTCGCTTCCCAACGCTCACGTATGGAATTCGATCTTCCCACGACCGCGGCCGCGTTCATCGCAGTGATCGCACTCGGCGTCGGCGGCCTCATCGCCGCGCCGATGATGACGACGGACACCGTCCTGATGATGGTCGCGCCGTCGATGATCGTCTTCGGGTTGATTATGTTCGGCATCGGTCTCCTCCACGGCCAGTATCGGGCGAGTCCCTGACTGCGTTGCCGCCGTAGTTAGCCTGATTCCTACTCGAGATTGGGCGATGACTAGCCGCTCAGCATCGTCGCCACTACTCGAGTGCGGGTCGTCGCAAAAACGGAAACGGAAACGGAAACGCGAAACGCGAAGCGGTGAGCGAACCGACGCGACTTACATGTAGCCGAGGTCGCGCAGGCGCTCCATCAGGTCCTCCTTGTCCTGGGCGCGGCCCGCGCGCTCGGTCGTTCCTTCGAGGTCCTGCAGCCAGGCGGGATCCTCGTCGCTTTTTTCGGTCGAGACCTCGCTGCCCAGCGAGCGGAAGCCGGCGAAGTACTTGGGCGAGATCGGGATGTCCGCCTGCGTGACGCCCTCCGGCAGGTCGTCGTCGGCCTGCGGGACGTAGCCCTCCTCGGGGAACTCGTCGACGGTGTCCGGGACGACGAAGTTCCAGAAGGCGTCCCACACCGCGGCCTCGTCGAACTGCAGGATGGGCTGGATGCGGTCGTGGGGCGGGTAGATGTCCGGATCGTGGCGCGGCGAGAAGAACGTCTCGTCGGCGCGGGCCTCCTGCTCGTCCCAGCGGACGCCGGAGATGACGCCGTCGATGTCGTACTCCTCGAGCGCGTCGTTGAGCGCGACCGTCTTCAGCAGGTGGTTGCCGACGTAGGTGTCCAGCAGGAACGGGAAGGTGTCCTCCTCGTACTCGAGGATCTCGCGGACGTGGTGCTGGTTGTGCTCCGACAGTTCGGAGATCTCGATGTCGTCGCCGGGGTCGAGGCCGTGCTCGTCGACGTACTCGCCGACGTCCTCGTTGCGCGCGTAGATGACCTCGAGGTCCCACTCGTCGGCCCAGTGGTCGACGAAGTCGTGGATCTCGTCGAAGTGCTGGTAGTGGTCGATGAAGACCGCGGGCGGTACTTCGAGGTCGAAGCGGTCGGCGACCTCCTTGATGAAGTACAGCGTGAGCGTCGAGTCCTTGCCGCCGGTCCACATCACGGCCGGGTTCTCGTACGCCTCGAGGCCCTCGCGGGTGACCTCGATGGCCTTCTCGATCTTGTCCTGGATGTGCGGGTAGTCCTCGGGATCTTCGCCGTCGCCGTCGTCGTAGTCGACGTCGACGTAGTCGGGGAAGTTCTCCGTCATTTCGTGTAATTAGATATAATTAGCAGGGTTAAACACTTTTTGGGACCGGAAACGCCTGACGGAAGCTGCGAGTACGCGACGGGCCGCTCTCGATGTCGATCTGGGCGGCAATCGACGCTCGGACGGCCGGTCGGCACCGGCTTCGCGGAGTCGACAGTCAATCGAAGGCGCGATAGCAGCGGCAATACTCGGCCGTTCCGAAACGTCGGCACGGCATTTCGGACGTCATACCGCAACGACGGCCGCTAGTCGAGCGGCGGCGCTTCGATCCGCCGATCCGGCATCGTCTCGAGTTCCTCCTGCAGCAGTCCGACGATTCGTCGGCTGGCGGAGCCGTCGCCGTAGGGCTGCGGGTTCGATTCGGGCTCCCAGTCGGTCGTCAGTCCTTCGCGGATCAGGTCCGCGTTCGGGCCGACGAGTTGGTTCCAGCCGCAGTCGACGGTTTCGGTCCACTCGGTCTCCTCGCGCATCGTTACGCAGCGGGTGCCGAGGAAGAACGCCTCCTTCTGGACGCCGCCGGAGTCGGTGGCGACCCGCTCGGCCGTATCGAGCAGCCGGACGAAATCGAGGTAGCCCAGCGGCTCGATGATCTCGAGGGCCTCGTTGGCGCGCTCCCAGAGGTCGTACTCCTGCAGCCGGTTCACCGTCCGCGGGTGCGCGGGGAAGACGACCGGCAGCGGCGCGTCCGCGAGGCCGTCCAAGATCGCCTCGAGATTCTCGCGCTCGTCGGTGTTGCTCGCGCGGTGGACCGTCGTCAGGACGAACTCGTCGGGTTCGAGGCCGAGGTCCGCGAGGATCGTCGAGTTCTCGCGTGCGCGGTCGCGGGCCGCGAGGACGGCGTCGTACATCACGTCGCCGGTCCAGTGGACGCCGTCGACGATTCCCTCGGCCGCGAGGTTGTCGACCGCGGCCTGGCTGGGCGCGAAACACAGATCCGAGGCGTGGTCCGTGAGGATGCGATTGATCTCCTCGGGCATCTCGCGGTTGCCGCTGCGCAGCCCGGCCTCGACGTGGGCGACGGCCATATCGCGCTTCGAGCCGACGATCGCGCCGGCCAGCGTCGAGTTCGTGTCCCCGTACAGCAGCATCACGTCGGGGTCTTCCGCCTCGACGACCGGTTCGAGTTCGGCGATCATCCGGGCGGTCTGGCGGCCGTGCGTGTCGGACTGGACGCCGAGGTTGTACTCGGGTTCGGGGATGTCCAGTTCCTCGAAGAAGACGTCGGACATCTCCTCGTCGTAGTGCTGGCCGGTGTGGACCAGCACCTCCTCGCCGACGTCGCGGATTTTCCGGGAGACGACCGCGGCCTTGACGAACTGCGGGCGCGCGCCGACGACCGAACAGACGCGCATCGATCAGTTCACCCCCTCGCCGCGGCCTGTCCCTGTTCCTGCGCTTGGCCCGGTCACGTCGACCGGAACCGGATCGGTGCTCGTCTCGCTGTACGCCAGTGCGATGTTCGAGAGAACCTCCGTGAGATTGACCATATCTTCGACGTAGTCGTCCCGCCGCCGCTCCCACCGTTCGGGTGCCGATTCGTCCGCGAGCAGTTCCGCCGCGCGCTCGAGCACCGCCTCGAACTCCGCGAGGTTCTCGACGAGCCCCGCGTCCTCGAGCTCGAGGAAGTTGCCCATGTCGTCCTCGCCGACGAAGGAGTTCGAGCGGATCGCCGGCGTGCCCAGCAGCGCGGCCTCGGTGACCATCGTCTGCGTGTCCGCGACAAGCAGGTCGGCCTCCGCGAGCGCATCGTGGATCCGCGCCGGGTGGAGATCGTACGGCTGCGCGTCGAGATTCGCGAAGTCGAGATCGCCGCCCTCGTCGGAGACGAAGATGGTCGCGTGCTCGGAAAGCGTCTCGATCAGCCGCCGGCGCTGCTCGAGCGAGAAGCCCTCGCGGCCGACGTCGTGGTGGCCGTTGAAGGCGTTGAGTCGGACGATCGCGTACGGTTCGTCGGAACCGACGCCCAGATCGTCGCGGACCGACTCGTCCGGCTCGAAGACGTCGGGGTGGAGATAGGCCGATTCCTTGAACCCCTCGAACCGGTAGTGTTTCGCGCCGAGGTCCTTCTGGAAGGCCTCCGGCGTCAGGAACGCCTGCACGAAGGGGCGGGAAACGACGTGGTCCAGCGACGGCTCCGAATCGAGGACGGCGATCGCCGGGGTCTCCGTGATCGTGCCCGTATAGGCCGCGTAGGGGCCGATGCCGAAGATGACGTCCGGATCGAACGCTCGCGCCTTGCGGCCCATCGCGTACAGGTGGGTCGGCAGCTCCCACAGCAGCGAGGACAGCGACTCGCCCCGATCGCCGTAGGTCTCGTAGGGCACGTCGTGGTACGAGAGCAGCGACTCGGTGAACTCGTCGCCGCGCGCGAGCACGAGCACGTCGTGTCCGTCCGCCTCGAGTCGCTCGACGGTGTGTTTGTACAGATGAACGTGAGCCGGCGTATTGTTAAAGAAGAGACAGCGCACGTCGTATCACCTCGTAGCTCATGACAACTGTCCCTTCCAAAACGCGCTATATCGTTATCAGCGCGCTACTCCGGATGGCGACCGGATCGGCCGCGAGTAGCGGGCGCGGCGGCGAATTTTAGCCATCGTAATGCGTCGTCGAGTGACGGCGCTCGCACTCGGGCGTCGGTGTTGGGTTCGGCTACGCGCGAAAATGAGCGACTACCTCGGACTACCTCGGTTCGACCGCAACGGCGCCGGGTGGCTAGGACGCAACTACGGATCGTTTCACCCCTCGCGGTCGCCGTCCCGGCAGCTGCCGTCGGCGCCTCGTGAATCCTCAGCAACTCATTACCCCGCTGATCCGGCCGCTTCGAAGCGGCCGGGCCGCGTCCGATCATCGTGTCGTGACCGTCACGGGAAAAGACATCTTCGATACCGAGGATCGCCGGCAGGTACGACGGTCCCGGCCCGCTCGCTCTCAGTCGACGGCGACTGCTCGGCGGATTCGCCGACGGTGTCGCCATCGGGAGCGGCACCGCTGCAGTCCGACCCACTACCCCGCGACCGCCGCGAAAGATCGCTCGGACGAGCGTAACACCGGAGACTCGAGCCGTCGCCTCCGCGGCAACAGTCACGGAGGGCTGGACGCTGGTCGACCTTCGGAGAGTAGCCGTCTGAGTTTGTTCGCGTTGTTCTTCCGGAGGTACCGCGCGACCTCGAGCGGCGTGGGTGCGGTGCGGTAGGTCCCCAGCGTGTCCGGAGCGGCCGGTTCGAACTCGGGATCGTTCAGGTTCCGGACGCCGTCGACCAGTACCGTTCCCGTGGTGGGATCGCGCTGGCGGTGCTTGAGGTCCTGGTACGTATCGGTCTCTTCGATCGGAACGTGCTCGAGCGCGACGATCCGGCCGCCGTCGATGCGGTCGGTGAGCTGCTGAAGCGTGACGCCGGCGTTCGAGTCGTCGCCGATGAACTCCCACAGGCCGCCGATTCGGCCGCGGTAGTCGCGAATATCGCTGTAGTGAAACGAGAGGACGCCGTGCTCGGGCGCGTTCAGGATCCGACCGGTGAGCAGGCCGAAGCCGAAGCGGATCACGACGTCGGTTTCGGCGGCGAGCCTGTCGACGATCGGATCCGGCAGCGTCGCCCACAGGTCGTCCGTCCGTTCCGGTGTGCAACCGACGACGTCCGCGCCGGCGAACACATCGACCGTCGAGACGTGCCGCGGCTCGTCGTACGCGGGTCGGCCCCGGACGGATCGCAGCAGTTCGGTCCCCGTCCAGACGGGCAGCCACGCCCCCCAGCTCCAGGCGCGCCGGGCCTGGCGACGCAGCGACCGGTGCCGGAGCGAACGGGATTCCTGGTTGACGACGACGAGCGACACGTCGGCCGCCGTCTCGGCGCTCACTTTCTCGAGGGCCGCCGTCTGATACGCGGGCAGGTACTCGCCGTCGAGGAGGACGCCGATGTCCGTGCAACTCATTCGTTCCGGTTTCTGGTACCGTCGATTCGGTTTGTTATCTCCCGCGTTCCCCGTTACTCGCTGCCCGCCGTTCTCTTGTTTCGTCCGTAGTAGTCGTATAGGCCGGTAAACAGGACCATTAGACGGGAGAGCCGTGATTAGGGAGACGCGTAGGAACGTTCGAATACTCGGCGTCACTCGTCTCTTTCCGTCCAGCGTTCGGGGTCGAGCCTACTCGTCCGCGGGGGTGGGGGATAGCCGCTAAAAGGATAGCCGCTAAAACGGAGCGCTATCAGTCGCTGATGAACTTGTTGTCGCGCCAGTTGACACCGCCTTCGCCGGAGCCGTGGTCGCGCGGCCCCTCGACGACTTCGATGTTCGCCGGCCGCGGTTCGCCGTCGACGATCCGGGTCGCCTGCAGTTCGCCGTCACGCTCCGAGATGGCCGTCAGCGTGCCCTTCTCGGCGGCTTCGGCGATCTCGCAGAGCACGAGGAACATCTCGTACTGCAGCAAGGAGTTCTGCAGTACCGTCTCGCGGTCGCCTTTGAACGCCGCGAACTCGACGAGTTCGGACTCGATCTCCTCCTCTTCCTCCTCGTCCCAGCTAAAGGACTGGCGGCGCTCGTCGGGATCCTCCTCGTAGACGCGGTTCTCGGTGACGCTGGCCTTGAGCTGGGCCGTCGGCGTGTACTTGCTGACCGACTGATCCTCCGCGACGGCCTTGAGAATGAGCGTGTTGTTCCGCCGCGTGAGCTCGACGTCGTCGATGCCGTCCGGGTATTTCGCCTCTTCGAGGTGGTCGCGCAGGTCTTCGAGGGGCAGTTCGAGCGTCGAGTGCAGCCGATAAACGTGTCTGGATTCCTCTGTTGACATAGTGGGAAGTTGACTGTGGGGCGACGGTCGCTTGCTTCAGTGTACGGGTGCGTGACTTATATGATCTGCTATTAAATGCGTGTACCGCGTATCTGGATAAATTTAAGTCACAGGCTCACCGGGTATTCCGAGTAGAGCGCTCGTACCGGCCGTTTCGTCTCGTTTCGCCTCTGAACGATAGAAACGAACGGCGAACGAGCCACAACTCGATTCGGCGCTGTTAGGCCGCGTTGAGCGTCTCTGCGAGCTCGTCGCGCTCCTCGAGTTCCTCGAGGATGTCCGAGCCGCCCACGAACTCGCCGTCGACGAACGTCTGCGGGATGGTCTCCCAGTCGCTGTGTTCGGCAAGGGCCTGTCGGTACTCGTCGAGCGACTCGAGGACGTCGACCGTCTCGTACTCGTCGCGGTGGTGATCGATCAGCCCGAGCGCCTTGCGGGAGTAGCCACACTGGGGCATGAGTTCGGTCCCCTTCATGAAGAGGACGACCTCGTTTTCTTCGATGGCTTCTGCAACGTGTTCGTTTACTTCCTCCTGATCGAGTCCCTGGTTCGGTGGAAAGTCCATATCCGTCGTATGGCGGCGCGGAGGGATAGACCTTGCGTCGGCCCACGGTACTGTCCGGAAGCCCCGCGGCGGCTCGAGCGCTCGAGCAGCCCGCTCAGGCCTCGAGTTGCGCGAGAAACACCGTCCACGAAGCGTCTTCGTCGGCGAGTTCGTCGCCGACCAGCCGCTCGTCGCGGACGGTAAATCCGGCGGCCCGGAGTTGCTCCCGCGTTGTGTCCGCGCCGGCGATGTGCCACTGCATCTCGACGCCGGTCTCGAGCCAGTCCGGGTTCCTGCCGTGCCAGTCGTTCGTCCCTTCGGTCAGCAGGGCCAGCCCGCCCGGACGCAGGATGCGCGCGAACTCGTCGATGACCGCCTGATGTTCCGATTCGGGGACGTGAATCAGCGAGTGAAAGGCGGTCACGGCGTCGAACGCGTCGTCGCCCACTGGAAGCGACGTGATATCGCCTTGCGCGAGGGCGGCGTCCGGAGCGGCTTCGTGCGCGAACCGCAGTTGCTCGCGCGAGAAGTCGACGCCGGTCGCTTCGATCGCGGGAGCCTCTGCCAGCCGGCGCAGTATCGGATCGCCCTGCCCGCAGCCGGCGTCGAGCACCCGCGCGGCTGCCGGCAACTGCTTCCGCAGTCGCTCGAGCATCGCCCACTCGCCGTCGTCGGGATCGCGCCGCGCGGCGTACGTTTCCGCCAGTCCGTCGTAGCCCCGACGAACGGCGTCTTTGTCGACCATACGACACGTATCGAGAACGGTCCTGTTAGGTATTTCCACAGTGTGGGATTCCGTCGCACTACCAGCGATGACTACGAGCGGAGCCCCCGAGACAGGCTGCGTTCAGGCTGGATACAGTAACAACGGCGAGAAAAACTCACACCGCGATCACAACTGTTGCGAGCACCGTACCTTCCCCCGGCACACTCACCTCAAGGAAGCATGCGGGTGCGACAACAGTTGGTCCTCGAACGCGCCGCTACCGTCGGTGCAATCGGTTCAGTCGGCTGCCGGCGGCGCCGTCAGCACGTCCAGCTTTTCGGCGGCGTAACCGAAGACGTCGCGGTAGCCGTTCGACGACATGAGCACCGGGTAGAACGACTCGTCGGCGATCTGCTCGTCGCCGTCGGCCGCCGCGAACGACTCGCCGGCCTCGACCTCGGTGAAGTTGTCGACGAACACCTCGTAGGTGTCGGCCTCCTGCTTGCGGATGACGTCGGTGAGCCGGAAGACCGGCAGATCGCGACGCATCGCGTCGCCGGGCAAGGCGCCGACGGCCGTGAGGAACGCCCGCGTCAACCGGTCGGCGTTCTGCGCGGCCGTCTCCGACCCCTGCATCCCACACTCGACCTCGATGGTGTCGATCTCGGAGAAGAGCCGTCCCTCCGCGAAGTTGCTCGTCTCGACCATCGCCGTAACCGGGAGTTGCGGAACGATTTCCTCGGCCGTCTCGCTGACGCCGTTAACGATTGCGAACGGCTCTGCGTGGCTCTGTGTGGAGTGCATCGAGAAGGTGAGACAACCCTCGAGTTCCTCGACGAGCCGGTTGGCGAGCTGTCCTTCGTGGGTCTTCGCGTCCGGATCGCCCGGGAACGCGCGGTTGAGATCCTCGTCGACGAATCGCACCCGCCGCTCCAAGGCTTTCTCGTTGGCGACGATGAGCTTGACGGGCCGTTCGACGGTCGGGCGCTCGTCCAGCAGCCGTTCGACCGCGCGGACGCCACAGGGTTCGTCCCCGTGGACGCCCGCAACGACTGCGATCTCCGGCGTTCCCGACCCGATCTGTGCGACTCTCATTGTCCGTTAGTTGGGCTACGCGGACAAAGGCCGTTCGGTCTGTCACACTCCCTGCCGGTCGGAAGACGAGTACGACGAGCGGAAATCACGGTACCGTCCCGCACACAGCCGACCGATTTCGCGGGCGGACGGGCGGAATTGTCACTCCTCGAGAGCCTCGATGTACTCGTAATCGATCGCTCGCGCGGTCGGTCGCTCGCCGTCGATCGGAATCCGCCAGCCGTCGATGACGGTAGGGTCCTCGAGGGCGTTGGTCAGCGTCGTCCGAATCTCGAGGACGTCGACGCCGTAGTAGTCGGTGGGGACGCCCTGGAAGTACTGGAGGGCGGTTCCAAACAGCGAGCGCATCCCGTCGTCGTTCTCGAAATCCACGTGCTTGTACGCGCCCGCGGCGACTTGGACCATCCCGTGGAGGAAGGCGCTCTCCTCGCTGCCGCGGCCGTAGTTGTACCACTCGAGTTCGAAGCAGTCGTGGCTCTCGTGGTAGGCGCCGTCGTTGAACAGCCGCACGCCGTGGATCGTCGCCTTCCGGAGGGTCGCATGCTCCCAGCGGCCAGCGGACGCGAGCCAGCCGGTCGGCGCCGTGCCGTCGGGCGGCGGCGCGACGGTGGGATCGCTGGTGTGATCGCTCATGGAGTATCCTTCGTGCGTGCGACGGGTATACTGTTCGGCGTGCCCGGCCGTCGGCGTACGTAAAGCCTGTCTCCGAGAAGGCTGACGTTTATTTCGATCGAACTGGTAACCTCGGGTGAATGAACCACCCCTACGGGCGATGTCAGAACTGCGGAGAGCGCCTCTACGAGCACATCGAGGGCGGCTATCGGTGCCCGAACTGCGAAACGCAGTACGCGGCCGACGACCTCGACTTCGATCTCGAGTCCGGTTCGGAGTCGGCACCGGACCTCGAGCACGGTGAATCGACGGCCTGATCGGTTGGACTAGTAGATCGCGATCGCACGCTCGAGTCGCCGCACGAGAAATCGCAGACTATTCAAACGACACGGTCGTACGAACGGCTGCGTGCGAGGGTAGCCAAGCGGTCAACGGCGGCGGACTCAAGATCCGCTCCCGTAGGGGTTCGTGGGTTCGATTCCCTCCCCTCGCACTGCAACAGTGCGGCAAGACGGAGCGTCTTGCCCTCGCAAAGCTTCTCCGGGACGATGCGTCGGGAGCGTCGCCGTTCGGCGTCTACCGCTCGAGTCGACCACGACGCCGAGTGACGACAAAACACTTATACGATTGTTGAGAACTGGGGACCGACTCGAGCCTCGAGCGGTCCCGCCGATGATTCCCTCCCGATCCGATGCGTCGACGGTAGGCAGCCGAGCAGCGGTCGCTACCCGGCTTCGATCAGCGGTCGCACCGCGACTCGGAATCGACCCGCGAGCGCTCGCTGCGTTTCGGATCGCGCTGGGACTGATTCTCCTCTGCGATCTCCTCTATCTCCGGGTTCCGGGAGTCGTGACGTTCTACACCGACGCCGGAACGCTGCCGCGATCGGCGCTAGCGGAACTCTTTCCGACGTTCGAGGCGCTTTCGCTGCACGCGCTGTCGGGTTCGGCGTGGGTACAGGGGCTGTTGTTCGCGGTCGCCGGCGTCTTCGCCGGGCTGTTGCTCGTCGGCTACCGGACGACGCCGGCGACGCTCGGCTCCGCGATCTTGCTCGCCTCGATGCAAGCCCGAAACCCCTACGTCCTCAACGGCGGGGACACGATCCTGCTGTCCCTGCTGGTTCTCGGACTCTTTCTGCCGCTGGGCGCTCGCTGGTCGATCGACGCGCGTCGGCGCGGGTACCGCGTTGATCGTGATACCGATCCCCCAGCGACGGTCGACGGCCGCGTCCTCTCGGTCGCAACCGCGACCGTCCTCGTTCACTTCGTGACCATCTACGCCGTCAACGGCGTGCTCAAGACCCGCAGCGAGACCTGGATGAACGGCACCGCCGTCGCGCAGATATTCCACCTCGAGCAGCTCATCGTGGGATTCGGCCCCTATCTCGCGGACCGGACGCCGCTGCTCGTCGCGGCCAACTGGTCGTGGTCGGCGCTGCTCACCGCAGCGCCGCTGTTGCTCGTGTTCCGCGATCGACTGCGACTCGCGCTGGCGGGCGCGTTCGTCGGCGCGCAGTTGGGGCTGGCCGCGACGATGCGCCTCGGCGCGTTCCCGTTCGTCATGGTCGCCGCGCTGCTGCTCTTTTTCCCGCCGCGAGCCTGGGATCGCCTCGAGGCGGTGCTCGAGCGCACCGGACTCGAGCGGCGGCTCGAATCGGCGACCGATCGCGCGGTAGCGACTGACGGCGGCCGACGACTGCCCTCGCTTCCATCGATCGCGATTCCGCCGGCCGTGCGCCGTCGCGCGCGAATCGCCGGGAACGTCGCGCTCGTCTGCTTTCTCCTCGGACTGATCGCGTGGCAGGCCGCCGGGCTGGGATTCGTCGAGATGCCCGAAGAAATCGTCGAGGGCGACGTCGAAGACGTCAGTTGGGCGTTTTTCGCGCCGGATCCGCTGAGCGGCTACTGGTGGTTCGCCTGGGAAGCCGACCTCGAGTCCGGCGAGACGATCGACACGCTCAGGGACGAGTCGGGTGCGATCGATCGGCCGCCGGACGCCGCGGACAGGTACCCGTCGACGCTCTGGATGCGGTACGGGTTGGATCTGCGCAGCGCGGGCGAGAACGAGTACGAGCCGCTGGCGGCCTACCTCTGTGACCACGTCGCCGAGCACGAAACGGAACCGGATGCCGACCTCGAGTCGGTGACCGTCTACACCGTCGAACAGCCGATCGGTCCCTCGGGTCCGGTGGGGGACCTCGAGGTCGACCAGCGGATCGAATACGGGTGTTGAGCGCCGCGGCACGCACTGCCGAGAACCGCTACACCTTTTCGCGACGCGACACGACTGGGATCAATGAGCGAACGCGATGGCTATCGCGAGGTCGGCGCCGAGTACGAACCGGAGCGGCGGGCGAACGTCGCTGTCACCGCCGCCGAAGCCGGCGCCGCGATCGCGGCCGACTCGTTCCGCAGCGAGCTCGAGGTCGAACAGAAAGACGGGAAGACCGACGTCGTCACACAGGTCGATCGGAACGCCCAGGAGCGCGTCATCGAGGTCATCCGCGAGACGTTCCCTGACGACCCGATCGTCGGCGAGGAGGAGGACGCACTGAAGCGGGTGCCCGAGGAGGGACCGGCCTGGATCGTCGACCCGATCGACGGTACGAACAACTACGTCGACGGCATTCGCGCGTTCGGGACGGCCATCGCGGCGGTCGTCGACGGCGACCCCGTCGCCGGGGCGACCGTCTGTCCCGCTCTCGAGGACGCCTACCGCGTCGGTCCCGAGGGCGCCTTCCTGAACGACGAGCCGCTGTCGGTCAGCGACTGCACCGACCCCGAACGCGCGCACGTCTGCCCGACCTTTTGGTGGGACTTCGACCAGCGCGACCAGTACGCCGCGGCGACGCGTGCGCTCGTCGACCGGTTCGGCGACGTCCGCCGCTTCGGCTGCGCCCAACTCGAACTCGGGATGGTCGCCTCCGGCGCGCTCGAGGGCGTCGTGACGAACCTGCGGGCGAACCCCTGGGACACCGTCGCCGGCGTCGCCCTGATCCGCGCGGCCGGCGGGACGGTCACCGACCTCGAGGGCGACCGCTGGCGCCACGACAGTCGGGGGCTGGTCGCCTCGAACGGCGGCGTTCACGACGACCTGCTCGAGGCGGCGCGGGAGATCGACGCCGCGTAGGGGAAGGGGCGCGGGGAATCTTCCACTGCGGCGACCGGCGAATCGAGAACCGGAAACGGTAAGCGCCCGCCGTAACGGATATCGGGTATGTACGAGTCCATCGAGCGGTACGGGCCCGAACGCGTTTGGGCCGCGGCCGTCGTCCTCTTCGTCGCGGGGGTCGCAGGGGCTGCCGCCGCGTTCCCCAAGCAGGTGTACGTCGAGTTCATCTGGCAGTACTACTGGGGGCCGGTCGTCGCCGACGCCCACAGTTGGAGTTGCGTCGCCTGGGCGGGCGGCGAGCAGCTCCCGTGCTCACAGGCCGGCCCGAACGCCGGCCCGACCGCGTCGCCGGGCTACACGTTCGTCTCGTATGCGGGCTACATCCCGACGCTCATCCTGGGCGTCATCGGGGTCGTCTTCCTCATCAAACGCCTCGAGATCGAGCGGTATCGGGCGGGCTTTTACGGACTCTTCCCGTTCATGCTGTTCGGCGGCGCGCTGCGCGTCGTCGAGGACGCGAACGCGGCCGCCTACCGCGCCACGGGGACGCTCGCGATCGATCTCCCGTGGTCCGGATTCATCATCAGCCCGCTCATCTACTTCACCGTCTTCGCCGTCACCGCCGTCGCGGTCGTCGTCTCGGTCTGGCTCGAGCGCAACGACTACGTCTCGGGCTACGAGTACCCCCTCTTCGCGATCGGTACCGGGCTGCTCACGCTCACGCTGGCCCACCTCGGCTACACGGCGGCGACGGAGGCGTTCTCCCGGTTTTACCCGCTCCTGCTGATAGCCACGCTCGTCGGCGCGACGGCCGCAACGTGGCTCACCTGGGCTGCGATCCAGCGGTTCGCGCCCGGGATCAACCGCGGAACCGAGTACATGGGGATCGTCGTCATCTGGGCCCACGCGGTCGACGGCGTCGCGAACGTCATCGGGCTCGACTGGGCGACCGCCTTCGGCCACTCGAACAATCTCGTCCCGAAACACCCGATCAATGCGGCCATCGTCGACTGGACCGGCTCGATCCTCCCGCCGAGCGTCGTCGCCGTCACCGGGGAAGCTTGGCCGTTCCTGCTGGTGAAACTCGCCGCGGCGGTCATCGTCGTCTGGATCTTCGACGAAACGGTCTTCGAGGATAGCCCGCGCTACGCGATCTTGCTCATGATCACGGTTGTCGCGGTCGGACTCGGGCCCGGCACGCGAGACATGCTCCGGGCGACGTTCGGCGTCTAACCGTCGTCGCTGCGGCTCCGTTCTCGGCCCGGTGACGGCGCCCCCATTCGTCGACCCGCCGTAGCGTCGCAAAATTTGAAATGTTTGCGCGTTTCACGAATACGGTCATTAGTCGTTAAACGAACGAATTAAGGGCGGCGTGGCGCTTCGATTTACTATGTTCATCAAAACTCGAGGAGTCGCGCCTATCGGTTTGGAACCGTCCTGTTGCGGCGTTCGAGTGTAAGCTAATGCCGACGGTCACCGTCGGAGGGGAGATGCGGATACGCAAGACAGACATGGTGGGGATCACAACGTCGCGTTCGACCGCGGACGAATCGAGGGGGAAACGATGAGCGGCAGCGACGACGAACTCGCGAAGGACCTCGGGCTCCTGTCGGCGATCACGATCGGGATCGGCACGATGATCGGGGCGGGTATCTTCGTGCTCCCGGGGACCGCGGTCGCAGACGTCGGGCCGCTCGCAGCCGCGACCTTCGTTATCGGCGGTATCACGGCGATGTTTACGGCGCTGTCGGCGTCGGAACTCGGGACGGCGATGCCGAAATCCGGCGGCGCGTACTTCTACATCAACCGTGCGCTCGGGCCGCTGTTCGGCTCGATCAGCGGCTGGGCGAACTGGTTGGGATTAGCGTTCGCGTCGTCGTTCTACATGTACGGCTTCGGCGAGTACGTCAACCAACTCGTCGGCGCCCCGGCGCTCGGGCTCGGACCGGTAACGGTGACGGCGGCCCAGACGATCGGCCTCGTCGGCGCGGTGCTTTTCATCGCCGTCAACTACTTTGGTGCCAAGGAGACCGGCGGCCTCCAGATCGTCATCGTCGTCACGCTGCTTGCGATCCTCGCCGCGTTCACCGTCGTCGGACTGCTGAACGCGGATATGGAGTCGCTGCAGCCGATCGTCGAGGAGGGCGCGATGGGCGAAGTCCTTCCCGTGACGGCCCTCGTCTTCGTCTCCTACCTCGGATTCGTCCAGATCACTTCCGTCGCCGAGGAGATCAAGAATCCGGGGCGGAATCTTCCGCTGGCGGTCATCGGCAGCGTAGCGATCGTCACGGTCGTCTACGCGCTGTTCCTCCTCGTACTGCTGGCGGCGGTACCGACCGAACTGGTGGCCGACAACGAGACGGCCGTCGTCGAAGCGGCCCAGTTGCTGTTCGGCCAGTACGAGATCTTCGGCTACAACCTCGGCCTCCTCGGCTGGGGAATGCTGCTGTTCGGGGGCCTCCTGGCGACCGCTTCGAGCGCGAACGCGTCGATCCTCTCGTCGTCGCGGATCAACTTCGCGATGGGCCGAGAGAAGATCATCTCGCCGTCGGTCAACGAGATTCACCCGCGGTTCGGGACGCCGTTCAAGTCGATTCTGATCACCGGGACGCTCATCGTCGTCTTCCTCCTGGTCGGGAACATCGAACTGCTGTCGACCGCCGGGTCCGTGCTCCACCTGATCGTGTACGGACTGTTGAACATCGCGCTGATCGTGATGCGGGAGGCCGAACCGCCCGATTACGACCCCGACTTCGAGGTGCCGTTCTATCCGTTCGTTCCGATTATCGGCGCGGTCTCGTCGTTCGCGCTGATCGCGTACATCGAACCGTTCGTCATCGCCCTCTCGGCCGGGCTGGTCGTCTTCGCAGCGGGCTGGTACCTGCTGTACTCCCGGACGCGGGTCGAAAACGCCGGCGTCTTCGCCAACTGGATCCTCGACCGGTCCGAGGAGATGCCGGACGTCGCAGTGAGCGCCGCGAACGCTGCACGCCCCGCCAACGAGGAGTACACGGTCGTCGTCCCGGTCTCGAATCCGCGGACCGAATCCGAACTGCTCGAGCTCGCGAGCGTGCTCGCGAAGGCCAACGACGGCGTCGTCCAAGCGGTTCACATCGTCGAAGTGCCGGACCAGACGCCGCTCCGGGAGGGGTCCGAACACATCCAGCGCATCGACGCGGAGTCGCAGGCGTTGATGGAGCAGGTACGGGAAGATACCGAGACGCTCGACGTGCCGGTCGACGTACGGACGGTCGTCTCCCACCGCTCGTTCGAGGAAGTGTTCGATGTCGCACGCCGGGAGCAAGCCGATACGGTCGTCATGGGATGGGGACCGAGCCGCTCGTGGAGCGCGGGCCGCGCGGAACGGCCGCTCGACGAACTCACACACGACCTGCCCTGTGACTTCCTCGTGCTCAACGACCGCGGTCTCGAGCCCGACCGCGTGCTGGTGCCGACCGCTGGCGGTCCCGACTCCGATCTGAGCGCGGAGGTCGCGTGCTATCTGCGCGATCAGGTCGGCTCCGAGATCACGCTCTTGCACGTCGTCGACGACGAATCCGAACGGGCCGACGGCGAGGCCTTCCTGACCGAATGGGCTGCCGACCACGGGCTCGCGGACGCGACGACCCAGATCGACACCTCCGGCGATATCGAAGCCGCGATCGCGACCGCGTCCGCTCAGCACTCGCTGGTCATTCTCGGGGCGACGGAACGCGGGCTGCTCTCGCGGCTGGTCCGGGGATCGCTCGCCTCCGACGTCCTCGAGATGGTGGATTGTTCGGTCATCCTCGCGGAGAAGAGCCACGACCGCAGCATTCGACAGCGTCTCTTCGGATCCGGTAACGATTCCGAATCGCTCGAGGCGGCCGGCGCTACACCAGGTTCGTCGACAACGGCAGTGTCGGACGGTTCCGACGACGGGCGAAGCGAGTAGGAATCAGGAAAGCGTATTCTCACGCGGCACCGATTTTCGATCCGTTCGAATTTGCGCCCAGAATATTCGGTAACCGAATAAGCTAAGGTGGCGTCCCTCCTCGGCTGCCCGTACGGAGTATTCGGAGGGCCACCATGATAGGACACACTTGCGTTCATCCGCGGATCGACGATCGGCTCCCACCTCGAGGTGGTGGGGATGGCTGAGACCGACGAGGAACTCGCGAAGGACCTCGGACTGCTGTCAGCACTCGCCGTTGGAATCGGGACGATGATCGGGGCGGGTATCTTCGTATTACCCGGCGTCGCGGCACAGGAGGCCGGTCCGATCGTCGTCCTCTCGTTTATCGTGGGCGGGATGATCGCCCTTGTCAACGCCTTCACGGTCAGCGAACTCGGGACGGCGATGCCCAAAGCCGGCGGCGCGTACTACTACATCAACCGCTCGCTCGGGCCGCTGTTCGGCTCGATCTCTGGCATGGGCGACTGGATGGGCTTGGCCTTCGCCAGCGCGTTCTACTGCATCGGTTTCGGCGGCTATCTGGCGGACATTCTCGAGGGCGTTGTCCTCCCGATCCCCGGAATTGGCGAGATCACGCTGATCCCGACGATCGTGCTCGGGCCACTCGTCCTCTCGGACATCCAGATCGGTGCCCTTCTCGCCGGCGTCGCGTTCGTCGGGGTCAACTACATCGGCGCGAAGGAGACCGGCGGCGTCCAGACGGTTATCGTGACGCTGCTGCTCGGTATCCTCACCGTCTTCGCGATCTTCGGCTTCTTCTCGTTCGACTGGGGGACCGTGATGATCGACGGGAGCGTCGCGCCGCTCGGCTACGGCCAGATTCTCCCGGGGACCGCGCTCGTGTTCGTCTCGTTCCTCGGCTACGCGAAGATCGCGACGATCGGGGAGGAACTGAAGAATCCGGGGCGAAACCTGCCGATCGCGATCATCGGCAGCGTCGCCATCGTCATGGTCATCTACGCGATCCTCGTGGGCCTGATGGTCGGGATCATCCCCTACGACTCCATCAGCGACGAGACGCCGATGTCCCACGCCGCGGGCATCGTCTTCGACGGCAACCTCGGCGCGGTCGGCATCGCCTCGATCACGATCGCGGCGCTGCTGGCGACCGCCTCGAGCGCAAACGCCTCGATTCTCGCGTCCGCACGGATCAACTTCGCTATGGGGCGGGACAAGATCGTCACCGACTGGCTCAACGAGATCCACCCTCGGTTCGCGACCCCGTACCGTTCGATCGCCGTCACCGGCGGCATGATCCTCCTATTTATCGCCGTTCTGGGGAACGATCTCGAGGTGCTCTCGAAGGCCGCGAGCGTGCTTCACCTGATCGTCTACGCGCTGATCAACGCGGCGCTGATCGTCTTCCGCGAGGCGGACGTGCCGGAGTACGATCCGGACTTCGAGGTGCCGTTTTACCCCGCCACGCCGATTGCCGGGTTCTCCCTCTCGCTGGCGCTCATCTACTTCATGGACCTGAAGGAGGTCGCACTGAGCCTGCTGTTCGTCGTTATCGCGGTGGTCTGGTACGGAATCTACGCCCGCAACAAGACCGACCGCGAGGGCGTACTGAGCAACTATATCCTCTCGCGATCGGGAACGATGCCCGACGCGGCGGTGACAGCCGCGAGCGCTGCACGCCCCGCCAGCGACGAGTACACCGTCGTCGTCCCGGTCTCGAACCCGCGGACCGAATCCGAACTGCTCGAGCTCGCGAGCGTGCTCGCGAAGGCCAACGACGGCGTCGTCCAAGCGGTTCACATCGTCGAAGTGCCGGACCAGACGCCGCTCGAGGAGGGCTCCGAGCACATCCAGCGCATCGACGCGGAATCGCAGCAGTTGATGACACAGGTCCGTGAGAGCACCGAGACGCTCGACGTGCCGGTCGACGTGCGGACGGTCGTCTCCCATCGCTCGTTCGAGGAAGTGTTCAACGTCGCGCGCCGCGAGAAGGCTGATACGGTCGTCATGGGCTGGGGGCCCGGTCGCCCCTGGTCCGCAGGCCGCGCGGAACGGCCGCTCGACGAACTCGCACACGACCTGCCCTGTGACTTTCTCGTGCTCAACGACCGCGGTCTCGAGCCCGACCGCGTGCTGGTGCCGACCGCTGGCGGGCCCGACTCCGATCTGAGCGCGGAGGTTGCGCGCCACATGCGCGACCAACTCGGCTCGGAGATCACGCTCCTGCACGTCGTCGACGACGAGAGCGAGCGAACCGCAGGTGAGACCTTCCTGACCGAATGGGCCGCCGACCACGGGCTCGAGGATGCGACGATCCAGATCGACGCGTCCGGCGACGTTGAGGGCGCAATCGCGACGGAAGCGACCCACCACTCGCTGATCGTCCTCGGCGCGACCGAGCGCGGACTGCTCTCGCGACTGCTTCGGGGCTCGCTCGCCTACGATGTCGTCCACGACGTCGACCGGTCCGTGATCCTCGCCGAACGGCCAACCTCGCGGTCGCTGCGGGAACGGCTGTTCGGCTGAGCCGCCCGCGGCCCCGTTTTCTCTCGTCCACCGTTTGATCGCGTGTCAGAAGCCCTAATAATACTGGGGCGTGATACCCCGTCTCGTGGTCTCTAACACCGAACTCGAGGAGCGATCGCGGACCGAAATCGCGGACGTCTGGGCGGGGGCGGCGGCCGAGTTCGACCTATACACGCGGGGTGACCGGCAGTTCGTCGCGTTCTACGACGCCGATCGGAATCTGGCGGTCGGTCAGCGCGAACTCGGGACCGACGACTGGACGGTCGCCCGCCTGCCGGAGGATCGCAAGGTGAAGTGGGACGCCCACAACGACCTCACGGTAGCCGTCGATCGCGACGGCTACCTCCACCTGAGCGGGAATATGCACGTCCACCCGCTGAAATACTACCGGACGCGGGAGCCGCTGGACGTCACCACGTTCGAGCGGCTCGACGAGATGGTCGGCAGCGAGGAGTCACAGGTCACGTACCCGCAGTTTCTCCGCGGTCCCGACGACGAACTCGTCTTCAAGTACCGCGACGGCTACAGCGGCGGCGGCGACTGGCGCTACAACGTCTACGACGAACAGAGTCGAGAGTGGGAGCGCCTGCTCGAGGAGCCGCTAACCTACGGCGGCGACGCGATGAACGCCTACCCCTACGGACCGGTCGTCGGCCCCGACGGGGACTACCACCTGTGCTGGGTCTGGCGCGACCACGGCGGCGCGCAGACGAACCACGACCTCTGCTACGCGCGCAGTCCCGATCTGCGCGAGTGGGAAACCAGCCAGGGGGACCCGCTCGAGTTGCCGATCGACATCAATTCGGGCGACCTCGTCGATCCGGTGCCGCCCTACGGCGGGATGATCAACAACAACACGAAGATCGGTTTCGACACCGAGGGACGAGTCGTCGTCAGCTACCACAAGTTCGACCACGAGGGGAACACGCAGCTCTACAACGCCCGTGCAGAGGCCGACGGCTGGGAGATTTATCGGACCAGCGACTGGGACTACCGTTGGGCCTTCGGCGGCGGCGGCACCATCCCCTTCGAGATCGAGTTCGGCCCGGTCGAACGCGAGGACGGGAAGCTGGTCCAGACCTACGACCACGTCGAGTACGGCACCGGCAAGTGGGTGCTGGACGAGGAAACGCTGACGCCGACCGACTGGTACTCGCCGTGGCACACCTACCCCGACGCGCTGCGAGAGGTGCGGACGGCGTATCCCGACATGCAGGTCAACTGGGTCGACGACGGCGGCGACTCGCCCGGCGAGACGCAGTACGCACTCCGCTGGGAAACCCTCGAGCCGAATCGAGACCGGGAACGCGAGGAAGCGCCGCCGTCGACGCAGTTGACCGTCCACGAATTCGAATCGCGAGAATGAGTTCCCTCGGTTGTGGCCGAACCGGCGACGATGGGGCGACGATGGGGCGACGACGGGGCGACGGGGCTGCGATGGACGCAGTCAGGGTTTGTCGATGACGACCCGAGCGCGCTCGTCGCACGAACAGTTGTTGTGCGAACTGATCGGGTAGCGCCGTCCGTCGGGTCGGATCCACACGGCGTAGACCGTCCGGCACTGCTCGCACATCACGACGCCCTTCTGTCGGTCGTTCGTCACCGTCGACCACCCTCGATCTCGCCGTCCCCGGGGACGGCGTCGGTTTCGAGCGACACGGTCAGTCACCCCCGAGCGACGACGCGGGGATCACGGTGACCGGAACCGGCGAGTGACGGACGACGGTCTCGGCGACGCTTCCCTGCAGGAATCTCGCGAGGCCGGACCGACAGTGACTCCCGATGACGACGTGATCGACGGCTTCGCGGGTCACGTACTCGAGAATGCCCTGCGTCGCCGACCCGACGCGGCCCGCCGTCCGGATCCGTTCGTCGCAGCGGTCGGCGATCTCGATCGCGCGCTCGAGTTCGGCCGGGCGTCCGGCCAAGAGTTCGCCGTCCGTGCTCGCGCGCGGTTCGGTCGATGGTGCCGGTGCGTAGACGACCGTCGAGTCGTCGACGATCGTCAGCGCGGTTACGGCGGCGTCGGGAAACAGGTCGAAGGCCGCCTCGAGCGCATCGTACGCGGGGCCGGAGTCGTCGAACGGGACGAGGACGCGGGACGGGCCGTTCGCGCTCGTGAATCGGTCTCGGCCTCGGTCTCGGTCTCGCACTCGGCTGTGCACTCCCTCTCGTTCCGGGTTCCAGTTCCGGTCGACGTCGCGGACTCGTTCCCACACCCGCTCTCGAGGAACGTCAGCGGTGTGTAACTCGCCCGCTACCGTGGGGTCGTCTGGTGTCGTCATGGGTTTCCGCCTCCGGCCGGAATACAGCGAGACCGGCGACAAGGGTTGCCTTCAGCCTCGATTCGCTGGCGTCCCGTCGGACGCTTCGGTATCGAACGTCAGGCCGTCGCGTCCGAGCGAGCCGACCTTCGACCTCGAACCGATTCGACGACCCCCGAGCGTTTTTACGTTCGATCTCGAAGGACGATACCCGTCCCGCGCCGTCAGGAGGCACCCAGCACGACACGCCAGTCCACCGACGATACCAATGACCGTCATCGCCGACATCTCCGTTCCCGCGGACGCGTTCCCGCTCGGTCGCGTGCTGGAGGACATCCCGGGGGTCGAAATCGAACTCGAGCGTATCGTTCCCCTCCAGGAAGCCATTATTCCGCTGTTTTGGATTTCCGGCGGCGAGGCGAGCACGATCGATACGACGCTGCGCGACCATCCCGAGACGAAGGCGGTCGACCAGCTCACGTCCGCCGAGGACGCGACGCTGTTCGAAGTCCGCTGGAGTCCCGACATTAACGGCCTTATCGGCGCGCTCGTCGACACGCGCGCGAAAATTCTCGAGGCGACCGGGACCGCCGACGAGTGGGAGTTTCGACTGCGCTTTTCGTCCCACGAGGAGCTGTCCACGTTCAACGTCGCGCTCACGGAAAACGACATTCCCGTCACGTTGCGCCACATCTATAATCCCACTCTCCCGGAGGACGAGGCTGCGCTGTCGGCCGAGCAGCGCGACGCGCTACTGACGGCGTACCGACAGGGGTACTTCGAGGTACCCCGACGCACGACGCTCACCGAACTCGCCGACACCGTTGAGATCAGCGACAGCGCGCTCTCACAGCGTCTCCGACGGGCGACGAACGCGGTCGTCGAAGACGCCCTCCTCCGGGACGACGATCCGAACGAGTGATGCACCGAACGTGGCGTTCAGGCGCTTATCGGCGCGTTTTCGGCTCGAGGCGAGAGCGAAGGGGCCGGACTCGAGCGGGACGATGCGCAGCCGATGGCGGTCGACGCTCGAAGCGGCCGCCACCTCGACCGGAGAACGGTTCGGGAACGCATATACGAGCAGGGGGACAACCGTCGGGTAATGAGCGACGGGACCGATCCAGCGGCAGGGAGCTGGTTTGCGGACGTTGATTCCGGAGATACCGACGCGGCCGCCGAGGCGATACGGGACGGCCGCGCCGACGAGCCGAACGACTGGCCGACGCTCGCCGTTCAAACTGGCGCCGCCGAGTCGACCGAGGCGTACTACGACCGCCTGAAGGAGGCGACGACCGCCGCAACCCGCGCCGCGGTCGCCGAACGCGAGGGGGCGGACGACCGCCAGCTCGTCCACGCGGTGCGCGCGATGGACGACTGCGAGCGGACGGCCAACGAGCTCGCCGAACGGCTCGCCGAGTGGGCCGGGACCGTCGACCCCGACGCGGGGACGGGCGTCGAGTACGCCCGCGAACTGGCGACCCGCGAGGATCCCGAACCCGGGGAAGCGGCGATCGTCTCGCTGGCCGAGCGCGTCGCCGGCCTCGCGGACGAGGCCGAGGAGCTGCGGGAGTTCGTCGAACGGCAGACCCCGACCGTCGCCCCCAACCTCGCGGCGCTGGCCGGCCCCGTGCTCGCGGCCCGGCTGATCTCGCTGGCCGGCGGCCTCGAGGAACTCGCGAAGAAACCCAGCGGCACGATTCAGGTGCTGGGCGCCGAAGACGCCCTGTTCGCCCACCTGCGCGGGCACGCGCCCTCGCCCAAGCACGGGATTATCTACGTTCACGACGCGGTCCGGGGCACCCACCCCGAGAACCGCGGCTCGGCGGCCCGCGCGCTGGCCGGCAAGCTCGCCATCGCCGCCCGCGTCGACCACTACTCGGGCGAGCGCAAGCCCGAACTCGACGCGGAACTCGAGGAGCGCATCGAGACGATTCAGTCGCGGACAGTCGACAGCAACAGCAGCAACGACGGAGGTGGCAGCGATGACTGACGCGCTCCCCGACGGCATCGAGCGCCGCGAGTTCGACGGCACCGAACGCCTCGCGACGCGGGGCGAACCGGTCTACGGCGAGCCCACGGACGGCGAGTGGCGCACCTGGAACCCCGACCGCTCCAAGCTCGGGGCGATGCTCGAGCTCGGCATGGACACCGGCCTCGAGGGCGGGGACGACGAGACCGTCCTCTATCTGGGCGCCGCCAGCGGCACGACGGTCAGCCACGTCGCGGACTTCGCGGGCCCGACCTACGCCGTCGAGTTCGCCGCGCGACCGGTCCGGGACTTGCTCGAGGCGGCCGAATCGCGCCCGCGGCTGTTCCCGCTGCTCAAGGACGCCCGCAAGCCCGAGACGTACGCCCACGTCGTCGAGTCGGACGTCGACGCGATCGTGCAGGACGTCGCCACGCGCGGGCAGGCCCGCGTCGCGCTCGAGAATCGACGATTCCTGGCCGAGGACGGCCGGCTCCTGCTCGCGGTGAAGGCCCGCAGCGAGGACGTGACGAAGGATCCCGGCGAGGTGTTCGGCGAGGTTCGCGAGGAACTCGAAACGGGCTACGAGATCCTCGAGTCCGAGCGGCTCGAGCAGTACCACGCGGACCACCTCGGGATCGTCGCACGGCCGCGCTGAGGAGGGGTTCAGTTTTCGTTTGGGGCTCAGTAGCCGCCGGGCAACGCGAAGACGAAACTCAACAGCGCGATCGGGACCGTAAACAGCAGCGCGTACCAGGCCGCGCCGACCACGAGCAGCCCCCACGTCGGCCAGCCGTAGCCGGTCGGATCCCAGTCGACGCCGAGCCGCGGCAGGCCGACCGCACAGAGGATGGGGAGGCCGACGACGTACAGCACGCCCAGTTGGAAACAGAGGGTGAGGAAGGCGTTGCTCCAGGCGACCCCGCTCGAGTCGACGAGCGCGAGGATAGCCAGGAAGCCGGCGAGGTAGGGGATCGACGCGCCGATGCCGATGAGGACGTAGGTCGGCAGCGTACGGCCGGCCGGCGGCAGCGAACGAAAGAGGGCCCTGAGCCGCTCGGACAGCAAGAACGGCGCCCAGAGGACGGTCGCGACGAGTCCGGGGACCAGCAGTAGCGCAGCGAACGCGAGCCACTGGCCGAGTTCACCGACGAAAGCGGAGGGGAGGGGCGGAGACACGGATCGAATTCACTCGCCGGATAATTCTGCCGAAGGAACATATTTCGATCGGTGGGCCCTCGCGCTCGAGTCGCGCGGTGGGGCGCACAGCGTCACGCTGACGCCGGCGCAGGCGGCGACGGGCCGGAACCGAACCGAAGCCGGAGGGACGCGCCGACTCCAAACCGTATTTACTCCCGGCGTGGAAAAGATGCCACGATGGAACGCGGGTCGCCGGAATCGTTTACGCGCATGGGCACGCTGGGGATCGAGGAGGAGTGTTTCGTCGTCGACGAGCGCGGCCGACCCACCAGCGGGACCGACGAACTCGTCTACGAACACGACCCCCCGGAGATCCTCGAGGACCGCCTCGATCACGAACTCTTTAAATCCGTCATCGAAACCCAAACCCCGCTGATCGAGGACCCAGACGACGCCCGCGACGCCTTGCTCGAGATTCGACAGGCGTTAGTCGACTACGCCCGCGAGCACGGCTACGAGATCGCCGCCGCCGGGCTCCACCCCCTGGCCAAGTGGCGCGAACTCGAGCACGCCGAGAAGCCCCGCTACCGCTCGCAGTTGGACCGCATCCAGTACCCCCAACACCGGAACACGACCGCCGGCGTCCACGTCCACGTCGGAGTCGACGACGCCGACAAGGCGGTCTGGATCGCCAACGAACTGCGGTGGTACGTGCCGATCATGCTCGCGCTCTCGGCGAACTCGCCGTACTGGAACGGGTTCGACACCGGCCTCCAGTCGGCCCGTGCGAAGATCTTCGAAGGACTGCCCAACACCGGGATGCCGACCTACTTCGAGGACTTCGCGGCCTTCGACCGGTTCGAGCGCCGGATGTTAGAGACCGAGTCGATCAACGATCGGGGTGAACTCTGGTACGACGTCCGCCCGCACACGGCCCACGGGACGGTCGAACTCCGGACGCCGGACGGCCAGGCCGACCCCGACGTCGTGATGGCGTTCGTCGAGTACGCCCACGCGCTCGTCTGCGCGCTGGCCGAGGAGTACGAGGACGGCGCGCCGGGCTACGGCCGGGATCACCGCCGGGAACTGCTGGACGAACACAAGTGGCGCGCGATCCGCTACGGCCACGAGGCCAGCCTGCTCGACCGCGACATGGAGGATACCGTCGATCTGGGCGAACTCGTCGATCGCGAGTGCGAGCGACTCGGCATCGACGGCATCAAGCGCGTCTACGAGCGCGAAAGCGGCGCGCAAAAACAGCGCCGACTCCTCGAGGAAGCGGGGCCGGACGCGCTCTGCGAGTCGCTCCTGCTGCAGGTCGACTAACTGGAGATCCGGTACTCGACCCTATAAAATCGGTTTTCGGAACACTCGAGAGCTTTCGGTATCTCCCTCTCAACACCGTCTGAAGGGGGTAGCGGGCGCTGTCGAAGTAGTGAAAGGGACCGCGACAAAGCGATCGCGGTCGTGGCAGGACGATGTGTGTGCGTGTATGGCGCAGTGATGATGTGGCAGTGATTGAGTGGACCGTCCTGCCGTATTCCCTCGTATGCACGCAGGGATGGTATCCCTGACGCCAATGTGTGTTGGTGGTCCCTGGACGAGACGATCCGGTTAGCCAACGTGCTACGACTCGACCACGTCGGCGAGCACCGTCGCGATCTCTCGGTTCGTTTCCGGGCTGTAGTGGCCACCTTCGCCGCGCTCGACGTACAGGGACTCGACGTCGCCGTCCTCGGGCGAGAGGTGCTCGACCATGTCGATCGTCTCGAGGTCGTCGTACCGCTCGTCCAACCGGTCCAGCAGGTCGCCGTAGATCGGGCCGTGTTCGGCCTCGTACTTCGCGTACCGGAGTTGCTGGACCATCGCGAACACCGGGGTAAACTCCTGTTCGTCCGCGTAGTCGACGAACTCCGCGATCAGCGCGTCGAACAGCGGTTCGTGGGTCTCGAACAGCCGCTCGTGGTAGCGCACGCGGGGCTGTTCCATCCGCAGCACCGACTGAGTCTGGGCCCCGTCGAAGTCGATCCCGGGAATCGGCTGCTCGAGGCGCTTTTCGATCTCGATACCGGCCTCGATCAGCGCGTACCGCACCTTCTCGGCGTCGTCGACGAAGTCCGTCGTGTACGGGAACGTGGCGTAGTGGGGCTTGAACCAGTGGTCGTAGTGGAAGTCGTACTCCCGCAGGAAGTCGGCCTTCGACTCGAGGTCGAGCAAATCTTCCTTTTCGTCGACCGGGCTGTCGATCCGCTCTAAGTCGCCGTTTTCGAGGACGTACCGCGGTTTGACGGCGAGGATGTTGCCGAACTCTTGGTAGTGTTTCCACACCGAGAGGATGCGGGCGATCGAGGAGGCGGTGACGACCACGAAGACGTAGTCGGTCGGCTCGTCGGGGTACTGGCGCTTGAGCCGCATCAGGGCCTGGTCGAGCCCGTAGTTTCCGCCGCCGTAGTTGGCGACGTGGGTGTCTAACTCCTGGGCCATGTAGTGCTGGAAGGTCTCGTCGTTGTTGACCTCGCGGCAGAAGCAGTAGGAGTCACCGTAGGTCGAGACCGTCACGCCGGCGTTCGCGGTCCCTCCGGACCGCTCCTCGTCGGCGGCTGTCGCCGCCCGGTCCTCGTCCCGGTCCTTTGCGGGACAGACGCGACTCCCGTACTCGTCCGTCGAGTAGGTGACGACCGTCCGGAGTTCTTCGCCGGGGAGGTGGTCGCCGGTGTCCTTCTGTTTCTCCTGGTTCGGCTGGGGCACCCAGCCGAGTTCGGGGTCGAAACTGCTGAACTTGCCGAGCAACTCTCGGTCGATCTCGGGAAATTCCTCGGTCGCCACCGAGGGGATCCGCTCGAGCGCGGCGTAGGAGACGGCCTCGAGGACGACGACGATACCGGCGAGGACGACGGCGAGCGCGAGGAACGGAAGCATCCGGATACGGGGATACAGGAACGGGCCCCAAGTGGATTGCCCCGGCATATGCTGCAACTGGCCGCGGAGCGCCGGGATACTCCGAGAATGAGTGGGGTCCGATCGATTCAGGATCGATCGACTTCCGGATCCCTGCAGTCGTTAGGGCCACGCGTTAATCCGTTCGATCCCGGAGTACGACCAATGACAGACGTTGTCGTCATCGGGGGCGGGGTCGGCGGCCTCACAGCGGCCCAGGAACTCGCGACGCGGGGCGTCGACGTGACCGTCCTCGAGGCGAACGACCGCTTCGGCGGCAAGGCGCGATCGATACCGATCGACGACGGCCCGGCGCCCTTGCACGGCGAGCACGGCTTCCGGTTCTTCCCGGCGTTTTACCGCCACGTCGTCGACACCATGGCTCGCATTCCGGACGGCAACGGCACCGTCGCCGACAACCTCGTCGAAACCGAAGCGACGCTCATCGCGAGCACGACGGGTGCCGACCGGATCGCCGACACCGGCCGCCCCGACTCGCTGCGGGGCTGGCTCGAGGCGCTTCGCCCGGCCTTCGCGGACGATCTGCCGCCGTCGGACGTGCGCTTCCTGCTCGAGCGGCTGCTGTACTTCTTGACCGCCTGCGAGGAGCGGCGGGAAAACGAGTTCGACGCGGTCTCGTGGTGGGAGTTCATCGACGCCGAAAACCGCTCGCCGGAGTTCCGCGATCGGCTCGCCTACGCCACCCAGGCGCTGGTCGCGCTCCGGCCGCAGGTCGGCAGCGCCCGGACGATCGGCGCCATCTACCTCCAGTTGCTGTTCGGGCAACTCGATCCGAGTCGGCCGACCGAACGGATCCTGAACGCGCCGACCAGCGAGGCCTGGATCGATCCCTGGGTTCGCCACCTCGAGTCGCTCGGCGTCGACTGTCGTTCGAACGCGCCGGTCCGGGAACTCGCCGTCGGCGGTCGCGGGCGACGAATCGAGGGCGTCGTTCTGGCCGACGGCGAGACGGTGACGGCCGAGGAGTACGTCCTCGCCGTGCCGGTCGAGGTCGCGACCGAGTTCGTCACGCCCGAGCTCGCCCGCGCCGCGCCGGAGCTGGGTCGGATCGAGCGCCTCGACACCGCCTGGATGAACGGCATCCAGTTTTACCTCTCGGAGGAGGTTTCGCTGACCCGCGGCCATCAGGTCTACGCCGACGCGCCGTGGGCGCTGACGTCGATCTCCCAGCGCCAGTTCTGGGAGGACTCCGCGTACGAACTCGGGGCGCGCGGTCCCGACGAGGTCGACGTTGAGGGGGTGCTCTCGGTGATCGCCTCCGACTGGGACACGCCGGGGATCGTCCACGGAAAGCCGGCCCGAGAGTGCACCCGCGAGGAGGTCGCGACGGAGATCTGGGCCCAACTGAAGGCCCACCTGAACGGCCCTGACGAGCGGTTGCGCGACGAGATGCTGGTCGACTGGTTCCTCGATCCGGCCCTCGAGGAGACCGAAGACGGCCTCGTAAACCGGTCGCCGCTGTTGATCAACACCGTCGGCTCGTTGCGAAACCGGCCGTCGGCCGACCCCGACGTCGAGAACCTCACGCTCGCGAGCGACTACGTGCGGACGAACTCGGATCTGGCCTCGATGGAATCGGCGAACGAAGCCGGTCGCCGGGCGGCGGCTGCCGCGCTCGAACGGCTGGGCGTCCGCAGACCGGCGCCGCAGGTGTGGGAACTCGAGGAACCGGCACCGTTCGAGCCGTTCAAACGGCAGGATCGGGTTCGGTACCGGCTCGGACTGCCCCATCCCGCCGACGTAACGCACTCGCTGCGGCGGTCGATTTCGACGCTCGTCGGGTGAGCCCCTCGCTCTGGTTCGGGTCAGCGGACGACGGTTACCGGCACCGAGGAGTGACGGACGACGACTTCGGCGACGCTACCGAGTAGAATTCGGGTGACGCCCGACCGGCCGCGACTCCCCATCACGACGTGGTCGACGTCGTTCGTCTCGGCAAACTCGACGATCTCCTGAGCCGGCGAGCCGATCCGGGTGTGCGTCTCGATGTCGACGCCCCGTTCGGCTGCGAAGTCCTCGGCTGCCGATAGCTGGTCGGTCGCCTCGCCGAGCAGGTCCTCGAGTTGTTCGTCGGGTGCGTCGTCGGCCGCGTTCGGGATGAACGGCACTGCGGACGTGTCGGCGACGGTCAGGGCGACGAACTCGCCGTTCGGAAAGAGATCGAACGCGTACTCGAGCGCCTCGCGGGCGGGATCGGAGTCGTCGAACGGGACGAGAACGCGTGCCATGGGGTTGATAACGGGCAGCGGCGCCTTTAGTCTGGTCTCGGGTCGCGAGTCTCAACGCTCGGTTCTCGAGTCTCGATCTCGATTCAGAGGGCGAGATAGGGCCCGACGGCAAGCAGGACGATCCCCAGCGCGACTTTCAGCTTCTCCGGATCGACGACGTGTGCGACCTTCCAGCCGACGACGACGCCGAGCAGGAGCGGCGTTCCGACGACGACCGCGAGCGCAACGTTGACGCTCCCCTGAAGAACGTAGCCGGTCGTCGCGAACGCCGCGATAAAGATCGACTGGACCTGCGCGACGGCGACCGCAAGCAGCATGGGAATGCCGACCAGCACCAGCGCCGGCACGGCCAGCACGGGGCCGCCGATTCCGAGCAAGCCGCTGCAGACGCCGAGTGCGAATCCGAGTCCGGCGAGGGTGAGTTTCCCCTGTCGCTGCAGCGGCTCGAGGTCGTAAACCGGACTAAAGCCGTGCCGCTCCCGGTAGAGGATGATCCCGCCGACGGTTGCGGCAACTCCGCCGAGCAGCAGGCCGAACACCGAACGCGGAACGAAGGCGTTGACGTACGCGCCCACGAGCGCGCCGACGATGCTCGACCCGCTGAGGATGACCGCCAGCGCACGTCCGTGACCCGTTCGCATCTCGCCGGAGTGGAGGTACGCCGCGCTGCCGACGAGGCCGGTGAAGATGAACGTCGCGTGGGCGGTGCCGGCGACCTCGCCGGCGGCGAGTCCCGTCAGCGAGTACAGCGCAATCGTGACGAAAATACCGCCGGGGCCGATCGTCGTGATACCGATGCCGGAGAAGAAGGCGATCGACGCGAGCAACAGGAGGAGCGAGAGGTCGAACGGGAGCCCGAACATCGACGGTATCGAGGCTTCGTGGCCGCACCCGTGACTCTTCCGGTTACGAGCGACAGCGACCGGGCGGGGGCGACGCAACCGTGCGACGAACGGTTACTCGTCGGCGTCGGTGTCGTCCGCGTCGGAGTCGTCCGCGTCGGTCGGTTCTCGGCCAGTAGCCGACTCGGTCGCATCGGGTTCGGCTGCCGACCCCTCGGGCGGCGCTCCGTCGGGCGGCGTCCCGGCGTGGCCGCGGGCGAAACAGTCGAGCGCGAGTTTCGACCCTCCGAGGACGACGGGGCCGATAAACAGCCCGACCGCACCGAACGCGATGAGTCCGCCGAAGATACCGACGACGACGGTCGCGGCGTTGAACGCTTCGGTCTGGCCGATTAACGCGGGTCGCAAGTACGTATCGGAGAACGTGACGAGCAGCCCGTACACGACGACGGCCGCGCCGACGGTCGGCCGGCCGACCGCGACGAGGTACCCAGCGACCGGGAGCCAGACGCCGAACGCGCCGACCAGCGGCAGCAGCGTCAGGACGAACGTCGCGACTGTGAGGAAGACGACGGCGGGGACGCCGGCGATCGCTAACCCGACGCCGAGCAGCACCGCCTGAATCGCCGCGACGGCGACGTTCCCCACGACCGAGGCCCACATGAGGTCGTCCAGTCCGCCGCGGAGGTCCGCCAGTACCGCGTCGTCGACCGGCAACACCCACTGCACCCACGCGACGAGTCGTTCCCCGTCCCGCAGCAGGGCGAAGAGGACGAACAGCGTCACCGTCAGGCCGATAAAGAGGCTCGGGAGGTTTCCGAGGAACCCCATCACGCTCATCGTCACCTCCTGAACCGCCGTTGCGATCCGATCCTGATTCGCCTCGTACAGCGCAGCGAGATCGACGGCGATGCCGTTGGCCTCGAGCAGTGCCTCGATCTCCGCAACGTTGAATTCACCGCCTCTGACGGACTGAGCGACGTCGAGCGACTGTCGAACGGCGATCGCGATCACGTAGACGAGCGGGAGAAGGACCGTCAGGAGCGTGCCGACGACGACGGCGCCCGCAGCGATCGTCGGTCTGACGTACCGCTCGAGGCGTCGCTGGACGGGAAACAGGATGTACGCGAGGACGACGCCGAACAGGACGAACTGTAGGTACGGGAGGAGGACGACCAGCGCGAGGAGGGCGCTCACCAGTCCGAGCGCGGTCAGTCCGGGCTGATCGACGATCCAGTCGGTCGGCGCGGCGGTATCTGACATAGTGGGTCGTTCAACGGTTCGACATATTAGTCCGTAGATTCGTCGACAATCGTGTTCGTCGGCATCACCCCTCGTCTCGTTGGCGAGCGGGTCGATTCCGCCGGAGACCGGACGCCATCTGCTCGAGGAGCGTCGACAAAAACCCGCAGCCGCGTCCGCCGGGATCGGACCCGACAACGGTGACGAAGGGCGTCGATGAGCGACGCGATCGGGGGCCTACAGGATGTTCACGATGGTCTCGTAGAGCGACTGGACCGTGAGGAGGCTCCCGACCAGCAGGACAAGTCCTGCGGCCAGAAACGCGGCGTTCTCGTACCACTCGACGTCGTAGAACTTGTTGACCGCGCCGATGAGCGCGAAGACGGTTACCGGTAGCCCGATGGCGCCGTTGACCGCCGGCATGATGATCGCCATCTCGACCGGTCCGAAGCCCGTGTACACGAGCATCAGTAGCGCGACGACTCCCGAGGCGGCGATCAGTCCGACGACGGTTCGGCGGAACGCGACGTCGCCGAACACCGTGTCCCGACCGAGCGACTGGGGAACCATGAAGCCGGCGCCGAACAGCGTCCCGGTCGCCGAGGTGATACTCGCGAGAAACGCCGCGAGCATGAACACGACCAGCGCCCCGTGACCGAGAATGTCCGCGAGCGGGACGCCAGGCCCCGTCAGCGTCATCTCGCCTTCGGAGAGGGTCACCGCCGAGACGATCATCACGAAGCTCCCGATGGTGAGTGTCGTCGCGATGCCGACGGCGTTGTCCTGCCGGTACCGCCAGATGTCGGTCCACTCCTTCGTCGGTTTGATGCTCGACTGGATGAAGAAGTTCGGCCAGTAGACGGTCGTCCCTAACAGGGCGATGACCGCGGTCAAGTAGCCGATATCGCTCTGGAGCGCGGGTTGCAGCCCCGCGGCGACCGACTGCCACGGGACGTCGAGCCCGACCAGGAGCAGTCCGTACGAGCCGAAGACGGCGAACACGGCGGCGGCGATCGCGGCTTCGACGCGGTCGTAGACCTTGAGCTGCACGATGGCGATCCCCGTGCCGGCAGCGAGGACGATGCCGACGAGCACGTTGTCGATCCCCGGAACGAGCCAGGCGAGCGCCGCTCCGGCGACCGCGTAGTTCGAGACGGCCCACAGCGCGGACATCAGCGAAATCGAAACCACGAGCGCCGTCCCGCCGACCGGAAGCGTCTCGACGATGTAGTCCGCGAGCGGTTCGTCGTCGACCGCCAGACGGGCGCTCATGTCGTGGAGCGCGATGTCGATCAGGAACGCCAGCGGGAGCACCCACAGCAGCGAGAACGCGAAATTCGCGCCCGTGTCGGCGAGGATGTACACCGATCCAGCGCCGAACACGTTCGCTGCGAATAGAATTCCCAATCCGTACTTGTAGAGCGCGCCGTGGACCGTCTCGCCGCCGGGGATCGACTGGACGAGCTCGGAGGGCGTCGCCGATCGCTCGCTCATGCGAGATCACCCCGAGGAACACGCCCGCAACTTCGACGGACGAGTCCGTGGCCGATTACGCGAACCGTCCGTTCGAATCCGTCGATCGTCGGGGTAGCCGGGGGACCAACCCGATTCGAACGAAAGAAGATTGGGATATTCGATTGCGATTCCGGTTCCGGTGTGCCCGTCCGATCGAATGAGTCGATCATGTGTAGTGGGGTCGGAGACGGGTGCGCTCGTCCCCGATTGGAAGCCAAACGCGGTGGCGACCGTTTCGGCGCGAGAGACGGCGACACGTCGCCTAATTCGCCTCGTCCCTATCTGGGGTATCCTGCCAAGTGAGTTGCTGGCTGGCAGGTGAAAGGAGTCTATCAAATTTTGCACTCGGAAACCGGCCCGTACGGGGAAGATCCGATTAACCGCGTAGTCAGGCCCCGTATCAACGGAATTCTTGTACTGGTGGATTTCGACCAGCAGCATTCCAAGTGCCGTCATTCTGTCACATCCAGAGACCGGACGGTCTCGAGTCGATGAAATCGAGGCACTAGTGGCCCGTGCGACCGGTTACACGCCGTCAGATCCGATCAGCGAAACCAACACGACGCGCCGTTAGAACCCGCAGTTCATACCGATCCGACGGACGCGGACGCAGACGACCGGTCAGCCGGGCGGTCGATACAACGGCCGACGCGCGGTTACTTTGGGCTTGCAGCCGCTGGGGAGAACATTATCCGCTTCTCGCGTTTCGCGCGCGAGCGCGTACGTGAGCTTTATTAGTCGGTAGCCACTACCCGAAAGCAGGTTTCTCATGTCCCAGGAAAGCGAGTACGGCGCCGGACAAATCCAGGTCCTAGAGGGCCTGGAAGCCGTGCGGAAACGGCCGGCGATGTACATCGGTTCTACCGACTCTCGAGGACTCCACCATCTCGTCTACGAAGTGGTGGACAACTCGATCGACGAGGCGCTGGCCGGCTACTGCGACGACATCACCGTCACCATCCACGAGGACGGCTCGGTGAGCGTCGCGGACGACGGCCGCGGCATCCCCGTCGACACGCACGATGAGTACGATCGCCCCGCCCTCGAGGTCATCCTGACGGTCCTCCACGCGGGCGGCAAGTTCGACAACAAGTCCTACCAGGTCTCCGGCGGCCTCCACGGCGTCGGCGTCTCGGTAGTCAACGCCCTCTCCGAGCGCCTCGAGGCCGAGGTCAAGCGCGACGGCGGCGTCTTCCGCCACGCCTTCGAAGCCGGCGAGCCCGTCGGCGATATGGAGCGCGTTCGCGACATGGAGCCGGACGAGGAGACCGGCACCGAAGTCCGGTTCTGGCCCGACACCGGCATCTTCGAGGCCAACGAGTTCTCGTTCTCGACGCTCGCGAACCGCCTTCGCGAGTTGGCCTTCCTCAACTCCGGCGTGCGCATCACGCTGCGCGACGAGCGCGAGGACGCCGGCGACGCCGACGACGAGGGCCCCGTCGAGGAGACCTTCGAGTACGAGGGCGGCATCCGCGAGTTCGTCGAGTATTTGAACGAGACGCGCTCGGCGATGCACGACGACATCATCTACTTCGAGGACGAGGAGCAGAACATCCAGGTCGAGGTGGCGATGCAGGCCACCGAGGAGCTCCAGGGCTCGATCCACGCCTTCGCGAACAACATCAACACCCGCGAGGGCGGTACCCACCTCACGGGATTCAAGACCGCCCTCACGCGGACGGTCAACGACTACGCCAACGAGAACAACATGCTCGGCGACCTCGACAACAACCTCAAGGGTGAGGACATCCGGGAGGGGCTGACCGCGGTTATCTCGGTCAAACACCCCGACCCGCAGTTCGAGGGCCAGACGAAGACCAAGCTCGGCAACTCGGAAGTCCGTGGTATCGTCGAGAGCGCCATGCACGAGGGGCTCGGAACGTACTTCGAGGAGAACCCCGACACCGCCGAGGCGATCATCACCAAGGCCGTCGAGGCCGCGAAAGCGCGAATGGCCGCCCAGAAGGCCGAGGAGCTGACGCGGCGGAAGTCGGCCCTCGAGTCGACCTCGCTGCCCGGCAAGCTCGCGGACTGTCAGACCAAAGATCCCGAGGACGCCGAACTGTTCATCGCCGAGGGTGACTCCGCGGGCGGCAGCGCGAAGCAGGCCCGCAACCCCGAGTTCCAGGCCGTCCTCCCGATCCGCGGGAAGGTGCTGAACGTCGAAAAACACCGCCTCGATCGGGTGCTCGAGAACGACCAGATCCGGAACATCATCACGGCGATCGGCGCCGGCGTCGGCGACGAGTTCGACGTCGAGGACGTCCGCTACAAGAAGATCATCATGGCGACCGACGCCGACGTCGACGGCGCCCACATCCGCACCCTCCTCCTTACGTTCTTCTACCGGCACATGCGGCCGCTGCTGGAAGGCGGCTACGTCTACGCGACCCAACCGCCGCTGTACCGCATCCGGTACCGCGGCGAGACCTACGACGCGATGACCGATCAGGAGCGCGACGAGATCATCGAGGAGAAGTGCGACGGCTCGCCGTCGCAGGTCCAGCGGTTCAAGGGCCTGGGCGAGATGAATCCCCAGCAGCTCTGGGATACGACGATGGACCCGGAGAACCGCATCCTCAAACAGATCACGATCGAGGACGCGGCCGCCGCGGACAAGATGTTCTCCGTGCTGATGGGTGACGCGGTCGAACCGCGCAAGCAGTTCATCAAGGAGAACGCGCCGGAGGCAGAGTGGATCGACATATAGCCGCGGTAGCTGAGGTGATGTCCACATGAGTTCAGACGTACCCGATCCGACAGACGTAGAGGCTCGAGCCGTAGAGAACGTCCGCATCGAGGACGAGATGGAGCAGAGCTACATCGACTACGCGATGTCCGTCATCGCGGGTCGTGCGCTCCCCCGCGTCGAGGACGGCCTCAAACCCGTCCACCGCCGCATCCTGTACGCGATGCACGAGATGGGCGTCTCGAGCGGCTCTTCCCACCGGAAGTCCTCCTCGATCGTCGGGGAGACGATGGGTGACTACCACCCCCACGGCGACAGCGCGATCTACGACACCTTGGTCCGGATGGCCCAGGACTTCTCGATGCGCTATCCGCTGGTGGACGGCCAGGGGAACTTCGGCTCGATGGACGGCGACCCGGCCGCCGCACAGCGGTACACGGAGGCCCGGATGTCGCCCATCTCCGAGGAACTGCTCGAGGACATCGAGAAGGACACCGTCGACTTCTCGGCGAACTACGACGACCGCCTGCAGGAGCCCGACGTCCTGCCGGCGGCGTTCCCGAACCTGCTGGTGAACGGCTCCTCGGGGATCGCGGTCGGGATGTCGACGAACATCCCGCCGCACAACCTCGGGGAAGTGATCGACGCGACGATCGAACTGATCGACAACCCCGACGCGACGGTCGAGGACCTGATGGAGCACGTCAAGGGACCCGACTTCCCGACGGGTGCGAACATCGTCGGTCGCGACGCCATCTACTCCGCTTACAAGACCGGCCGCGGACGCCTCCGCGTGCGCGCCGAGTTCGAGGTCGAGGAGTGGAAGAACGGCCGCGAGCGGATCGTCGTCACCGAACTGCCCTTCCAGTCCAACAAGGCCCGCCTCGTCGAGCGAATCGCCGAGGACGTCAACGAGGGCGAGATCGAGGGCATCTCCGACCTGCGCGACGAGTCCGACCGCGACGGCGTCCGCGTCGTCATCGAACTCAAGCGCGGCGCCAACAGCGAGGTCGTCAAGAACAAACTGCTCGAGAACCACTTAGAGAAGACCTTCGGCGTCATCAACCTCGCGCTGGTCGACGGCCAGCCCCAGGTGCTGTCGCTGAAGGAAACGCTCGAGGAGTACGTCGCCCACCGCCGCGAGGTCGTGCGCCGACGCAGCGAGTACGACCTCGAGGAAGCCGAGGATCGGGCGCACATCCTCGAGGGCCGGCTGAAGGCCGTCGAGAACGCCGAGGACGTGGTCGAACTGATCCGCGACAGCGAGACCCGCTCCGACGCGAAGGAGAACCTTCAGGACGCCTACGGCTTCTCCCAGGATCAGGCCGACCACATCGTCCGCATGCAACTGGGCAGCCTCACCTCGATGGAGGCCGCCGAGATCGAGGACGAGTACGAGGAGGTTCAGGCAGAAATCGAGCGCCTGACCGCCATCCTCGAGAGCGAACAGAAGCTGCTCGAGGTCATCAAGGACGAACTCCGCGAGGTCAAGGACGAATATGGCGACGAGCGCCGGACCTCGATCGTCGAGGATCAGGGGACGGTCACCCACGAGGACCTCATCCCCGAGGAAGAGGTCTTCGTCGTCATGACCGAGGACGACTACGTCAAGCGGATGCCCATCGAGGACTTCGACCCCCAGGGTCGAGGCGGCAAGGGCATCATCGGCGCGGACGTCAAGGAGGGCGACCGCGTCTCGACGGTCTTCCGGGCGAACACCCACGACTACCTCCTGTGCTTCACGAATCAGGGCAAAGTCTACCAGCTCAAGACCTACGAGATCCCCGAGATGGGTCGGACGGCCCGCGGGAAGTCCGCCGTCAACATCCTCGACCTCGACGACGGCGAGGACATCACCGCCATCGTCGACACCGACGCGCTGGCCGACGACGAGTTTGTGACGATGGTCACGCGCAACGGCTACGTCAAGCGGACCGCCGGCGAGGAGTTCGATAACATCCGCTCGACCGGTATCATCGCCTCCGACTTAGAGGAGGGCGACGAACTCGTCGACGTCGAGGTCACGGACGGCACGAAGGACCTCGTGATCGCCACCGAGGGCGGGATGACGATCCGCTTCGACGAGGACGAGGTCCGCGCGATGGGCCGCAACGCCCGCGGGGTCAACGGCATCAAACTCGAGGGCGACGACGCGGTCGCCGGCCTGGTCGCGACCGACGAGGCCGACGACAAGGCCCTGCTGACCGTCACCCGAAACGGGTACGGGAAGCGGACTCGCCTCTCCGAGTACAGCCGCCAGTCCCGGTACGGGAAGGGGCTGATCGACATCAAGACCGGCGACCGGAACGGACCGGTGACGGCGGTCAAAGCCGTCGACGACGACGATCAACTCGTCGTGATGAGCGAGGACGGACAGATCATGCGCACCCGCGTCGACGAGATTTCGACGGTCGGTCGCAACACGATGGGCGTGATCGTGATGGAAGTCGAGGGCGACGACGCGGTCGCGAGCGTCGACGTCGTTCCCGTCGAGTCGCTCGAGTCCGACATCGAGGAAGACGCAGACGTAGACGCCGACGCAGCCGACGACTGAGCGGTTCGCCTCGATTCGACGCCGGAGCCGCTAGCAGCGAGAAACGGCCCCTTTTCACCGTTCGCGCTCGCGACTGACCGCTCGAGCGCCGGCGTGACTTCGGATTCAAAGCACCAGCATAACCGACTAGCGGAGCGGCAAGGGTGCGAACGCGGAACCGAGAAGACGCGGAGACAAGAAGACGAGAAGACCAGAAATCGGGAGAGACGGGTCTAGAGTCCGGCCGTCCGGTCGCGGCCAGTGTTGGCTGTCGGTGACTGGGGAAGGACGGCGATCAGTGTGCCGGCTCTTCGCCCGGGGCGGTCATGTCCTCGATCCGGAGGATGAGGATGTTGTTCGTGTCGTCCTTGCCGTCGACGCGCCCGTCGATCACGAGCTTCGACAGCGGCGTCGGACCGACGGTGACGGCGTCGTCCTCCGAGATGCCGTCGATCGTCCCCTGCATGTGGATCTCCGCGCGGCAGAGTTCGGGGTGGTGGACGCTCGAGAGGTCGATCTCCTCGACGATGACGTCCTCGACCGGCTCGCCCTCGTGCTCGAGCGGGACGGACGCGGGATCGTCCATCTGCTGGATCTCGAGGGCTTCGTAGGCTGCGGCTGTCGGTTTGTAGCCACCTTTCGGCCCCGGTACACCTTCGACCAGCTGGAGGGCCTTGAGACTCTGCATCTGGTTGCGGATGGTACCAGGGTTACGGTCTACCTGTTCGGCGATGTCCTCCCCCTTGATCGCGTCCTCGGACTCCTTGTGGAGATTCGTGAGCGCGCGGAGGATCTTCTTCTGACTCGGGGTTAGTTCAATTGATGACATGGTGAATTGTTCGTAGTTGATTTCCTTAAACCCGACGGGTGACGTCGGTCGTTCTTCGGGATTTCGGTATCGGCAGCGGGGACAGTAAGGCGTTTCTCTTCGGTTCCGGGTGCGGGAGCGACCCACGTAGGCCTGCAGTCCGATCAGCGGTGCTGCATCGACGGACGTCGACGGGCGTCGATCACGACGGCACGAGCACCCCGTTCAGCAACGCACCGGCGAGCACGTCCTCGAGGAAGAACATCAGGGCGAATCCGACCGCGAAGGTGGCGACGTTAGTCCGAGTCAGGACGCCCTCGGCGTCGAAGCGGATCAGCCCCGCAACCTCGATGAGCACCTGTGCGATCGCACCGACGGCGACCGCGAAGAACAACACGGCGAGCGGCGCCGAGTTGGCGAAGCTGCCGAGCCAACCGCCGAGGATGACCGGACCGCCGGCGAGCAGCCCCATCGCGGCGAAGTGACGCAGCGGGGGCGCCGTCCGGTCGCGGGCGACCGCGGCAACGACGGTCGGTCCTTCCATGACGTTGTGGGTCACGAACGCGAGCACGAGCAGGGTCACCTGCGTGGTGTCGCCGCGGACGAAGGAGACGCCGATCCCGAGTCCTTCGCCGATGCTGTGCAGGCCGAGTGCGAGCGCGACGAGGTACGCGATCGCGAGTCCGTTCGCGTCCGTGTCGGCCGCGGCCATCGTCCGCTGTCGCCACGCGCTTACCGCGTGCATCGCGACGAACGTCCCGACGATGCCGACGACTGCGAGCCCCATCGCCAGCCCGGTCCGGTCGGCGGCCAGTCCGGTTTCGACGATGTCGACCGTCAGTTGGATCGCGATAAACGCCAGCACGCCGCCGGCGAGCGCGAGGAATCCGTGGAGATATCGCGGGTCGAGATCCCGGATGAACGGAAACCAGAGCATGCCGATCGCGACCGGAACGACGCCCGCGAGCGCCCCGATTACCGTGAGCAGCCAAACGATCTCGAGCGTGCTCGCATCGTCGACGGCAACGAGGGCCTCGAAGGGCGTCGTTAGGGACAGGAGCCCGAGGATCGAACCGAGAACGAGGACGGGACCGACCGCGAGGAGCCACTGGGGCAGCGCCCCGTTCGATCGCTCACGCATTCGTCACTCACCTCCGTCCGGTCCAGCTACCGTACTCATCACGTATCGATTAGACGAATCTAAACTTATAGCTTTTCCGCGCATACTGCATTAGACTGGATCTAAACCAACCGAAATCAGAATATGGTGGACGAAAGTAGTTCGAAAAGAACTATTGTTCGACTTTCGTTGGCGAGGAAACGCGGACGTGTCGTGCGACCGCTTCCGGCAGTGAGACCGGCTCGTCGTGTGCGCTCGAGCGGGCGGTCACCATGCCGAAGGGGGCAACTTCGACGATCTCGAGTTCGACGCCGGGCTCGACGCCGTGGTCGGCCAGGTAGGACAGTACCTCCGGGTCGCGGTCGGCGACCTCTTCGACGACGACGGTTTCGCCCTCCGCAAACTCCGAGACGGTCTTCCCCTCGGGGCGTTCGGGGGGTTCGAGGTCGGCGCCGGGGATCGGCGACCCGTGCGGGTCGACCTCCGGTTCGCCGAGCGCGTCGGCGACGCGGGCCTCGAAGTCCTCGCTGATGTGGTGTTCGAGCCGGTCGGCCTCGTCGTGGACCTCCGACCAGTCGTAGTCGAGGTGTTCGGTGAGGTAGGCCTCGAGCAGGCGGTGGTGGCGGACGACCTCGAGCGCGACGGTCTCGCCCTCGTCGGTGAGCGTTACCCCGCGGTACTTCTCCCGGTCGACCAGCCCGCGGTCCTCGAGTTTGTCGAGCATGCTGGTGACCGTCGGCGACGTGACGTCCAGCTCCGCGGCGATCTCGGAGGTCTTGATGCGGTCGTCGGTCGACCGCTGGAGCTGGTAGATGACCTTGAGGTAGTCTTCCATCACGTCGCTCAGCATCATACTCGAGATTTAGCCCCGTCTACCCCTAAATCTACCGCCACCGAAATCGACCGATCGAGGAGTCAACTGCTCGAGGGTGGGCCACAGGGGATCGTCACGACCAAACCGGTGCCCGGCGTACGGCTACGCATGAAGACGAACGCGACCGTTCGAATCATCGGTGCGCCGATGGACTACGGGGCCAACCGCCGCGGCGTCGACATGGGGCCGTCGGCGATCCGCTACGCCGGCCTCGCCGACGAACTCGAGCGCGCGGGCGTGGACCCGATCGACGACGGGGACCTCTCGATGCCGCGCGCGGAGGAGATCGACCCCGATACGGACGAGGCGTCCGGACTCACATCGACCGAGTCGGAGAGTTCAGGAGTCGAGAACGCCAAGTTCCTCCCGGCGATCGAGGGAGTCAACGTCCGGCTCGCCGCCCGCGTTGCGGAGACGCTCGCTGACGGCGAGTTCCCGCTCGTGCTCGGCGGCGACCACTCGGTCGCGATCGGATCGCTCCACGGCTCCGCACGCGACGCGGACATCGGCGCGATCTGGTTCGACGCCCACGCCGACCTCAACACGCCCGAAACCTCGCCCAGCGGCAACGTTCACGGCATGCCGCTTGGCGCCGTGCTCGGCCGAGGCGTCTTCGGGGACATGGACTGGGCCCACACCCCCCGACTGCAGGAGGACTCGATCGCCTACGTCGGCCTCCGCAGCATCGACGAGCGCGAGCGGGAACTGGTCCGCGAAAGCGAGATGACCGCGTTCACGATGTCCGACATCGACCAGCGGGGCATGACGGCCGTCGTCGAGGACGCCCTCGAAGTCGCGACCGACGGTACCGACGGCGTCCACGTCAGCCTCGACCTCGACATGATCGATCCCAAGGCCGCGCCGGGCGTCGGGACCCCGGTCCGCGGCGGCGTCACCTACCGCGAGGCCCACGCCGCCCTCGAGACCGTCTCGAAGCGCCACGACCGCGACGGGATACTCCGCTCGATGGACGTCGTCGAAGTCAACCCGATCCTCGACGAGGCGAACGAAACGGCGTCGCTCGCGGCTGAACTCACCGCGAGCGCGTTCGGCAAGCGGATCCTCTGAGCGGTGCGTTCGGCCACGGACCCCCGCGCCATCATTGATCGATGGTAACGAGAACCACGGTATAACGGTTCCAATACCTTTGTATCGTAGGCTTTTAGACTAGTTGGTATGACTGAGAACGTCGTCGTACTTGGCGCCGGATACGCCGGTGCCGGTGCGGTCACCAAACTCCAGTCGGCACTCGATGGCAACGCGCGACTAACGTGGATCGCTGACGTCGACTACCACCTCGTACTCCACGAGGCCCACCGCGTGATCCGCGATCCGGACGTCCGCTCGGACATCACCTTCCCCGTAACCGAGATCGCGGACCCCTCGACCCGGTTCATCCAGGACGAAGTCGTCGGCCTCGACGTCGACGAGCAGGTCGTCGAACTCGCCGACAGCGACGACGTCGAGTACGACTACGTCCTCGTCGCGCTGGGCAGCCAGACTGCCTACTACGGCATCCCCGGCCTCGAGGAACACTCCCTGACGCTCAAGAGTCTCGACGACGCCCTCGAGATCCACGAGGCCGTCCAGGAGGCCAGCCAGGAAGCGACCCGCGGCGACCCCGCGCAGATCGTCATCGGCGGCGCCGGCCTCTCCGGGATCCAGACCGCCGGCGAGATCGCCGAGTTCCGCGACGAACACCGCGCGCCGATCGAGATCCACCTCGTCGAAGCACTCGAGGAGATCTTCCCCGGCAACGATCCGGAGATCCAGCAGGCCCTGCGCGACCTGCTCGAGGAAGCCGGCGTCCGCATCCACACGGACGACCCGATCACCGAGGCCACCGAAGACCACATCGAGTTCGACGAGGGCGAACCCCTCGACCACGACGTGCTCGTCTGGACCGGCGGCATCACGGGCCGCGACGCCTTAGACGACGCCGAACTCGAGAAGGAGCACAACCGCGTCAACGCCGAGCCGAACTTCCAGACCTCCGACGAGCACGTGTTCGCGATCGGCGACTCGGCGATTATCGATCAGGGCGACCAGCCCGCACCGCCGACGGCACAGGCCGCCTGGCAGGCCGCGGAGGTCGCCGGCGAGAACATCGCCCGCGCGATCGAGAACCGGCCGCTCAAGACCTGGGAACACGAGGACAAGGGGACCGTCGTCTCCGTCGGCGAGAAGGCCGTCGCCCACGAAGTCAAGCCGGGCTTCGGCATCTCCCTGCCCGTCGGCACTTTCGGCGGCGTCCCGGCCCAGACCTTAAAGAAGATGATCGCCGCGCGCTGGATCGCGAGCATCACCTCGTGGAACGAGGCGCGCAAGTCCTGGTCGTCGCTGTAACCCGGTATCGAAACGACGCGCTACTGTCCAACGCGTTACCGCTCGCCGCTCTCGTTTTCGTCCGCCTCGTCCGCCGTAGCTCCGGTGTCGTCATCGCTATCCCCACCCATCGGCCGCGCCGGCACGCCGGCGACCGTCGTTCCGGGTTCGACGTCCCGCGTCACGAGCGAGTTCGCCGCGACCCGCGCTTCGGCACCGATCTCGACGCCCGGCAGGACGATCGCCCCCGCGCCGATCATCGCCCGCTCGCCGACGACGACCTCGCCCGTCCGGTACTCGTCCTGTAAGAACTCGTGACAGAGCAGGGTCGCGTCGTACCCCACGATCGCGTGGTCCTCGAGCGTGATCAGTTCGGGCCAGAAGACGTCCGGTGTCGCCTCGAGCCCCCACGAAACGTCATCGCCGACGGTGACGCCGATGCGACGCATGAGCCAGCGCTTGAGCCGCAGGCTCGGCGAGATCCGGACGAGCCAGACGACAACGTAGTTGATCGCGATCCGGAGCGGGTGCTTGGCGTCGGTCCAGAACGCGAGCGAGTTGCGCGGCCCCGCGGTCGGGTGGCGGGTGATGCGATCGTGTCGGGTGCGGGATCCAGATCCAGATTCAGATTCAGATTCGGATTCGGTACCAGGGCTGTCGTCAGTCACTCGTCGGCAGTTCGACCTATCGATACAAGAAACCGATTGATCTCGCGGACAGTCGACGATACCGTCGGCGTCGTCAGGGCTGCGGCGTCTCGACCGTCGCGTCCGCGGCCGCCCGAGCTCTCGGCTGCCCGACCAACTCGCGGAACCGCTCGCCCGAAAGCTCACAGCGGTACGCCGGCTTGAACATCATGTTCGCACCGCCTTCGGTGACGTTCCAAGCCGACGCCACCTCCTCGCGGAGATAGTACTGCGGGCGTTCGTTGCCCGGCTTCACGACGTACTCGCTCAACCGGATCGGATGCCGATCGAAGAGGCCGCCGGGTTCGCGACCGTCGACGAGGACGATCGTTTTCTCCGCGAGGTACGGTTCCCCGTCTCGAGCGCGTTTCGCGTGCGCGTTCTCCGAATGGGCTTCGAAGATCGCTTCGCACTCCGCGGGCGGCGTCTCTGGCGAGATTACGTCGACGCGATCGACGGTGAAGTAGCCGATCAGGTACCGGTGTGCGCGCTCTCCGCCCGGACGGCGTAAGCCGGCGTAAAAGCCCACGACGTCGCCCGGCTCGAGAGCGCGCAGCCGGGAGACGTAGCCGCTGGTGCGGTGTTCGCCGTAGGTGAGCGCCTCGAAGTTCGGATCGCGGTGGAACGGCCACGACTCGAGGGCGTCGCCGGTGACGGTCTCGACGCCGCCGCGGACGGGCTGGGGTTCGATGCGGGTCGTGAGATCCGCCGCGACGCGGTGGTCGTCGCTGGCGCGGAGCTCCCACGAGCCGAGGGTTTCGGCTTCGCTCGTCTCGCGGGTCTTCTCGGGGATCGGAATGTACTCGAACTGCCCGTCATCGTACAGCGGTCCGAGCGCGCCGAGGTTCGTGCTGTCGGCACCGACGCCTGCGAGGACGACCGTCATCGACGGAGTATCGGAAGTCGCGTGCGATAAAGCGCTCGATACCAGTAGCACCGATGATCGTCATCGCGCCGCTGTCGGTCACCAGCAGTAGACCCGATTACCGGTCGCTCGACTGCGAGACGTAAAAGAGCGGAATCAGAAGGACCAGAAAGAGCGTTCCCATGACGGCGATGGCGATCCAGATCGTCGACACCAACCGCTCGGGAATGACGTCGGCGAATTCGGCGAGCCAAAGGAGGCTGTAGCCCCCCGCGACGAGTAATGCGATCATGTATACCCGCAGCCCGAGCCGGACGACGTGGTATAGCGTCGTCTTGGTGACGGCCGGCGACATGTAGTCGTCGAGTCGCTTGATCATCGGTTGTGCCTCCCGGCGTTGCGGGTCGTCTCGACCCGCGGCTCAGATTCGATCGGCTTCCGGGAGTTAATCGGCTGGCCGCGGTCCCACTGACGCTTGCGCTCGTCCCACACACGCCAGCTCGGAGTATGGATTGCAGGGGTGTGTGTCGGGACGATCATCCGTTCTATCGACTTCTACGCTGCAGCACCGGCTTGAATCTTTATACTATTGTGATGGTTCCGACGACGGACCGGAAGTTCGCTGTGCTCGAGTCGTCACACGGTAGAATCGATCCACGCTGACTCGACGCAATAGTACGTGCGGTCGTCTGGTCGAAAGTGAACACGTCATCGCGCGCCGAATCGCCCGCAGGACACCGATTCGGATTACCCTAGACCTATATAATTTGGTCGTCGTATTAAGTACTACGTGACCAACCGATGACAGAGACGGGGGATGACTTTCTCGCTGCCTGTGACGAATGTAGCGCCGTCTACGCTGCAACCGAAACTGAGACCGGGCGAATCATTCCACTCGGCTCTCGAGACGGGTGCCAGTGCGGTAGTTCGTCGTTTTCGCGAGTCAATACGGACGACCTCGACGAGCCATCCGACGACAGGTGAGACTGGCTCGAGAGCGGCCATCAGTGTCGGATCTGGTCACGACACAACTAACTCGGGAGGACCGATTGACGGAGTGTGCGCGAGCCCTCGGACGACACCTTAGCAGCGGCTCCGCGAGTCAACCGCACGGAGGAGTGGAACTCCGAACACGGTGAACGCCGCCGCTTTCGTCACCGAAGACGGATCCGAACCGATCGGAGACGAGCGAATCGCAGTGAAAGTATATCGACTGGCCGGCTAACGGCTCTGGTACGACCGTCACGCTGTCCATCACCAGATGAAATATCCGGTATTTGATATTGTGCCGAAACCGAGAACTGAATTTTCGGCCGTCTCGAGACACGAGCCGCTAAGAGTTGAACACTCAGGGAATGAGAAGTGGGACCGCCGAGGTGGTCGATTCGGCTTTTACGCATGCTGAACTGCCCGATTTGAGCAATTGCTGCAGTCATGCTGAGTCCTCCGTGAGAAACTCGCGACGAGACTGCATTCGCCGGATCGGGTCGGGGTGGTCGTAGTGCTCTCTGATCACCTCAGGGGTGGCGTTCACTCGCTCCGCGACGACTTCTGGCGGCCAACCCTGATCGCGCATGTGCGTGATTGCGCCGGTTCGAAGCGGGTGCGGTGATCGGCTCGAAGGACACCGTGCCTCGTGGCCGTGCTCCCGGGCTTCGCACTTCGAGATATTCCGATCGTGAGGACAGGAACCCCACTGACAGGGTTGAGTCATGATGTAGACCTCCCGCCGGATGCTCGACTTCGATACTCTGGCGTTCTCGCCTTTCTCGGTCGTGAACAGGGGCTTTCGATCGTCCGAATCAGTTCGCTCGACTCGATTTATGTCGATGTATTCCTGCACTCGGTCGGCAACTTCTTGCTCGAGCGCCACCGGACGCTCTCCCTCGCGCTTGTTCTTCAGCGGCGTCTCCGGTCGGTGGCGGAAGTAGACAAATGGCACGTCGACCGCCTCGAGCGCATCTTTCTCGATATCGTCCTGATGGCGAAGCCGCTCGAGGTCCGATTGCTCGAAAAAGCAATCACGAAGATCAAGCGAGCGCAGCCCACCGAGACGGCAGCCGGTATGCCAAAGCAGTTCGAACATCGCTTGCCGTCGCGACGCGCGCTGGTAGAGGTGTAGATTCTCTCGGATTGTCTCGGCACGATTGGCGGACAGCAGCTCGTCATTGACTCGATCGGCCAGCTTGACTGACGGGACTTCGACCTTCGCCGGAAGTCCCTCCGGGACCGCATCGATCCGTTCGCAAAACTCAATGAACTGCTTGAGCGTGCCGATCTGGTTATTTAACGTCGATACCTTCAGCCCCTTAGACCGCCGATGTGAGTCATATTGGAAGATGTCACGGCTGGTGAGATCATTCAGATTGTCGATTCCTTCCGAGTTACACCACTCGAGAAACGGTTTCAGCCGATAGCGGTAGCTCTTGAGCGTCTCGTCAGCCCGCGTGGACTGCAGCCGATCGATCCACATGTCCACGGCTTCCCGTGGTTTCATCGGCTCGAGTTCGTCGCTCATGCGCTACCCCCCGTAACCGAAATTTCGGTTGACAGATCGAACATACCTACTGGCAAGAGGGGGTACTTCTTGTGTCTACAGCGGAGGTGAACGGAAAATCGCCGAAAACGTCTCTCTGTGACGATATCCGGGTAGAAAACCGCTCTATTTCGGTGAGCGGAAAACGGCCAGAATGAACGGTAAACCCGAAAGCGCGGTACAGCGTCGGGGTGGTGGTGGCCCTTTCCGTTCACTGCCGAGTTCGTATGTGATCGATACGACTCTCGAGCGGGACGTTTATTCCCCGCGGTGTCGTGCAATTGCATGCTTCCGTAGTGTGGTTACGGAAGCCAGCAGGTCGGTGCCCTTACACCGGGCCTGCGTTTCTGACGAGATTCCAACCACGTACTGGTTGGTCCGTCCGGCTTCCGTTACAAATCACCAACAACCGAAATTACTTATATCTAATCAATAGAAACAAATCTGAGATCAGCATACACTGATTAATTAGAAATAACGATTGTAGCTGCTGCTGTAGATAAATTTGTGTCGCTTAGAGATAGACCAGATTGGATGACTCGAAGTGCGTATCATATTTTAGAATCGTTAGCTGAAGCTCAAGAGACGAAACTTAAAATCCAGTCTCCTGCGATCATCGCATATAATCTGGACTATACACAGGAAAACGTTGCACGGAAATTGTCTGATTTAAACGAATATGGATTAGTGGAGAAAATCGAAAGCGGTCGGTATCAGATTACCGGTCAGGGCCTTGAATATCTTCAGGGAGAGTTGTCTACAAAGGAACTGGAATGAATTCTAATCGTTAGTGAGGCCGGTCACATTCGCAATTTTAACCAATTCTGCTGCTCTGAAGTACATCTTCGGGTTTGTTCTTCCTAATTCAACACCTGTATCTGGAAGTATTGCTTCATTCAGGCTATTCAACACTTTCTCAGTCTTTTCCTGGTCTCCTAATAGTTCGTCATACGTAGTTTCTCCATCTGGGTAATGAATCGTATCACTGGCACCATATCGACCCACTCTCTCTTCAACAGGATTGTTGATATTTTCAAGGAATTCTTCATAGTTCAATTTATACTGCTGAATACTTTCATTTTCCGACAGAGTTTGAAGGGGCTCCTCCTCCCCAAGAACATAAAGAATGTATTCGAGTCGTTGAGCTTTGTTCTTCTTCCCGACTTTCCCGGCGATATCATGAAGAACTTCAGAGATATCCTCATTATGCATTAATAGCCATTCAACACCGTGTAACCCATTTTCCAAACTACTGTGGATAAGAAGTTCACATCGGTCATCGTTCCAATCTAACTCGTCGATCTCTTTCCTCATCATGAGAACCACTTCATCTGAACTTAATGTCTGGTTCTTATCACCAATGAACGTCAATGTCGCTAGCTCAAGGTTTGTTTGCAAGTTCTCTCCATCTCGGGTCTCAGATTCTTTCTGATTGATAAGATATTTCCTAAGTATATCTGCACTCTCAGAATCTCCGTCCATGGGGAGCACGCCTAGCATATTTGTGAGTTCATCTTCATCAGAGGCCTGCTGAAGAATCTCGATCTGCACCTTTTTTCTGGGGGCATCCTGAGTTACAACCTTATACGTATTGTTCATTAGTTCTCTCAGATGTTTTATTTTGACAGCAGAAAGTTCAGATTCATAGGTGAGTGTCTCATAAATCCAACTGTAATCTTCTGCACTGATAGAACGTACGCGAGATCTCCCACCATCTTCATGATTGACCACACTATATTTCTGCAAATCATCATTATTGGATATTCCTCTTGTAAAATCTATATGGAAAATATTCTCTAGAAGATCATTTTCATCATCAGTGGTAACAGTATCTAAGTCAGAAAGAATAGTGGTAACATTCTGGTCTGTGATATCATATCCTAAAATAACAACAGGGTGTTCTGCAAAGTAGGTGAGTAGTTTTGCGCTCAAATACTTCTTTCTATTCAAAAATCTCTGGTAATCGTTTTCAGTTATAATGATACTCTCCGGTTCATTAGTACATCCGTGGATTTTGTAGATTTCACCAATACTCGTGAAGTCAACGTCATACACTTGTTCACCAACAATTGTGTTATATTCGTCGGGGAACACCTCTTCGATCACGGTATCATAGTTTGTCGTGATGATTGCGTGGGGTCCTATCTCTTGAAGAATCTTTGCTTCTTCAATATTTTTATCGAAGTCTTCGATAGAGTCTGGTGAGAGGTCGTCAAACTTCTCCGATACCTTTTGTTTCAGAAACACCTCCCTATTTTCATGTTCATATGTCCAGTCGGGAAATATTGAGGTTTCTCTTACTTCCCACGCCCACTCAGCATAAGCATCTGCAATTTCTGTTCCAATGCGTGGATTGCTATATTTTTGTTTGTAATACTCCAACGGGTAATCAATGTGCGTGTCCGGACATTCGTTTATTAATTCCCTTAATAGCCCATCCCAACTGGGTGCATCATCAAGATATCTTTGAGAGATACCAGATCCGATAAATAATATGGGTCTCAAATCGTATTCATCAATTGTCTCTTTTAGTTTCTTAGTGGCCCATTGGCGATGAGAACTCCGATCCGATAACATATCGTGTGGGTTAGCATAGATGATATAATAATTTGGCTATGAGTTTTCGAATAACAGAGGCTGAAATCTTATCTTGGTTTCTATCGCCATTTGCTTTCAATGCTTGTCCGATATCTGAGCCCAATCACAGACGTATTCGCAACCGTCTGGATCGTCTCCGGGTCGATATCACCGCGGGCGTTGTCGATATTCTGCTTACTTTCTACCAAGTGCGTAAGCGCAGCGTCGATCACCACGCTCATCGGTGGGTCGTCATATTCATCTTCTGCAACAATTGAGCTGGCCTTGTCGAGTTTTCGTTGCCGTTCGTCGGTGAGTTTCAAGCTGGTGCGTTTGGTCATATTTAAGCAGGTGTATGCACAGGGGGAGATTCGCTTCACTTACAGGTGAGTGACTGAACCATTCTTTAAGAAAGAGGGACGGTGTGGCAGTGGATCGGCGCGGCTACCGACTCGAGCACCGCTGATTCTATGCACCAAGCAAGCCAGTCGGCCATGGGAAGGTGCATAGATCGAGATCTCTGTATACATTCGCGAGCGACCCCATGGGGTCGGCTTCTGGAACCCGGTTCCAGGGCGCTGCAGTAACCTCATGGAAGTGAGATCGAGACCTCGGTACTATCGTCGCGGTTCGGATTCAAGATCGTCGCCTTCTCCCCGCCTTCCTCGAGCATGAACGGGAGGTCATCTCCGGCCTCCAGGTCGAACTCGTCGACGATCGGTGCCGGAACCACGACGAGTAGCGTGCCGTCTCCTTGCGTGACTTTGCGACTGTCGGCGTAGAAGCCGTCAATTCCACTCATGGATCGCCCGTAGCGGTTCTCCGCTATCTAATAAATGTATAGGGTCGTGTGATTGTCTGTGTAGATCCCAGTTCGTCTCTCTTGAGTCGAATTTTTGAAATCACCAGTCACGAGTTCGCACCGTTCCACGACCTCGACTTCGACGATCACACCCCGATCGAAAACGGTCGAGAATACTCGCCGCCAGCTCGAGTCGAATTCATCTGAGCGATTTTACGCGCGCGCACGTATCGGATAGGCACGGTGGGGTCCCCCCCGTGTGACGCGCGTTGCGACCGTCTTCGACGGTCGCCCACACGCGCGTTCGCTCGCAACCTCAGAAGAATCTACCAAGATTCTCGACGCTTCTAATCCCCGGCCGAAAACGCGCGGTCATGGCAAAGTTCCAAACAGACGTAACAGCCCTTCGCGCCCGGATCATTGACGTACTCGAGTTAGACGCGTTCCCGATCAATGGCCACCGACACCGCGAGTACCTCGAGCGAGCACTGGACGCAGGCTTCAGCGTTCAGGACCTCGCGACGGCTCACGAGGTTCGCCGCAAGACGATCTATCGAGCGGCCGAACGCAATGGGCTTGAACTTGAGCGGCCGCCTGCAAACGGGCTTGCGCGCCGTCTGTGGGAGATGGACCCCGATGCGATCGGAGGTGACGCCTAACGTGGCGCAAAGTGAATCTGGCCGGTCTGACCTCGAGCGACCGGACATATACGAGTGTCATCCCAAACTGGCCGACACGGTTACTGGTATCGACAAGAGCGACCTACTGATCGTCAACGGGGACAGTCGAACGTGGGAGGTGACCGATATCGTCGACCGCGAGTTCGACGACCAGGACGACGATCGGGAGTCCAAGCGAGCGATTCGCCTTACCACTCGCGGACGGTCCGATGAGCCCAACGCCGTCTTTGCGCTGGTGCTGGTAACCTATCCTGACCGCTATCACTGCCGCCTACACGTACTTAGAACGCCCAACTGGTACGAAGAGAACGAAACCTATCCTGTCGAGTCCGTCCGCGTGCTCGATATGGAACCGACCTGGACAGTCGTTCACTCGAGTTCGAATGTGTTCCACCTGCCGGACCCGCGTGCAGCTGGCCGTGGTGAGGCACACCCCGCCTGTCACGGCTCACCGAACACTGCCGAAGACGCCGACTATCGGTTTGCCCGGCACTACACCGTCCGCTCATCCTGCCGCCCCTGTATGGACTGTGCTCGGCGTTACCAGCCGGTCAACGTCTCGAGAATCACCTGTCCCGACTGTGACCGCGGCATCGCTGGCGGTGTTCTCCTCGGTGCCAACGTCTCCGCACTCGGTGGTGTCGAACTTACCTGTCCGAATCCGAATTGCCAATTCGAAGGCGTCGTTTCACTTCGCTTCGGAAAATAATCATCCCGCTAAAACCTCATTTATTGAAATCCAGGGACGAGGATCAGACTTAACAGACGTACTGGATACTGAGTGAACTCTAACAAAAGTCTCGACAGAAATCTATACCACCGTACTTGAGTTTAAATGGAAAGAGAATCTAACTCAATCTATGAGTGAACCATCCAATCCGGTTCAAGAACAGATTAGACAAGTCTTCCAAGATCTTGGCCTAAACCCAGAGAAAATTCGATACAACCAAAGCCTGGACAGATACCAGATAAACATCGGCGTAGAAGGGACTGATGATAGATTTCTCGAAGGAATAAAAGAGATGGGGACAACCGAACCTGTCGGTTCAACGGTCGACACAAGAAAATTAGAGAGTGTTGCGAATCACGTTCACAACGTGGAGATTGAAGCAGGAACGGTGAACGTTATCGATACGATGCGAGACTCACACTATCTTCTAGAGATTAGGTAACACTCACTTCGCAATGTTTTTTGATTCTATAGTGAATTCTGAAGAGTCAAGAGACCATTTAATTGTTATTTTTTGAGAAGGGATTCGGATCGGGCTCGAGCCGATAGCGAAGGGCGCGATCAGCAGGGTCCCAGTGAACGCCGAGGCCGTCACCGACTTGGACGTCAGTGTAGACGACGATCTCCCGCGGGACCGTGAGCCCGAGGTTGTCCCCATCGAGTTCCCGGAGCTGGTATGAGCCCAAGAACACCGCTCCGTCTGGCCCGGAACCATCGATTGGATTCTGCTCAGTCGTACGGTAGACGATTGTCTGCTCTCGTCGATCGAAATGAGCGAACAGCGACTGCCCCCGCTCGAGGTCGGTTTCGGTGACAATATGAGCGGGCACCGATGCCGAGTAGGTGTTATTCAATTCGCGGAGCGTCCGCGTGCCGAGATAGACTGCGACGGCTTCCATGCTCAGAACACCCCGCCTGACTCCGGCGCGCGTTCGACGGCTACGCGTTCATTCTCTCGGTCGTACACCAGTGTCACCTCGTGGCCGACCTTGAGGTCCATGTCCGCTAAGACCTCCTGTGGGATCGTCACGCCTTGCGAGTTGCCCGTTTCGATCACTGTCCGCCGGCCGATCAGTACCGAGCGTTCCGGTGGCATATCGGTCGTCACACCCAATCCCACCTAAATCAGTATCCCATTGTGACACCGTACGAACGACCGTCACTCGCGCCGAGTCTTTTTATCCATTCGCCGAACCGCGCCGGGTATGGCTCGAAACCACCACTGCCAGCACTGCAACGCTGTCATCAGTAGCGATTTTGTCCGTGTTTTCGGTCAGAACGGGAAGGCCTTCGCCTGTCCCGACTGTGAAACATGGGAAGCGATCTATCGTGGTGCCGCTACCAGCGAACACGCGTCTAAAACTCCTATGTCGTCAGCGAAACCAACTGACGCTGACACCAGCACAGCCCGGGTGACGCTCGACGATCTCCAAGATAATCGACCTCAGTCTCTCCAAGATGACGGTACCTCATCAACAATCCACCGCGACTGTGCCTTCGAGCAGCTCGCTTACGAGTAGAACCCTTTCTATTTCGAATACTCGTACACACGGTCCTATATGTTCCCCTGTTCGTCTCATTCAAGCAGTAGACCGTCCAGAGACGGTCGATTCTATCACACTCGCGGGCAGACCATGGATTCATACCGTTCAATTGACACGAAATATGCACACGGCGCTGCTTGACTTGTGTGCATATTCGGAAAAAGAATTCTGTCAGCATACAACCCCAGGGGAAAGGGAATGAAATATCATCAGATATCGAATCGGGTCGAGTACAGTTTCTCATCTATCATTTCATATAAGCATTCTCCATCTAATAGACGATACAAGTCCCTAGAGGTCAATACAATAATTATTGGTCTATCTGGATTATATTCCGAGGAAAGCCGCTCTGCGTGCATATCTTCTCCCTCTCCTGAGATCCCATTCCAACTAACAAATATTCCCAAATCAAGATAGGCACGAGCTACTTTATCGCTGAATTTTCTCACCTTTCCTGCAGGAATTGGGTCTTTTGTGTTTTTACTTTCTACTGGGATGAATCTGTCGTAGTATCTGAATAAATTATGGTCGTCAGAGCCAGAATATTCTAGAATTATATCAAATTCGGCTGTTTTCGTACGTAGATTTTGATCGCGAATATCGATCATCTCTAAACTATCAAAGAGGTATGATAACGTATTCTCTAAATTCTCCCCCTTCTTGTTTGAATCTGTTTCAATATATGATTCGTACAGAAGTTCCGAATATTTACTTACATCAAGAGTGAAGAATTCTGTGTCTGTTTCTTCCCGATACTCAGGTGTTATCTCTGAATCGGGGAAGAGCCATCGTGTTAATTTTGTTTGGTCAGGATGGTATCCGGGTGGGAAACGGGGACTCCCACTAGTTGGCAGTGTCTCTGGCCTTTCCAAAAGGTCGCGGATTTCCTCTGCATCTTCATCATCTATCTTACCAGTAGGGAAGACTGTATAGTTTGAAGCGAACTCCGTAAAATCCAGATCATAAGGGATTGGTCGATACCCATCCTGAATCGCTATAAAATTCTCAGTGAAAAGAATCGTACATTCAGCTTTAGCAGTTCCTACGGCTTCTGTTAGTTCAAGATGGTTTCCTTGACCCAAATTCCTTTTATCCATATAACCGTCTAAATCAGTAGTTGCCACACGACAGGCAATGTAGGGCGCAGATCGAATAGACTCGGAGACAATTACATCGAATGTCGAAATATTATCCTCGACATGATAGTTCTCCCTAATATCCCTCGGCTTTCTTATTTGAACATCTAAAAATATCTCATCGCCAGAATATCCCAAGCCTTCTAATATGTCTATAAATATTTGCGTTAGATCTTGCTTCTTAGAATCCTCATCTACAAACTGACCAATGCTATTTAGCGATTCTTTAATTACCGTCTCAGCGCCTGTCATTGGGTCTATTCGTAGCAACCAAGTCTGCAGGCTATATTGATGTTATGCTAGTGTAAACTCGGGTCTGATAGAGACTTCATGTGTTATTGGAGTAGTCGATCTCTCAATGACCTTTGTTTCATGTGCTTCAACTGGAGATCTGCGTACGGAAGCGGGGGTGGTGAACTGTAATTTTTTGGCGCTGTCGCCTTGGCGACACCCGCCAAGGGGCGTTTCGCGCGCAGCGCGAAACCGACCCGCAGGCGAGCCGGCACGATCGTGCCGGCGGCACCTCCATCGAGGAGAGAACTACAACCAGAATTGACTAACAGCCGCTATTATACAAGCGAACTTGCCGAAAGCAGGTCGCAGAATAGTGTTGCCACTACCGAGGCCGGTTCAGCGGTCGGCGATCGCACCGACGAATCCAACCTCGGTGCCGCCGCCCGGAGCCTTCCAGGTCAACTGAGCACGGCGTAACAGCGCCGGGTCGTTGCCCGACTTCCGCCACTTCTCGAGCGCCTCGGCGGCGATCGTCCGCACATTCTCGAAGCTACTCGACTTCAGTTCGGAAAGGATCGTATCGATTCGGACGGTCCGCGGATCGCCGTTCTCGTCGTACTGGATTTCAGCGCCGTTCTCGGCGAGCCACCGCTGGAATGGCGATGAATCGGCGATGTGATCGGCCAAGCCCATCACGTGCTGAATTCGATCAGCAAAACTCTCGATTGCGTACTCTGCCGACTCGACGAGCGCGCGCAACTCCTCCTGGTACTTGCGCGCCCGGAACGAAATCTCGCCCTGGTCCAGCTCGAGGATGTCGCCGAGGTCTTCGATCGCCCGGTAGATCGTCGCGGGGTGCTTGCCGAGTTCGTCGGCCAGGCCGTCGACGGTACTACCGCCATCGGTTGCGACCGTCTCGGTCACTTCGCGCGCGGTCTCGCCCATGTCCCGCAACGTCGTCATCAACAGGTGATCCGTCTTCGCCTCGAGGCGCGGCGTTGGATCTTCATAGAGTTCGACTGACTCCTCTCGAGCGACAGCGTCGAAGTGATCGTCGGGGACGTACACGTCGTTCCCATCAGGTCCGAGCGGAATATCCTCCCAGTGAAGTGCGTTCAATAGCGTCTCCTCGATCTGCTCGGTCACTTCGTGGCGGTCTGCCCATGCCCATGCCTCGCCGTCGTTCATCGACTTGTTCACTAGGACTTCCACCTTCGGATGGTACGACGGGTGATCCTTCGACACCGCGTCCGGATCAGCCAGTTGGTAAATCTCGAATTTCCGCCCGTAGGTGTGTCCCGGCAGCAACTTCGCAGCCGACGTCGGATCGAGAATCAGCCGGTTCTGGTGGTTGATCACTTCCTCGTTGTCCAGGTACAGTTCCGCCTTCACGCCCTCGAGGTCCGAGAGGAAATGAACTACTTTCTGCAGGACACCGGCCGATGCGAGCTTTTCAGCCCACTGCCGACGGATACGAACGTAGCGCTCGTACGCCCACATGCGGCTGGCCGAGTGCGGATCCGCGCGAAAGTACTCCGGATGCACGCGCTCGCCTGCGTGCTCGAAGATCGCCGCGAAGAACTCCGGCAGCAACTCGAGGCCGTGGCCGGGTTCGATGTTACTGACGTGGAACTCGACGTCGACGCCGTCGACCTCGCCGACCTGATTCTCCCAGGGGAGATTCACCAGCTCGCCGGTCTCCCAGTGACGCATGTTCGGGAACCGCGGCGAGATATTGAACGACGCCTTTCGCTCGCCGCGCCCGCGTCCGCGGATGTCCCACTCGTACAATCGCTCGGCGTTGATTCCGTCCGATAGCCGTGGTGCGAACCCCGACTTGCTGTAGCTCACCTCGAGGTGCCACGGTTCGCCGTCAACCTCGACGTCCAGCTCCAGGTAGCCCTCGAAGGGCGGCCCGAGCATAACCGATGAGAGGGCATCGTACGGACCACGGCCCCAGTCGGGCCACTTCCAGCGCCCCTCGCTTTCGTGAGGTGTCGTTTCGACTTGCGTCATCGTAGCCCCTCCCGGTCGGCGAAACACGATGGACAGAGCAGCACGCCGCTCTCGCGACGAACCTGCACCTCATAGCCAGCGTACCCGCAGTCGACGCACTCGCTCCAGACCTGCTCATTGTCGACGTCGTCGGACTCGTTGTCGACATCGTCAGACGTGTCATCCTCGGACGCTGGCGAGTCCTGCGGCTCGAGGCCAAAGGCTGTTAGGTCCATCGTCAGTCCCCTCCAGCCTCCGCAAAGTCTCGCAATGTGGCTGTCTCATCGGTGCTATCGCTGGGTTCGTCGCCAGCAGTATTGACCGGAATCGTCGATGGGTCCGGGTGATGGACTACCTCGGAATCCTCGAGGCGCTCGACGACGACGTTCGCGAGCAGTCGGCGGTGACACCACCGGGCGTCCTTCTCCCAGCACACCAACCAGATATCACGCTCGCGTGCGCGATCGGCCAACTCGTCGATCAGCGCCTGGGGACCGTCCCGCTCGAGGTACCCGAGATACCGGCGTTCGTAGTCGACGGAGTTCCAAGCGATTGCCGCGGGGTTGGGCTCGTCGTCTTCCTCGGCGGCGTTCTCGACGGTCTTGTAGGCGTTCAGTAGATCCCCCGGCGGCGCGACTGCTGGGATATTCCGGTCGGTGACCCGTTCGACGAAATCCTTCGGGTATCGGACTACGCCGAAGACATCGTCTCCCTCAGGCGGATCGAACTGTGAGATTCCGCCGAAGTACGTCGTATGGACCGTCACCGGGAATCACCCCCGTCTGGCCGGGCCTGTCGAGCGTCGACCGCGTCAGTGAGCGTTCGCTGGGTAAACTCCCGTTCTGTCGACGGCTCAAAGTTCATGATCAGCCGCTCGTCTGCCGTCTTCCCGGTTCCTGCCGCGGAATGAGTCACCGTCCGTTCGACGACGTTCCAGGTATCACCTTCGTACAGTCCGGGCGGGATCTCAGTATAGGAGACGAGAACATGTCCGTCGACATCACAAAGGGTCTGCTCGAGGGCGGCGTGCTCGGCAGATTCCCGGTACAGGTCCTCTTTCTGGTAGTACGGTGGATCAATGTAGAAGACTGTCTCGGGGGAATCGTACCGCTCGACGACGTCTTGGTAGTCCTCGTGAACAACCGAGACGCCGCGGAACCGCTCGGCGACGTACTCGATTCGCTCCGGCGCGTTGACCCAGTTTCTCGCGTTCCGGCTACCCTTCTCGTCGCGGGGACTCTCGCGTTTGAACCCGCTTTTACGCGATACTTTCCCCGCGTACTGACTGTACCGGAGGAACAACCACTTCCCGGCGTGCTCGACGTCGTCGTCTGGCCGCTCGCCGCTGAAGAACTCGTCGGCCCACTCGTCGTGAAGCTGTTCTGAAAACGGCGTATACCGACACCACTCCGCGAGTTCGTCCGGCCGCTCGCGGGCAACCCGGAAGAACGTCACGACGTCGCTGTCCTTGTCGTTGAAGATCTCGACGTCGCTTCGTGGTTTGTTCAACAACACCGACGCCGACCCGCCGAACGGTTCGACATAGGTGGTGTGTTCCGGTAGGTGATCGATTACCCACCGAGCTAGGCGCGTCTTCCCACCGATGTACGGGAACGCGCTTTTCATGACCACTCACCTCCGACACCGTCGAAGACTGCAGTCCACGCAATCTGACGGTACTGCTCGGCGCTGCGCCCACCGTTCCCGCACTCCCACCAGTTCCCGTCGATGATCCGGTCAACCGTCGCGGCACGCGTCAATGCGATCCGCAGTATCTCGTCGGACTCGCGCTCGAGGACGACGAGGATGTACCAGCCGTCGACGCCGACAAGTCGCTCGTGGTTCTCCCGTCGGATCCACCAGCGACCCGCGCGGCCGTCGTAGGTCTCGTAACATGACTTCGCTTCGGCGACCTCGCCCGCCGTCGCGATCACGCCGGCGCGGTCACCGACGAGGTCTTGGACGAACTCGAGATCGTGCCACTCGGCACGATCGTCGTCGACACGCTCGAGGGGCCAGCGGTCGCAGGCAGCGGTCTCGACGTAGTGGCCGCGCTCGCGATTCTCGGCGACCGTCATCGGTCCGAGTCACCCCCATGACGACCCGGTGAGGTCTCTGGATCTGGTATCTCGACCTCTTTCCCGGCGGCCGACCCACGGCTTAATCGTGGGTAAGAATCGCACTCGGAACAGCGGTGAGCCCGGTCAGCATCATCACCGTAGACTCGACGGAATCGATCGGTGACGAACGAACCGCAGTGGAGGCACGTCGATCGACTGGTCGACGTCCGCAGGACGGTCGTCACGCCGACCACCCCCCACACTTCTGTCCGCCATCTGTAATTATCCCTAAAGCGAGAACTGGATTTTCGGCAGGCTCAGAGGTATGAGAGCCTAACGGTTGAACACTTAGGGAATTAGAAGTGGGACCGCCGAGAATTGAACTCGGGTCCTACGGACCCCATCCGCAGAGGATACCACTACCCCACGGTCCCGCATCTTATCCGAAGGGCGTCTGTTGTTTAAGCGTGTCGTTTCGCCGCCGCCTCGTGACCGTGTTTCACCCGCCTCGTTAAACTAGCATCGAGTCGTTCCCTCGAGAACCCTCACACGAGCACGCGCTCGAGATCGACCGCCACGTCCCGCCGTTCATCAGCGACGAACTCGCCGAGACAGACCGCAGCCCTGTTCGGCGTGTAGCAAGCGACGAGGTCGCCTGCACTGACGTCACCGTCGACCTCGAGCACCCCCGGTTCGTAGACCGGCGCGCCGTTGGCCACCTCTCGAGCGGCGCTATCGGGGATCACGACGCTCGGGATACCTTCCAAAATCCGTTCGGCGGGGTCGACGATCTCGGACAGCAATTCTGGGTCGTCGTCCTCGAGCCAGAACGCCAGCGCGTCGAGAAATTCGTAGGCGGAGTACAAATCACGATCGTCGAACGGCGTCGTCGCCGTTCGCCGCAAGTGTCCCATGTGCCCCCCGGTGCCGAGCGCCAGCCCGAGGTCGTGACAGAGTTTCCGGACGTAGGTGCCGCTCTCGCAGCGGATCCGCAGCAACAACTGGCGCTCGGCTTCGTTGCATTCGAGCACCTCGAGGTCGTAAACCTCGCGGACCCGCAGCCGCCGCGCGACGGCGCTCTTGCGCGGCGGCTTCTGGTAGATCGGGCCTTCGAACTCCGCGACGACCGACTCGGCGTCGGCCGGCAGCGAGCCGTGACACTCGAGGACGGCGACGTACTCCTTCGACCCCTCGAGGAAGACCTGCGCGAGCCGCGTCGCGTCGCCGAGCATGATCGGCAGACAGCCGGTAACCTTCGGATCGAGCGTCCCCGCGTGGGCGGCGCGCTCGATCGTTTCGTCGACGCCTCGCTCGGCGAGGGTGTCGGCGACGGCGTCGCGGAGCCAGCCGCTTACTTGGTGCGAGGACGGCCCCGGCGGTTTGTCGAGATTGACGACGCCGAACGTGAGCAGTTCGGCAGGCGACCGCTCCTCGGGCGGGCCACGTAACGCGTCCGTCATTCGAACTCGTAGTCGAGGTCGATGTGGGCCTTCCCTTCGTCGCCCGCGGGGTCGTACTCCTCGACGGCGGTCACGAGCATGTCGAGCACTGCATCGGGCTCCCAGCGGGCCGTGTTCACCGAGAGGTCGTAGATCGTCAGATCCCGGATGTCGATGCCGTAGTACTCCTCGTAGCGCTGGGCTTCGCTGGCCTCGCGGGCTTTCGTCTCTTCGGTCGCACGCTCGGGGTTCTTACCCTCTCGCTCGGCGATCCGCTCGCCGCGAACGCGGGCCGGCGCGTCCAGCCAGAACCGGAAATCGGCCTGTTCGGCTGCCAACCAGCCGGCGAGCCGGGACTCGAGCACGAGGTCGTCTTCCTCGCGTGCGATCTCCCGAAGCCGGCGATCGAGGTCGCGGTCGATCTGATCGTTCTCTTCGGCGAGTTTGTTGAACTCGAGCGGCGTGTAGCCGCGTTCGTCGGCCAGTTCGCGGAAGATGTCGCCGCCGCTGACGTGGTCGAGATCGAAGGCGTCGGCGAGCAACTCCGCGGTCGTGCTCTTCCCGCTTCCCGGCGGGCCAGAGACGGTGAGCAACATATTCGACCTCCGAGGTGCCGGGTAAAATGGGTTTTGAATCCCTCGAGCGGTGGCCTGACGCGGTGGCGTTCGAATTTGATCCGCGCACTCGAGCGAACGGAGTTAGACGAGGTTGAATGAGACCGAAGTACTGTTTCGACGGAGAGCGGCCGATCAGGCCGTCGACGGCGTCATGTCGATGTTCAGCGACTTGCGAAGCAGCTGGGTAAAGCCCATCGAGCAGAGGAAGTACCAGACGATCCACGACCACATCGGACCGAGCAGGGACTCGTTGAACGAGACCTCGCCGGCGATCGGCATGATCATCGTCATCTCGGCCTCGCTGACGTGGCCGTCGAGGATCTTCCAGTACATCCAGAGGAACAGCGGGATCGTCAGCAGCATGATCCAGACCATCGGCCGGAACTGCTCTTTGAACATGCCCAAGTTGTCCGACATCGCCTCCATCTGCTCCTCGCGGACCTGCTCGAGTTCGTTCTCGAGGCGTTCGATCTCGGCGTCGCTGGCACCGCGCTCTTCGGCCTCCTGCTTCCGGTCCTGGACGTCCTGCATCTTCTCCTGCATGGCCTTCATCCGCTTTTGGTACTTGGCCATCACTTCGGGGTTCATCAGGTTGGCCTGCAGCAGCGTGGAGTAGAGGCCCGTCAGCAGTGCGACGGACATGATCACGGCGTAGAACGGCAACGCGGCGTCCAGCGGCGCGAGGACGAGGTCGATCGTGCTGCCGACCGTGTTCCGAACGGGATTGAACCAGTACCCGAACATCAACAGCAGCGATGCGACGCCGGCCATCTTGTCCCACTGGGACCACTTGGACTGTTCCGCGTCGACGTCGACATCGGCACCCGGCTCGGTGCCGTCACCGTCGAGGGCCTCGTCGTAGGCGTCTCGATTGGCGATTTCGAATCCCTCGTTGCCGTCAACTAACACTCCCTTCTCGATCAGTCGGCCCCACTGTCCGCTCGTCAGTTCGTCGCTGACGTCGGCCCACTGGACCTCGCCCCCGTTTTCGTCCGCCCGTTCTCGAATTGCCTCGAGGGCGTCCTCCATCGAGGCGTCCTCGCGGACGAGGTCGTTGATTTTTTCGGCGGTACGCGTCATCTGGGTGTGCTAGGGTTCGTCCGGTATACAAGTGTTTTTCTTCGCGGAGACAGCGGGCAAATCCGTCATGTGGAGAGAGATTGCTTTCTCTAAATAACTTCGTATAATTCCATCTCACAGAGTAATTTAATCGTTTCAAACAGCAGTTACCGTGGTTTTATGTTATGACGATAATATTAGAGTGAGTAAATGAGGGTGCGGACATCGCGAATAACTAGTAGTAACAGCGGTAGTCGGGGAGTGAGTCCGATTATTGGGCTCATACTGCTGATCGGGCTCGTGCTTGCCGGTAGTATGCTCATTCTCATGGTCGGGATGGGAACGAACGACGCGGTCAAGGGGCAAATTTCTGCGGAACAGAGCGAGCAGTTGATGGTCAAGTTCGACAAGGACCTCTCGACATCCCTATTCGATAACGATACGAGACATCCCGCCTATCTTCCTGAAGAGGGCAGAAGCGAGTTAATCAACGGCGGAGAGTTGGAGATTACAGTCTCGAACGGATTCTACGAGGAAGATCTTGACCCGATTTCGATCGGCGCACTCCGCTATAAAGACGGTTCCGAGAACGAACTCCTCTATCAGGCCGGCGGAGTCTGGCGGGTCACTGACCAGACAACGACGCTGATTTCGGAGCCCGACATCCGCTACTATGAGGAAACAAATGCCGAGGGCAAGGAAGTTGGTCGGATTGACCTCTCGGTGACGGATATGGACGGTAATGTGGGGAACGGTGAACACACAGTCCAGTACAAAAATTCGAGTTCAGCGGATCTCGAGCGTGTAATGGATCAGGTTGGATTCGTTCGTCACGTCGAAATAACGGTCGAGGACCCACCACATCGTGATGCGTGGGTTGATTTCCTCAAATCAGAGTTCGACGCAACTGAGGTCGGTACCTGTCCTAGACAGCCGGATACAAACGTCATCTGCGAAGATGGGGATTCGATAACGGTTATGGCCACAATCGACCTCGAGAACTCGTTTGCAAGTCAGGTCGGGATTACGCCGACGGTGTACGGGGGCTTGTACGCAGACAGTATCACGGGACAGCACGGAGCGCCGTTTACCGTAACCGGGTACGAGAATCACGACACGACGGACAACGTCTCGAAAGACCTGTTCGTCGTCGACGATGACTTCGAACTGAATAGCGGTGCCGATATCGAGGGAACACCCGTCGTCAACGACTCGATAACCGCCGCAAGTGGCCATCCGTCTATTTCACCGATCGGATACGCTGCGAACCTCGAGCGAGGAGCCGCACCGAGCGAGTACGAGTACATCAATACCACGGAGAACGGATCGACGGCCGTTTTCTGGCTGACGGGCGAGGAAAACGCTCTGATCGCGAACATGTCACAATCGGTTGAGACGGTCCAGCCGGTCACCGCGAAACTCGAGAACAAGGCGCTGCCCTATCTCGAAGACCACGAAGACGTCGATCCGATTCCTGGACGCGGAAGTACGATTGATGCGGGGCTGTACTACGGAGACGAACTCGATGTGGACGAGATCGATACCTCGAACGGCGATGTCCACATCGGGATTGATAAACGTGGTTATATTGATATTTCAGATATCGAAATCACTGGCGGAAATCAGACGTTTGTCTATACTAATACAGATGATCGATTAACGGTCGGTAATATCGATATTCAGCCCGATGACAGAGCGGGAGCTTTCTGGGTATACGGGACTGAGCGTGCCGAAGTAACGGTTGATGACGAGTACGAGGGTGTCGTTTACGCTCCAGGAAGCGAAATGACGATTGAGGACAACGCCGACATCACCGGGGCTATCGTTGGGGGTGAAACAAAACTCGGCGACGATGCGACGATCAACTTCGATCGATCGCTCCGAACTGACGTACCGATTCCGCCCGAGAATCGGAATATCTCGGTCAAGGACACGAAAACTAGACCCCCGCTTGACGTTACGTTCGTACTCGACCGGTCTGGGTCAATGGGTGATATCTACGATAGTGGGACAGTCACCGGCAATGTCTGGCAGGACGCACCACTACGAACGAGACGAGGTACTGAAGCGCTGTTAGATCCGAGAGCAAATCATTCGATCGAAGTGCAGTACTGCAACAACGGAAGATGTGGATACAGAACGACAATCGAACCAGGGAATTCGATGTATGTTGTTCACGATCGAACTTGGACGACAGAAGTGCGAGTTGCAAATGAATCGTGTGACCGGTGCGAGGTTACAACCTTCGAGGTAGTCGATGGAAACGATCCAACCGGCCTCCGCGGTGATGCAACGCGGGACTTTATCGGCCTCATGAACGAATCCAACGACGACCGTGCTGGTGTCTACGAGTTTAACGATCGCGGGTACGAACTCCACTCGCTGAGCGACGATCTCGAGGCAGTTCGGCAAAGCGTCGACGTTACGGGTAGCGGATACACGGACATTTCGGCAGGCATGGAACTCGCACTTGACGAGTATAGGGGTCCGACAAGTACCAGGGATCGCGTCATGGTTGTCCTAAGCGACGGAGAAAACAATCCCAGAAGAGGGGGTTCGGAGGCAGCAGATCAACACACGAAAAGGCAGGCTGATCGAGCCGCCGATCTGGGCGTTACCGTATATACAATCGGTCTCGGCGAGGACAACATCGACAAAGAGTTACTACGGGACATAACGACCGACGAGGGCGAATTCCATATGATTGATAATGCCGAGGAGCTTGAGGAAATCTTCGAAGGGATCGCCAACGATGTCATCGAGGAAGAGGCGGATGTTACCTTCGAAGCAGCAATGGAACCACAAATCGATGGAAGCTCGAACGAATACGTACTCAACGTCGACGAACATCACGTGACTATTGAGGACTAGAGACCAACCCGCGAAAGAGTAAGTTCGATACCAGCGATTGTTCAAACGGTTCATTCGGAAAGATGATGGGTAGTTTGGCGTCAGCAGTAGTTATTTCGTTGTCTTACCAATGAACGTATTCTCGCTGTGAACGAACCTGAACGATTCTGAAGCGTTTGATCGGACGAGGCCATTATCCCACTCGTTTGCCTCGAGAGGCCCATGAGTTGGCGTCGTGAGGAGAGATCCGTTGCCGTTTCATCAGGTCGCGCCGAATCCACGCTCCTTGGACTGATATTGCTGATCGGAATGGTCGCGGTCGTCGGCAGCAGTATGGTTCTCGTCGCCGATGACAGTCTCACGAGCGTACAGCGCCAGTCCGAACACGAGCGGATCGAGAGCGGCTTCGTCGAACTAAGCCAACAGATGGCGACCGCGTCGTCCGCCGGCGACAGCTCGAGAGCGTTGAACCTCCAGACGGATCAGGATGGGGCGGTCGTAATGACGGATACTGGTCAGATCTCCATCTCGGGTGGTGACGTCAACAAGAACGTCTCGATCGGGGCGATCGAGTACCAAGACGACGACGGGACGAAAATTGCCTACCAGGCGGGCGGCGTCTTCAGAGAGACCGGGAACCAAACGCGAATTATCTCCGCGCCGCCGATCGAGTACGACGTCGACTCGGAGACGCTGTCGTTCCCGATCACCGAGGTCCGCGACGAAACGCGCCTCAGATCCGGAGACATCGTCGTGGATCACTACGAAACGGATCCGCTCGGCGGTAGCAGTCTCGTCGAAAACGACACGGTGACGATCGAAGTGACGAGTAAGTACTACCGCGGCTGGGAACGCTTCTTCGAAGAGCAAGGCGGCGCGACGACCGTCAGAAACGTCGAGGTGTACGACAATCAGACGGGAACGGTGACTGCGGAGTTCGGCTACCAAGAGGTTTCGGACGCGTTCAAAACCGGTGCGATCTACGCGACGAACCTCGAAGTACAGGGCGGTGCAGCGGTCGACGACGACCTCACACAGAAGGTCGCGTATCCGCCGCTCACCGAGGAAGTAAATCGACTGGTCAACGCGACGCGCGCACCGAAGGATACCTTCGAAGGAACGGAGATTACGCGCCTCGGGACGGTCGACGAACACAACGATAGCCTCGAGGACGGGATCTACGTTGCCGACGGGATCGAAGAGGCAGGGCATCTCGAGTTTGACCTGTCGGACGGCAACGCGACGCTCGTCGTCGACGGCGACATTAACGCGAACGACGAGACGATCACGGTGAGTGAACACGAGAACGACCACGAACTGAGCGTGTATCTCACCGGGGACTACGATGCTGAAAACGGCGGCAACATCTGCGTCACGGAGTCAGGATGCTACACGAACGAAGACGCAACGGTGATTCAGTTAGTCACGTCGGACGAGTCCGAGATCGACTTCGGTCCCGGTGGGAAATCTCGATTCGAGGGCGTCATCTACGCCGGTGGAACGAACGAGGACTGGACGAAACGACACGGGTGTGATAAGCAGGTGTGCATTCACTCGAATCCGAACTTCTACGGATCGATAATCGCCTCCTCGGTCGAGATACAGGGCGGCAAAGGAAGCATCGACTTCGAGTACGACGAGCAACTCCAGGACGAGGACGTGGGAATCTATCCGGACCCGAGTCTGCTGCCGCCCCAACTGACGTATCTCAACATCGCCGAACACACGGTCGACGTCCGCGAGAAGTAGAGAAACGGTTCTACGCTGCGTCTTCGATCGTCGCCTTCACGTCCTCCCAGACTTCATCCGGGCTCTGCTCGCCGTTAACGCGCTCGAGCAGTCCCTCGTCCTCGTAGTGTTCGATGACGGGTTCGGTGTTCTCTCGGTAGACGCGCAGTCGTTCCTTGACCGTTTCTTCGGTGTCGTCCTCGCGCTGGACGAGTCGGTCTTCGACCTCGGGGTCCTCCGGCGGGTTGTAGTCGACGTGGTAGATCTCGTCGGTCTCGGGGTCGAGTCGCCGGCCGGTCAGTCGGTGGACGAGTTCCTCCTCGCTGACGTCGAGGTAGAGGACGAGGTCGAGGTCAGTCATGCCCTCGAGTTCCTCGGCCTGGTCCATGTTTCGCGGGTAGCCGTCCAGCACGAAGCCGTCGGCCTGCGAGAGCGCCTCGTCGACGATGGCGTTGACGACCTCGTCGGGGACGAGCTCGCCCTGGTCCATGTACTCGCCGGGCGTGTCGTACTCCGTGTCCATGTCGGAGATGTCCATCTCCTTGTTCGACCGAAGTGCGTCGCCGGTGGTGATGTGATCGATGCCGAACGCCTCGGTGATCTTTGCACACTGGGTCCCCTTTCCCGCCCCGGGGGCGCCCATAATCACGAGCTGTGGCTGTGCCATACGCCACCGTTCACGACCACCACATAAAGGCTTAAAGAAACGGGCACATCCGTACGGGTATGACCCGATTCGACGCGGCCGATCCGGCCGAACGCCGAAAGCTGTACGTGGACGCAATCACTGCCCACCGCGAGCGCGGAAGCGGCTTTCTCACGCTCGAGGTCGATCCGAGCGCCCTCGAGTCGACCGACGAGTCTGAGACTAACGATGGAAGCGAAGATGCCGAACTCGGTACCGACGCAGGGGCTACCCCCGACGACCGCGAGTCCGGTCTCGACCCGGAACTCGGCGTCCCCTGGCTTCAATTCGGCGACGGAACGGTCAACCTCGATTGCACGGACGAGGAACTGGACGCGCTCAAGGACCTGCTGAGCGAGTTTCCGGCCTTCAAGGTCGACGAGCTAACGCGTCCGGAAAATGCCGAAGGAGTCAACGCCCGCGTGAGCGCGAAGGCGGACCAGAACCGGATCGCCCAGTTCATCGATGCAACGTTCCAGCGCGTCTACGGCCTACCCGAGGGGTTCCGGGTGTGGGTCGTCGAAGTGTAACGGGCCGATCCCAGAGGGGGCGCACTGCCGTGGGGTGCGTGTTGGCGCGTGACGCGCGCGAGGTCGAACGACCGGTCTGGGCCGACAGAAAGTATGCGAATACGTATGTTTTCCGCGAATCGAGCCGAACCTGTTCGATTACGAGTGTACCCGGGCTACGAATGTATTTCTATTCCGACACCTAATCGGCGAATAAGCGACAGAAAGAAGAGGACGCAATCCAACGAATGGGAGAGGAGTGAACGACGGGGCACGGAAATCGTCGGTCAGATTCACCGGTAACGTACCGGTGAGCCGCCGCGCGTCGGGCAGTTTCCAAATAGATAAGTGCCCCCAGCAACCATCGTCCGACATATAACCGGTCTTCAATAGAGGTGAACACAATCTTCAGCGCAATACTCCCCCCGATGCAGCTCATTCCGGAGCAGGGATCGCGCGTCGACGTGTTCGAGGGGATCTTTCTGGTCTTCCTCGGACTCGGGACGCTCGTCGGCATCGTCGTGGTCTCGTACATCTTGTACAACGCGTACAAGTACCGAGACACCGGCGAGGTCGGCGACGACGAGAACCTGCCGAGCGTCGGGGAACTACCGACAGGTGGAAAGGGCGGCAAGAAACTATTCCTCTCGTTCGGCCTGAGCGCCATCATCGTCATCTCGCTGGTCGTCTGGACCTACGGGATGTTGCTGTACGTCGAGGACGGGCCGGAACAACCGGAGGACGCGATCGAGATCGAAGTCGAAGGCTACGCGTTCGGCTGGGACTTCTACTACGACAACGGTATCGAGACGAGCGGCTACGGTGAAGGACTCGTCGTCCCGGCCGATCAGGCAATCTGGATCGAAACGACGTCACGCGACGTCTGGCACACGTTTGGCATCCCCGACTTACGGGTGAAAGCCGACGCGATCCCCGGCGAGTACGACCAGACGTGGTTCCAGGCTGACGAGCCCGGAGAACACACCGCCAAGTGTTTCGAACTGTGTGGCCCGCAGCACTCCGACATGCTCTCCGACGTGACCGTTCTCGAACAATCGGCCTACGAGGAGTGGATGAACGAGCAGCTGACGGCGAACATCACGCTCGAGGACGGCAACGAGTCGCCGGTCACCGAGGGCTTCGAAGTCACGCTCGAGCACCAGAACAACAGCGACTACGATCAGGACCTCAGCTACACGTTCACCCCCGATTCCGAGGAGTTCGATAACGGCACGATCACCGTCACCCTCGAACGGGGCGGTCCGTACGATCTGACGATCTCGCCGACCGACGGCCAGTTCGAGGAAGTCGAGGAGACGATCGACGTCACCGGCCCGACCGACGAGACGTACACGCTCGAGGACCCGAACGCGAGCGAGGACGACAGTAGTGACGGTGGCGACGACGGCGGCAACGAGTCGGCCGACGACGGTGGATCGGGTAGTGACACCGACAACGCAACCGATGACGAGACAGGCAACAACGAAACGAGCGACGGAGGTGACGGCGAATGAGTGAGCTCCCACCGAAAACCACGATCAAACGGTGGCTAGTCACGACCAACCACAAGGACGTCGGGATGATGTACATCGCGACGTCCCTGTTTTTCCTGCTGTTCGGCGGGGTCATGGCGCTGCTGTTCCGCACCCACCTCTGGGCGCCCGGCGGAATCGGGCTCCTCGACGGGCTCCAGTTCAACCAGGCCGTGACGACCCACGGCTTCCTGATGGTGTTCTGGTTCCTCTCGCCGTTCGCGACCGGGTTCGCGAACTACTTCGTGCCGCTGCAGATCGGGGCGAAGGATCTCGCCTTCCCGCGGCTGAACGCGATGAGTTACTGGTTCTACCTGTTCTCGGGAGTGCTCCTGAGTCTCTCGTACTTCCTGGGACAGGCGTTTGCCGGCGGCTGGACCCTGTACGCGCCGCTGAACGTCCCGGCGTACACGACGGCCATGGAGGCCGCGACCGGCGGTAACGCGACGATCCTCGCGCTGATCCTGTTCACGATCTCGATCACGATGGGGACCGTGAACTTCCTGGTGACGATCCACCGCTCGCGCGCGGAGGGCCTCGGCCTCTGGAACATGCCGATGTTCACCTGGTCGTGGCTGCTGACCGTCTGGATGATGCTCTTTGCCTTCGCGGCGCTGCTGGCCGCACTCCTGCTGCTGGCCGTCGACCGCACCTTCCTGACGCAGTACTTCGCGACCGACCAGGGCTCGAGCCTCCTGTGGGGGCACCTGTTCTGGTTCTTCGGTCACCCCGAGGTGTACATCGTCTTCTTCCCCGCGCTGGGGGTCATGTTCGAGGTCTTCCAGACGTTCACCGGACGACGCCTGGTCGGCCGCAAGTGGGTCATCATCGCGATGGTCCTCGTGGCCGTCCAGTCGTTCCTCGTCTGGATGCACCACATGTTCCTGACGACCATCAACCTCGAGATCAAGACCCTGATGATGGCGACGACCATCGGGATTTCGCTCCCCTTCGACCTGATGGTCTTCTCGCTGATCTACACGATGGTCAAGGGACGGGTCCGGTTCACGACGCCGTTCCTGTTCGGGATGGGCGCACTCGTGCTGTTCATCCTCGGCGGAATTACCGGGGTCTTCCTCGGCGCCGTCGTGCTCGACTACGAGTTCCGCGGGACCTACTGGGTCGTCGCACACTTCCACTACGTGATGGTGTCGGGTGTGACGGCGCTGGTCGGCGGGCTCTACTACTGGTGGCCCAAAATCTCCGGGAAGATGTACTCGGAGGCACTCGGGAAGCTCAACTTCGCGGTGTACTTCATCGGCTTCAACCTGCTGTACTTCCCGCTGTTCCTCGCCTGGGAGACGCCTCGCCGCGTCTTCGAGTACCCCGAAGGCTACCAGATCTACCACCAGATCGCAACGGTCGGCGCGTTCATCCTCGGCGCCTCCTTCCTGATCATGTTCTACACGCTCGGGAAGAGCTGGCTCTCGGGGCCGGACGCACCCGACAACCCGTGGAAGTACTCCCGGACGGCCGAGTGGGCGATTCCCTCGCCCCCGCCGTCGGAGAACTGGCCCGGCCGTCCGAGCTACGCCAGCGGAAGCCTCGAGTTCCTCGATGACTCGGCCGCGGCGACTGACGGCGGTGTCGCACACGAACAGAGCGCTGCCGGCCATGCAACGGCCGGCCACGAGGAGGAACACGTCGACCACGCCAGCATCTGGCCGTTCGGCATCGGGCTGGGGACGTTCACGTTCTTCCTCGGCCTCTCCGGACTCACGCCCTACGTGGTCCAGTTCGCGGAAGGCGTCGGACACGCACCCGAAGGACTTACCGGAACGAGCGCCGAGCCGAACATCATCTATCCGGCAGTGATGCTGCTCGGCGTCGCGATCATGGGCTACTCGCTGTTCAAGCTCGGCGTCGAGGACTTCAACGCCCCCACGATGGCCATCGCCGAACGCTGGCCGTTCGGCGGCGTCGACAACATGAAAATGGGCATCTGGGTGTTCCTCGCGTCCGACGTCGTCGTCTTCGGCGGCGCGATCGGTGCGTTCGTCTTCATGCGCCTGCACATGGGCTGGGGCAACTGGCACCTCGACTCGATCACCACAGCCGGGCTGGTCAACACCTACGTGCTGTTGACCTCGAGTTTCACCGTCATCCTGGCGCTGGCATACGCCGAGCGCCGCGACAAGACGAAGATGCTCGGGTCGATGGTCGCGACGGTGCTGCTCGCGCTGGTGTTCATGGGCGTCAAGGCCTACGAGTACGGCGCGAAGTTCGCTGACGGCCACTACTGGTGGTACAGCATCGAGTACTCGATCTACTTCGTGACCACGGGACTGCACGCACTCCACGTGATCCTCGGCGTCATCATCGCGCTGTTCATGATCTACCGGATCCTCAGCGTCGACGCCTACCTCGAGGACCACCGGCCGGTCGAGCACTTCGGGCTCTACTGGCACTTCGTCGACATCGTGTGGGTGTTCCTGTTCCCGCTGTTCTACCTCTTCTAAGCCCGACCGCGCCTCGAGCGCGGTCGATTCCATTCGGGTTTCGATCTGCGGGTTCGATTTTTGTCGCGCCGACCGATCGATCAGTGACTCGATGGTACCGCCTTGCTGTTGAGTCCCCAGAACGCGCGTGCGTAGCGACTGTACTGCGTAGGCTGATCCCGTCCAGTGACTGCTCGAGCGAGGAACCAATGGCTGATGCTGTAGCAGCGAGGTTGTCTCACTCCGAGCCGGACAAAGCGACGTAGTGATGGAGTGGACGCACTGGTCTGTATTCCTCGGAAGGCCGTCGGTCTCGCTGGACGAGTCTAACCAGCAAGCCTATCGTACAGATGACGATCGCTCCGCCACCGCTGACTGTGTTCTCGAGCTAAGGCGGCGAGAGAGGAGAGATGAAATAGACGACTACCGCTCGAGTCGTCCGACACCGAAACCGGACAGCACCGTGACGACACAGAGGCCGAGAACGATCGCCAGTCCGATCGTAGCAAGCTGGCCCGGCCAGTCGACGCCGGCTGCGTCGCCAGCCGTGTGGCCGCCAGCTACGGCGCTCTCGTCGGATTGACCGCCGGTCGTATCACCGCCGGACTCCATCGACGACTCGACCTCACTCGTACGCTCGAGGAGTTCAGCGGCGGCAGCGTCGGCATCAATGATCCCCGTACCGTACCGCGTTTCTACGGCCGATTCCCGGTCGTCAGCGGGAACCTGAGTCGTCTCAGTTAGCACGCTCGAGAGATCCGCCGGCGTCGCGTCGGGTTCGACCGAGCGCAGGAGGGCGGCCGTGCCGGCGACGTGAGGGGCAGCCATTGACGTCCCGGGCATGCGAGCGTAGCCGCCGTCGGGCATGGAACTCGCGATATCGACGCCGGGAGCCACGACATCGGGAACAGTGTACGCGTCCGGCCAGTCGGACGGAGTCGCCGCCCAGTCGGTCCGGTTGAGTCGCTCGCCACCGGAGAAGGGGGCGACCGTCCCGTCGGCAGCCACGGCTCCGACGGAAAGCGTCTCGTAGACGTTCCCCGGCGACCCTGACGTCTCCGGTCCCTCGTTTCCGATCGCGCCGACGACGATCGTCCCGCTCAGGTTCGCGTTGCGTATCGGCTCGATAAACTGCGGGTACGTCCCCGTCGTGCCGAGGCTCATGTTGATGACGTCCGCATCTTCTGCGAGCGCCCACTCCATGCCGGCGAGGATCTGGGCGAACGTCCCGTTCGTCTCGTCCATCACGAGCCCGTGCATGAGGTCGGCCTCTGGTGCGACGCCGATCGCCGTCCCCGTCGCGGCGCCGCCGGCGACCGTCCCGCTGACGTGCGTGCCGTGCACGCCGGTATCGTGGGGCGTCGAGTCGGGTACTCGGTGACCGGTGTCGTTGAACTCAGCCCAGCCGCCGGGATAGGTCGGGTCCGACGGGTCGTCGGTGTACAACTCGAGATCGGGATGAGACGGCTCGATACCGGTATCGAGGACGGCGACGCGCACGCCCTCGCCGCGCGTCTCGTACTCGTTCCAGACCGACGGGACGTCGATCGCGGCGATCGCAGGCGTCACCGACGATCCCTGGGTAGTCTGGGCGGTCCCGTCTGCAGCACTCGCGGTCGGCGTTCCGTTCACCGCGGTCGGCTCCGCAGGCCGGTCCGGGACGGGAACCTCGAAGTTCTCGTGGACCGCTTCGACGGCCTCGAACCGCTCGAACGTCTCGAGGTCGACCCGCTCGAGGTTGACTTCCAGTAAGACGGCATTGGTCACCCAGAACTCCTCGGCGACGGTGATCCCCGGGGTGTCGGCCGCGTACTCGAGGAGCGGGTCCTGCGTCGCTTCGGCGTGTTCCTCGAGGCGGTCGATATCGACGTCAGTTTCGTCCGCAGCGACAGCCGTGTCGGTTGCCGGGGCGTCCTCGAGTCTGACGATCACTTCGACGGTGGTCCCGTTGGCCGGGAGATCGTCGTCGATCCGGATCCCGTCGTCAGTCGGCGGTCCGTCGGAGTGGCCCGCCGCCATCGCTGACGCACCCGCTGCGATCGGCCCTGCAGAGAGGAGCAACAGACAGACGACGATCGGAACGATCTCCGACCGTCCCGCCCTCCCGCGACGCGAAGTCATACTATGACCGCACACAGACAGTCAGTCAATAAAGAAGTTCGTAGTATCGAATCGATTCTGGATGGGGCGGGTAACCATCTGTTGATAGACGGGCAGCGAACTCACCCAGGACTCGTCCGAGACGCCTGCACGACGACATGAGGAAGGTATAAGTGGTCGTCAGCCTCAATGCACACTAATGGCTGACATCCGAACGTACACCCTCATCTACGTCGCGCTGGTGGCACTGGCGACAGGGAAGTTCGTGTTCTTCCACTTCGACTTCTTCACGTACGGGATGGCGATGGCCGGAACGATGGCGCTGATCGTCGCCAAGTCGCTCCTGATCGCCGGCTACTACCAGCACCTCGTCGAGGAACCGCGCGCAATCACGTACATGATGGGCACCGCCGTGTTCATGGTCTTCCTGCTGACCATCGCGGCCGGGTACTCCATCCAGTAATCGGGCCTCGCGGTTGATCCCGGTTCGACTCTACACTTTCCGAACAACCCTACCCCAACCCGAACTCGCTTTCGAACAGTCCATCGCGTCGGCCACCCTTTCGATTCGATCAGTCTCTCGAGGACAGCGTCGAGCTTGCTTCTCAGTCCGACGGCAACTCAGAGCTCGTCGAGATCCTGTGAGTGCAGTTACCTGTGATTGAAACCAGTGGAGGGGTAGCGCTATCTCCTTCCGGCCATCTCGACGGTAGCGCTATTATCGAGTCGAATCCGTCAGCACCCGGCTCGAGGTCTTCAGTGACGACCAACTCCTGATGCCCCTCGTCTACCAGTGAACGACGATACCGAGTCGTCTCGCTCGGGCTGTGCGCTGAAGAGATTGTGTCCGCACATTAGCAGCCGACCAGTGATGGCGCCTATGACCTCACGAGCCGGCACGCACACACGACAGCGAGATCGGCTGCGACTCAGGTGACATACCTGCTGGAGACTGACGCTTCCTCGGCCAGCACATCCGTATCTACAGGAGAAGTCCTATTCCGAGGACACTGTGGTTTGACTTTGATCTCGGGCCACCAGGTCGGGACAGAGCCGTCTCTACGAGGCTGAAAGAACGGAGAACGAAGACTGCAACGGAGAATAGAACAGCAGCGCCAGCGTGGCGCTACGCTATTGCTACTCCTTGCCGAACATCTGGCGCATCATCGGGTGCATCTCCATCATCTGCTCTTCGGCGATCTCCTCGTAGAGCTTGTAGGTGATGGAGACGGCCAGCAGCAGGCCGGTTCCGGTAACGGACCCGATAGTGCCGAGCATGTTCGCCCAGACGGCCAGCAGGCCGACCAGCGCGCCACCGATGACGGTCACCTGCGGGATGTACCGCTCCATGACCTTCTCGATGACGCCGACGTTCTGTCGGAAGCCGGGAATCTGCATCCCGGAGTTTTGGATCTGCTGGGCGGTAGCCTCGGGACCCATGTCCGTCGTTTCGACCCAGAAGACGGCGAAGATCGCGCCGCCGACGATCATGAAGGTGAGGTCGACGGAGACGCGAATCAGCACCTGCCACGCTTCCTGGGTGACGGCACCGGTCCACCACATCCAGTCTTGGGGCGAGTAGATCGGGGACAGGTAGTAGAAGAACCCGCCGACCGCTTGCCCGTCGGTGTACTGGCCCAGCCAGGTGGGCATCCCGGCCCACTGGCTGTTCAGGATCTGGCCGAGCATCTGGATGTTCGCCTGCAGCGCGCGGACGAGGATCATCGGCAGGACGCTCGCGTAGATGAGCTTCACCGGGAAGCGGCCGCGAGCACCCTTCACGCGGGCGTGACTGAGCGGGATCTCGACCCGCACGGACTCCGCGTAGACGACGATGCCGAAGATCAGCAGCGTCGTCAGCAGCGGGATGATCATCCCGCCGTCGGTCATCAGCAGCGTGGAGAGCCCGTCGGTGGAGACGACGGAGCCGACCTCCATCCGCCCCGTGAGGATCATGTACCAGTTGTAGAAGAACCCGCCCTGTGCGGGCTGGATGAACCCGGCCACGAGTCGCTGGCTCACGCCGGCGATGATGAACAGGCCGATCCCGCTCCCGACGCCCCACTTGCTGACGACCTCGTCCATGTAGAGGAGGAGGATACCGCCAGCGAAGATCTGCAGGAACATCAGCAGCTGGACCTGCGTCTGACCGAACTGGAGGCCGCCGATCGACAGCGACGGCTGGGCTGGCAGGAAGCCGCTGGCGAACACCATCGGGAGCCCAGTGAGTGCCACCATCACGACGACGAGCAACTTCTGGAGCCCCTGGTAGAGAACCTGATCCCGCGGATCGTTGGTGTCGAGACCGAGCAGGTTCGCACCGCCGAGCAACTGCAAGACGATGCTCGCCGTGACGATCGGTCCGATACCGACCTGCAGGATCGAGCCCTGCGACCCCGCGAGGATCGCACGGAACTGGCCGAAGAGGTCGTTCGCGCCGCCGGATTGCATCCCGAGCAGCGAGATGTTCGTCAGGAAGAAATACAACACGAGAATGCCGGCCGTCCACGCCAGCTTCCGCTTGAAGGGGACGTGCCCCTCCGGACGCTGGACGGCGGGCATCCGCGTTAAGACCGGTTCAGCGGCTTCCTTCCATCCCATCGTTAGTCCTCGCTCTGTTCGGTTTCGTCAGCGGCGTCCGTATCCGACTCGGATTCAGCGTCCGCTCGTTCCTGCGCTCGTTCCGAGAGGACCGCCTCGCCGCCGGCGTCCGCGAGCTTCTCCTCGGCCGCATCCGAGAAGGCGTCGGCCGTGACCTCGAGGGCATTGCGGACTTGGCCGGAGCCGAGGACCTTCACGGTGTCGACCTCGTGGCCGTCCTCGACGACGTCGCGTGCGTCGATCGCGTAGCCGTCGTCGGTTTCCTCGGCGACACCCTCGGCCGCGTAGAGGATGGCGTCCTCGTCGAGCTTCTGGACGTCGATCTCCGCGACCTCTTCGCGGATGTCCTGGGGCCGCTTGAAGCCGTGCTTGCCCTTCGGCTCGTAGTTGTGGAACTCGTGCTTGCTGCGCCCGGCGCGGCCGCGACCGCCACGGTGGCCCGCACCACGTCGGTTCTTGTGGGAGCCGCCGCTGTGCGTTCGTGACCCGCGTTGGCGTCGTTTTTTACTCGTCATGGTTATCGCATCGATTCTAACAGGTCGTTGATTTCGTCCGTTGTATGCTTTCCGAGTTGGCCGCCCTCGGCGGTCGGCTTCTTGATGCCGTCGTGACCGCCGCGGGGCGGGTGCAGACGAAGCGTCGGGGACAGTCCCTGCTCGCGCAGCGTCGTCTCCTCGGCAAGCAGCGCTTCGGCCAGCGACTCGAAGTCGCTATACCCGGTGTTCTCGTCGAGCCAGTCGGCGTCGACGTCGGACTGATCGCCCTCGAGGGGCTCTGCGCGCTTTGCGAGCACGGCTGCGAGCACCTCGGCGCTCGGTTCGCCGTGCGCGACGTAGTCGTTGACCTTGTTGACCATTCCCGTGTAGGTGTCGGTCTCAGGGACGAGCGCGCAGTGGTTGACGCTGTGGATGTTCAGCATCTCCAGCGTGTCCTGAACGTCCTGCTGGCGGTTCACTTCGCCGCGAACCTGAACGACTGCCTTCATTACTCAGTCACCTCGGCTTCGTCTCGGTCTCGGTTCGCACCCGAGCGACGCCGCGGGTGGCGCGACTGCGATGCGTTCTCCAGTGCGTTGAACGTCGCCTTCGCGAGGTTGACCGTGGTCCGAGTGTTGCCGTGGCTCTTGGTCCAGGCGTTCTCGATGCCGGCCAAGTCGAGCACCGCGTGGACGGTGTCGCTGGCGGCAAGCCCCAGCCCTTCGGGGGCGGGGATGACCTCGACCTCGACGGAGCCGGCCTTCCCCTTCGTGCGTCGGGTCAGGGAGTGGGGCCGGTCCGAGCGGTCCTCCCAGGAACCGGAGCCGCGGGGGACCTTGATCATGTTCAGCTTCGCGATACCGATCGCCTTCTGGATGGCGGACCCGACCTGATCGTCTCGGCCTTCCGCGTAGCCGACGTAGCCGTCGCGGTTGCCGACGGCGACGACGCAGCGGAACTTGACGCGTCGTCCGGAGTCGGTCATCCGCTGGACCATGTTGATGTCCAGCACTTCGTCGTCCAGTCCGGGGAGGAGCTGGTCGACGATCTCGGGCTCCTTCAGGGGGAGCCCCGAGTTGAGGGCGTCCTCCATCGTGTCGATTTCGCCCTCCTGAACCATCCGGCCGAGACGGGTGACGGGTTCCCAGCCGTTGTCGTTGTAGTCGTTTGCGCTCATTCTAGGATCGCCTCTCGTACGTCGTCGAAGTGTTCGGGGAGGTCGGTCGCGTCGAACTCGCCGTTGTACAGCGGCTCGTCGAGCTGTTCGGCGTACTCGGCGATGTGCTCGCCGCGCGTGCGCGACCAGTCCGCGAGGACCTCGTCGTTGTGCGGGATCTCGAGACCCGCGTCGATCGCGCCCTCCTGGACCGCGAACACCTTGTTACCGGGCGTCGCGGTGTTGAGACCGATGTCGAGGACCGCTTCCTCGAGGCCGGCCTCGACGGCGCGCTGGCCGGCCAGCAGGCCGGTCAGGTACGCCGCGGAAATGTTACTCGTGGGGGCTTCCCAACCGTACTCCTCTAGGTCGCTCGAGTGTGCACTCGCGAGCGTCTCGTCTCCCTGAGGTCCGGGAGTGATCAGCTGCGCCGTAGTGTGCTTGTTGCTCTTTCGAGCGACGAGTCGGGGCTTACCCGACTTCAGCAGGCGCAACCTCTGGTGGTAGTCCGTCCGGACCTCACGGCGACGCCGCATCGGCACTTTGTATCGTGGTCCTGTCGCCATTATTGGTCACCGTAGTTGTCGTCGATGTAGTTCAACAGGTACCGGACGCTGCGGAACTCGCCACCGCCAGCCTTCTTGTAGAGCTCGCGGTACTGCGTGGGCGTCAGTTCGCCCTTGTCGCGGAGTTCGCGCAGCTTCCGGCGCTGTGCGCGGATCTTGCTTTCCCACTCTTCTTTCTCGTTCTGGCGTGCGCCCTTCTTGCCGCGGCGCTTGCCCGGGCCCTTCTGGTGGCCGTAGGAGCGCTTTGCGTTGCGCTCGCGGGCACGGCCGCGGGAGTTGCCCTTGGTGTCTTCGGCCTGAATGCGACCTTCCTCGACGAGTTCGCGGATCTCGTCGCGGGTGATCGCTTCGGCGATGTCGGCCTGGGCGTCGGGGTCGAGCCAGATGCGGTTCTCACCGACGTCGAGGACGTCGGCGGCCAGTCGCTTCTGTGCGGAGAGATCAGTCATTGGCTTCCACCTCGACTTCTTCGTAGGTCGGGTTCAGGACGCGGATGCCCTCGTCCTCGGCCACTTCCTCGATCCGTTCGCGCTTGCGCGCGCCGACCGAGGAGGCGATGCGAACTGCTTCGCGAGAGCCGTCGACGCCCTCGAGGTCGTCGACGTTCTCGACGTAGACCTCTTCGAAGCCGCTCGGATGCTTTCCGCGAACGGCTTCGGGCGTGCGGAAGCCGGCCTGGACCTTCGGGCCCTTGCCCTTGATGCCCTTGCGCTGCTTGGACAGCTGGCCGCGGGGGCGGCGCCACGATTCGGGCGTCCGCTTTTTCATGTGGTAGTCCTGGCGCTTGAACTGCGGCTTGCCCTCGCTCTTCCGACGCTCGAGGAGTCGTTCCTCGTCCTCGGAGAGCTCGGGGGTCTTCTCGGTCAGGCCGCGGGCACGAAGCTCCGTCTCGACGTCTTCGTCGGGCTCTTCCTCTTCTTCGGCGCCTTCGTCTTCGATCTCGGCCTCCGTTTCTTCGGTGACCTCGAGGTCGCCGACGTCGGCCTTGATACGGGCAGCGAGCGCGTTACCGATGCCCTCGGCTTCTGCCAGATCGTCCTGGTCGGCTTCCTTGACGTCCTCGATGGACTCGAAGCCGGCCTCGCGAAGGGCGTCAGCCTTGCTCGCGCCAACACCGCTGATGTCTTCGAGTTCCTGTGGTTCGTCGTCTTCGGCTGCCATCTATCAGGCACCTCCTTTGGCGGGTTTGTTGGTGATGTAGACCCCGTCCTGGAAGACGCGGGTGTCCTTGCCGCTGACGCGAGTCAGCTGCTCGATGTCGGCTGCCGTCTGCCCGACGTCCTCCTTGTCGGGACCCGAGAGGACGAGCTGCTCGTCGTCGACGGTAACCTCGGTATCACCGTGGATAGTCGTACGTCGCGGTGCCTTTTCGCCGAGGAAGTTCTCGATGACGACGTCGTCGCCGTCCACGCGGACCTGCATCGGGAAGTGAGAGTAGAAGACTTCCATCTCGTACTCCCAGCCCTCGGTCACGCCGTGGAAGGCGTTCGTGATGTGGCTCTCGAAGGTACCGACGGTCGCGTTGGTCTTCGCGTCCTCGGACTCGCTTTCGATCACCACACTGTCGTCTTCCACGTCGACGCTCACGTCGGGGTACCAGAGGCGGCGGGTGACGCTGCCTTCCGGACCGTCGACGGTCACGTCGAGGTGGTCGATCTCGACGGTTACGTTGTCAGGGATTTCCAGTTCGACTCGCATTGTTAGTAGACGTATGCGATCACCTGGCCCCCAATACCCTGCTCACGAGCCTCGTAGTGGCTCATGATGCCGCTGCTCGTCGTCACGACGAGCGCGCCGAAGTCTCGAGCGGGGAGGAATCGCTTCTCCCACTTCTCGAACTCGTCGGCGCCGGCGCTGTAGCGGGGCTTGACGGGGCCGCACTCGTTGATCGCTCCTTTCAGTTCGACCTCGAACCGACCGGCTTTGCCGTCATCGACGTACTCGAAGCCGTCGATGTACCCGCGGTCGTAGAAGACCTCGAGTACGCTGCCGATCTCGTTCGAGGCGGGCGTTACCTCGTGGGTCAGATGGCCCACGCTTTCGGCGTTGTCGATGCCCGAAAGCGCGTTGCTGAGTGGATCGTTCCCAGTCATGTTATCGATACTTCTTGAAGCCCATGTCACGAGCGATCTCGCGGAAGCACTGCCGACAGAGGTTGATGTCGTACTTCCCGACGAGACCCTGTTTGCGACCGCAGCGCTGGCAGGCTTCTTCCTGCCCCGTGCGCTTTGCGGCGTGCTCGCCCGTGCTGAGGGCGTCGGTTTCGGTTTCAGTTTCGGCTTCGGTTTCGCTTTCACTCATCTGCGGATCCCTCCACGGTGACGTCGAAGGTCGACTCGAGGAACGCGACGGCGTCCTCGGGGTTCAGTCGGTGTTTCGATGGGATCGGGCGCGTCGCCTTGTCGCGCTTGGAGACGCGGTAGCCCGGACGCACCAGGTTGACGGTGACGTCCAGTCCGAAGATCCCGACGTTCGGATCGTACTCCTGGCTCGGGAAGTCGGTGTGTTCCTCGATCCCGAAGCTGAAGTTACCCGTGTCGTCGAACTGGCTGGCCGAGAGGTCGGCCAGCGGGAGGGCCGTCTCGAGGAACTCGTGGGCGTCGTCGCCACGAAGGGTAACCTTCGTGCCGATCGGGTCGCCCTGGCGAATGCCGAAGTCGGGTTCGGTCTTCTTCGCCTGGGTCCGGACGCTTTCCTGTCCGGTGATCTCCTCGATGATGTCCTCCGCGCGGCCGAGTTCGCGACCACCCTGACCGACGCCCATGTGGACGACGACCTTCTCGACGCGGGGTTCCCGCATCTCGTGGAAGTCGGCTTCCGAGTCAGCCTCGCTCATTCGTCATCACCCGTGAAGTTCTCGTCGATCACGACGACGTACTCCTCGATGGTCTCGAAGCCGCCGTCCTCGGTGTCGACGGTGACGGTGTTCGAGCCGCTGCCGGGAGTCACGTCGATCGTCTCGACTTCGCCGATCTTCCCGCCGTGGTTGCCACGGATCGCGGTGACGAGCGCACCTTCCTCGTAGGGGAAGTGCGCGACGATCGACTTGTCGTCGTTGTCGATGACGATCGAGTCGTTGCTGCTGTACTCGGCGCCGTCCTCGACGAGGACGTTAGTCCCGTCGTGCAGCGTCAGCTGCGTATCGCCGCCGGGAACCTGTTGCTTGTTGTCGATCTTGCCGAGGCGGCTTTCCGCGGCCTCGGCGTCGATCTCGGTCAGCGCGAGCCGACCGCCCTCGTCGGGGAAGACGCGGTAGTACTCCTCGCGGCCGGGGAAGGCGATGATGTCGAAGATGCCGATCGGACGCTGTTCGTCGTTGATCGGCTGCCCGTTGACGAGGATCGCGTCCTCGGAGAGGGCGTATCGCGCTTCCTTCGTCGAGTCGACGTAGCCGAGTACGTCCCGCAGCAGGACGACGAGCGGGACGCCCTCCTCACCGTGGGGGCCGGCGCCGGCCTTGACGGTGAAGGTGTCGGTCTTGCGCTCGACCGGCCAGGTCTTCGGGACCGAAAGTCGTTTCTGGTGTTTCGTCATTCGTTATCACCTTCCGATTCGCCCTCGAGGCGCGCCTCGCGGCGCTCGTCCTCGAGGTCGAGCTCCGTGATCCGGACGTTCGAGGGGTCGAGCGGCCGGGGCACTTCCTCGCCGTCGGCCGTCTCGACCGTCACGTCCTCGACGTGAATGACGCCGTCCTCGAGGATGGCACGGATGACCTCGCCTTCTTCGCCGGCGTGGTCGCCGCGCATGACCTCGACCCGGTCGCCCGCGTTGACGCGGGTGCGACGGGTATCGTACTCCTCGCGGAGGTCGTCGGACAGCGTCGCGTGGAGCTGTTTCTGCCGCTTGTGCAGCGGTGCTCGCTCCGTCTGCGTTCGCTGTTTGTGTGGTTGCTTCGTCATTGTTCTATACGATCATCGTCGCGGTGGAGGCGATCGCGCCGAACCGTTCGGCGACTTCGCGAGCGATCGGGCCCTTGATCTCCGTCCCGCGGGGCTCCTCGTTCTCGTCGATGATGACCGCCGCGTTGTCCTCGAACTTCAGTCGCGTCCCGTCCGGCCGGCGGATCGACTTCCGCTGGCGAACGATGACGGCCTCGAGGACCTGGCGGCGCATCTCGGGGGTACCCTTCGTCACGGAGACCGTGACCTTGTCACCGAGACCCGCCTTCGGCTGGCGGTTCTTGGTGCCGTGGTAGCCCGAGACGCTGATGACTTTCAGCTCGCGTGCGCCGGTGTTGTCGGCACACGTGACCAGCGAGCCCTTCTTGAGCCCCTGGGTCACGTCGGCTTTCATCGCTTCCATTATTCTTCACCCTCCTCGGTCGCGAAGTCCTCGGCCGACAGCTCCGGCTCAGGCTCGGCCTGGCCGGTGAGGTCGGCGACGTCCTCCGCGGTTGCCTCTTCGGTTACTTCGACGACCACGTGCGATTTGGTCTTCGACAGTGGTCGGGTCTCTGCGATCTTGACCGTGTCACCGACCGAGAGCGGCTCGAGCACGCCCGGCACGTGAGCCGGGATGCGCGAGCGACGCTTCATGTACCGGTCGTACTTCGGTACAGCCACGTCGTACTCTCGCTCGACGACCACGGTCTTCTCCATGTCCGTCGACACGACGGTCCCCTCGAGGACTTGGCCTCGAACGGAGAGCTCGCCGTAGAACGGACACTTCTCGTAGTCGTATTCCTCCGGGTTTTCTGGTTCCGGAGGGGTTTCAACGTCTAGTCCAATTGCCATGGTGAATCACCATTCGTTTCCGTGCGTCGGGCGGGTCGTGAGAGCAAGCGCGATCCATCGACCGTAACGTAGGCCGCGCCCTCGCCGGCTCGTTCCTCCGCACCGTTTCCGGCGGCAGAGGGTTGAGTGTCGGCCAGTTTGGACGCGGTCCCCGACCCCTTGGCGGAGTCGGCGGCGTCATCTGTGATCGCGAACTCGAACGTCGAGCCCGATTTCGGCACCGTGACGACCCGAGACTCGCCGTCGTCGCGAATCTCTATCGAGAGCGTCTTCGTCGTCTCGATCACGACACGGCCGGCTATCCCGACCCGCGAGTCGTCGGTACTCTCGACGACGCGGACCGGCAGGCCGTTGAGTTCGTGTCGCGGCAGGGTCTCGGGTGTCAGTGCCATGTTATCGTTATTCGTCCGCTTCGTCCTCGAGGTCGCCTTCCTCGCGCTGGACCGTCTTGATCCGCGCGATGGTGCGACGCAGTTCGCCGATGCGGCCCGGGTTCTCCGGGGCGCCACCGGCGGCGAGGACGGACTTCGCGTTCAGCAGTTCGGTCTCGAGTTCCTCGAGTTCCTCCTGCCGTTCGGCAGGGGTCATGTCGCGGATCTCTTCGACGTGGAGAATCGCCATTAGGCGTCACCTCCCTCGTCGTCCTCGTCGTCGGATTCGGCTTCCATCTCCTCGACGAGTTCTTCGGCTTCCGCTTCGACGTCTTCCTCGAGTTCGTCGAGTTCTTCCTCGACGTCCTCGTCGCCTTCGGGGACCTCGACTTCTTCGAAGTCCTCGTCGGCCTCGGCGTCGACTTCCTCTTCGATGACTTCCTCGACGACCTCTTCGTCGACTTCGGCCTCGTCGGAGGGTGCCTCAGGCTCGGACGCCTCGGTCTCGGCTTCGGCGTCTGCCTCTTCGGGTTCGCCCTCGAGGAGTTCCTCGACGCCTTCGGCCTCGTTGGCCTCGACGGCCTCCGGGACGAGTTCTTCGGGGTCGACGTCCTCGCTGACCTCGAAGTCGTCGGGGAGTTCGGCTCCCGGCGGGATGATCTTGACCGTGACGCCGATCGTCCCGAGCTTCATGACGGCCGTCGCCTGGCCCTCGTCGACGATCTCCTCGGCGGGTTCGCCGTTGTGCTTGATGTAGCCGCGGTTGAACTTCTCAACGCGCGAGCGGGCGCCCGTGACCTTCCCGGAGAGGACGATCTCGGCGCCGAGCGCGCCGGCTTCCATGATCCGGTCGATCGTCGTGTGACCGGCCTTACGGAAGTACCAGCCGCGCTCGAGAGCGTTGGCCAGCCGGTCGGCCACGATGCGTGCGTTGAGGTCGGGTTCGTCGACCTCCTGCACGTCGACCTGCGGATCCTCGAGGTTGAACTGCTCCTCGAGGGCGGTCGTGACCTTCCGGATGTTCTCGCCGCCTTTACCGATGACCATCCCGGGCTTTTCGGCCTTGAGGACGATCTGGGTGCCCATCGGCGTCTTGGCGACCTCCATGCCACCGTAGCCCGCGCGGCCGAGCTCTTCCTGGAAGAACTCGTCGATCTGGGACCGCTGCAGGCCGTTCTCGATGAATTGTTGTTCGTCAGCCATTAGTTATCACCCTCGTCGGAGTCGTCCTCTGCGTCGGGTTCCGCGACGACGATCTCGACGTCGACCTGCGGCGTGTTCCACGAGGACGCACGCCCCATCGCGCGGGGCTTGCGACCGACCGATTCGCCGACCTTGTGGGCGGCGACGTGGACGATCTCCATCGACTCGCCGTCGAAGCCCTGGTGGTCGGCGTTGGCCGCGACGTTCTCGAGGAGGTCGAGGAACTCGCCGGAGACCTTCTCGGGGTACTTGCCGGCGTCCCAGCCCTCGAGATCGGATCGGTGGCCGGCACCGGCGTTGTGCGACTTAAACGGCACCGACTGCTTCTGGTCGATGACGTCCTGCAGGTACTCCTGCGCGTCGGCGACGGTTCGGCCCTTGAGTTCGCGGGCGACCTCCTTGCTGTGCTTGTGGCTCATGTGACGCTCCCGGAGCATCGCTTTCGCGGTGGAATCCGGGTCCGCGTCGACTGAGTAGTTGATTCCCATGCGTAGATCACTTCAGTGGGACGAACTTCGACGAGCGAGTCGCGCCGATCCCCGCCTGTCCGTGTTCGACGGACGTGCGGGTCAGCTGGAACTCTCCGAGATAGTGTCCGATCATCTCGGGGTCGATGCGGACGCGCTCGAAGGACTGGCCGTTGTAGACCTCGAAGGTCAGTCCGACGAACTCCGGCAGCACCGGCATGTCGCGCAGGTGCGTCCGGATCGGCGCGTTCGCCGTCTCTTCCTCGTCTTTCTCACGGGCCTCCTCGAGAAGCTTCTGCTTCTCGACGGAGAGACCGCGCTGGATACTTCGCCGCTGGCGTGCGGGCAGCAGTTCCGCGACTTCCTCGAGCTCCATGTCCTGCAGCTCGTCGAGCGTGTGACCGCGGTAGGTGAACTCCTCACCTTCGCGGCCGGTTCGGTACTCCTGGCTCATTTGTTCCCACCTCGGCCGGTACGGCGCGAGGAAATGTCACCGACCTTCCGCCCCGGCGGGGCGTCCCGCGAGACGGACTTCGGTTTTCCGGGGTGCTGTCGGCCGCCGCCACCGAACGGGTGGTCGACGGCGTTCATCGCGACACCGCGGACGCGGGGCCACTTGGTCCCGCGCGCTTTCATCTTGTGGTACTTGTTCCCTGCCTTGACCATCGGCTTCTCCGTGCGACCGCCACCGGCGACGACGCCGATAGTGGCGCGGCACTGCGGATCGAGGCGCTTGACCTCGCCGCTGGGGAGCTGAATGACCGCAGCGTTGCGGTCGTGGGTGATCAGGTCCGCGTTGACGCCGGAGGAACGAGCGAACTTGCCGCCATCGCCCGGGTTCGCCTCGACGTTACAGACCGGTACCCCTTCGGGAATCTCCGCGAGCGGGAGCGTGTTGCCCGGCTTGATCTCCGCGGAGACGCCGACCTGAATCTCCTCGCCGACGGCGACGCCCTCGGGAGCGAGGACGAGGCGCTGGTCGCCGTCCTCGAACTCGACGGCCGCGACCGGCGCCGAACGCGCGGGGTCGTGTTCGATGTCCACGACCGTGCCGCGGACGACGTCGTCGTCTTCTTCCTTCTTGTGATCGAGCTTTGCCTTGTATCGGTGCGACGGGGCGCGGAACGTGGAGGTACCGCGACCACGTCGCTGTCCAAGGATGCGTCGTCCCATCGTCAGAACACCCCGATTCGCGAGGCGACTTCTTGGGCGTCGTCGTCCTCGGACAGGCGAACTGTCGCTTTCTTCTTCCCTTTCATCGTTACCTGGGTGTTGATGTTGTCGACGGAGACGTCGAAGCGCTCCTCGACTTCGTCCCGAATCTCGGGCTTGGTGGCGTCAGGGTTGACGACGAACTGGAGCTTGTTCTCGAAGTCCATGTCGTTCATCGCCTTCTCCGTCACGAGCGGGTGCTCGATGATCGAACTCATCGGTCAGCCACCTCCTCGAGAGCGCTTTCGGTCCAGACGGTCAGTCGACCCGGCTGTGCACCGGGCGCGAGATCCTCCGCGTTGACCTCCGCAGCGGTCGTCACGTCGGCACCGGCGAGGTTCCGGGCCGCACGGGACGGACCGGACTCGCTCGAGGTGACGAAGAGGATCGACTTGGGCGTCTTGTACTTGCGTCCGCGGGTCTTCCCGCGACCCGAGCGGATGCTACGGCCTTCGTCGGCGCGTTCGATGTCGTCGGCGAGTCCGGCGGCCTCGAGGAAGGAGACGACCTCCTTCGTCTTCACGAGGTCCTCGAACTCGTCGTCGACGACGACCGGAATCTCGGCGTCGTCGTCGAACTCGTGGCCGCGCTCGGCGACGAGCTCTTCGTCGGTCGTCGCCGCGATCGCGCTGCGGACGGCCAGCTTCTTCTCTTTCGTGTTGATCGATTCGGTCCAGTCCTTCTCGGCCTTCGGCGGGTGGGCCTTGCGTCCCTTGACGGTCTGGGGAACGCGGCGACCGCGTCCGTCCTGTCGCGGGACGTGGGCCATCCCTCGGCCGCTGCCGAACGATTCGGCCGGCGTGCGGAGGCCGGCGAACTCGTCGGCACCGTAGTCCTGTTTTCGGTTTGCCTGGGCGGCGCGTACGGCGCGGGCGATCAGGTCCGGGCGGTAGTTAGTCTCGAAGACCGCCGGGAGCTCGACCGAGCCCGCGTCGTCGCCGTCCAGGTTGCGTACTGTTGCTTCCATATGTTATCCCTGGTTGGATGCGGTGGAGACGTAGCGCACCTCGGGATCGAGGCGCGGCTGGTCTCCGGGTCGGATCGCCGGGCGGAAGCGCACGAGGCGCTGTTCCGGTCCGGGGAGCGAGCCCTTGATCAGCGCGTGCGGTCCGTCGACTTCACCGTAGTTGATGAAGCCGCCGTCGACCGTCGCGTCTGCGCCGTCGCCCATGTCGACGAGGCGCTTGTTCAGTTCCGTCCGCTGGTGGTAGCCGGTCTGGCCCTGTTGGGGGACCGTCGACCGGACGCGGGACGGGTTCCAGGGACCGAGGTTCCCGATGCGGCGGCGCCAGCCCTGCCGGGCGTGCTTGCCCTTGCGTTTCTGGACGCCCCAGCGCTTGACGGGGCCCTGAGTCCCTTTCCCTTTCGTGACACCGCTTGCGTCGACGTACTCGCCGGCGCGGAACACGTCGTTCATGACGTGCTCGCCACCGTCCTCGAGCAGTTCGAGGGCGAAGTCGACGCGTTCCTCGACGGAGCCGCCGCCGACGCGCGTCTCCATCACGTCCGGTTTCTTCTTGGGGACCGAGGGAATCTCGGCCGGAACCGTATGCGTGATGACGCGGACGTCGTCGACGCGGCCCTCCTCGAGGAGACCGCGGAGTTCGTCTTCGGCGGCGTCGGGATCGTAGTCGTCACCGGGGAGGTCGAGGACGCGATCGAGTTCGGAAACGAACTCGTCGGTCCAGACCTCGGTGATCGGCTGCTTCCCGTACGCCGTATCTTCGTACGCTCGCAGGGCGACGGCGCGCATGGGCGGCGTCTCCACGATCGTCACGGGGACGGTCTGTTCCATCCCCTCGGTCGGCGAATTCGACTGGTCGTCGACCATGACGACGTGGGTCATGCCGGCTTTGTAGCCAGCGAAACCCTGGAGCGTCGGCTGTCCTTCGTCGTCCGGCCACGAGTTGAAACGCGGCACCTCCGAGGAGGCGCGCTTCCGTGGACCGAACCCGAGTGAGCCTTTGCGTGGTGCGTTTGATTGTGGCATTCTATCACTCTCGTAGTGAGAGGGGCGCGAGGGTGGCGAACAGAGCCTCCTCCGTTCGCACGACCTCGCTTCCCTGATCCGGAACCGTGTTGAGCCAGAGGTCGAACCCTGGTCCTGGATCGGCTGTGGGTTCGACGTTGCCGTCATCCGCGCCGCCGCCGTATGCGGCAGCGACGTCGGACGCCTCGATTCCGAGGATGGCCGGCAGCCCTCTCTCGGGCGCGCCAAAGACGACGGTCATCCCGTCTCGTTCGACGCGTCCGGCCAGCGTCTCGAGCCGCCCGACGGTGAGCCGTTCACCGTGTCGAGAGGCGGCGATGCGGACGCCAGCGTCCTCACGGCTGAGTGCTGCCGATAGGTCCGTCCGCTCGACTGAAAGCCCCGGAAGGGGCTCGTCGACGAGCTTCGCCCGGACCGGTCGTCGCGAAGAGATCCTGACGGTCACGCGCTCCCCCTCGGAGACCTCCATATCCGGAGGCGTGTTGAGGGAGATCGGGTGTTGCAGTCCGCAATTGACCCGGACGCGCCCTTCAGGTCCGACCTCGGTCACGATCCCTTGTCTTATCGACCCCGAATCGTTCGATTCGGAGCCGGTCTGTGACACGGCTCGCAGCGGCGGCAAGACCCCCGCGTACTCCAGTTCGTCCCGCATCCCCCACACCTCGTTGCGGAGGTACGGTGGCGTTGCGGCGTACCGCAGGACGGTACTGACGAACCCGCCGTCGAATCGCCCCGTTTCGCCGTCCCGATCGGGATAGACGATGAGGCGATCGGCCCGGAAGATCGTCGCCGCGCGGGCGACGTATCCGAGTTTGCGAGTAGCCTCGCGTTTGTCCTCGGCTTCCCGGGTGAGCGACGACGGCACGAGTACGCTGACGGTCATGCCAAGACGCTTCGGCGCCGCGTCACTAGACTGTAGCGATGTATTGCGGATAGGGTCTTAAAAGAATAGCGGATTCGATTCCGGCTGACAACGCCTCACACCCGCGAATTCGTGCCGAACGGACACACACTCACGGATGGTAACGAGTCACTTTCCGAGCTACTAAAACCCGTGCTGTTTTGCCGGCAAATCCGCCGAGAAACTGGTCGCCGTCGGCGACATTCACCATGTAATCGCATGCCGATGCCGGACTGATTCGTAGGCCTTATATATCCACCCGACAGTAGGTATGAGTGCAGCGAAGCACCACAGGGCGCTGGTAGTGTAGTGGTATCACGTGACCTTGCCATGGTCACAACCTGGGTTCAAATCCCAGCCAGCGCATTTTTGTCGCGAACAAATCCGTGAGCGGCGGAAATCGTCTCTGGATTTGAATGAGACCAGTCGTGCGCAGCGAAGCGAGCACGTCTGGACGTAGTTCAAATCCCAGCCAGCGCACTTCTCTCGAACTCACTTCCGGCAGTGGTGACGTTGTTTTCGGGTTCTCGTACCTTTGACTGCGGGGTTGTCGTCGCTCGAGTCACGAGCCGCAAGCCGAAAACCGTCACCTGAGCCAACGAACCAGGGTTAGTCGATCGTCACGGTCTCCGGTCCCGTCTGCGGATGGCGCTCGGTCTCGGCCAGATCCTCGAGCGCCAGCATGACGTTCCACTTGTTGGACTTCCAGAAGGCGTCGAAGAGGGTCCCGAGGATGGGGACCGAGCCGGCGACGGTGTCGACGGCGATGTTCCCGAGCATCCGCAGGAGCGTCGACTGCGAGACGCCCAGTCGTGCGGACTCGGCGACGATGTACAGCGAGACGAACGCGGTCGCGGTGTCGCCGGCCCCGGGAAGGATGCCGACGATCGGGTCGAGCCCGAATCGGAAGTTCGTTCCGGGGATACGGATCCCCTCGTCGAGAATCCGAGCCACGAGGCGCATGCGGTCGATCACCGAGTCGTCGATCGTGGCCGGGATGTCGTCCTCGAACTCCTCGAGGGCAGCGCCGATGTCGTCCGCCGAACTAGTTGCCATACCTCTTCGTCGGGGCGTCCCCTGAATAAGTTCGAGGGCGGACGTGGCAAGCACTCGAATCGCCGTCGGACGGTCCCTCCGCCGGACCGACGAACCGGCGCGAGTCAACCTGAAGGCAATCGAGTACCTACTACCGTGTGTATGCGCGAGGGGTGGATCGACCTCGAGTGTCCCGACTGCGGCGACCATTGGGAGGCCGATCCGGCGTCCCTCCCGTCGCCCGGCAACCGGTACACCTGCGAGCGCTGCGAGTCCGAACGGCCGATCGCGGCGTTCGTCAAAACCAAACGCGGCCTCGACATCCTCGAGTCGTTCGACGCGACCTCGGCGTAGGCAGGCGACGAGTCACCGCGTTCGCGTCCGTCTTTCTGCGCCCGTCACTGGATCCGTGACCTCGCCGTCGGTGTCGTCGGTGCCGTCCTAATGCCTAATCGTCTCTTGTGATCGCGCCCGCGCGAGCACCTGTCCGCCTTCGCGAGTAAGTCGCGGTTACAGTCCGTCGTCGTTCTCCGGGACGGCGTCGCGGTGGTGCGCAATGCATCTCGCAGCGACACAATACACGAATCTGAACTGTTAGTAGCGGATTCCGTCACGTTCGTTTACCGATATCGGCTGCGATCACCTTTTATACTCCGAGTAACTACGAATCAATAGACGATTGACTCGTAGATCCTCCATGCAAACTGAGCTCTCATCAACCGACGCCGGCGACGACCCGCGGTACGACCAGACGAACGACCGCTACGTCTTCCACCACGACACCGACGGGACGGCGACGATCACGACGACGATCGTCCACGCGCTCGCCTCGATCGCGGAGACGGACGTCTCGCAGGGCGAGTTCTCCCTCTACGATAGCGTCGATCCCGACGCGCTCGACCGACTCTTCAGCAAGAAGGCCGACGGCACCGAGCGCACGGGCGGTCACGTCGCCTTCACCGCCCTCGAGCACGAGGTGTACGTCTACGCGAACGGGGACGTTATCGTCTACCCGCCCTCGGAGGCCGGACGCGGTCGCAGTCGCGCTGGTGGGCCCTCGAACTGACGCCGACTTCGACTCCGAGTCCGTCGCTCGCGCTCACTTTCTTCCCTTGTTTCACCCCGTCGCGTACCGAGAGGTCTCGACAGGCCGTCATGGGACGGCTTTAGGACCGTGCCACCCGTTAGGGGTAGCTATGACGGTAATCGCCCTACTGAGCGTCGCACCGGTGATCGAAGGCAGCATGTCCGGCGAGGTCGCGAAGGCCGTCGACGCCCTCGAGGACTACGACGTCGAGTACGAGACCAATCCGATGGGGACGGTGATCGAAGCCGAGTCGACCGACGAACTGTTCGCGGCGGCCCAGGCGGCCCACGAGGCGGTCGACGCGGATCGTGTCAGTACGGTACTGAAGATCGACGACAAGCGAACGCGAGACGAGTCGGCTGCGGAGAAGGTCGACGCCGTAGAAGAGCAACTCGGCCGACCCGCGACGAACCGCGAGGACTGAGAACGCCGGACGGCCGTTCGTCCGTCACCGCAACGGTAGCTGTTGCTGCGTCCGACCAAATACGGAAACAGAATTCTCGTCCGTTGATCGGACGGGTCTCCCCGATAACCGTTTCGACACCGGCGAACTGATAGTAGCGTAGCTGATACGGCCCAGCGACGGCGCCGGCGGCCATCGTCGTTGCAGACACGTGCAGAAGACTCTCCCCCGGCGAGCCTCGAGCGTCGAGTATGGAACAGACCACGCTCGAGGTCGGCGGCATGTCCTCTACCGACTGTGAAACGACGGTCACCGATGCTCTCGAGGCGCTCGAGGGCGTGTCGGCGGCGAGAGCGAGCCACGAGGACGGCGAGGTCCGCGTCGAACACGACGAGACGATGGTCGACGAGGCGGCGATCGCGAACACGATCGCGGACGCCGGATACGAACCCGCGATCTGAGGGAGGACGGCTTCGATATCGAAGGCCGTCGCTCGGCGTTGTGGTCGCCGTCTGACGCAGGTCAGACGAGAACTGACAAACTGTTTTACGCCGGGGCCTGATCCATAAGGTATGGAAAGTCTCAATCGCATGGCGATCGAGTTGGTCGACGAGGCCCTCGACTACGCCGAGGAACTCAATATCGGCGGCTACGACCTCGAGAACGAGGCGACCGTCCTCGACTTCGGAGTCGAGTTCGACGGCGGCATCGAGGCGGGACTGTTGCTCACCGAGATCCAGACCGCGGGGCTGGCGACGCCGAGCCACGAACTCGGCGAGATCGACGGCGTACCGATCCACACGGTCGAGCTATCGACCGATCAGCCGGCGCTCTCGCTTTTGTGCTCGCAGAAGGCCGGCTGGGAGCTGACCACCGAGGACTTCGAGGGGCTGGGCAGCGGTCCGGCCCGCGCACTGGTCGCCGAGGAAGAGGAGTTCCGCCGCGTCGGCTACACGGACGCCTTCGACCTGACGGCGCTGGCCGTCGAAACTGACGAACTGCCGCCCGAATCGGCCGCCGAACAGGTCGCCGAACTCGCGGAGGTCGAACCCAGCAGCGTCTTCCTGCTGGCCTATCCGACCGCCAGCCTCGTCGGTAGCATCACGAACGCCGCCCGCGCGGCCGAACTCGCGACGTTCCGGCTCGCCGAACTCGGCTACGAGCCGCTCGACATCGTCTCGGCGACGGGTCGCGCGCCGGTCGCCCCCGTCGCGGACGACGAGCGGACGGCCATCGCCCGCACGAACGACGCGATCGCCTACGGCGGGACGGCCCACCTCACGGTTCGGGAGGATGCCGACGTCTTCGATTCGGTCGCCTCGACGGCCGCCGAGGATCACGGCCGGCCGTTCGGCGAAGTCTTCGACGACCTCGACTGGCAGTTCGAAGAAGTCCCCTCGGACCTGTTCGCGCCCGCGAAGGTGACGATCGACGTGCTCGGCGGCCCGACCTACGTCCACGGCGAGACGGACGAAGAACTGCTCCTCGAGTCGTTCGACCTGTAACCGACGGAATCGACGCGGCCGTTTTTGACCGGGTGCTGCTGGCGGACAGGGACAAATAGTCGTTGCTCCGAATACGTCCCGCCTCCGAGTCCCGGCGAGTTGACCCGGAACCGCCGGACGGCGAGACGGTGAGCATGCGTGAGTAAGCAGTCGGCTTTCAGGTCGATATCGGCTATCTCGGGAAAATGAGCAGTGCGCGAGCGGGTGACGCCGATGTCGAGGCGATCTGTTTTGGGCTCGACGGAACGCTTTGTACCGAGACGCAGCCAACTGCGACCGGTCTCGAGAGCGAGAGCGACGCGAGTACAGCCGGGGTACGGCGACAGTATCCCGGCGAGCAGCAGGAAGAACCGGTCCCTGCGGGAGACGGTGGGTGGGCTATCGCCGACGAGCGCAAAGCGATTCGAGACCGCACGTCTGTCGCTCCCGTCCCGGGCGCTAGAGCCGTCCTCGAGACGCTGTCCGACGAGTACCGGCTCGGCGTCGTCACGAACGGCGCACCGGACCTGCAGCGGGCGAAACTCGAGGCGGCCGGCCTCGACGGCTACGTCGAGACCGTCGTCTGCGGCGGTTACGAGACGCCCGCCAAACCGGCCCCGGAACCGTTCGACGTCGCACTCGAGGAACTGGACTCGAGCCCGGACCGGGCGGTCCACGTCGGACACTCACTGTCGCCGGATGTTGCGGGCGCTCGATCTGCGGGTCTCCGGTCGGTCTGGATTCCACGTACTGGCGGCGAATCCGCGCCCAAACAGCCTGAACCGACGCCAGCGTACACGCTCGAGAGTCTTCGAGCGTTGACGACGCCACCGTGGTGATCGCGGGGGAGAACAGTTGCCAAAATCGAAGTCGTTCGTCTACTCGGCCGCCTCGAGCGGCCACCGATGGTCGCGGAACCAGCAAATGAGCCGTGCGGACGCGTCGACGGGGTGACCGCCCCACATCGTTACTCCATCGGGTGGACGTCGGTCACGGTCCCGACGCCCTTGCTGCGGCCCTCTCGGAAGACGAACTTCTGGCCCTCCTCGACCAGGTAGGGGCGGAACTTGAAGCGGACGGTCGCCTCGCCTGTATCGCCCGGCAGGAGGCGTCCGTCCTCGGGATAGAACGCGGCGGCTTCGCCGATCGTCTCGAGGTGGACGACGGGTTCGTAGCCGTCCCCGATGCGGGTGGGGTGGTTGAGCACCATGACTTCGGCCTCGAATTCCCGGACGGGATCGGGGTCGGCGTCTCGCGGGAGCAAGACCATCCCGCGCTCGATGGCGCTCTCCTGAATGCCCTTGAGCGCGATGCCGACGATCCGACCCGCCTGGGCCTGGTCGACGCGGTGGTAGTGCATCTCGATCGACCGGACTTCGACCTCCTCGAAGCGGCCGTCGGGCATCGGTCCGATGAGCAGTTCGTCGCCGGCCTCGACCTCGCCGGCCATCACGGTCCCGGAGGCGACCGCGCCGACACCGGTAACGGAGTAGCTGCGGTCGACGTACATCCGGAACTCGCCGGAGTCTTCGGCGGTCTTGGGGAGCCGATCGAACAGTTCGTCCAGCGTCTCGAGGCCCTCCATCGTGATGGCGCTGGTCTCGACGATGGGGACGACGCGCTCGTTGATCTCCTCGACGGCGGCGTCGACGCCGTGGCGGGCGACCCGCAGCGGTGATTTATCGACTTCTCGGAGCAGGCGCTCGACCTCGCGTTCGACTTCCTCGACGCGCTCCTCGCTGACCGCGTCGGTCTTGGTGATCGCGACGATCGTCGGCAGATCGGTCGCCAGCAGGACCCCGAGGTGTTCGCGCGTGGTACGGGTGGGACCGTCGTCCGCGGCCACGACCAGCAGGCCGTAGTCGAGTTTCTGGCCGACGAGTCCGCGAATTGTGGTTCGCAGCCAGGGCTCGTGCCCGACCGTGTCGACGAACGAGACCAGTCGGTCCGCCTCCTCGACGACGGCCGCGCGGTCGGCCTTCCGGTTCGGATTGCGAACGCGAACCGGTCCGTCCTCGTCGAAGCCGTAGACCGCGTAGGAGAGGTCGGCCGAGAGCCCGCGCTCGACCTCGTGGGGCTGGACGTCGAGGTACGCCCGCGTCGCCCCGTCGCCGTCGTCCGGCTTCCCGGTGACGAGCGAGCCGACGAGCGTACTCTTGCCGTGGTCGACGTGGCCGGCCGTCCCGACGACGACGTGCTCGTCGTCGGTCTCGAGGACGCTGCCTTCGCGGATCAAGGCGACGCCGACGAGACCGTCCTTGACGCCCCACGTCTGGACGTCGTCGATGTGGGCGTCTGCCTCCTCGGCGAGCAAGGAGAGGACGTCCATCGTCTCGGAGAAGGTGTCCGGGTCGATGCCGGCGAGGCCGCCGTCGTCGGTGACGCCGACGACGTAGGTCGCCTCACCGTCGCCCGACAGCAGTCGGTGTCGGAGCTGCGCGGCCAGGCTCTCGCGTCGCCCACCCTCGAGGTGGACGTCCCGTGAGAGGCGTTCCTTGAACTCGACGTTGCCACCGTCCTGTTCGCCACGGTCCAGGGCCCGCTCGAGGAGGGCCCGGTCACGGCTCATATACACCGTTAGCGCCTCACACGGCAAAAGCTTTCTCGTCAGTTGATAGCATGCAACACAGATATACGTGCTGCGGAGGCGGACTGTCACCGCGAACGGAAAGGCGCCGGTCGGCGCTCGTCCTCGAGGGAACGCGATCGACCCGACTGGGAGGATCCTGCCCCGGATTCAAGGCGCTCGATGGCCTACGTCCTGTATGAGCGTCAGCGGCCTCTGTCAGATCTGCGAGTCCCGGCAAGCACAGGAGCGCTGCGATAACTGCGGAACGCTCGCGTGCGAGCAACACTACGAGCAGGAGACGGGCCTGTGTGCCGACTGCGCGTCGCAGGCGCGTCCCTCGGAAGAGGGCGACCCGATCACGAACCCCGACCCGGATCACGACGACGTCGACGTCAACCGGTTCTAACCTGCCGTGACGTCGATCCGCGACCTGCTCGGCGATACGCTCGCCGTCGGCGAGACGTTTCGACTGCGACTCGAGAAAGCGGATAGCGACGACACGCTGGTCGCGGCCCACCCTCGCGACGCAAGCCCGATGGACATCGCCGTCGTCTACGGACTGGACCGGCTCGAAGAGCGGCCGCCGACCGAGCCGGTCGCGGTCGAAATCGTCGGCGAGGTCGTCGACGGACGGATCGCCGGCCGTGTCGTCGAACCGGCTGCCGTCCCCGAATAGAAGTGAACTCGGACATATCAGTGGACGTTCGGTCAGATTTTCGGACTATACTATCCGTTCGTACTACTACGTTAAGATTCGAGAGCGCCTACCTATACGTAGGTGAGCGAGATGACCACAGAAAACCGCAAGGAGATGACCGCGGAACGCACGGACGAGATCGACCACGGCGTCGACGTCGACGCCCACCGCGAGTTCATCGACTGGTTAGCAGAGCACCCGCGCGAGGGCCGCCTCGAGTTCCGGGCGACGGGCGTCACCGAGCCGACCGCTAACCGCACGACGACGACGATCGGCGACTGGGCTCTCGGCGGCGAGGCGATGGGCGAGGAGCGCGAGCACACCCTCGAGTTCGGCCTCCCGCCCGAACTCGAAGACGCGATGGGCTACCTCGAGCCGACGGACCGCTACGAGGCCATCGAAGGTGCCCTCGCGGGGCTGACGGCCTGCATCAACGGGACGATCGCCTACAACGCGATCCGCGACGGGATCGACGTCGCAGACGTCACGACGACCGTCCGCGCACCCGTCGACCTCCGGATGCTGTTCGGTATCCACGAGATCGACAGGGCCGACGAGATGTACGGCGAACTCGAGATCGACGTCGAGGTGACGGGCGATCTCACGCCCGAGGAGCGGACGCTGGTCCGCGAGTACCCGAAGCGCTCGCCCGTCTACACGCTCGTCACCCTCGAGCACCCGAACCGCCCGCGCGTCGAGTTCGCGGCGTGATCGGTCCGATTCGGCCTTTTTGACGACGCTCAGTCTCGGTACTGGTTCAGCCGCTTTTTCAGCCGCTTGGCAGCCTGCTCGCTGGCCTTCGCGAACTCCTCGCCGTCATTTTCGCCCGCGAAGATGATACCCCGCGAGGAGTTGACGAGGCCGACCCCGTCCGCGAGGCCGTACTCGACGGCGGCCTCCGCGTCGCCGCCCTGCGCTCCGATGCCCGGCACGAGGAAGGGCAGGTCGGGCACCTGCTCGCGTAAGTCCTCGAGTTCCTCGGGCTGGGTCGCGCCGACGACGAGCCCGACGTTGTCGTTCTCGTTCCAGAGATCCGCCAGCGCCGCGACCCGCTCGTAGACCGGTTCGCCGGTCTCGAGTTCCAGGTCCTGAACGTCGGCGCCGCCCGGATTGGACGTGCGACAGAGGACGAAGACGCCCGACTCCTCGTCGGCGAGGAACGGCTGCAGCGAGTCCCGGCCCATGTACGGGTTGACCGTGATCGCGTCGACGGTCTCGAGCAGTTTGGCGTACTGGCGGGTCGTGTTCCCGATGTCGGCGCGCTTCGCGTCGAGCAGCACGGGCACGTCCTTCCCGTGTGCGTACGCGATGGTCTCCTGCAGGGCGCGCCACCCGTCCGGATCCTCGTAGAAGGCGGCGTTGGGTTTGTAGACGGCGGCGTGTTCGTGGGTCGCGTCGATGATTCGCCGGTTGAACGCCCAGCGGGGGAGGTCGTACTCCTGGAGGTGGTCGGGAATGCGGTCCGGATCGGGGTCGAGCCCGACGCTGACGACGCTGTCGACCGTTCGGATGCGGTCGTGCAGCCGGTCGAAGAAGTTCATGGCAGCGAGTGGCGCCGCGACGGTCGAAAAGGTTGCTATCCGGTTAGCTTCGGAAATATTAGCTCTTTGAACGGTACGAGAAGTCCAAATTCTTTAGACGGTATTTATTTCGATTAGATACTGGTTGGCTCGTGTATGGGAATCAGAGCTACGCTTTCGAATCAGTCGTCTCTCGAGCGTCTCGTCGACCGCGTCCGCTCGGCCATCGACGGCTCGGAGCGGACACCGGCCGAGGCGGAAGACCAGGCCGAAGCGGAGGGGCAGGTCGACGCGCCCGGGAATCTCTTCCACTGTTCGACGTGCGGAACCGTCTATATCGCCGACGAGAAGCAGTTCTGTCCGACCTGCGAGACCGAAGTTGAACAAGTTCGATCGACGCTCGCCTGCCGTCAGTCGTCCGGGTCGTCCGGTTCCGATACTGACTTTGGTTCCGAGGCCGGCTTCGACTCGGATTCGGTCGCCGTTCCGGATCCGAATTCGTAAGTCGCGATTTCCGTCGCGCCGCAGACGGGACACTGTTCGCACGGTTCGTCGAAATCCGTCCCGCAGTGGCGACACTCGTAGATGACCGTCCCAGCGGTCGCTTCGGGCTCGTCCCCGTCGCCCGTCTGCAGAAACTCGGGGAGAAAGCGTCCGAGGGGCATCTCAGTGTACCCGCGTCGACCCGACGTCGCCGTCCGGGCCGCGGAATCCGCGGAGGGCGGGTTCGTCGGCGTCGGTCGGCGAGAATACCGTGACGACGTCGTACGGGCGGATCTCGGTATCGCCGTGGGGCGTGATCACGTCGTCGTCGCGCTCGATGGCGATCACGAGCGTGTGCTCGTCGAGGACGCCGTCGGCGTCGGCCTCCTCGAGCGTCCGGCCGGCGATCGGGGCGTCCTCGTGGACGGTCACCTCGACGACCTCGGCGCCGCCGGTGAGGCTGATGTAGTCGGTCAGCGGTTCGCGGCGGTGCCCGTCGGCGGGGCCGTACGGCGCGTACGGGAAGGTGTGCTCGTTCTGCAGGAGAAACTCGTCCTCGATCTCGACGTTCATCTTCTCGAGTTCGCGGCCGATCCGCCGGAGGTCGGACGTATCCGTTCCGACGGCGAGCACGTGGAGGTTCATCCGGCCGCCCATCAGCTCCCGGACGTTGACGACGCCGGGAACCGTGCCGACGCGGCGGGCGAGCCCTTCGACCTCGTCGAAGGGTGCGTGGCACAGAAACAGGTTCATCAGCGAGCCCTCGGCGCGTTCGAAGTCGACGGTCGCGTGGTAGCCCTCGATGACGCCGTGCTCCTCGAGTTTCGCGATCCGGTTGCGGATCGTCGCGGGGGAGACGCTCACTTCCTCGGCGATCGCAGGCGCGGAGGTGTTGCGCGCGTCGCCCATGAGCGCGTAGACGATCCGGCGATCGATCTCGTCGAGCCGGTAGTCGCCGCCGGTTCGGTCGGTCATACGCCATGGTGTGGGATGGCGGAATATATAACCCCAGCACTTTCCGTTCCGGAACGAGGAGCGCAATTACTTTCGAATCGGAATTTCAGCGGGCGGATCGGTGATCGGCCCCCGCTATCAGGATCGCCAGTACGCCGGGAGCAACAACACGAGCACCGGGATGATCTCGATGCGGCCGATCCACATCATGATCACCATCACGGCGCGCGTCGTCGCGGGGAAGCCGGCGTAGTTGTCCATGGGGCCGGCCATACCGAACGCGGGCCCGATGTTGAGGAAGATCGACGCGGCGGCGCCTAACGCCTCGAACTCGGTGACGGTCGTCCCCGCTCGAGCGGCGTCGACGACGATCAGCACCGTCAGCAGGAAGAAGATCACGATCGCGAGCATCACGTAGGCGAAGATGTCGGTGATCGTCTCCTCGTCGACGATGCCGTCGCCCAGCCGGACGGGACGGACCGCTTCCGGATGGATCGACGTGAAGAAGTTGCGGTACAGCCCCTTGACGATCACGAGCCACCGCAGCGTCTTGATCGAGCAGGTCGTGCTGCCGGCCATGCCGCCGAGGAACATACAGATGAAGAGGACGTGTTTGGCGCCGGCCGTCCAGCGGTCGAAGTTCGTCGAGGCGTAGCCCGTCGTCGTCACCATCGAGACGACGTTGAAAAAGCCGTGTCTGATCGTCGCCTCGAGGCCGAGGTCCATCTCGGGATCGATGCCGATGATGAACGCGACGATTACGCTGAGCGCGGCGACGAGCCCGAGGTAAAAGCGAAACTCCTCGGACTCGAGCGGCCGTTCGAACTCGCCTTGCACGACGTAGTACAGCAACACGAAGTTGGTCGCGCCCAGCAGCATGAACGGCGTGACCGCCCACTGGACGATCGGTTCGAACGCGGCGATGCTCTCGGCTTCGGGCGAGAAGCCGGCGGTCGAGACGCTGGTGAGCGCGTGGGCGACGGCGTTGAACAGGTCCATATTCTCCGCGAGTCCGAGGAGGTGCAGCGCGTAGAACGTCGCCGCCGCCAGCACCGTCAGCCCGACGTACAGTCCCCAGATGAGCCGCGCCGTACTCTCGATCTGCGGGGTCAGCTTGGTGACGTTCTTGGTCTGCGTTTCCGTCTCCATCAACTGGGCGCCCCCGACCATCAGGTTCGACAGCAGGCCGATCGCGACGATCAGGATGCCGAGGCCGCCGAGCCACTGGAGAATTTGGCGCCAGAGCAAGATCGCGCGCGACTGGTTCTCGAAGTCCCAGCCGTTCATGATCGTCGCCCCCGTCGTCGTGAGCCCGCTCATGCTCTCGAACCCGGCGTTGACGAGGCTGTAGAACGCGGAGTCGGGGCCGGCGGCGAGCCCCGCCAGATAGAACGGAATCGCCCCGACGAGGCCGACGCTGAGCCAGGTGAACGCGACCATCAGGAACCCCTCCCGCTGGCCGAGTTCGCGGTCGTCGCTCAACAACTCGAGGGCCGCCCCCAGAACGACCGTCACCACTACGCCCGCCGCGAACGGAAGCACGTCGTCGCCGTCGATGACGGCCAGCAGGAGCGGCACCGCGAGGGGAACCGCGATCCACTTCAGTACCGTCCCCGAGAGGCTACAGCTCGAGCGCCAGTCGACACGGATTCGCATCGAGTGTACCGAGGTGGACCGTCCGGAACAATAATCAGTTCGGAACGCCGACCGCGTCGCCGCCGATTTCGGCCGTCGAAACCGGTCACTCGAGCGAATCGGGCAGTACCGAACCGGCAAAACGCGGGGTTTCGCGATCGCTCGTCGTAAGGCATTTCTTAGTACCGGCAAAACGGTCCGTAGAAATGGAGGTCTTCCCGTGCGCGTAGTCATCATCGGCGCCGGTGACGTCGGCCGCGCGATCGCCGCCAATCTCGAAGCGTCTCACGAGGTCGTCGTCGTCGACCGAGACGGGGACGTCGTCGAGGAGCTCACCTACTCGCTTGACGTCCTCGCGCTCGAGGGCGACGGCACCGAACTCGAGACGCTCCGCGAGGCGGACGTCGAGCAGGCCGATCTGGTCATCGCCTGTACCGACAGCGACGAGGCGAACGTCGTCGTCTGCGGGGCGACGAAGACGGTCAGCGACGCGTTCACGATCGCGCGGGTCAGACGGCGGACCCTGCTGGAAACGTGGGAGGGATCGCAGGGCGCGTTCGGCGTCGACTTCATGGTCTGTACGGACTTGCTGGCCGCGCAAGCGATCGTCCGGATCTCCGGGCTGCCGGCGACGCAGGATGTCGACACGTTCGTCGGCGGACTCGTCCGGATGGCGGAGTTCGAGATCGACGCTGACAGTCCGGTCGCGGAGATGACCGTTCAGGAGGCCGATTGTTACGACTCGCTGACGTTCGCGGCCATTTTCCGCGGCGACGAGATGATCGTCGCCGGCGGGGACACCGTCATTCGGGCCGGCGACCGGGTCGTCGTTATCGGAAGCGCCGGCTCCGTCGCCGACTTCGCCGGCGACGTGGTTCCGTCGACGACCGACGACGAGGAAGTCATCATCGTCGGCGCCAGCGAAATCGGCTTTCAGGCCGCCCGCGAGTTCGAAGAACACGGGTATCGGCCGCGACTGATCGAACGGGACCCCGATCGCGCACGGGAAGTCGCCGAATCGCTCCCCAACACGCTCGTGATGGAAAGCGACGCCACCGACACCGAGTTCCTCGCGCGCGAACACGTCGACGAGGCCGACGTCGTCGTCGCCGCGCTCGACGGGGACGAGAAGAACCTCCTCGTCTCTCTGCTGGCCGAACGACTCGGCGTCGATCGAACCGTCGCGGTCATCGAGAACCGCGAGTACACGGATCTCTTCGAGACGGTCGGCGTCGACGTCGCGGTCAATCCCCGCGAGGAGACCGCCGAGGAGATCGTTCGCTTCACGCGAGCGGGCCACACCGAGAAGGTCGCGATGCTGGAACACGATCGCGCGGAGGTCATCGAGTTCGAGGTCAGTCCGGAGAGCGTGCTGGCCGGCGAGACGATCGTCGACGCGACAGCGGCGCTCCCGAACGGCGTCGTCATCGGAGCGATCTCCCGAGGCGGCGAACTCGTGACGCCTCGCGGGGAGACGGTCGTCGAACCCGGGGACCACGTGGTCGTGTTCGTCGACGCGAAGGTACTCGACGCAGTCATCGAGGCGATTTAGATGCGACGGCACCTCCGCGTCGACTGGCGATCCGGGCTGAGCCTCGTCGGCACGATCCTCGCGTTCCTCTCGATCGCGTACGTCGTGCCGATCGTCACCGCCCTGCTGTACGGCGGCGAGGACCTCTGGGTGTTCGTCGTCACGATGGCGGCAACCGCCGGCTTCGGCCTCGCGCTGCGAGAACTCGAGCCGGAGCCGGATCCGGGCGCCCGCGAGGCGTTTATGGTCGTCGCGCTCACGTGGCTGTTCGCGGCGGTGTTCGGCGCCGTGCCGTTCGTCCTCGCGGGCAACGGCACCATCGCGCACCCGGTCAACGCCCTCTTCGAGAGCATGAGCGGGTTCACGACGACCGGAGCGACCGTCATGGGCGATATCTCGTTCGAGACCCACTCCCGCGCGATGTTGATGTGGCGCCAGCTGACCCAGTGGGTCGGCGGCATGGGGATCATCGTCCTCGCGGTCGCGATCCTCTCGCAGATGGCCGTCGGCGGCGCCCAATTGATGGAAGCCGAGACCCCCGGACCGGGCGTCTCGAAGCTCACACCTCACATCGCCGAGACCGCCCGCGTCCTGTGGATCGCCTACGTCGGCTTCACCGTCCTCTACATCGCCCTGCTGTACGCGGCACACCTCGCCGGCTACGCGCCGAATATGGACGCGTACAATGCGATCGCGCACGGCCTCACGACGCTGCCGACCGGCGGCTTCTCGCCGGAAGCCCGGAGCATCGAGGCGTTCTCACCGCTCGTACAGTGGCTCGTCGTCCCCTTTATGTTCATCGCGGGGGTCAACTTCGTGCTCTGGTGGCACGTCGTCTCGGGAGATCCGCGGACCATGCTTCGGGACAACGAGTTCCGGCTCTATCTCGGCGCCGTTACCGTCCTCTCGATCGTCGGCACCGCTATGCTCTTCTTCTCGTCGCTCGAGACGGCCGAGACGGGACAGATCGGCGGTAACCTCGAGCGATCGGCGCGGTACGCGGTCTTCCAGATTACGTCGTTGGTCAACTCGACGGGGTACGCGAACATGGATTTCGACACGTGGAGCGGCGCCGGGAAGGGACTGCTGCTGTTCGCGATGTTCGTCGGCGGCTCGACGGGATCGACCGGCGGCGGCGTGAAGGTCCTCCGGTGGCTCGTGATCATAAAGACGCTTCGGCGGGAGCTTTTCACGACGGTCCACCCCGAGGCAGTCCGGCCGGTTCGGATGAACGGCCAGATCCTCGACGAGGACGCGGTGCGGGGTATCTACGCCTTCACGCTGCTGTACCTCGTCCTCTTCTTCGTGGGTATCGGCCTGCTCGCGGCCGACGTCTCGCGCGTCGGCCTCTACGTCGAGTTCGACGTGATCGACATCGTGAGCGCGTCGATCGCGACGCTCGGCAACATCGGACCGGGACTCGGGACGGTCACCGGTCCGATGGGCGGCTACAACGACTTCCCGCTTTCCTCGAAGGGACTGATGATCCTCTACATGTGGATCGGCCGCCTCGAGATCTTCCCGGTGCTCGTGTTACTGACGCGGGCGTACTGGCAGAGCTAGGAAGTGCGGATTGTAGGTCCCCGACGCCGACCTACTCGGCGATCTCGAGCACTTCGACGAGGTTGTCCTCGGGATCCCGCAGGAACAGAATCGAGTTTCCGGTCGCGGTCGTCTGCGGTTCGCTTACCGTCTCGACGTCGTCCGGCAGGTCGGAATAGAACGCTTCGAGGTCGTCGACCGTGAACCCGAGGTGTTTCGCGCCCGGCTGATTCAGTCCGGCGCCCGGCGACGCTCGAGCCTGGGGCTCGTACTCGACGAGTTCGACGCGGACGCCGTTGGCCTCGAGGTGGACGAAGTTCGCGGCGGCGCCGTCGACCCCGACGGCGTCGGAGAACGCCTCGCCGTCGACCTCGAACCGATCGGCGACGTCGAAGCCGAGGACGTCGCGGTAGAAGGGCAGGACGGCCTCGAGGTCGTCGACGGTGATTCCGACGTGGTGGGACTGCAGGTCGTGTGCGTTCGCGGTCGTCATCGTCTCCGATACTCGCGACGGTAGGACAGTAAATCGTTCCGTCTCCGCTCGAGGTTGCCGGTTGGCGGACGATCGGAACGCGCATTGACGCCTATCCTGCGGCGACGGCGAGCGTACCGGCGGTCGAAAGTCGCCTACCCTTATTTTCCCGGCCGCCGACCGTCCGGTATGACGCGCGTTGCGCTCATCGCACACGACGAGAAGAAACCGGATTTGATCGAGTTCGCGCAAAATCACGAGGAGCAACTCCGCGAGTACGAACTGATCGCGACCGGGACGACCGGCAAGCGGCTCATGGAGGCGACCGACCTCGAGATCGAGCGCAAGGAGTCGGGCCCGCTGGGCGGCGACCTGATGATCGGCTCGGAGGTCGCGGAGGACAAACTCGACGGGATCGTCTTCCTGCGGGATCCGCTGCGCGCCCAGCCCCACGAGCCGGATATCTCCGCGCTCTTGCGGATCTGTGACGTCCACGACACCGCAATAGCGACGAACCTCACGTCCGCGGAGTTCCTTATCGAGGGCTTGGCCGACTAACCGTCGGTTGGGTGGCCGCCGCGTCGCGCTCGTCGTCGCGTCGTCCACCGATTGTGATTCAACACGGTCTTTAATAGTCCCGCTCCCCGTCCTTGAAGTATGACCATTTACGAGAGCGACCTCCCCGGGGTCGGGAAGAAATTCGAGGTCGAACTCGAGAACGACGAGCGACTGGTGATCGTCACGCACAACACGGGGAAGCGGGAGGTGTACCTGAAGGCGAATCCGGACGCGGACGGCGACAAACTGTTCGAGGTGTCGGATCGGCTCGCCCGGAAGGTCGGGACGATTCTGGAGGGTGCGTACTTCCAGCCGGTCCAGGCCGAGGCCGTAGAGACGATGCTCTCGGACGACACCTTCCTCGAGTGGTACAACGTCACCGACACGGCCGACATCGCCGGCCAGAGCCTCGAGGACGCGGCGATCCGCGAGCGGACGGGGGTTTCGGTCATCGCGATCCAGCGCGGCGACGACCTGATCTCGCCGCCGACGCCGGAGACGGTCCTCGAGGTCGGCGACACCCTCGTCGTCATCGGGGCGCGGGAGGAGTGTGCCGAGTTCGAAACCCTGCTGGGTGACGAGATTTAGCCGATCGATGCTCGCATTCGTTCCGCCGGAGGTGACCGCGAGTGGCAACTGCTGAATCGACCGCCCTGATCGACGTCGGTATCCTGTTCGGAGCCGTCGCGCTGGCCGGCCTTATCGCGAACCGGATCAACCAGTCGGTGATCCCGTTCTACATCCTCGTCGGCATGCTGCTCGGTGAACACGTCCTCGGCGGCGTCGACTTCCCGGCGCTGCTCGGGACGGACCGCGTCCCCCACGGGTCGGAACTCGCGCTCGTCGAGACCGACTTCATCTACGTCGGCCACGAGATCGGGATCGTCCTCCTGCTGTTTTTCCTCGGCCTCGAGTTCAACCTCGATCGGCTCCTCGCGTCGAAGGAACGCATCGGGAAGGCGGGCGCGGTCGATCTCGCGATCAACTTCGGCGTCGGCCTGCTGCTCGGCTACGCCCTCTTCGGCTCGTTGCTGCCGGCTTTCCTCACCGCCGGGATCGTCTACATCTCCTCCTCGGCGATCATCACGAAGTCGCTGCTCGATCTGGGTTGGATCGCCAACGACGAGTCCGACGCGATGCTGGGGACGCTGGTGTTCGAGGACCTCTTTATCGCCGTCTACCTGGCCGTCGCGACCGCGCTGGTGCTCGGCGGCGGCGACGTCGGCGAGGCGCTCGGCCGGATCGGCGTCGCGATCGGCTTCATCCTCGGCCTCCTCCTGCTGGTCTATCTGGGTACGGAGTGGTTCCAGCGCGGTCTCGATACCGACTCCCACGAGTTCATCGTGCTCCGGGCGCTGGGGATCACGCTGCTGATAGCGGGCGCTGCGCTCTCGCTCGGCGTCAGCGAGGCCGTCGCGGCGTTCTTCGTCGGCATGGCCTTTTCGTCGACCGACCACGTCCACGACTTAGAGAACCTGCTCGAGCCGCTGCGGGACGCTTTCGCGGCGATCTTCTTCTTTTGGATCGGACTCGTCACCGATCCGTCGCTGTTCCTCGGCGTCGCTGGACTGATCGCGGTCGCGGTGATCGCGACGACGCCGACGAAACTGGTCAGCGGCTACTTCGGCGGTCGAATCTACGACTTGAGCGAGCGCCGGTCGGTCCGCGTCGGCCTCGGGATGTCGACCCGCGGCGAGTTCTCGCTGATCATCGCGAGCCTCGCGCTCTCGGGGGCCGAGACGACGCTCGCCGGCGGCGTCGGTCAGGACATCTACGCCTTCGCCGTCGGTTACGTCCTGGTCATGAGCGTGCTGGGTACCTCGCTCATGCAGTACGCCGACCGGATCGAATCCGTCGTCGTGCCGCGACTCGAGGCCCGCGCCGGGACGGGAACGCAGGCCGGCGGGGACTGACCGCCGACCCGCCGAGCGGTAGTCGGGGTCGTGTCGGATCCTCGACCCTCGAGCCGAAGGGATACCTTCAACCCGCTCGAGCCCTCCATACCTGCTACGATGCCACAGGCGGTCGTCTTCGACCTCGATTACACCCTCGCGGTGCCGACCCGGGACCGGGAGACCATTCTACAGGACGCCGTCGACGCCGTCGGCGCCCCGTCGCTCTCGCGCGAGGACTACCTCGAGGTCCACGGCCAGCACCTCACGCGAGAGTCGCGCGAACCGATCTTCGCGGCCCTGCTGGCCGACCGCGAGAGCGACGCCGACCCGGCCGCCGTCGCGACGGCCTACCGCGAGACGATCGCGGACGCGCTCGAGCCGCTTCCCGGCGTCGAAGCGATGCTCGCCGAGCTCCGGACCGAGTACCGCGTCGGGCTGCTCACCAACGGCCCCGTCCGCGCCCAGCGGGACAAACTAGAGACGCTCGGCTGGGAGGACGCCTTCGACGCGGCGCTGGTCACGGGCGAACTCGAGGCCGGCAAACCCGACCCGCGCGCGTTCGAGGCGATCGCCGCGGAACTGGACGTCGATCCGGCCGACGCGGTCTACGTCGGCGACGACGTCGACGCCGACGTCACCGGGGCCACGAACGCCGGTATGACCCCGGTGCAGGTGCTGCTCGAGGACGGTCCCGATCCCGATCCGCGGGCGGTCGCCCACGTCGAGCAGCGAGAGATCGCGACGGCGCTGCCGGCAGTGTTGGCGGACCTCGAGTAAGAGGGGAAAACTGACCCGCGACCGCGACGCTATTCGTCGCCCAGTTCGTCGAGCACCGCCTGTACCACGTCCGTCGCCCGCTTGACTTCCGCGCCGCTCTCGACGAAGACGAGCGTTCGCGGCGGCTGCGTCGCCTTGGGACGGACCCGCAACTCGAGTTCCGAACCCGCTTCGGCCGCGACGTCTTGGCCCGCCGTGAACTCGAGGCGGGCGCGGTCTTCCTGGACGAACACCTGCGCGAATCGGTCGCCAGCGCCGGCGTCGTCACCGTCGTCGGCATCGCTATCGTCGTCACCGCTCGAGTCGTCCAGCGAAACGTCGTACGCCCGCGCCCCGTCCGTCGTCGGTTCGACGTCGCGGTCGGCGTTGGTGACGGCGACGCGCTCGAGGCCGCCGTCCTCGCGGCCGTCGAGTTCCGAAGACAACAGCTGTGCGATCCGCTTGCCGTCGGTGATCCGATCCTCGACCATGCGGGTCGTCGGGCCGGCGGAGACTAACCCTCTTCGGGTTCAGGTTCGGCTTCCGCTCCGGCCTCGACGATCGCGTCGCGGGCGATCGGCGCGATATCGTCGACCTCGAGTCCCTCGCGGCGGGCGTAGACGACCGCGGCCGCCTCGATCGTGACGCCGAGGTCGCTCTGGAGGGCGTTGATCGCCCCGACGGCCTCGTGTTTCTCCATGCCGTCGGCGACGAGCGCGTCCAGCACCCGTTCGAACGCCGATCGCTCCTGCAGAATGTCTTCGTCGGGGACGAACTCCTCGGGGACCGTTACCTCCGACGGGTCGAATCCGGCCACGAGGTCGTCACCGTCGCGCTCGAGCAGTCCCTCGCGCGTCGCGATGTCGATCAGGCGCTTAGCCTGGTCGGGCGAGAACCAGTCGCGATCCAGCGAGAGCGCGACGACGAACTCGCCTTCCTCGAGGCGAGTGGTGCCGTTCTGGATGAAGGGTGCGGCGGCGGCGACGCGAAGACTCATCGGCAACGACTCGCTGCGGTGGCGGAATAACGGTGGCGATTGTCGAGTGCGAGACGCGGTGTGCGAGTGCGGGGTGTGGGGTGTAGTCAGTCGGAGGCACGCCCGCTCCCGCCGGCGCTGTGCCGATCGGCGCGGGACGGCGGCGGGAACTCGGCGTCCTCGTTGGCGTCCGCTCCGGCGCCCCGTCCCGTCCCCGACGTTCGGGACTTGAGGGGTTCGGGGAGCACGCAGCGGTCGGGCTCCTGGTTGACGTGTCGGTACCGGTCCGGCGTGTTCGCGAGCGGATGCGCGGGGTTCTGATCGCTGTCGATGCGCGCCGCGCGAACCTCGTCGAAGCCGCTGAGTCGGGCTTCGATCCCGCGCCAGTGATACCGCGTCGCCGCCGGCACCGAGAGCGGTTGCGGCGGCTTCCCGTCGGGATGGTTCGTCGCGAGGACGGCAGTGTTGACGTTGCTCGCGAGCGCGTCGTGGTCGACGAGGACGCCGACGCGGGCGTCTCGAGGCGCTCGCGCGGCGAGGACGTCGAGTCCGAGATGCAACGCTCGATACTCGGCAACGTTGTTGTCCGGCGGCGTATCCGCGGTCGCGATGCGTGCGACGCGGGTGCCGTCGCGCGTTTCAATGACGGCGCCCAGGCCACCGCCCGACTCCCGGAAGGACCCGTCCGTGGCGACGTAGAAGTCACGGTGATGAGTACGGGGTGGGTGGGCGATGTGGGGCGTGGGCGACTCGTCGAACAGGTCCCGCAGTGCGGACCGGCCGTGAGCGGCCATACCCGTAGTACGAACCGAGGATTTCTTAAACTTACCCCTGGATTCAGCCGCCGAATCGCTGTTCCGCTCGGCTACTGATCCCAACGCTCAGTGGAGATACGTTCACAAAATGCAACTATATGCTAGTTGTTACCACTATATATAAGTAGTATCGCTGTAATCCTCGGGGTATGCAGGGTGCTAGACATAACGAATTGGATCGGCGACGATTCCTCCAGCTTACCGGCATCGCGACGACTGCCGGACTCACCTCGATGGCGGGGTGTATCGACGACTCCGGCGGCGGCTCGGACGACGAGTTCGTGGTGACGCAAGGAGAGTTCGCCACGACCGTCGATCCGAACGGCCACAACGACGCGCCGACGTACAACGTGCTCGATCAGGTCTACGAGCCGCTGTGGGACATCACGCCCGACGGCGAACTCGAGCCGCGGATCGTCGAGGAGTGGAGCCACCCCGACGACAGCACGATGGAACTGACCGTCCGGGACGACGTCGTCTTCCACGAGGGCCAGGAGATGACGGCCTCGGATGTTGCCTACACGATCAACCGCGCCGTCGACGAGGACGTCGGCATCGCCAGCGAGCAGGCCGACCGCTACCCCGGCGTCGTCGGCGCCGAAGCCCCGGACGACACGACGGTCGTGATCGAGCACGAGTCGGTCCCCTCGATCGTCGAGTTCAACGTAGCGACCGTCGCCACCGTCGTCAGCGAGGAGTGGATGGAAGAGCGCGAGCAGCCGGTTAACGAGGAGCTCAACGGAACCGGGCCGTATCAGGTCGAGGAGTATACCCCGGACGAAGAGATCACGTTCACCACGTTCGACGACTACTGGGGCGAGGTGCCCGACCTCGATCCGGTCCGGTTCCGCGGCGCCAGCGAGGCGAGCACCCGCGTCTCCGAACTCGAGACGGGGGAAAGCGACCTGATCGTCAACGTACCGCCGTCGGACGTCGCCAACATCGACGAGGCCGACGGCGTCGAGGTGCGGACCGTCACGAGCCTCCGGAACATCTTCCTGGTGATGCCCAACGACGACGAGCCGTTCGACAGCCAGGAGTTCCGCCAGGCGATGAACTACGCCGTCGACGTCGACGCGATCATCGAGAACGTCCTCGACGGCTTCGGCTCGCCGACCTCCCAGCCGATCCCAGAGGGGATTTTCGGCTACAACGACGACCTCGACCCGTACCCGCACGACCCCGAGCAGGCCGAACAGCTCGTCGAGGACAGCGGCTACAGCGGCGTCGAGATCACCCTCGAGTCGCCGGAAGGGCGCTACCTCAACGACACGGAGGTCGCGGAGACGGCGGCCCAGCAGATCGACCAACTCGAGAACGTCTCGTGTGACTTCCAGATCACGGACTTCGAGACGATCACCGAATCGTCGCTCGACGCCGATCCGTCGACCTCGCCGGACTTCTTCCTGATCGGCTGGGGCAACCCGACCTACGACGCGGACTACGGACTCGCGCCGTGGTTCGTCAGCGGCCAGGCCGCCTACAACTTCGAGGACGAGGAGATCGAGGAGAAGATCCTCGAGAGCCAGCAGACGACCGATCCGGACGAGCGCGAGCAGTTGCTCCAGGAGATTAACGCCGATCTCCACGAAGCGGCGCCGTGGGTCTTCCTCCACCGCGAGGAGAGCATCTACGGGATCCGCTCCGACGTCGATTGGAACCCCCGCGCCGACGAGAGTATCTTCCTGGACGAGATGAGCAGGTAATCGGTCGCGAAACGAGATCCGGCATTAGAATCGCCCTCCGACTATCGAACGCCGACGAACGGCGTCGACCGTCATCGCGTCGTCGGCCGACCGCCGCGCCGGAGTTCGAAAGCGGTGTAATCGCACACCACCCCAAAACTATCAGGTAGAAGGAATCGATGTCTCTCGCCAAGTTTCTGATCAAACGTCTTCTCCAGGGCGTGTTCGTCATCTGGGGCGTCATCACGGTGACGTTCGGCCTCAGAGCGGTCGCCCCGGGGGACCCGATCGACCTGATCGTCGATCCGTCGACGTCCCCCGAGGTGCGCGAACAGATCCGCCAGGAGATGGGATTGAACGAACCGCTCTACGTCCAGTACGTCGACTACGTCCAGGGCATCTTCGTCGGCGACCTGGGCTACTCGTACCAATCGCGTCGCGACGTGACCGTCATGGTCCTCGAGCGCGTCCCCGCGACCCTCGAGTTAGCTATCGCGGCGACGATCGTCGCGATCATGATCGCCATTCCGCTGGGCGTCATCAGCGCGACCAGACGCCACGAGCCCGCCGACTACGGCGCGACGCTGTTCTCGCTGGTCGGGATCAGTACGCCGAACTTCTGGCTGGGGATCATGCTGATCCTGCTGTTGCCGGTCCAGCTCGGCGTCTTTCCGGTGAGCCAGCGTCCGGTCGGCTTCGGGCCGGCGGTGTACTCGCTGGTGACGACGGGCTACTTCAACGACCTTATCGCGTGGTTCAGACACATCACGCTGCCCGCGATCACGCTTGGGACGTACTTCACGGCCCTCATCACGCGGCTGACCCGCAGCGGGATGATCGACGAACTCGGGAAGCCGTACGTGACGGCGACCGAGGCGAAGGGGCTGCCGGGCGTCCTGATCCGGTTCAAACACGTCCTGCGGAACACGATGATTCCGATCATCACGGTGCTCGGCCTGCAACTGGGGACGCTGATCGGCGGTGCGGTCATCACCGAATCCGTCTTCGACTGGCCCGGCCTCGGCCGCCGACTGATCGACGCGCTCTACGCCGGTGACTGGCCCGTCATCCAGGGCGTGCTCATCTTCATCGGCGTCGGGTTCGTCGTCATCAACGTCGTCGTCGACGCACTGTACGCGACGCTCAACCCACGGGTGACCGACGAATGATCTCGGACCGACTCAAATCGAATCTCAAGCGGGAGTTCGACCGGAGCCTGATGGCGAAACTCGGGCTCTCGATCGCCGTCGTGATCATTCTGGTCGCGACGTTCGCACCGATACTCGCGACGCACAATCCGAACACGACCGGCTACTTCGACGAAGAGGGGAGTTCGTACCCGCCGGTCGGCTTCGACTACGAGACCCACACCTGGGAGGACACCGACGACGGCCGGGAACGCGTCTCCCACACCGTCGAGGCGACGAGCGAGCACATCCTCGGAACGAACAACCTCGGCCAGGACGTCTACTCGAGGCTGCTCTACGGCGCCCGAACGTCGCTGCTGGTCGGCCTGATCGGAACGGGGCTGGCCGCGGCGGTCGGGGTGCCGTTCGGGCTGGTCGCGGGCTACTTCAGCGGCCGGATCGACGACTCGATGATGCGGATCGCCGACATCATGTTGGCGTTCCCGTCGCTCGTGCTCGCGATCGCGCTGATCGGCGTCTTCGGGCGGAGCGTCCAGTACATTCCGGATCCGATCGTGCTGTCGGGCCTCGTCGACGGGATGCCCGAGTACGCCGTGCTCCCGGGGACCGTGACCCTCGTCGTCGCCTTGGTCAACTGGGTCTGGTTCGCCCGCGTCGCTCGCGGGGAGGCGCTCTCGATCCGCAACGAGGAGTACGTCAAAGCCGCCAAGAGCCTCGGCGCGAGCAACCGGACGATCCTCCTCAAACACGTCCTGCCGAACAGCCTCACGCCGATCATCGTCCTCGCGACGCTACAGGTCGCGGCGATCATCCTCCTCGAGAGTTCCCTCTCGTACCTGGGGTTCTCCGGGACGACGCTCTCGTGGGGGTACGAGATCAGCCAGGGCCAGGACTACCTGCGGACCGCCTGGTGGATCTCGACGATCCCCGGGATCGCGATCGTGCTTGCCGTGATCAGCATCAATCTGCTCGGCGACTGGCTACGGGACTCCCTCGACCCGAACATCGAGGGCGAAGGAGGTGTCTAAGATGCCCGAGGATATCATTCGCGTTACCGGACTCTCGACTCGCTACTTCACCGAACAGGGACAGGTAAACGCCGTCGACGACCTCGACCTGCGGATCGAACGCGGCGAGGTCTTCGGCATCGTCGGCGAGAGCGGCTCCGGCAAGAGCGTCACCGCCCGGTCGATCATGGATCTGATCGACTCGCCCGGCGAGATCGTCGCCGGGACGATCGAGTTCAACGACGCCGATCTTGCCGACCGGGTCCGCGAGGACCATCCCGAGGCGGTCGACGGTAACTTCGTCGACCTGCAGGCGATTCCCGACCGAATCCGCCGCTCGCTCCGGGGCACTTCCTTCAGCATGATCTTCCAGGACCCCGAGAGCAGTTTCAACCCGAGCCTCACGGTCGGCGAACAGCTCGCCGAGGCCGTGGAGGTCCAGCGCCGGGCCAGCGCCAACCCGCGCTCGACGCGCGCCCGAACCGAGTCCTCGGAGTACTCGCTCGGCAATTTCGTGCTCTCGACCGTCCTCCCCTCCCAGAAGTACGTCACCGAGGAGAGCCGCGAGCGCGCCGTCGAACTGCTCGAGCTGGTCGGCATTCCCGACCCGGTCGAACGGGCCGACGAGTACCCCCACGAGTACTCCGGCGGGATGCTCCAACGAGCGATGATCGCGCAGGCGTTGGCCGGCGAACCCGACGTGCTGATCGCCGACGAGCCGACGACCGCGCTGGACGTGACGATCCAGGCGCAGGTGCTCGACCTGCTGGACGAACTCCAGGAGGAGACCGGCATGACGATTCTCCTGATCACGCACAACCTCGGCGTCATCGCGCGGATGTGCGACCGCGTCGGCGTGATGTACGCCGGCGAAATCGTCGAACGGGGCACCTTGGCGGACGTCTTCGACGACCACGTCCACCCCTACACCGAGGGGCTGCTCGGCTCGATTCCCGACCTCGAGGACGCGGGCGGCCGCCTCGATCCGATTCCGGGGAACGTCCCCAGCCTGCTCGACCACGAGATGGGCGACCGGTGTCACTTCGCCGACCGCTGCCCGAAGGCGATGGAGGACTGCCTCGAGCACCCGCCCGAATACGACGCCGCGGGGAGCGAGTACCATGCAGCCCGCTGCGTGCTCGCCGAAACGGCGTACGACGAATCGCGAGCGCTGCCCGACGGCTACTTCGGCGAAGACGAACGGCCGGCGGGGGACAAGCACGCCGACCCCGAGGACGCGGAGCCCGGCGAAGCGACGGCGGACGATCGGACGCAGCCTGCCGCCGACGATGCGGGCACCGGAGGTGAACTGCGATGAGTACCGACACACCGCAATCAGGGACGAACGCGAACGGGGACACGGACGGGAATGCAGACGCAGACGATAATGGAGCGGTCGAGCAACGATCGGACGAGCCACTCGTCCGCGTCCGAAACCTGCAGAAGTACTTCTGGGAGAACGACTCGCTGCTCGACCGCCTGCTCGGCAACGACCGGGTCGCCGTCCGCGCCGTCGACGGCGTCAGCTTCGACATCCACGAGGGCGAGACCCTCGGTCTCGTCGGCGAGTCCGGCTGCGGGAAGTCGACTACCGGCGAGACGCTGCTCCGACTGCAGGAACCCACCGACGGCCGGGTCGAGTTCGAGGGACGGAACGTCTACGACCTCGCGGGCGAGGCCCTCACCGAGTTCCGCACCGATGCGCAGGTCGTCTTCCAGGATCCCTTCTCGAGTCTCGACCCGCGGATGACGATCGGCGACATCGTCCAGCAGCCCCTGGACATCCACGACATCGGCACCGAGGACGAACGCCGCGAACGGGTTCGGGACCTGCTCGAGCGGGTCGGCCTCTCGGTCGATCAACTCGACCGCTACCCCCACGAGTTCTCCGGCGGCCAGCGCCAGCGCATCGGCATCGCCCGCGCGCTGGCCCTCGAGCCCGATTTCCTCGTGCTCGACGAGCCGACTTCGGCGCTGGACGTCTCCGTCCAGGCCCAGGTGCTGAACCTGCTGGACGATCTGCAAGACGAGTTCGACCTCACCTACCTGCTGATCAGCCACGACCTCTCGGTGATCCGTCACGTCTGCGACCGCGTCGCCGTGATGTACCTCGGCGAGATCGTCGAGGTCGGCCCCGTCGCCGACATCTTCGAGGCGCCGAAACACCCCTATACGAAGGCCCTCCTCGAGAGCGTGCCGCGGGCCTCGACCGACGAGCGGAACCGAGAGCGAGAGACGCTCACCGGCGACGTTCCCTCCCCGCGGGACCCGCCCAGCGGTTGTCGGTTCCGCACCCGCTGTCCGGCCGTGATCCCACCTGAAGACCTCGAGATCGAGCAAGACGCGTACCGCGAAATCATGGATCTCCGCCAGCGGATCGAGGGTGAGGACATCTCCCTCGAGTCGGTCGGCGAGGACGGGCAGTTCGCGTTCGAGGACGGCTCGATTCAGGGCAGTGACGTCCCCGGATTCGTCGCGGCGCTGAAAGAGCGGCTGCTCGATCGCGACCTGCCGTCGCCCCACGACGAGATCGTCGAGGAGGCGCTCGCGGAACTGGCCGACTCGAACTGGGACGCCGCAGCCGAACGACTGCGGGCGGAGTACGAGAGCGTCTGTGAGCGCGTCCATCCGGACCTGCGAACCGAGGAGCAATCCGCGCCCAACCAGCACCAGCCGGTCGCCTGCCACCTCTACGGCGAGTCACCGCCGAACGCCGTCGACCCCAGTTCGTGGCGCGAGTGAGGCGTCGATCGTCCGCGCCGTAGTCGACACCGCCGCTCGATTCGGTGCGCGCCACACTGATCAAAATCGCTGATTGTACGGCAGAGCCGTCCTATCTGTATTGGCAGTAGGTGTAATACCACCCGATGCATCCACTCTACTATGACGACGAGCGCTACCCGGATGGAGGCCGCCTGTTCCTTACTCGCGGAATCGAAGCGTCGCTACCTGCTCTACCTGCTCGCGGAGGACGGCGAGGAGAACATCGAGGACCTCATCACGCAGATCACCGCCTGGGAACACGAACTGCCGGTCGACGCGATCGAGAAGGAAGCCCGCCAGCGCGTGTACGTAACGCTGGTCCACAACCACCTACCCCGCCTCGCCGACTACGACATCGTCGAGTACGACCTCCGAAGCGGCGACATCGTCCTCGCCGAGGGCTTCGAGGACATCAAGCCGCTGCTCAAGCAGTTCAAACAGACCGAAGACGTGCCGGAGATCCGCAAGCGTCCGGTCCTGTAAGCGGCTGAGAGCCGATCTCAGCGATCGACCGCGACCGTCGCGATACTTCCCTACCGATACCGCGGCGCAGTCACCCCTTCTCTTTCCTCTCGATACCGACTCGAGACGGCGCCGTCTCGACCTCGTACCTGTACCCGACACTTGTACTCGGCCCCGGCCTGCCAGAACCGATAGCCGAGCGAACGGTCTCGGCTAAACCGCCGTCCTCGAGCAGCGTGTAATTCGAATCGAAACACATTGAACGGTGCCGCGGTAACCGCCGCTGTGAGCCGCTATCGGAACTTCGGACTCTTCCTGGTGTTGTCGGCCCTCTGGGGAACCGCCTTCGTCGCGATCAGCGCCGGCCTCGAGCATCTCCCGCCGGTGCTGTTCGCGGCGCTGCGGTACGACGTCGCGGGCCTCCTGATGCTCGGCTACGCGGCCTACGCCGTCGACGGCGCGGACGGCGCGACGTGGTATCCCAGGGGACGCGACGAGTGGGCGACTGCAGCGGTCGGCGCCGCGCTGTTGATCGCCGCCTACCACGCCTTTCTCTTCGTCGGGCAGCAGCACACGACCGCTGCAGCCGCCTCGATCGTGGTCAGCCTCTCGCCGGTCCTCACGACCGGCTTCGCGCGGCTGCTAATGCCCTCGGACGCGCTCTCGCCCGCGGGCATGGCCGGCGTCTGTATCGGGCTCGTCGGGGTGGCGGTCATCGCTCAGCCCGACCCCTCGAACCTGTTCGCGACCGACGCCGTCGCTAAACTGCTGGTCTTCCTGGCCGCGGCGTCGTTCGCCCTCGGGAGCGTGCTGACCCGCCGCATCGACGCTTCGCTGCCCATCGAGACGATGGAAGCCTGGTCGATGCTCGGCGGCGCCGTCCTGCTCCACGGCGTGAGCCTCTCGCTGGGCGAACCCTTCGAGCCGGCGACCTGGACCGACCCGCAGGCGCTCGGTGCGCTCGCGTACCTGGCGGTCGGCGCGAGCGCGATCGGCTTCCTGCTGTACTTCGACCTGCTCGAGCGACTCGGCGCCGTCGAGATCAATATGGTGTCGTACGTCGCGCCGATCTTCGCCGCGGTCGTCGGCTGGCTCTACCTTGACGAGGTCGTCGACGCGACGACGCTGATCGGGTTCGGCCTGATCGTCGTCGGGTTCCTCCTCGTGAAGCGGCGGGCGATCCGCGAGGAGTTCGGCCACGTGCAGCGGTGGGTGTCGGGCGACTGACTGAAGTCGGCGACCGCAACGCGACCGCCGACGCTACCGAGCGCCGACGCTACCGGGCGCCGACGCTACTGTGTGTCCTTCTCGTAGGCGTGGCCGACGTAGAGCGCGACGAAGTTGATGGTCAACAGTCCGAAAAACACCGCCGTCTCCGCCGGGGTCGCTAACCCGGTGAGCAACAGCGGCACGTGGAGAAACGGCAGCAGGATCGCCCCCCAGAAACACGTCTTCCGGACCGAGGATGCGATCGTCGGCGCCGCTCGCTCGAGGCGATGGTCGTCGCCGCTGTCGGCGCTGCCCGCTCTGTTGCTGATCGAGGGCGAACTCGAAGTCGACCGTCGATCGCTTGTCGCTGAGGAATCCGACATCGAAACACCTGAGACGGTCGAAATACCGTGTCCGAGCCCCATATATCGCCGCGACGCTTTCGATCCGCTAGCCGCGATTCACGCGAGTCCAGCGGGGTGTACGCCCGATGATCGTTCGTACTGCGCCTCGAGACGACGATACAGATACCCGACCCGCAACCAGTGTTACTCGGTCACACACCCGAAGAAAACGGGAGTAGGTGGCAGCTACCGGAGGCTAGTACCGGATTATGGGCCCGCTACACGGGGCCGCCTTCGGCGGCCCAGAAGTCGTAGAGCTTCCGGATGAGTTGGCGCGAGGCCATCGATCCGAGGAAGTACCAGACGATCCACGTCGACATCGGGCCGAGCAGCGGGTCCTGCCAGGAGACGGCCCCCGCGATCGGAACGACCAATCCCGTTTCGGCGGCGCCGAGGTGGCCGCCCCTGACCTTCCAGCGAAGCCAGAGGAAGACGGGAATAGTGAGCAGCATGATCCAGACCGTCGGCCGGAACTGCACTTTGAACAGTTTGAGCTGATCGGCTGCGGCCGCCGTTTGGGCCTCGCGGACCCGCTCGAGGGCGTCTTCGTCGCCGCGTTCCTCGGCGATCTGTTTTCGCTCCTGGAGTTCCGTCATCCGTTCGCGGTGGTGTTCGATGACGTCGCGGTCGCTCAGCCGGGATTGCAGCACGGTCGAGTAGAGGCCGGTGGCGACAGCGAGGAGCAGTATCAGTTCGTGGAAGGGGACGACGCCAGTGATCGGCCCCAAGACGACGCTCTCGACCGACGCGATAACGTTGCGAAGCGACGTGCTCCAGTAGCCGGCAAAGAGGGCGAGTGCGAACGCACCCGCCGCTTTGTCCATCGTCGACCACCGCTGCGGTTCGATACCGTCGTTCGCGAGTTGCTCGAGGGCCGCAGGCGAAAGGGGGTCGTCCTCGCCGCCAGCGTCGGATTCTGGGTCGGACTCGGTTTCGCCTCCAGTCGCAGCAGCATCCTCGCCTTCGATTTCGAGGCCCTCATCGGTCTCCGCGGCCAACCGCTCGCGAACGCGGTCCGGCTCTGCGAGCGCAAATCCCGTACCCGCGCTCGTACTCACGAGCACCTCGTGCTCGAGGAGTCGCCCCCACTGCTCGCTCGAGAGGGTGTCCTTTACGTCGCGCCACTCGAGTTCCTCGGTGCCGTCCCCGTCCTCGGATCGTTCGACGACGACCGCGAGCGCTTCCTGCATCGCGGGATCGGTCAGTAGCAGTTCCAGTTGCTCGACCGGCATTCGATGGTTGTCCTCGCCGATCCAACACTATCAACATTCTCATTCGAGGGCGAACTGTCGCTACAGGTGACCGAATACGAACGAAAACGGTGCATAAAAGACCGATCCGAAACCGCCCGCCGTCCACGAGCGGCGTCAGGTACCGCAGGTGCGGGTGGAGGCCACCCGGTGCGCCGCGGTTACTGGAAGCCGATCCGGCTGCCGCGGCGACCGGTTGGCTCCGGGCCGCCCGAGCCGCCCTGGAACTCGTCCTCGATGCGCTCGTAGTAGTCGAGGATGTCCTCGGTGATCGTCGGCCGGACGTTCTCCATGGCCTGTCGGAAGTGGCGCATCTCGACGACGTCCGCTTCCTCGTCCTCGCGCAGCGCCTCGATAGCCGCCTCGCGGGCGATCGACTCGAGGTCGCTGCCGACGTAGCCGTCCGTGATCTCGGCGATCTCGCGCAGGGAGACGTCCGCGGCCAGCGGCGTGTCCTGCGTGTGGATCTCGAGGATGCGCTCGCGGCCCTCGACGTCGGGTTCGCCGATCATCACGAGGCGGTCGAACCGACCCGAGCGCAGCAGTGCGGGGTCGATCATGTCCGGGCGGTTGGTCGCGCCGATGACCATCACGTCCTCCATGTCCTCGAGGCCGTCGAGTTCGGTCAGCAGCTGGTTGACGACCCGCTCGGAGACGTTCGACCCGGTTTCGCCGCCGCCGCGGCCGGGGGCGAGGGCGTCTAACTCGTCGAAGAAGATCACCGTCGGCGAGACCTGGCGGGCCTTGCGGAAGGTCTGCCGGATGGCCTTCTCCGATTCGCCGACCCACTTGCTGAGCAGTTGCGGGCCGCGCACCGAGATGAAGTTCGCGTTCGTCTCGTTGGCGACGGCCTTCGCCATCAGCGTCTTGCCGGTGCCGGGCGGCCCGTACAGCAGGACGCCGGCCGGCGGGTCGACGCCCAGCCGGTCGAACCGTTCGGGGCTCGAGAGGGGCCACTCGACGGATTCCTGGACTTGCTCTTTGGCCTCGTGGAGGCCGCCGACGTCGTCCCAGGAGATCTTCGGGAGTTCGACGAGGACCTCCCGCATCGCCGACGGCTCCACCTCATTCAGGGCGCCGCGGAAGTCCTCGCGCTTGACGATCATCCGGTCGATCAGGCTCGGCGGGATGTCCTCCTCGTCGAGATCGATCTCGGGGAGGTACCGCCGCAGGGCCTTCATCGCGGCTTCCTTCGTCAGGCTCTCGATGTCGGCGCCGACGAAGCCGTGGGTCTCGTCGGCCAGATGGCCGAGGTTGACGTCGTCGCTGAGCGGCATCCCGCGGGTGTGGATCTGCAGGATCTCCTCGCGGCCGGTCTCGTCGGGAACGCCGATCTCGATCTCGCGGTCGAATCGGCCGGGGCGACGGAGGGCGGGGTCGACCGAGTCGACGCGGTTCGTGGCGGCGATGACGATGACCTGCCCGCGCGACTCGAGGCCGTCCATCATGGTCAGCAGTTGGGCGACGACGCGGCGCTCGACCTCGCCGGTGACGTCCTCGCGCTTGGGGGCGATCGAGTCGAGTTCGTCGATGAAGATGATCGACGGCGACTCCTCCGTCGCGTCCTCGAAGATCTCGCGTAACTGTTGTTCGGACTCGCCGTAGTACTTGGAGATGATCTCCGGGCCCGCGATGGAGAAGAAACTCGCGGAGGTCTCGTTGGCGACGGCCTTCGCGAGCAGCGTCTTCCCGGTGCCCGGCGGGCCGTGCAGGAGGACGCCCTGCGGCGGCTCGATGCCGAGCTTCTTGAAGATCTGCGGATGTTTCATCGGAAGTTCGACCATCTCCCGGACCCGCTGGATCTCGCTTTGGAGTCCGCCGATATCCTCGTAGGTGATGCCGCCGCCGGTCTTCTCGAAGCCGGAGATCGGCTCCTCGCGGAGTTCGACGTCGGTGTCCTCAGTGATGAGGACCACCCCTTCCGGTTCCGTCTCGACGGCGATCAGCGGGATGGCCTGCCCCGGCGATCGCATGAAGGGGTGATTCGTCGAGCTCATTACGGGGACGATGTCGCGACCGACGACCGGTCGCTTCAGGATCTGCCGTTTGACCATGCCGGCGGCGTCGGAGCCGAACTGGACCGACGCCTCCTCCGGCGGCGCGAGGGTGAGCTTGTCGGCTTTCGTCGCTTCGGCCTTCCGGATCGTCACGCGCTCGCCGATGCCCACGTCGGCGTTCTGTCGGGTGAAGCCGTCGATGCGGACGGTGTCCGTGTTCCAGTCCTGCCGGTCGGCGCGCCACACCTTCGCGGCGGTGGTGTCCGCACCTTCGATCTCGATGATGTCGCCCGGACTCAGCTTCAAATGCAACAGCGTGTCCGGGTCGAGTCGGGCGATACCACGACCCGAGTCGTTCGGGTACGCTTTGGCAACCTCCAGTTGAACTTCGTTCATGATTCGGGATGGACGGCGATGTCAGTCACTCCGATTCGTGATCGGATAGGTTTTTTGCTAGCTCTAGTTGTGCTAGATGCTACCACATCTGACTTAGGGAGGTGACTACATAGATGTGACGGCATCGGACGGTTTTGGCGGGACCGGATCGGCGAGCAGATGGCTTTTTTGCCGTTCACCTCCCCGGCGTACGTATGACCACGAACACTGGCGCGAACGTCCTCGCGTTCGACGGCCGGATGGGTGCCAGCGGCGACATGCTCCTCGCCGCGCTGCTCGACGCCGGGGCCGACCCCGACGCCCTCGAGCCGGTCGAAGCCGCGCTCGAACTCGAGTACCGGATCGACGAGACGGTCAAGTGCGGGATCGCGTCGACGACGGTCGACGTGCTGCTGACCGGCGACGGCGACTCGAGCGGCCAGGGACACGAACACGGACACGGACACGATCACGACCGCGGTCACGATCATAGTCACGAGGATCACGGCGATCACGGGCACGACCACGCGGACGACGACCATGAGCACGATCACAACCACGACCACGTCCACGCCGAAGGCCACGGGCCACACCGCAGTTATCAGGAAGTCCGTGACATCGTCGCGGAGATGGACCTCCCCGCTGCCGTCGAAGACGACGCGCTCGCGATCTTTAAGCGTCTCGGCGAGGCCGAGGCCAGCGTCCACGGCGAGTCGCTCGAGGACATTCACTTCCACGAGGTCGGAGCCGACGACGCGATCGCGGACATCGTCGGCGCGGCGGCGTTAGTCAACGACCTCGAGCCCGATCGCATCGTCACGACGCCGCTGGCGACCGGCGGCGGCACCGTCGGGATGAGCCACGGCGAGTACCCCGTCCCCACGCCCGCGGTGGTCGAGATCGCCCAAAACGCGGACTGGTCGCTGCGCGGCGGCCCCGTCGACCGCGAACTCCTGACCCCGACCGGCGCGGCGATCCTCGCGCACTTCGCCGACGGCGTCGAGGAACTCCCCTCGCTCGAGCTCGAGGCGTCGGGCTACGGCGCCGGCGGCTACGACCTCGATCCGCACCCGAACGTGCTCCGGGCGCTGGTCGGGAAAGGTGAGGGGTCGCTCGTGAAAGACGATATCGCCGTCCTCGAGACGAACTTGGACGACGCGACGCCGGAGGTCCTGGGCGGACTGCAAGAAACCCTCGTGGACGCGGGCGCACGTGACGTTTCGATTCTGCCGGCGACGATGAAGAAATCCCGGCCGGGGCATCTGGTGAAGGTCATCTGCAAACCCGAAGATCGGCAGCGCGTCGCTCGAGCGCTCGCCGAGGAGACGGGGACGTTAGGGGTGCGGGATGCGGGAGCGACGCATCGGTGGATTGCCAAACGGGAGTTCGAGACGGTGGAGTTGGAACTTAACGGCGAGACGTATGAGGTCACCGTGAAAATCGCGAGGGATTCCGACGGCGAGGTCTACGACGTCAGTGCCGAGTACGACGACGCGAAGACCGTTGCTCGAGAGACTGGCTTGGCGATTCGGGATGTAATCATCCAGACAGAAACGGCAGCAGTTGGGGTACTGTAATTTCCCAAGTCACTATTTTGGGTGAATAGTTGCCACTCTTCGTAATGAGTAGTGCAATAAAAGGGGAGAAATGGATTCTACCTAGCTGTTAGACACTACACTCCCGTCGAAGATATCGAGGAGTTCCTCCAGGTTAGCGTCGATGTTTGCCAGAGTGTCTTCGTCGAGGTCGTCACCGGGCTCGTTGAACGTATTGTCTTCGACGTCAGCCTCCTGCTCGGGTTCGACGGTCTGGTTGGCGTCAATGCTGGTGTCGGCAGTAGCGTCGACGTCAGCAGCGTTGGTCTGATCGACGTCTTGGTTCTGCGCGACCTCAGCGGTGGAGAACGCCGTCGCACCAGCGCCGCCACCGTCAGCGGCAGCCGCAGCGCCGCCACCCTTCTGCTTGGCGTGATCCGAAGTGGCCGCAGCGCCAGCACCGCCACCGGAGCCGTCAGCGGCGAACGCGTCACCGGACGTCGCGCTGGCCGTCTGCGCGTTGTTGTTCGTCTGGTCAACGCTCACGTCGACGTTCGCGTCGCCCGACTCGATGTCCTGATCCGCATCGACATCTTGGGCCTGGTTGATGAGGTCGGTGACGTTCGTCTCGTTTCCGTCTTCCTGTGCCATAACCGCTCCGGTCGCCCCCATGACTGCGAGGGCGCCGAAGATTGCTACCGTCAGTGTAATCGCGAGTGCGCGCTTCATAGTTGAGTGTTTGCTGTTGCTGTTTATGAGGCACGCATCACACGGGGGTACCAGCTCCGTAACGGAACGTCGGCCCCGTTCGGTGGGGTCGCCGCTCGTCACGGGAGGTCCCAACCGACTCCCGACGCATTCCCGCTGTGACGCGTTGCCCAGTCGCTGCTCATCACGGAGTCCTACTTCAACCCGGACCACAGTTTCAGGGATATACGTGACCTAGGAGTGCTACAGCTGTTGATCTGTTACCTTTGATGGGAAATTTTATTGTTCCTAATGCTACATCTTTGATCGAGCCGGCGAACTCCCTGCGCTTGAGTTCGAGGTATCTAGCTACGGCGCCGGGGCGACGGCCTCGATCCACACTCGAACGTACTCCCGGCGCTCGTCAGCCGAGGAGAGGATACTCATGAAGGACGACGTTGCCGTCCTCGAACCGAACCTCGATGGCGCGGTGCGGAGGTACTGGGCGCCTGGAGGCGTTCTCGGATGCGAGCGCGCGTGACATCCATCCTGTAGTGATAAAAAGAGGTCCCGCTCGGGCTACCTCGTGAGGGTCACTTCCAAGCTCGAAGACTGCAGCGCGTCGCTCGAGCGCACACCGAGGAGACCGGGACGTTGGGGGCGGGATCTGGGAGTGACACATCAGTGGATTACATAGCGGGAGTTCGAGACGATGGAGTTGAAACTCGAGGAGAGACGTACGAGGCACCCGTGAAAATCGCGAGCGGAGCCGAGGTTACGACATCAATACCGAGTACGAGGACGCGAAGGCCGTGGCTCAAGAGACTGACTTGGCAATCCAAGATGTAATCTGCCAGGCAGAAACGGCAGCAGTTGGGATACTGTGATTTCTCAAACCAATATTTGGGCGAACAGTTGCTACTGTTCGTAATTTTTAGTGTAATAAGAGTGGATAAATGAATCCCACCCCGTTATTAGCCACTAACCGTTACGGATGATATCGAGGAGTTCCTCTATGTTAGCGTCAATGTTTGCCAGCGTCTCCTCCTCGAGGTCGTCACCGGGCTCGTTGAACGTGTTGTCTTCGACGTCAGCCTCCTGTTCGGGTTCGACGGTCTGCTCGGCGTCGATGCTGGTGTCGGCAGTAGCGTCGACGTCAGCAACGTTGGTCTGATCGACGTCCTGGTTCTGCGCGACCTCAGCGGTGGAGAACGCCGTCTCCTGTGCCACAACTGCTCCGGTGGCCCCCATGACTGCGAGGGCGCCGAAGATCGCTACCGTCAATGTAATTGCGAGTGCGCGCTTCATAGTTGATGTTTATAAGGCATACACCACACGGGGGTACCGCTCCACAACGGAACGTTGACCCCGTTCGGCGGGGCCGCGGCTCGTCGCGGGAGGTACCAACCGACTCCCGACGCATCCCCGCTGTGACGCGTTGCCCAGTCGCTGCTCATCACGGAGTCCTACTTCAACCCGGACTACAGTTTCAGGGCAATACTCGTATTAGAACCACTACAACCGTTGATCCGTTTCCACCCATGAATATTTCATCGTTCCTAACGCTACACCTTCGATCGAGACGGCGACCGGGGCGCTCGAGGTCGCGGCGTCGGGCTACGGCGCCGGCGGCTACGACCTCGATCCGCATCCGAACGTGTTCCGGGTGCTGGTCGGCGAGGGCGACAGGTCGCTCGTGAAAAACGACATCGCCGTCCTCGAGACGAATCTTGACGACGCGACGCCGGGGATGCTGGCGATCTGCCGGAGACGCTCGCGGACGCGCGTGACGTTTCGTTCTCCCGGCGACGATGAAGAAGTACCGCCCGGGCCACCTCGTGAAGGTCATCTGCAAGCCCGAGGATCGGCAGCGCGTCGCTCGACGTATGACTGGTAATGCTTGAGGAGACGAGGACGTTAGGAGTGCAGGATGTGGGGGACGCATCGGTGGATTGTACAGCGGGTGTTCGATAACGGTCGATCTCGAAATCGACGGCGAGACCTACGAAGTGACCGTGAAAATCGCGAGCGACGTCGACGGCGAGGTCTACGATGTCAGTGTCGAGTACGAAGACGCGAAGGCCGTGGCTCGAGAGGCTAATTTGGCGATTCGAGACGTGATTATCCAGGCAGAAACAACAGCAGTTGACGCGCTATAATTGGCGCAATAAAAGTAGGTAGGCGAATTAAATTCAGTATATACTGAATTAGGAACTGACGAACTCGTCGACGAGTTCCTGCAGGTTAGCGTCGATGCTTGCCAGAGTGTCCTCGTCGAGGTCGTCACCGGGCTCGTTGAACGTGTTGTCTTCGACGTCAGCCTCTTGCTCGGGTTCGACGTTCTGCTCAGCCTCAATGCTGGTGTCGGCAGTAGCGTCGACCTGCGCAGCGTTGGTCTGATCGACGTCCTGGTTCTGAGCGACTTCAGCGGTGGAGAACGCCGTCGAACCAGTACTGGCGCCGGCATCAGTAGCGACAGCGCCACCGCCGCCCTTGTAGTGGTCCGCAGCGGCCGCGGCACCGGCACCGCCACCGGAGCTACCAGCGACCGCGTCACCGGACGTCGCGCTGGCCGTCTGCGCGTTGTTGTTCGTCTGGTCGACATTCACGTCGACGTTCGCGTCACCCGACTCGAGGTCCTGATCCGCGTCGACGTCCTGAGTCTGGTCGATGAGATCGGAGACGTTCGTCGCGTTTCCGTCTTCCTGTGCCATAACCGCTCCGGTCGCCCCCATGACTGCAAGGGCGCCGAAGATTGCTACCGTCAGTGTGATTGCGAGTGCGCGCTTCATAGTTGAGTTTTTAGCTGTTTACGAGGCACGCATCACACGGGAGTACCAGCTCCGCAACGGAACGTCGACCCCATACCGCGAGACCGCCGCTCGTCGCGGGAGGTACCAACCGACTCCCGACGCATCCCCGCTGTGACGCGTTGCCCAATCGCTGCTCATCACGGAGTTCTACTTCAACCCGGACCACAGTTTCAGGGGAAGACTCGCATTAGAAGCGCTGGAACCATCAATCTCAATCTGTTGGTTTTGCTTTTACTCACCGCAACCGTACACTCCGATCGATACAATTGGCTTAGCAAACTGTTCGCTCCTCGTTGTGCCAACAGAATTACGCGGCGCCGTCCCCGAAATACCGAGTATGACCCGCGGCGGTTTGGGAGCAGTTTCCGGTAACCTCGGCCTTTGTCCCGTGAAACAGTCACTCCTTTCGATACGTAGCCGGCGATTTCGAGGCCTCGAGAGCGCCAGTGACGGCTGACTAGCGACTGAGGTGCGTTAGCACACCATCAGATCGAACCGCCTGCAAGCGAAGCAACCCGTTTCTCGCCGTAAGTATCGGCCTTCGAGACGGTAGGTCGCTTCATATTTGCCGAAACTGACAGATAACAAAGTCTGTCATCGGGATACGACGGTTTACGCCGTGGAGTTACAGAAAGGAAGACTCTCACGGTTCACGTCAAACGAATCATGACAAACACGACGACGATACGTTCACAGTGTACGACGGTTCTTATGGCATGTATAGTCGCCGTAGCGATGCTCTCGGTCGGTCTACCGGCGGCCGCCGCCGCCGAAGAAGCCGAGACTGAGGGCAACGCGAACGCCGGCACGCACCACGTGCTCGAGGACGACGAAGGCCTGTACCTGGTCTTCGGCGCCGACCTCGGGGATATGACCCTCGAGGAATACATCGACGCGCACGCGTCCGGCGACGAGCTGAACGACGTCGAGGTCTCGCAGTACCAGGACGTCGATCAGGTCAACATCAACCAGCAGGAGAACGCGACGTCGATCTCGATCGACGGCGGCGAGGCCACGGCGGTGCAGGAGGCCTCGCAGTACAACGACAACCAGCAGAACGCTGACGTCGCCGCGGACAGCGCCCACGCGGTCCAGACGCAGTTCGAGGACGTCGGTGAGGTCACGATCCTCATCGGCGACGGCGACGGCAAGTCGTTCGACGGCTGGGGCATCGCCGACAAGAAGGGCGATAAGGCGGCACTCGACGCCGACGACGCCGACCAGACGGCTGAAGCCGAAGTGACGCAGGTCCAGGAAGTCGGCCAGCTCAACTACAACGAACAGAACATCGCGTTCGCGATCGCGGAGAACAACAGCGAAGCGACCGCCCTCCAGCAGTCCCAGCAGTCCAACGAGAACCTGCAGCGGGGCGTTGCGAACGCGACGAACGTCTACGTGGGTAACGGCCAGTTCGAGGACCAGGCCGCGTCGGCGGCGGTCCAGCAGGGTCAGGCGGTCACCCAGGAGAACATCAACCAGCAGGACGGCGCCGTCGCAATCGCCGTCGGCAACGGCAGCGTCGCGACCGCCATCCAGATCACGGAACAGACGAACCTCAACGAGCAGCTCGGCAGCGCGACTGCCGAAAACGTCATCCAGTCGCTCGGCGGCATGAACGTCGCGACCGCGGGACTCGACGACGACACCCAGGTCCTCGACACCGAGCGCTCGGTCGAGACGCTGCTCGCCGACAAGGAGGGAGACCACCACAAGAAGAGCGGCGAGAAGGTCCAGACGGCGACCTCCGAGGTGGCCCAGAACCAGACCGCCGAACAGATGAACGTCAACCTGCAGAACACGGCGCTGGCGCTCGCGACCAACGAGAGCGACGCCACCGCCGTCCAGTTGGCCTACCAGTCCAACATCAACTCGCAGGTCGGCTTCGCGGACGCGCTGAACGTCTACGCCGGCCCGAGCCACCAGTACGAGAACGCGGTCGTGACTTCGACCACGAGCGTGACCGTGGGCGGCGAAGACGTCGACGGCATCGAAGGCCTCTCGTACGACACCGACGCGCTGCAGACGAACGACGCCCAGCAGCACGCGAGCGCCCAGCTCGCCCAGGTGCAGTTCATCACGCAGGAGAACGTCAACGAGCAGCAGGCCGCCATCGCCGTGGCCGAAAACGGTGACAGCGCCGACGCTGCACAGGTGACCATGCAGGAGAACGAGAACATCCAGTTCGGTTCCGTCGCCGCGACGAACCTCTGGACTGCAGCGTAACTGAACCGTTACGCGATCGTCGTTCGATCAGCTATCCACCTCTTTCGGTATCCTGTTTTTTGCCGTCCGTTGCACGACCGAAGCCGCGAGCGTCGGTCGACAGCGTGAAAAATGGACTGCGACGGGCGTTCCCGTCGAGACGAATCGAAACGAGACCGGTTATTCGAACATGCTGCCGACGTTTCCGAGCGTCTGATCGACGATATCGGTGGCGAAGCCGCCGCTCGCGAAGTCATCGTCGAAGTCGACGATGCTGCCATCGCCGTCAGACGAGTCGTCGGTTCCGTCCGTCGCGAACGACGTTTCGGTCTCCGTCACGCTCTCCTCGACCGTTTGCGTACTCTCGTTTTGGATCGAGACGCTCTCGGTTTCATCGCCGGTCTCGACCGACTCTTCGACCGCGTCGCTTTCCTGTGCTGTTACCGCGCCGATTCCGACGGTCATCGCCAGCAGTCCGGCGACGACCATCACTGTGAGTAGCCGCTGACCGATCTTCCGTCCAAACATGGGTAGGTGTATCTGCCCGCAACGGGCACCGGGCGTTCACTGGAAACGGGAATAAACGAGGGCTATCGTTTGCAAGCCAAACACTCGATTGCGACGCTGTAGTCGAAACTTTGCGCGCAGATCGGGTCTCCGTCCGGTCATGTGACCCGGATGAAAGATAGCCGGCTGCCAGTGCGGTAAGGAGACCCAAAACGGTCGCCGAACCGGTCTCTCACGGGTGCCAATACGTTGTCCGCAGATGATCGTAGAGCAGGGCCTCGAGACAGCCGAACCGATGAATCGGGACCGAACGGTCCTGCGTATCGGCGGGACTGACGGTCACGGATCGATGAAAAAGTGGTTTGACCCTCGATGTGGCCCCACCGAATATGGACCGTCGCACGCTCGTTCGGATCGCATCCGGCGTCGGACTCGGGCTCCTCGCAGGCTGTCTCGGTGCCGCTGATGACTCGTCGAACGGCGGCGGCGATACCGGGGGGAACGAATCGACGGAGACAGCGGGACAGACCGGAGCAAACGCTGAAAACAAGACTGAAACCGAGGCGAACAACGTGCTCGAGGACGACACGGAACTGACCTTCGAGACGCTCGAAACTGACCCGTTCGTGCTGATTGCGACGACGGTGCTCGACGACTCCGAAGACGAGGACGAGGACGAGGATGAGGACGAGGACGAAAACGTGACAGACGACGAGGAAGCTGCCGACGTGACGGCAGCTATCGATGACGAGACCATCTATCACCGTCTCACGATCGAGAACGAATCGGATCGCGGTCGCGACCTCTCGATCCGGATCGATCGCGACGAGACGACCGTGCTCGAGGGGACGAACGAACTGCCCGCCGAGACGGCCCTCGAGATCATCATCGGCGAGCCGGGGACCTACGAGACGACGCTCGAGACCGACGGGGTCAGAAACACGTCGTCGATCTCGCGATCGGGATCGCCCTGCGAGGAGTCACGGACGGTCGTCTCGTTTACTGACAGCGGGATCAAGACGAACACGACGACGTCCTGTTAACTGTCCCGGCGGTTCTCGAGTGAGCGGGCGGCGGTCCGCGATTCACGCCGGCCTCGTTCAGCAGCGTGATGTAGCGCTTTCCGATCTCGTTGCAGAGCGACGACTCGCGGTACTCGTCTCGAGGATTCAGGTCTCAAAGGATGTCGCCGATCGAGCAGAGCGGAGCGGCCACTACTCGTCGGCATCGGCGTCGGCGTTGCCCTCGGTGGCGGCGTCGCCATCCGTATCGGCTCCGTCCGCCGAATCCGCGTCGCCCCGGTGTTCGGCCAGCGCCTCGTCGATCGTCAACTCACCGACCGCGACCCGGCGGGCCAACACCTCGTCGATCGCGCGGTTGTGCTCGCTCTCCTCGCGCGAGCGGTCCTTGATCCGCTGGAGTTCCCCCGCGGTCGGTTCGATCTCTCGCGTGTCGACCACCTCGCCCTCGAGGCGCGCGATGTTGACTGCCGCAAGCACGTCTTCCATTCCGCGCGCGCCCGTGCCGAGGTAGGGCGTCGTCCCGGTCTCGTCGACGAGTTCGACGCGGACGTCCTCGAGGTCGTTGACGAGCGTGGCGCTCTGGAGCCGGGAGCCGTCGCCGATGCGGACGACCGGATCGGCGGCTTCGCTGGCCTCGCGCTCGATCACCTCGACGGCGTCGGCCAGGGGCACCTGGAAGGCGGCGACGACCATCTCGCCCGCGAGGACGGCGATGCCGGGTTTGCGCCCCGGATCGACGCCGATGATCGTCCGGCCGCCGTCGCCCCGGACCGCGGTCAGCGCCTGATCGACGGCCCGCCGCGGATCGTCGGGATCGGCGACGATCGTGGTGACGTCGGCGAAGTCGTCGGCGTGGTCGGCGCCGGTGACGACGACCGCGGTCCGCTCGGGGAGCTCCGCGTCCGGCTCGACGGTCGTGAACTCGGTGCCGCGGTCGCGAAGCTCGTTGACGACGCCGTGGTACACCTCGAAGTCCGACGTTGCGACGACGATCACGGGTCGGCCTTCGTGGTCGCGGCGAATAAACGTGTACGTGTTCGGCCCGGGGCCGAGGCCGGGGCAACCGGATCGTCTCGAGCCCCGGTCGTCCCGACGGCGGCGGGCGTTTTGCGCGGCGCCGGCGGGTTTCGGGGGGTTTTTGCGCCGACCGGCCCAAGCACGCCCGTGAACGAGGAGGCGATTCCGACCGGCTGTGGCCCGGTCGACGAGCTGCTCGGTGGGGGGTTCGAACGCGGGACCGTCACGCAGGTGTACGGCCCGCCGGCCGCGGGGAAGACGAACCTCGCGCTCTCGGCGGCCGTCGAGACGGCCGTCGCCGACGGGACGGCGGTCTACATCGACACCGAGGGCGTCTCGGTCGACCGGTTCGAACAACTGCTCTCGGCTCGCGTCGAGGACGAGTCGACGGCCGCGCGGTCCGACGGAGCGGATTCGGGCGCCGGCGATACCAACCCCGACGTCGAAACCGTCGCCTCGAGGATCGTCATCGAGGACGCGCTCGACTTCGAGGAACAGGCCGAAGCGGTCCGCGACGCCGAAGAGTTCGCCGAGCGCGCGGACCTGATCGTCGTAGACAGCGCGACCGGTTTCTACCGCCTCGAGCGTACCGGCGCCGGCGACGAGGGCGAGGCGCTGCGGACGGTCGCCCGGCAAGTGACCCACCTGCTCTCGCTCGCGCGCAAGTACGACCTCGCGGTCGTCCTGACGAACCAGGTGTTCTCCGACCCCGATTCGGACCGGACGCGGCCGCTGGGCGGGAACACCTTGGAGCACTGGACCGGCGTCGTGCTCCGCCTCGAGCGGTTCCGCGGCGGCAACCGGCGCGCGACCCTCGAGAAACACCGATCGAAACCCGCCGGCGAGTCCGTCCAGTTCCGGATCACGGACCGCGGCCTCGAGGGCGGCGAGGAAAGTCCACAACTCTGAACCGGGCGCCGATTCGTCCCGGACGGCACGCCAATCTGTAAGTCGCTCCGTTACCTAGTGGTGTGTAACCGTGTCACAGGGAAACAACCCCGACGATACGGTCGTCGAAGTCGAGTTCACGGTTACCGATGCTCGATATCCGCTCGTCGCCATGTCCGACGAAACCGGCGGCGACGTGACGCTCATCCAGCTGCTGCCGCGCAGCGAGGGCGCCTATACGATCTTCCATCGCGTTTCCGGCGCACCGCCGGAACGGTTTCTCGAGGTGATCGAAGACTACGAGGGGATCGAGGGGCGCATCGTGAGCGGCGGCGAGGACGCCATCATCGAAGTTCGAATCGAGGAGGCGGGCGAATTCTTCACGGTCGGGTTAACCGACGCCGGAGCGATTCCAACGGAGTTGAGCAGTCACGACGGCACTGCTCGCATCGTCGCCGAGATTCCGTCGATCTACTCCGCCTCGGACGTGATCGAGGAGTTTCAGGCGGCGTATCCGGACGTGGAGATCGTCGCTCGGCGCCAGAAGTCCTACGCCGTCCCGCTGTTTCAGCAGCGGGAGCTCTACGAGACGGTCATGGGAATGCTGACATCCCGCCAGCACGAGGCGCTGCTGCTGGCGTACGTGAACGGGTTTTACGACTGGCCGCGGAAGACGACCGGGGAAGAACTCGCCGCCGAAATGGACGTTTCGGCGACGACCTTCCACGAGCACCTGCGGTCGGCCGAGCGAAAACTGCTGTCGTTGCTATTTAGCGGCCGGTAGCGACCGGCCGCGGGGTCGAACCGTTACAGTTCGTTCAGCTTCCGGAGGAGTTGGCCGCGGTACTCCTCGTCGCTGGCGACGCCTTTCATCTCTAAGACGTTGCGCTCGAGTTTCTCGAGTGCCACCCGGAACGCGTTCTCGGCGCCGTAGCCTTCGCCGGTGCCGGCGACCTGGTCCTTGTTCGTGCGCAGGCGGATCTGGCAGTGGACCAGCGGGGTCCCGCGGAGTTTCTCCTTGTGTTCCTTGAAGCGGACGTGGGCGTGGTGGACCTGCATGTCCTGGTACTTGTCCGCGACCTCCTCGATGCCCTCGACGACGCCCTCGCGGGAGATGGTGTCGAGCATCGAGATGTTGGTGATCTGGACGTCCATGCGCTCCTCCTCGGTGAACGTCAGCGCCCGGAGGACGTCCGTCTTGGTGATGACGCCGATGACGATGCGATCGTCGTCCTCCGGCGTGACGATCAGCCCCGCGTAGTCCTTCTCGAGCATGACCTCGACGGCGTCCTTCGCGGTGGCGTCGAGGTTGATGGTCTCGACGGGGCTGTTCATGATGTCGTAGACCGGCACGTCGAGCATCCGCTGGCTGTCGCCCACGCGGTCGCCGGTCGTCGTCGAGTTGCTCTCGCGGATGACGAAGTCGGCGATATCGTGGGTCGTCACGACGCCGGAGAGGTAGCCGTTCTCGTTGAGGACCGGCAGCCGAGAGATGCCGTTCTCCCGGAGGTAGTTGATCGCGCGGCCGATGCCGTCGTCCTCCTCGATCGTGACCGGATCGGCCGTGTAGATGTCCTCGACGGTCAGCGTATCGAGGTTCTCGATCACGGCCTCGAGGATGGCGTCGTCGGTGATGACGCCCCAGAGGTCGCCGTTCTCGAAGACCGGCGCGACCTTCGCGTTGCTCTCGACCAGCACGCGTGCGGTCTCGCGGACGTCTTCCTCGCGGTCGACCTGCGGGGCCGGCGCGTTCCGGCTCGGCTTCGTCAGCGCCTTCACCTTGGCGTCGTCCTCGACGTGCGACTGGAGGACCTCCCGCTCGCTGATGACGCCCTCGTATTCCCCGTCGTTGGTGACGATGATTCCTTTGGGGTTGCCGTCCTCGAACATAGAACGGACTTTCCCCATGCGCGTGCCGACGTCGACTTCGATGTACTCCTGGGTGGCGATATCAGCGATATTCATCCTTCTGGATAGACGTACTGTCGCCGAGGTATTTAACGTGCTGCCCGTTTTATCCAAGCGGCGATTAGTAGGGGGATTTTTGGTGTCGGCGTTGAAGCTGGGCGCGTGATGGTCGATATCAGCGTCTTCGGCCGCTACACCTACCTCGCGACCGAACTGTTCTGGGGGACCGTCGCCGCCCTCCTGTTGCGTCGGGCCAACGCGCTCCGGCGGGCTGCGGTCACGATCCTCGCGCTGTACCCGATCGCGTACGTCTGGGATCGCTACACCCTCGCCGTCGGCGTCTTCGACATCAAACTGCGTACGGGTATCGAGATCGCCGGCATCCCGCTCGAGGAACACCTCTTCATGGCCGTCGTTCCGGGGCTCGTGATCGGGATCCACGAGACGATCTTCGGCACCGGAGAGGCGTAGCCCAAGCGCCACGACGCGGAACACACTGCAACGTGCTTATCACGTGCTGCAACCGACCGCGGCTCCCTTATGCCGCTTCGTGATGGCCTCACGTAGGTACGATGGACCGGCGAGACCCGTCAACCCGGACGAGCGGGGCGGACACCGATCGGAGCAACGGCGCCGGTGCTGATCGCGCGGTCCTCCGGGCTCTGTTTAACCTCGCCGTCGTCATCCTGCTGATCGGGGCGCTCGCGGTTGGAACACTGCTCGTCTCGCCGATTACCCTCGAGGATCTCGAGGACCCCGACGACATTCGGATCGAGGGCGGCTTCGATTCCGCGCCGAGCCCCAGTTCCGAGCCGCCGCCGGCCGGCGAGCGCAACCCCGAGGTAACGGACGCCGACGATCCCGGCCGCTCGAGTTACGAAACCGACGTCGAGACGATCGACTCGGTGACCGTCGAGGACTTCGTCCACGCCGAGGTCAACGAACGCCGGGCCGAACACGGCCTCGAGCCGCTGGCGTGGGACGGGACCGTCGCCTCGGTCGCGCGCGCTCACAGCGCCGACATGGCCCAGCGGGACTACTTCGCACACACGAATCCCGATGGCCAGGGGCCGCACGACCGCTTTACTGAGGTCGACGACTACTGTCGCGCCTACGGCGAGAACATCGCGCTGACGTGGGTCGACAGACCGGTCGAGCGACCCGGCGGCAACGAAGTCGTCGAGTACCGGACCGCCGAACGGCTCGCGACCGGGCTGGTCAACCAGTGGATGAACTCCACCGCCCATCGGGAGGCCATCCTCGAGGAACACGGCGACCACGGCTGGGACCGAGGCGGCGTCGGCGTCTACGTCGGCGACGACGGCGCGGTCTATGCGTCGCACAACTTCTGTCTCACCTGGTGAGGGACTACCGATCGCTCCGGGTACACTCGCTGCGAACGAGTCCGAGGTTCTTTGGGCTGCCCTCCGTAGTCGGGGACATCGACATGGACGCGAGGGAGACACTCACCGCGATCTACCGGACGGCGAGCGACCGCGAGATCACCTTTCTCGCGGCGGGTTTCGCCTACTACGCGTTCGTCTCGCTGATTCCGATGGTGTTGCTCGCGCTCGTCGTCGGGTCGCTGGTCGGCGGCGAGAACGCGGCCGAACGCCTGATTCTGGTCGCCGGCGATTTCCTGCCGGAGGCCGGCGAAACGCTCGTCATCAATGCTCTCTCGGCCGAATCGGGGCGCGCTGAGGCGACCGTCGTCGCGCTCGTCGTCGCGACCTGGGGTGCGCTCAAGGTCTTTCGCGGCCTCAGTCTCGCCTTCGATATGGTCTACGACGAGGTCGCGGACGACTCGCTGCTCGACCAGATCCGCGACGGTCTCACCGTGATCTTCGCGGGGACGGGCGCGCTCGCGTTGATGCTCGCGATCGGTGCCGTTCTCAGCATCGCGGCCGACGCCGTTCCCTTCGCCGACACGCTGAGCTGGGTGACGCTATTGCTCGGACTCGTGTTGGTTTTTCTGCCGATCTACTACGTGTTGCCGCCGGTCCCGGTCGCAATCGGCGAGATCTGGCCGGGGACGGTCTTCGCGGCTGTCGGCTGGACGATCCTCCAGATCGGCTTCCAGATCTACGCGGCTAACGCCGGGCAGTACCAGGCCTACGGCGCCGTCGGCGCCGTGTTGCTGTTCGTCACCTGGCTCTACTTCGCCGGGATCATCCTGCTGCTGGGCGCCGTCCTCAACGTCGTTCGGGCGCGGCCGGCCCTGGCCGAGTGACCGCCGATCCCGCGAAATACGTCGACTCGTTTTCACGCGCCGACGGGAGAAAGATTATGGTCTCGGCACCGCCAGAGCCCCACAATGAGCAACGAGCAATCACGCCCGTCGGGGGACGACGAACCGGCCCCCGACGGCGACGGGGGCGAGGACGAGGACGAGCGGGGCCACGTCGACGAGACCGACAGTCTCGAGCCCGGCGGCGGCCCTCGCCGCGTCGTCTCGGACAAGAGCGTCGACGACATTCTCGCGTCGCTCGACGACACCGATACTGGGTCGAAGGCCGACGCTGACGACGACTCGACGACCGATGCCGCGGACGCCGGTTCGAACTCGAGCGGCGCCGCTGCAACCACCACGACCGTCGAATCCGACTCGGATCCTCTCGAGTCGGTTACAGCCGAATTCGACGAGGACGACGTCCCGGCGCCACAGATCGAGACCGGAACTGCGGTTCCGGATCCTGCGTCTGAGCCCGAAGGAACGACCGCAGAGACAGGCGCCAGCGATGAAGCGGATGTGAAATCCGAATCGACAACGGCCGGCGACGACTCGAGTGCAACGCCGGTTCAGGACGTGGAGCCGTCGTCCGAAGAGAACGGGGACAACGGCGACGACGAATCGACCGAACTCGAGACCGACGATCCGCAGCCGCAGGACGGGGCTGCGGCAGATACCGAGAACGGCGCCGAGGAAGACCTCGCCGCCCGTATCGAACGCGGCGACGTCACCGGCGCCGACGTTCGAGCCGCCGAAGCCGGCGACGGGCGCGAATCGACGCCCGAAATCGACGACGTCGACCTCTCGATGGACGACTTAGAGACCGGCGCAGCGGAGGTCAGCGGACCCGCAACGAGTTCCACCGCCGGGCCGCTCGCCGGGTCGATCGACGGGAATACCGGGACGGACACCGGTGGAACCGGCGACTCGAGCGGCACGGACGACGGGACCGATGACGAGCAGGGCGAGGGCGGCATTCTCAGTCGTCTCAAGCGATTCTTCTCATAGACGCGACTCCAGTCAGTGGGCTCTTCTCACGGGTTTCGTCTCCGGATCGCGGGAGTAGTACCGATCGGCAACGGTCTTTGGAATCCGACCTCGAGCCCGAAGAACCCCACCAGTTCGCTCGTTAGCCCACGAACGTAATCAGTACGAACAGCGTCGCGATCGAGACCAGCGTCGTCAGAAAGACGTTCAGCGACGCGAACTCCTTATCGCCGCCGAGTTCGGTCGCGAAGACGAACGTCGAGACCGCCGACGGCGTTCCGAGCATCACGACGGTTGCCGTGAGCGTCGTCGCATCGACGGCGAGTACGGAGAAGACGAGCCACGCGATGGCGGGCATACAGACGATCTTGAGCGCGATCACGGACCCGGTTGCGCCGAGGTCGACCGACGGGAGATCGACCTGCAGCGACGCGCCGACGCAGAGCAGCGCCAGCGGCAGCGACAGCATCCCGAGCACGTCCAGCCCGGTCGCGGCCGGACCGGGAATCGAGATGCCGACGGAACCGACCGCGAGTCCGCCGACCAGCGCCGCCAAGACGGGGTTGGTCGCGAGCCCGCGGATCTCGTCCCCGATCGCGGCGCCGGCGCCATTGAGCGTCGAGAGGACGACGATCGTCAGCGGTAACTGCGTCAGCGTGACGACGCCGAGGACGACGCTGGCGATCGCGGTCACGTCGTCGTTGAATGTCGCGGCCACCAACGGGAGTCCGAGGTAGCCGAGGTTCGAGTGGTACGACTGGACGATCGCGACGCTGCGTCGCGGCGTCGACGACCGATTGCGGTGGACGAGCCAGGCGATCCCGGCCGTCGCAAAGAGGACGAAGAGCAAGCCGCCGAGCAGCGCCGGCGACAGCAGTTCGCCGATATCGCGGTCGTACGTCGAGACGAAGATCAGCGCCGGCAGGGCCACGTAGTACGCGACGGCGTTCAGCGTGGCCGTCCGCCTCGTGTTCAGGATGCCGGTCGTGCGCAGGCCGGCCCCGAGCAGCAACAACACGAGCAGCGCCAGCAACCGGCTTACGACCTCCATACACCGGTCCAGTCGATTCGTGCATTTCTACCGTTCGGTCTCTCGAGTCCGTGGGACGGAATGGCAATCCGCCGGCAGCCGTCGGTCAGTCCTCGAACTCCACCCCGTGGAACGTGAACACGGCACCGCCTGCCGCGCTCTCGCCAACCGAGATCGTCCAGCCGTGGGCGGTCGCGATCCGCTCGACGATGCTGAGTCCGAATCCGGTCCCGTCGGCCCGCGTCGAGTACCCACGCTCGAAGACCTCCTCGCACCGGTCGGGGTCGATTCCCGGCCCGTCGTCTGCGACGAAGAGTCGGTCCTCGTCTGCACCGACCGTGACCGTCGCCTGCTCGCCGGCATGTTCACGGGCGTTTCGAAAGAGGTTCTCGAAGACGGTCCGAAGCCGCTGTTCGTCGGCGCGGACGACGGCGTCGATCTCGACTTCGAGGTGTCCCTCCTGCGCTCCGGCCGTCCCCCAGGCGGCCCGGGCGGCGTCCGCAACCGCCACCGGATCGGGATCGGTTACGTCGGTACCCTGCCTGGCGAGGGTCAACACGTCGTCGATCAGTCTCTTCATGCGGGCGTGCGCGCTCTCGATTCGATCGAAGTGTTCGTCCCCGCCCGTCGACGCCGACCGAGCCAACTCGAGGTAGCCGTCGGCGGTGTTCAGCGGGTTCCGAAGGTCGTGGGAGACGACGTTCGCGAACTCGTCGAGTCGTTCGTTGCGCTCTGCCAGTTCGGCGCGGCGGGCCTCGAGTTCCTCCTCGCGCGCAGCTCTGTCCATCGCCGCTTCGGCAGTCAGTCCCAGGATCTCGATCAAGCGGACGTCGTCGTCGGAAAACGCCACGTCGGCTCCCTCTTCGATCCCTACACCGATGACGCCGTGGTCGGCCAGCGGGTACAGCAACACTGCCTCGAGTGGGAGGTGCGCGTACTGTCCGCGCCCGAGTGCGTCGCGCCCGAGGATCCTCGTCTCCCCGCGCTCGTACGTCTCCCAGACGATCCCGCCGTCGACGCACATCTCCTTGTCCTCGAGTTCCAGATACGTTTCGTCGGAAAGGCTCGCCGAGACCAGTTCCTCCCGCTCGTCGTCGTACAGAAGCACGCCGACGAACGGGTCACCGAGGATCGATCGGGCCTTCTCCATCGTCGCCGCGGCGACCGCCTCTCTCGTTTCCGCTTCCATGAGGTCCCGCGTGCCCGCCTGTAGCTCCTCGAGATCGGCCTCGCGTCGTTTCTGGGCGGTGACATCCCGGAACACGATCAGTTCACCGCGGGTCACGTCACGGTGGTCCGTGAGCGCCGTTCGGCTCGGCTGGTAGACGGCGTCTCCGCGCTCCGGTTCGATCGCGTCGTCCCCGTCGTTTCGCTCGATCGATCCGCCGGTGACCCGAACCGATCGTTCCGTCTCCGCGTCGACGTCCGCGAGGAGTGGCTCGATCGGCTCCTCGAAGTCGTCGTCCTCGAGCGAGAAGACGGCCTGGGCACTCCGGTTGTAGTCGATCAGTCGCCGCTCGTCGTCGAAGACGAGCACCGGATCGTCCATCGCTTCGATCAGCGTGTCCGCGGCGACCGGTACCAGGTTGAGGAAGTCGTACCGGAACAGCGCCCACCCGATGACGATCCCGTTCACGCCGAAGAAAAGCGGCGTCAGGTCAAGCCCGTTTTCCCCGCCCTCGAGGCTCGCGACCCACAGGAGATTGCCGGCGATGACCACCAGCGCCGCGATGAGGATGGTCGCCGTCTGCCGCCGGTAGAGGTTCCGCGAGCGGAGGACGAACGAGCCGAGCAGGGCGACTCCGACGGCCAGTACCGTGTAGATGACGAGGATCTGCAAGTAGAACAGCGACGATCCCTCGACGACGACGTACGAAACCCCCCAGCCTCGCTCGACGGTCACGGCGTCGTAGACGAGTCCGTGGACGGGATTGGTAACGTACAGCGCGGCGTACGCGGCGGGCTGTGCGAACATCGGGGCGAGCCGACGAGGCGACAGCCACTCGGTCCGGCCGGTGTACTCGAGGACGAAGACGAGCCACGTGAACGCCGCGAAGACGGAGGCGGTCGCCGTCGCCGCGTCGAACACCGCCATCCCCGTCGCAGAGTCGCTGGCGAGCTGACCGCCGTAGAACAGCGACCACAGTCCGTGTACGACCATGTGGACGGCATACGTGCGTCCGCCCGGAACCTCGGTCCGTCTCCAAGCGACGTGCCCGAGTAGAAAGCCGATCCCCGCGCTTGCAAATATTAACGCGAGGAGAACGTTCTCGAGCATGGACGTACCAGTGCGGGCGACTAAGATAGTAATTGTGGCAGTCCAGGCTAGGGTCCGAGAACGACCCTTCGAGCGACACGTCCGTCGTTATCCTCTCCTGTTATGTCGCTCGAAAAATGGGTTGGGACAGATTTGAACTACGCCGAGACGTGCTCGCATGGCTGCGCGCGTCTCGGCTGGTTCAAACTACTCGTAACAATTTTGGACGACACGAACTCCTCGCTTCGCTCGTCGGTATTGTGTCGTCAAAAATGGGTTGGGGCAGATTTGAACTGCCGGCCTCCTCCATGTCAAGGAGGTGTCATAACCAGACTAGACCACCAACCCGCCTGGTTTTGCTTACCTCGTGGCGCGCGTCGCCACGTCGTCTGCACTCATTGGTTGCTGGCCACCATAATTGAAGGTTTCGAATCGGACGCCGTACGCGAGTCGGCCCCACGCACCCTCACCTCCGATACGCTTAAGTTGATGTACTGATTTGAGCATTGTAAGACAACTACGTACATTGGTGTCCACTATGAAGGAGTACGTCGAACGCGTGACCGAGGGCGAGGATCTGACACAGGAAGACGCTCGAGCGGCCTCCACGGCTGTTTTCGAGGGAGCGACCGAAGCGCAGATCGGCGCGCTGCTGGCCGCGCTGCGGGCGAAAGGCGAGACGGAGGCCGAGATCGCCGGCTTCGCACAGGGCATGCGCGAGGCCGCGCGGACGATTTCGCCCGACCGCGAGCCGCTGGTCGACACCTGCGGCACGGGCGGAGACGACTACGACACGATCAACGTCTCGACGACGAGCGCGATCGTCGCCGCCGGCGCCGGCGTGCCGGTCGCCAAGCACGGCAACTACTCCGTCTCCTCCTCGTCCGGCAGCGCGGACGTGCTCGAGGAGGTCGGCGTCAACGTCGAGGCCGAGCCGCCGGCCGTCGAGGAGGCAATCGAGGACGACGGCATCGGGTTCATGCTCGCGCCGGTGTTCCACCCGGCGATGAAGGCCGTCATCGGCCCGCGCAAGGAACTCGGCATGCGGACGATCTTCAACGTGCTCGGCCCGCTGACGAATCCCGCCGGCGCGGACGCGCAGGTCGTCGGCGTCTACGATCCCGACCTCGTCCCCGTTCTGGCGGACGCCCTCTCGCGGATGGACGTCGAGCGCGCGCTGGTCGTCCACGGTTCGGGCACCGACGAGATCGCCATCCACGGCGAGACCCGCGTCGCGGAGGTCGACGGCGAGGCCGTCGAGGAGTACACGGTCGAGCCCGCGGACCTCGGACTCGCGGAACACGACATCGCGGACATCGCCGGCGGGTCCCCCGAGGAGAACGCCGACGACATGCGCGGCATCGTCGAGGGCGACGTAACGGGTGCGAAGCAGGACGTCATCCTCGCGAACGCCGGGGCGGCCATCTACGTCGCCGACGAGGCCGACTCGCTCGAGGCGGGTGCCGACGCTGCACTCGAGGCGATCGAATCGGGCGACGCGGCGGCGAAGCTCGAGGATCTCCGGCACGGGACCGAGCCCGAGCCCGAGCCGGAAGCGGAACCGGAGGCCTGAATCGATGCCCGCGACGCGCGTGAAGGTCTGCGGCCTCACGAACGAGGCCGACCTCGAGACGGCCGTCGACGCCGGCGCCGACGCCGTCGGCATCATCTGCGACGTGCCGGTCGACACGCCCCGCGAGGTGTCGGTCGAGCGCGCTCGCGACCTCGTTGCGAGCGCGCCGCCGTTCGCGACGACCGTGCTGGTGACGATGGCCTCGGACCCCGACCGCGCGGTGGAACTGGTCGCAGACGTCGGCCCCGACGCGATCCAGCTCCACGGCGACGCGGATCGGGACCTGCTCGAGCGCCTGAAATCGGATACCGACGCCGACGTATTGCTCGCGATCGATTCCGACGAGGTCGCGGACGTCAAGCGCTACGACGAGATCGTCGACGGGCTGCTCGTCGATACGGTCGACGAGGAGGGCGGGGGCGGCACCGGCGAGACCCACGACTGGGAGCGAACGAAAGCGGCCGCCGCCGACCTCGAGTCGCCGCTGATCCTCGCGGGCGGACTCACCCCCGAGAACGTCGCCGAGGCCGTGCGAACGGTCGAACCGTTTGCGGTCGACGTGGCCAGCGGCGTCGAGGCCGAGGGCGGCGTCAAGGACCCCGAAGCCGTCCGATCGTTCGTGCACGGGGCCAAGAACGCGACGCGGTCGGCGAAATCGAACTCGGAATCGGAACCGCACCCGGAGCCCTGACCCGCATGCACGATTCAGCTACCGACACCGACGCGACCGACGTACCGACCTTCGACCTCGAGCGCGAGGCCTTCCGCGAGCACGCCGCTCGGAACGACGGGCCGACGGTCGTCCGCACCGTCGCAACCCTCGAGGTCGAGACGACGCCGCTGGCGGCCTACGCCGCGCTGACCGGCCGCTCGGCGGGCAGCAATCGCGACCGATCGCCCTACGCCTTCCTGCTCGAGAGCGCCGAGAAGACCGCCTCGAGCGACCCCGACGGCGCCTTCCGACCGAGTTCAGCGGAGGCCGACCGCCACGCACGATACTCCTACGTCGGCTACGACCCCGAGGCCGTCGTGACGGTCGAATCCGGCGAGGCCGAGGTCGAGACGCTGACCGAGGACGCTGCACTGACCGGCGTCGACACCGCTGCCGACGGCGACACCGTCGACGCGCTCCGGGCCGCCATGCCCGACGTCGAACTGGCGAACTTTCCCGAGCACGACCGCCAGCATCTGGAGGGCGGGCTCGTCGGCTTCCTCGCCTACGACGCCGTCTACGACCTCTGGCTCGAGGAGGTCGGCCTCGAGCGACCCGAGTCGCGGTTCCCGGACGCAGAGTTCGTCCTGACGACGAAGACGCTCGCGTTCGACGAACGGGACGGCACCGTCTCGCTGGTCTTCACGCCGATTCTCGAGTCCGGTGACGACCCGGACGCGGTCTACGACGAACTCGAGGCGGAAGCCGCCGCGGTCGCCGACACGCTGCGCGACGCGGAGCACCCCGAAACCGGCGGTTTCGTCAAGGAATCGGAGACCGCTGGCCCCAAGGCAGACTACGAAGAGAGCGTGCGGAAGGCGAAAGAACACGTCCTCGACGGCGACATTTATCAGGGGGTGGTCTCCCGGAAGCGCGAACTCTACGGCGACGTCGATCCGCTCGGCTTCTACGAGGCGATGCGGGACGTGAATCCGTCGCCGTACATGTACCTGCTCGAGCACGACGACCTGACCGTCGTCGGCGCGAGCCCGGAGACGCTGATCTCCGTGCGCGGGCGCGAGGTCATGTCGAACCCGATCGCCGGCACCTGCGACCGCGGCTCGAGTCCGGTCGAGGATCGCCGCCTCGCAGGGGAGATGCTAGCCGACGAGAAGGAGCGGGCCGAGCACACAATGTTGGTCGATCTGGCGCGCAACGACGTGCGCCGCGTGTCGGAGGCGGGCTCGGTGCGGGTCGACGAGTTCATGAACGTCCTCAAGTACAGCCACGTCCAGCACATCGAGTCGACGGTGACGGGCCGCCTCGCGGCGGATTCCGACGCCTTCGACGCGACGCGCGCGTCGTTCCCCGCCGGGACGCTATCCGGGGCACCCAAAATTCGGGCGATGGAGATCATCGACGACCTCGAGGCCCAGCCCCGCGGGCTCTACGGCGGCGGCGTCGGCTACTACTCCTGGACGGGCGACGCGGACTTCGCGATCGTGATTCGGACTGCAACTGTCGAGGACGAAGGAGACCAAGATCGCATTACGGTACAGGCCGGCGCCGGCCTCGTCGCCGACAGCGACCCCGAGTCGGAGTACGAGGAAACCGAGAAGAAGATGGGCGGCGTTCTGGCCGCTCTCGAGGAGATCGAACTGCCGGCCGACGGGAGCGGTAGCGGACCGGACGAGCGCCGCGAAACCACGGAGGTGAGCCAATGAGCGCGACGCAGGAACGAGACGACACGACCGCGGACGACTCGAGCGGCGACGACTCAACGGCCGACGCGGAGACGACCCGCGTCCTCTTCGTCGACAACTACGATTCGTTCACGTACAACCTCGTCGAGTACGTCAGCCAGCTTCCCGGGACCGAGACCGAGGTGCTGAAAAACACCGCCTCGCTCGAGGACGTCCGCGCGGTCGACCCGGACGCGATCATCGTCAGTCCCGGCCCCGGCCACCCGAAGAACGACCGGGACGTCGGCGTCACGATGGCCGTACTTCGGGAGGTCAGCCCCGAGGTGCCGACGCTGGGCGTCTGTCTCGGCCTCGAGGCCGCCGTCCACGAGTACGGCGGCACGATCGGCCGCGCCCCTGAACCGATCCACGGCAAGGCCTCGTCGGTCGACCACGACGAGGCGGGTGTCTTCGAGGGGCTCGAGCAGGGCTTCCGAGCGGGTCGCTACCACTCGCTGATCGCGACCGAGGTACCCGACTGCTTCGAGGTGACGGCGACGGCCGACCACGGGGATGAGACGCTCGTGATGGGCGTACGCCACCGCGAGCATCCGATCGAAGCGGTGCAGTTCCACCCCGAGAGCGTGCTCACTGCCGTCGGTCACGACGTGATCGAGAACTTCCTCGCGCAGTGCTGATCGCTACTCGGCAGGGTTTGACTCCTCGCTCGAAAACATAAGGCGGCGGTAGCAATTGAGGGCGATCGAACGGACTCGAGATGACTGTTCTGACGGGAGTGAGATCGCAGGCGTTTAGACGCCGGGAATGACGCCGAGCGAGCCGGTTGCGTACAGCGCCGCGAGGACGACAGCAGCGACGATACCGACGCGAACGGCGAGTTTGATCGCGATGCGGATCGCGATGACGGCGACCGCGAAGGCGGCGAGCGCTGCGAGGGCGAGGAGGACGGTCGACCCAGTGAATGGTTCGGGCATACGCGAGACCCCGTGCTGCAGGGACGTAATCTTTCTGGATAGCGTGACAGACAGGTATTCGTGAACGATCAGTTCGGTCGACGAATCCGATGGCGAGCGAAAGAGGAAATCGCCCGATAGGAGCGGGTAATTACGTCGATCGGCTCTACTTTCAGGTCGGTCTGAAAATCGTTAAGACGGAGGCTCCCGTAGCCATTGATAGGCGCACTCGCGGCCGTTTCAGCGGTCGTGTCGGAACGAAATCAGACAGTACAGACACATCTATACAACTATAATTGCACTACTTCAAGAAAAGTAGCGCAACAACACTACCATTTATGAGGGAGGCATGAATACTGAACCTTCGTCACGAATGATGAGAGCCAGGACTCGGATTTACGCCAGAATCGACGCGCGGCGGCGGTATAGCGACGAGGTGGTGCGCGCATGAGCGAGCACGAACTCACCGCGGAAGAACTGACCCTGCCGATCAAGCGAACCGAAGGCGACACGCTCGAGGATCGACTGACCGGCAACGCCTATCACAACATTCTCCCCGCCCGCTACCTCCGAAAGAACGCGGACGGCGACCTGATCGAGGAGCAGGAGGATCTCTTCGAGCGCGTCGGAAAGAACATCGCGCTCGCGGAGGCCGTCTTCGAGGCGCGCAAGCAGGACGTCGAGATTACGGTCACGCCCGACCAGCTCAAGCCCGACCACCCCCGACGCGACGAACTCGCCGCGGAAGTGTTCGGCGCCGGGACGACGGCCGAGGACGACGACGAGACCACGCTGTCTATCTACAACGTCAACAAGTTCGCCTACGACACCGTCGTCCCCGAACTCCCCGACGAGATCCGCGACCACGTCGAGGAGGTCGCCGACGAGTTCCAGGGCATGATGGAGAACCTCGATTTCATGCCGAACTCGCCGACCCTGATGAACGCCGGCGACGAGCTGCAGCAGCTCTCGGCGTGTTTCGTCGACTCCCCCGAGGACGACATCGACGACATCCACCAGACCGCCAAGGAGGCCGCACAGGTCTTCCAGAGCGGCGGCGGCATGGGATACGCCTTCTGGCGTCTGCGCCCCTACGGCGACGCAGTCGGCTCGACCGGCGGTATCGCATCGGGCCCGATCACGTTCATGCGCACGTACGACCAGATGTGCGAGACGATCGCCCAGGGCGGCGCCCGTCGGGGCGCCCAGATGGGCGTCATGCGCGTCTCTCACCCCGACGTCATCCAGTTCATCCACGCCAAGAACAAGGACGTCTCGCTGGCCGAGACGCTGCGCCTGAACGACCCCGACGACTACACGCACACCTCCTTCCAGGAAGCTCTCGAGGAAGCTCGCGAACTCATCGACGACGAGGGCCGCGTGCCGAAGCACCTCCGTAACGCCGTCGAGGGCCACCTCTCGAATTTCAACATCTCCGTCGGCATCACCGACGACTTCATGGAGGCCCTGCAGAACGACGAGGAGTTCACCTTCACGAACCCGCGCACGGGCGAGCCCCACATCGCCACCGAGGAGACCAAGGAACTCTACGAGATGTTCGGCCTCGGCGAGTACGTCGAGGTCGGCGAGGAGCTGTCGATCCCGGCCGAGGAACTCTGGGACGACATCGTCGAGGGCGCCCACGAGAACGGCGAACCCGGCGTCATCTACCTCGAGCGCGTCAACAAACAACACTCCTTCGACGTCGAGAAACACCCCGACCACCGCATCCTCGCGACGAACCCCTGTGGCGAGCAGCCCCTCGAAGAGTACGAGGCCTGTAACCTCGGGCACATCAACCTCTCGACGCTCGCGGACCTGGAGGCGCCGGACTGGCGCGTCTGGTACGACGAGCACGGCGACGAGTACGACACCCTCGAGGACGCGGTCGACGCCTTCCTCGAGGAGGCCGTCGACTTCGAGGAGTTCAACCGCCGCATCGAGATGGGCACCCGGTTCCTCGAGAACGTCGTCACCATGTCGGACTTCCCGGTCGAGAAGATCGAGGAGAAGGTCCGAGAGATGCGCAAGATCGGGCTGGGCATCATGGGTCTGGCGCAGCTGTACATCCAGCTGGGCATGGAGTACGGCAGCGAGGCCTCCAACGAGGTCGCCCGCCAGCTGATGACCCACATCAACCACACCTCGAAGTGGACCTCCCACGAACTCGCCGAGGAACGCGGCAGCTTCGACGAGTGGAACAAGTCCAAGTACGCGAACCCGACCGAGTACCGCGAGTGGTTCGAACACCAGACCGGGCTCGACGCCGAGGACTGGGAGGACGGGTTCCCGATCCGGAACCACAACACGACGACCATCGCCCCGACCGGCACGACGAGCATGGTCGGCAACACCACCGGCGGCTGTGAGCCGATCTACAACGTCGCCTACTACAAGAACGTCTCCGACGACGTCCAGGGCGACGAGATGCTCGTCGAGTTCGACGACTACTTCCTGCGCGTCCTCGAGGACAACGACATCGACGTCGAGGCCGTCAAGGAGGAGGCCCAGGAGCAGATGGCGACCAACCAGTTCAACGGCGTCGAGGGGCTCTCGACGGTGCCCGACGCCATCGGCGAACTGTTCGTCACCACCGGCGACCTCTCGGCGAAGGACCACGCCGGCGTGCAGGTTGCCTGCCAGCAGGGCGTCGACTCCGCCATCTCGAAGACCGTCAACGCCCCCAACGACTCCACGCTCGAGGACGCCAAGGACGTCTTCGAGTACATCTACGAGCACGGCGGCAAGGGCGTCACCTACTACCGCGACGGCACCCGCAGCAAGCAGGTGCTGACGACCCGCGCGAAGAACACCGACTTCGCCGACGAGACCGAAGCCGCGGAGGCGCTCGTCGAGCAGATCGAGGACGTCTTCGGCGGCTTGGAGCAGTTCCTCGAGAACGAAGACGTGCAGGACGTTCTCGCGGAGGACGTCGGCTCGTTCGCCGACGACGCGGAGGAACCGATTCAGGTCGACTTCACCGAAAAGCGCGAGCGCCCCGACGCTCTTCAGGGCGTCAGCCAGCGCATCGACACCGGCTACGGGAAGGTCTACGTGACGATCAACGAGGACCCCGAGACCGGCCAGCCGTTCGAGCTGTTCGCCAACATCGGCCACTCCGGCGGCTTCACGAACTCCTTCACCGAGGCGCTGGCGAAAGTCATCTCGACCTCGCTGCGCTCGGGCGTCGACCCCGAGGAGATCGTCGACGAACTCTGCGGTACTCGCTCGCCGAAGGTCGCCTGGGACAAGGGCGAACAGATCCAGTCCATCCCGGACGCCATCGGCACCGCGATGCGGCGCTACCTCGAGGACGAGATCGACAAGCCGTACCCGACGCAGGCGACGCTCGAGGAGTCGACCGACGCGGACGCGGAAGCGACCTACGACGGGCCCAAGACCGACGGCGGCGCGGCCGCCAAGAGCGGGTCCAGCGCCGACGACGATGCGACCCAGGACCTCATCGACGCCGGCGAGTCGCCCGAGTGTCCCGACTGCGGCTCGCTGTCGCTGTACTACTCCGAAGGCTGCAAGACCTGCGAGTCCTGTGGCTGGAGCGAGTGTTAAGCTGATCGGCGTTCGACATCGTCGCTAGCGGCGATTTCTCTCCGTTTTCTCTCGCTGCACTGGTGTTCGGCGGCGCTGCTCGTGATTCGCGGACGCGAAGCACTTACCTGCTGGCTATCCAACGCGAGAGTATGACGGACGGCAGCGCAGGGACCGGTGACGGTGACGAGGTCGGCGGCAGGCCGTGTCCCCACTGCGAGCAGCCGATGTACAAACGCCACTGCAAGTACGTCTGCCCGCAACACGGCGTCATCTACGACTGTGCGGATACGTTCTGGTAATCGGTGCCGTGATCGAGCACCGTCTCGAGCGAGAGGCGGCAAGATCGGGTGAGTCAACGGCCAGAGCGCTTAATACGGGCCGGGGACCTGCCAGAATCTATTTATCCGACACGAACCCTGTGTTCGACGATGCGACTCTCCACGGGCGTTCCGGGCTTCGACGAGTTGGTGGACGGCGGCCTGTTACGGGACCGCCTGTACATCGTCAGCGGACCGCCCGGGAGCGGCAAGACGACGTTCTGCTCGCAGTTTCTCACCAAGGGCGTCTTCGAGGGCGAAACCGCGCTGTACGTGAGCATGCACGAGTCCGAACAGGAGCTCGTCAGCGACATGACGAACTTCGAGTTCGGGTTCGACAAGGCGGTAAGCTCCGGCCAGATGAAGTTCATGGACGTCTTCGAGAGCGAGACGAAACGGTTCTTCGCCTCCTCGTCCGGTCGCGGTAGCAGCGACGGACCGGGCAGCGTCGAAAACCTCTCGAACAAACTCGTCTCGTTCATCGAGTCGAAGGGAATCGACCGGATCGTCATCGACTCGACGATGCTGCTCGAGTACTACTTCTCCGACGAGGTCGGCGACCTCGTCACGTTCCTGACGAAGCTCAAGCGCGCCGACGCCACCGTTCTGCTGATCTCGGAGATGACCGATCCGACCTCCTACTCGGACGGCCACTACCTCTCCCACGGGGTCATCTTCATGCACAACTACCTCGAGTCCGGTGGGATGACCCGCGGCGTCCAGATCATCAAGATGCGCGGGACGGAGATCGACTGCGACATCCGCCCGATCGAGTTCACCGAGCGCGGCCTGCGCGTCGATCCGAACGAGAAGATCCAGTCCTGACCATGTACGAACGTACCTTCGGGACGGACTGGGAGACCCTCGAGGACCGCGACGAAGTCCTCTGGCGGGCGTTCGCGCTCGGCGTCGCCGAAGCGCTCGGCAGGGACCACCCCGGCGAACTCGAGCGGATCAGCGCGGCGACCGACACGAACTACGACCGGAGCTTCGCCGAACTCGCCTACCAGAAGGGGCGCCAGCACGTCCGCCAACTCGAGGGAGAGGGAAGCCCGCGGGAAATCTGGACGCAACTCGTCACGGAGAAGAACGAACTCGACCTCTGGGCGGACCCGGCCGGCGCGGCCGAGGCGAGCGACGACGAGCAACTCGATCTCGACGATAAGACGGGTCTCCCCCAGTCCCTGCAGGGGATCCGAATCGACACGCTCCCCTCGGACAGTACCGACCGCGTTCGACGGCCGAGCTTCCTCGAGAAGGAAAACGCGAAGGACCGCGAGCGGTACGCGGCGAGCGACCGACGACAGTCCCGATCCGGCGGACGACGCTCGAGCGACTCGTCCGGCGGCGAGGGCAGTAACGGGGACGAAACCGACGACGATGGCAACGGAACCACCACGGGCCCCGGAACCGATTCCCGGGCCGGATCGCAGTCGGGGTCGGACTCGACGTAACGGCACGACTTCTCCGGTAGCGACCGGACAGAAGCGGGTTCCAACCGATTAGCCGTTCGCTCGGCCGGATCCCGCATCGGTAGTGCCGACTCGAGTCCGGACGATGCGATAGAGCGGCCCCGCGAGCAGGAGGAGCGCCGCGGCTCCGCAGCCGATCGAAAGCTGGAGGCCGAGATCGCCGAGGCCGGCCGTCGTGATCGTCGCCGCCGAGGCGCCGACGACGACCGCGGCGATCGTCCAGGGGAGTTCGCCGATCGCCGTCCCGAGGAGAAACTGGTGGAGTCGGACGTCGCTCGTCGCGGCGGCACACGTCGCCGCGTCCGAAGGGATCGGCGCCAACCGCGATACGATCACGCCGCGGGTCGGCCCCGCTGTCTCGTAGTACTGATCGACGGCAGCGTCGGTCCGGCGGAGCGCCCGCTCGAGCGTGCCGGCCCCGACAGCCTCTCGTCCCGCGTCCGTGTTGGCACCGGCTTCCGTGGTGCCGTTGTCCGGTTCCGAGAGCAGTCGAACGACCAAAAAGACCGGAAGCACGGTCACGAGAATTCCCCCGAGCGCGATCGGCACGCCGAGAGCGATGCCGTAGCCGTAGCCGACGACGACCGACAGCGGCGTGGTCGGCCAGGCGAGCAGCGGCCGCACGAGGTAGACGGCGGCGACGACGAGCCCGAACAAGAGCGGATCGGCTGCCAGCGACTCGAGGGTCGCGAGCGCCCTCGAGGGGGAGACGAGCACGCCCGCGGTGACGATCGCGGCGACCGCGAGCAGCCCGAGGAGAACCCGAGCGCGCAGCGGGGAAGACGAGCCGGGCAACGTCGACATCGCCTCGAGTTCTCACGCGAGTATTGAAGCCTTTGTGTCTCCGGTTTCCGCTCGGAACTGCCGGACGACGCAACGTTTATTCGGCACGGCACGACACCACTCATCGATGGATCGTGACGGCGACCGCGTCGACGGGGCGGAAGACGCAACCGCGAACACCACTGACGAGACGAGGACGGACGCGAGCGCGGCCACGAACGAATCGACGGACGCGAGTGCGAGTAGCCGATACGGCGAGCTCGACGACCGCGTCGAACTCGGCCTCGCGCTCCTCGAGCGGCTCGAGCACGAGTCGCTCTCGCTGGCCGACGTCGTCGATCGGATCGAAGCGATCACGGCCGATCCGACGGTGACCCGAACGATCCTCGACGAGGCCGAACTGCGGGGCATCATCGACCGCGAGGACGGTATCGTCCGGCCGAAGAGCCGCCAGTACGTCAGTTTCGACCGAGACGTGATCACCAAGGAAGGCGACTTTACCTGCCAGCGCTGCGGGTCGGGGCTTTCGACCGGCTACTTCATCGATCTCGAGGCGGGCGAGATAGGCCCGTTCGGCTCCTCGTGCATCCGGAAGGTAACGGGACGCGAGTGACTAGCAGTCGATTCCCGAACGTAGCGTGTGAAGTCGAACCGGACTGCGGTAGAAAATCGGCCATGCACTCGATAACGAGGTGCAAACTGTGGATCGTCGAGAGAGGAACGAACCGCGGCGTGAGGCCGTTGTAATCGACACTGGCACTTCTACCTGGAGTCGATGATCGACGCCTCGACTCCCGGGACTATCGGCCCTGCCGCAACTCTTCGATCAACTGCTCGATCGTCCGTTGCTGCTGTTCGATGACGTCGTTTTGCCGCTCGACGGCCGTCTCGAGCGCCTCGAGGCGCTCGAGGACTTCCGGATCCGCCGCGGTCGATGCCGGGTTGTCGGCCGGGGCCTCAGCTGTCGACTCGTCGGACGCCCACGACTGCGCGGCGGAGTCGGCGCTGGTGGCAGTGTCGGCGGTTTCGGCGGATTGGGTCTGGCGACGCTGCGTGGCAGTCGCATCGGTCGCCGCATCGTCGTTGAGCGACTCCGTTGCCTCCACGAACGGATCGGCATCGTCGTCGACCGCTTCGGACGGGGTACTGGTCTCAGAGGCCGATTCAGCCGCAGTGGCGCCGCTCGCGTCGTCCCGTCGGTCAGACCGGACGTCGATCGAGTCAGGGACGCTCGACTCGGTTGCGCTTGCGTCCGTGTCCGCGTCCCCGCGTGCGTTCGCGTTCGTTTTCGTTTCGGAACTCGCAGCGGCGTCGACGACGGCTTCGTCCGCACCCGCATCGCCGGTCGCCGTGCGGCCCCCCTCTTGATCGTCGAGTTCCGGCGGGTCTGCGTTGAGCGGATCCACGCCGGAGCCGAATTCCATCGTCCCCCCGCTGTCGCCGCGATCGTCCTCCGCGTCGTCGAGTCCGATCGACTCGTTGAGTTCCTCGAGCGAGCCGACGTCGTGGTAATCAAAGAGCGCGCGCTGGAGGCGCTCGCGGAGGTCGTTGGCCTCCTCGTTGGGTGCTTTGATCCGCTGGGGGCGGCCGTCGACCTCGAGGACGATCTGGGTTGCGACGCTGCCGTCCTCGAAGGAGAGGTTCGTCACGTCCTCGTAGTGGTACTCCTCGTAGTCCTCGTCCCAGACGGCGCTGCCGATGTGTTTGACCAGCCGCTCGCTCGTGACGATCAGCGTCAGTTCGCTGAAGCGGTAGGTCTTGGCGACGGTTTCGCCGGGTTCGGTGATGTCGTTACCGTTCAGGACGCCGGCGAGAACCGGGTGCAACACCGCGTCGGTCTTGCCCGACGGCACCGTGAATTCCTTCGTTCCCTCGAGGGGATACTCGAGGGAGAACTTGGTCTTGCGCCGCCCTTCCGAGAGCGTGAGGCGGTCGGCTTCGTGAGGGTATTCGTCGACCGATTCGTCGCGCAGGAGTCCGTCGGACCGGTAGACGAGGGTACTCGAGGAGGTGATGAAGAGTTCGTCTTCGCTGCCGAGAGAGACTCGCGCCGCGATTTCCTCGTCGCCGAGAGTAGATTGGACGATACCGGGAACGCTCATGTCGCGGTAGTTCGTATGGCCCTGTGATAAATCCGTGGGTCCACGTTGCATGCCGAATTCGAATGAGAAGGTTAAAGAGAACGACGCCACTACCGGGAAATGAGCCCGGGTGGCTTAGCTGGACATAGCGCCGCACTCATAGGGTTCAGAGATTCGGTGCGGTACGCCTTGGAAGCCTCCGTGTCCCCCACGAGGACCGCCGAGCCTCGAACCTGGGACATGCGGAGATCGAGGGTTCGGAGCCCTCCCCGGGCATGCCATCTTCCTCAGTTGTTGTGACGATCACGGCGAGTCGTAGCGCTACGTGTCGCTGCTGACAGCTAGAGATAGCGGTTTCGAGCAGTCACGGCCATTCTCGAGGACACTCGCCACTCGATACTATCGCGACACGTTCGTCAGCCGCACGTCTGACGCACGGCAGACGCGCGTCAGAAAACCATCACTGGGTTTATGTGTCGACGGCCAACAGCACGTCGTATGGAACCGGGGGAGCAACCGAGTGTCCGCGTTGTAGAAGCGATCGCAGCAGCAGAGGGTGTCGATCCCGCGGACCTCGAGCCACCGTTGTACGACGTACTCGATCCTGACGCGCTTGATACGCTGGCGGACTCGCTGTGCAGCAATGGCGGCCAGTTCGATGGCGCCGCTTCGAGGGTCGAGTTTACGTATCGGACGTATCGAGTCGAAGTCGAGATCGGGAACGCGAACGGGATCGACGTGACCGTTACGGAGCGTCCCTCCGACGCACCGTTCGATCCGACACCGGATTCACGGATTCTCGACTGAGTGAATCATCGGCGCGAGCCCTCGATAGCGACCGCCAGCTAGCGACGGCGTTCCCTACAGGGACTCGGGACGGCAGACGACTCAATCCAGCGACAGCGGTTCGTGGGTCGCGCGATAGTCGCTCCCGTCGTCGACCGCGAGCGCCTCGAGGTCGGTGATCTCGCGGAGTCGGATATTCCGCTCCATCTTCGTCACGACCGGCGTGTCGTAGTGTTCGGCGTCGTAGTCGAAAGTGGAACCCTCCGCGCGGCGCTGGCTGACGAACTCGCGGTGGCGCTCCAAGCGCGTTCGGCCGACGGACCGCGACAGCCCCGGGACGTCGTCGAGTTGCTGCTCGAACACCTCGAGGAAGGCCTCCTCGAGTTCGTAGCCGATCGAGTCGCGACCCGCACATAGCGCCGCCAAGGTCGTCGTGCCGGTCCCCCAGAACGGATCGAGCACGGTGTCGCCGTACGCCGAGTACATGCAGATCAGCCGGTAGGGAATCTCGAGGGGGTAGGCCGCCGACCGCTCCCGGAGGTCGTCGTCGGGCGACTCGAGGGCCTGCAGTTCGCCTCGCACCTCGGTCCAGACGTCGGAGAACCAGCGGTTGCGCTCCTCCCAGAAGTAGGCGGCCTCGTAGCGCCGATCGGCGCCGGGCTCGAACTCGCGGCTCTCCCCGCCCTTGCGGAACACCAGGATGTACTCGTGTTCCAGCGTAACGTAGGCGTTCGGCGGGATCATCCCGCTGCCCATGAACTTGGCCGCGCTGTTGGCCGGTTTGCGCCAGAGCACGTCGGGTAGCGGATCGAACCCGCGGGACTCGAAGGCCTCGAGCACCCGCGCGTGGTTCGGGTAGACGCGGAAACTGCCGTCAACCGAGCGGGTCGCGTCGCCGACGTTGACGCAGGCGATGCCGCCGTCGACGAGGACGCGCTCGAGTTCGTCCCAGACCCGGTCGAGTTGGGCGTGCATCGCCTCGAAGGCCCGGCGGCCGTCGCCGGCCTCGAGAGCGTCCTCGACGGCGGGATCGAGCTCCGCGAAGAGGTCGTCCCACATCTCGATCATGGGATACGGCGGCGAGGTGACGACGAGTTCGACTGACTCGTCGTCGACGGCCGACAGATCGCGCGCATCACCGACGAAGACGCGGTGGGTCGTCTCCATTGCGTTCACACTGTCGGCGTCGCCCCCTTAGCTCCTTCGTCACCGACGAACTGTCGCGTCCAAAAGAACGGCCGTAACTGCGCGAGCGAGAGACCGAGAACGAAAGCGGTGTCGCGTTACTCCTCTTCGGCTTCTTCGGTCTCGTTCTCTTCCTCCTCGGCTTCCGCTTCCTCGCTTTCCGCCTCGGATTCGTCTTCCTCGCCGCTTGTCGCCGGTTCGAACTCCTCGATCGGCTCCCACTCCTCTTCTTCCTCGCCGCCCATCCGACGGCGCAGGAAGACGGCGCCGGCGATGACGCCCAGCGCGAGCAGCAGCTGCGGCAGGCGAGAGCCGCCCTCCATCTCCTCGCTTTCGGTCTCCGCTTCGGTCTCGGTTTCGTCGCTCACCATCTGGGACTCGGCTCGTTCCGTCACGTCTTCGATGATTTCGGGCTCCTCGATGTCCTCGAGCGGCGACTCCTCGAACTCCGTCGACTGCCGCCCCGCGAGGAAGCCGAGCGCCGCACCCAGACCGAAGACGGCGCCGGCAAGCGGGAATCGACCGCCACCTCGGCCGCCGTCAGCCTCCTCGACGGCCTCGAGAATAGAGTCTCGGAGGGGAGAGTCCAGCCCCTTCCCGACTGCTTCCTTGACGACGATCTCCGACAGCGACTTGTCTTGTTGTTCCGTTTCGGGCATAATCATCCACGACCACACCGCCGTACATAATTCTACCCAACGTTTCAACGATTTTGAGTGCCTAACGAGCAGTTACGAGCGCGCTACGCGAACGAGCGACGGTCGTAACCGATCGATAACGAGCCGGGACGGCGATACTGTCGCCCACCGAACGCTCGCCGGTACAGTATCGCCAGCTGGCGGATCAACACGTACCGAGGCATGAAAGACCGTGTACGACCGATCACGGCGTACTCGGGATGGAAGCGCCACCAGTTCTGCTAAACGAGCGAGCAGCTCAGTCGAATATTCTAATCGAATGGTGTGTCGGCGTGACGAGACCATCGCCGTCAGTCACTCAATCGCTCGCCGCGTGGGACAAACTGGTCGCGTAAACGTCGTATTTCTGCCCTATAAATTCGTGAACGCTGACCGTTCGGTCCAGTAATGAGTCGCATAACGAAACCCGACGTCGCTGAGTGGCTGAGTATGAGCGTCATTCGCCAGCCCGGCGTGCTCGGCCGGACCACCCGCCAGCGCGTCGTGGGGATCACCGCAGCGCTGTCGGCTGCGGCGCTGGAAACGCTCGCCGTCGGGCTCTGGTTCGGCCTCGTCGCCGGCTCTCGGACGACCTCGACGGCACTCGCCGGTCTGGGGATCCTCTTCTGTGGCGCCCTGCTCAGGGCGAGCATCTTCGGGGCGACGGTCAACCACCTACAGGATCTGCTCGAACCGCGCCGCCTCGGTGCTGCGACGTTGCTGACGGCGTGTTGGGTCCTCTGGCTGTTCGTCGCGGACCGCATCGGGGGCCAGGCTGGACTCGCACTCGCGACGGGGACGCTCACCGTCCTCCTCACCTGCCAGTTCACGTTCGAGCGGCGCGCGTTCGGCCGGCGCTCGATCCGCCACTGCTCGTTCGTGCCGATCGTTCCGGCTGTGTTGCTGGCACTCGGCGCGTCGGCGCTGCTCTCGGCGGCCTGGTTCGTCGACTGGTCGATCACGTCGCCCCCGCTGTCGGTCGAAGTCGCAACGCTGATCGTTCGAATCGAGGCGGTCCAGATCGGCGTCGTGGTCTTCGGGTGCTTCGCGTTCCTCGCCCACCAGCGCCGGTTCCAGCGACTGCTCGAGCGCTGCCCCTGACCCCGACTATTTCCCCTCGGCACCGACGTTCTGGTCGCTCTCGAAGGAGTCCGGGTCCGGTTCGATCGTCGCGTACTGGACCACGCGGCGGCCGAGCGTCGCGGTCCGCTCCTCGAGGCTCGGATCGACGAACTCCCCGTCCTCGAACGCCGAGTGGGACTTCGGGATCGCGACCTCGTGGGGAAGGACCCACGCGTTCAACGCTCGGCAGACCGATCGGAGGTGCTCGAGGGCCGTCACCGGGAAGGCGCCGCCCGAGACCGCGAGCAGTCCGACCGTCTTGTCCCGGAACTCGTCGAACCCGCAGTAGTCGAGCGCGGCCTTCAGCGGCGACGAGTAGGAGCCGTGGTACATCGGCGTCCCCAGCACGATCGCGTCGGCCTCGCGGAGTCGCGTCGCGAGCGCCGCGGCGTCGCCGGCGTCCTCGCGATCCCGATCGGGATCGAACGTCGGCAGGTCGTACTCTCGCAAGTCGATCAGTTCGGTCGTTGCGCCACCCTCGGCCGCGGCCTCGAGGACGCGCTCGAGGGCGAGACGCGTCGCGCTCGCGTCGCGGAGGCTGCCACAGACGGCGGCGATGTGAACGTCTCCGTCCATCGTAGCTTTACTAAGGCGAGCGAGCGTGAAATATACCGGTGACGGTCGGCGGCGGTTCGCTCGCGTCGCTCGTTTCCCGTTCGGCCCTCGCAGTCTCGTCTCAGCGGAACTCGTCGGCGTAATCCGCGACGTACTCCTCGATCCCTCTCGGCTGACGACCGAGGAGCCGCGCCGCGTCGTCGGTCACGCGATCGGCGAGGCCGAGTCGCGCCGTCGTGTAGATGCCGACCATCAGGAGCACGAATCCGATCGGGTGCCCGCGAGCGTGCATTCGGGCGACGAAGGTGGGAATCGAGGGATCCGCGTACGTTACTTGCCGATCCAAGACGCGGGAGAACGCGGCGGCGACCTCGTCGTAAGTGAGCGCGTCCGCTCCCGTTACGTCGTAGGCGACGTTTCGGTGGGCCGATCGCGACCCAGATTCCGACCCGGACTCGGCGAGCACGCGCGCGGCGATTTCGCCGACGTCTCTGGCGTCGACGAAACTCGTCCCGCCGGCGCCCGCCGGGACGAAGATCTCGTCGCGCTCGACGATATCCCGACCGTGCACCTCGTGGAGGTTCTGCATGAAAAACGACGCCCGGAGGAGGGTATACGTTGCACCCGACGCAGCGACGTGGCGTTCGATCCGGTGGTGTGGCAGCAGGACGTTCCGATCGGCGCCGAGCGTCGAGAGGTAGACGATCCGGTCGGCGCCGACCCGCACCGCGGCGTCGACGAACGCCGTCAGGTCGTCCACGGCGACGCCGGGTGGGCGGACGAGAAAAAGGGAATCGACGCCGTCCAGCGCGGATCCCCAGGTCTCTGGCCGCTCGAAATCGAACTCGACGAACGGGTCGTCGCCACGCTCGAGGAGGACACCGTCGAGTCCCTCGAGCCCCGATAGCCGTTCGCCGGCCCTGTGCGGATTCCGAGAGCCCGCCTTCACGACCGCGTCGCTCTCGAGCAGCGTTTCGACGACGTGTCGGCCGACCGTCCCGCTCGCCGCGGTGACGAGGACGGTGTGGCTCATCGTCGGGGACCACCCCCGGGAAGCAGTCCGATGCAGATCGCCGCGACCGTGACGTGCATCGCCATCAGCAGTCCCACGCCGAGCGGCGTCGCCGTCTCGTCGGCGAACAGCAGCCCGATATCGGGGAGGAATGAGAGGACCAGCACGGCTACTGCGACTCGCCTGAACGTCCGATCGGGGCTGGACGATACCCGACGAAGCAGCAGATAGACGAGGACGGCCCCGATCGCGCCGACGGCCGAGAGGAAGGCGACCGGCGGAACGGTAAGCGCCTGAAACCCGGGTGCGACGTCGAACGCGCCGGCCGCGGCGACGATGCCCACGTTCACGACGACCGACAGGACGGTCGCGATCGCCGCGCGGATCGGGAACGACCGCCTCGAGTCCGCCGCGGAATCGACCGTGGTCACGTCAGCCGTCATGCGGTCCCACCTTCGGCATCTTTCGGACGAACTGCTCGTCCTCGAGGCAGTCGAGCACGAACCGGGCGACGTCGGCCCGCGGGATGGACTCGAAGCCGAGATCGAGATTCCCGGCTCGGTACTCGCCCGTCCCCTCGGCGTCGGTCAGCCGCGGTGCGCGAACGACCGTCCAGTCGAGGTCCGTCGCGCGGACGCGGTCGACGTGTTCGGCCGCGTCTTCGAGGACGTCTCGAGCGAGGACTTTCAGGAGGACACCCATCACCTTTCCCGACAGCGAGACGCGTTCGCCCTCCTCGCGAACGCCGGCGCCGACGAGGGTGACGAACCGATCGACGTTCGCCTCGCCCATTGCGTCGACGACGTTGTCTCCCGCGACGGTCAGCAGATCGTCCGGGCCCGCGCTCGTCTGGCCGAGAACGGAGACGACGGCGTCCGCGCCGTCGACAGCTGCCGGGACGCCCGCGCCGGTGTAGGCGTCGCCGGTCACGACCGTCAGCGACGGCGACTCCACCTGTAGCTTCTCCGGCGACCGGACGAAGGCGACGACCTCGTGGCCGCGATCGATCGCCTGCTCGACGAGGGGTTCGCCCGTCCGCCCGGACGCGCCGAATACGGTGAGACGCATGGCCGATTCTACGCCTCGAGAACGCATATACTTGCAACTTCGAATCATCGAAGTATTGGCGCCGCGAGCGGCGCTCAGACAATAATACAACCGTGCAAGTATTACGTTCTCGAGCCCGTAGCGGGACGCGACATGAGCGACCCGCCAGACGCGCTCGAACTGCAATCGCGGTTTTCCCGGGAGGAGGCCGTCGAACTTCGCGAATCGCTCGAGCCGGCGAAACGACGGCAGGTCGAACGAACGGTTGCGGAACTGCTGGACCTGCTCGGGAAGGCCCACGCGATGGCCGTCCTGAGCGCGTTCGCGTTCGCCGACGGCCCGCTGCGATTCAGCGACCTCGAAGACGACCTCGAGATCGCGCCGAACACGCTCTCGGCGCGGCTGCAGGAGTTGACCGACGCCGGCCTGCTGAACCGGGAGTCCTACGACGAGATTCCGCCCCGAGTCGAGTACGAGCCGACCGAGCGGGCCGCGGCACTGTTTCCGGTGTTCGGCCACCTCCACCACTGGGCGCTCGAGTACGAACTCTGACGGCGTCGAACATCGACCATAAGTCGGCCATCGGTCATAATTTCGAATTTCGTAGTAACCTGAACGATTCGAAGCTGTAAGTCTATTGCCACACGCCCCGTAGAGACGGTATGGGATCGAATCGACCGGACGGTGCCGCTCGAGGCGGTGACGACGAGACGAGAAACCGGCCCGACGCCGCCCTCGAGGCCGACGCGCGGGGACAGGAACGAGGACGAGAGCCGCCGGCGATCGACGTCGACGACCTGCGGCTGGTCTACGCGGACGGGACCGCGGCCGTCAGCGGCGTCGATCTGACCGTCCCCGAGGGCGAGTTCTTCGGCTTTCTGGGGCCCAACGGCGCGGGGAAGACGACGACGATCAAGGTGTTCGCGACGCTGCTCTCGCCGACCGACGGCGAGGTTCGGGTCAACGGGTTCGACGTGCAGTCGGAGCCCCGAAAGATCCGGGAGTCGATCGGCTACATGGCCCAGGAGACGAGCGTCGATCCCGAACTCACCGCCGAAGAGAACCTGAAGTTCGCCTGCGAGGCCTACGGCGTCCCCCGCGGGGAGCGAGCCGACCGCGTCGCCGAACTGCTGGATCTCGTCGACCTCACCGACGTCGCCGACAAGCGAGCCGACGAGTTCTCCGGCGGAATGAAAAAGCGCCTCGACGCGGCGACGGCGCTGGTCCACCGGCCGCCGCTGGTCTTCCTCGACGAGCCGACGACCGGGCTCGATCCGAAGGCGCGAAACCGACTCTGGGACTACTTCCGGGACATCAACGATCGGGGCACGACCATCTTCCTGACGACCCAGTACCTCGAGGAGGCCGACCAGCTTTGTGACCGACTGGCGGTCATCTTAGACGGTGAAATCGTCGCCGACGGGAGTCCGGCGGCGCTCAAGCGCCGGGTGGGCGGCGAAGTGCTCGACCTCGAACTGGACGGCGGCCGCTCGGCGCGGGACCGGGCCGCCGAGATCGCCCGCGAGTTCGACGGCTTCGAGGACGCGACCGTGACGGTGACCGAGGAGGGCGTCAGCGTGACCGCCGAGGCGGCCCGCCAGCGCGGGACGGATCTGCTGGTCGCGCTCCGGGACGCGGGGTTGACCGTCACCGGCTTCAACGTCCGCTCGCCGACGCTCGACGACGTGTTCCTCGCGATCACCGGGGAGGGGCTCGAGGCGGACACGGAGTCTGAGATCCTCCGCGGGGAGGTGTCGCGATGAGTCCGCCGGACTCCGGCGGGGCGGACTCGCGGGATGCGGCGGCGACCCCCGGCGGCGCCGAGACGGCTGGGGCAACCGAGACCGGCGGCGCCACCGCCACCGTCGACCGAACCGCAAACACGTTCCTCGGCGACGTCTGGGTGAACTTCAAGCGGTGGAATCTCAAGGCGGTCCGGAACCCGTTCGTCCTCGTGGTCTCGCTCGTCCAGCCGATCATCTTCCTCATCCTGTTTACCGAGGTGTTCGGCAACGTCGCCGGCGACGCGGTCAACCGGGGCATTCCGGGGATCGGCTACGAGACGTACCTCGTCCCCGCGATCGCGATCCAAGTCGCGCTGGCCGCCGCGGTCACCTCCGGGATCGGGCTGGTCAACGACATCGAGAACGGCATGTTCGAGAAGGTGCTGGTCTCCCCGATGAACCGCACCGCGGTGTTCGTCGGGAAAACGGCCGCCGAGGTGTTCCGGATCGCGGTGCAGGTCGCGATCATCCTCGGCCTCGGCGTTCTGCTGGGTGCGGAGATCGCGACGGGACTCACCGGCGCGCTCGGGATCATCGGGGTCGGCATCCTGTTCTCGCTGTGGTTTATCGCGTTCTCGAACGCCCTGGCGATCCTCACCCGCGATCAGGAGTCGACGATCATCGGCGCGAACCTCCTCCAGTTTCCGCTACTGTTCCTCTCGAGCGCCTTCCTCCCGCTCGAGACGCTGCCCGGCTGGATCCAGACGTTCGCCCGGTTCAACCCCGTCACCTACGGCGTCGACGCCGCCCGGTCGCTCATGCTCGACAGGGACGTGATGACGGTCGTCGAGGTGGCCTGGTTCGACGGGGCGTTAAACGGCGTCGTCCCCGGCGTCCTCGTTCTTGCCGGGCTGGACATCGCACTCGGGCTCGTCGCGGTCTACCTGCTCTCGCGGGCTTCGAGTTCGGACGTTCGGTGATCGGTCACGATCGTCGTCCTGGCCGGACTCTCGACCCAACCGAGCTACCGGCGCAGTCGCGCCACGAACTCCCCGTCGCGCTCGTCAGTTTCGACAAGTCCGTCGTCCTCGAGGTCGGAAAGCAGGCCCTCGAGCCACTCGCGGCCGTACTCGCCGTCCGGCGCGTAGTCGACCCGGATTCGGTGGCCGAGCGTGTCGAGCTCGAGTTCGTCGTACTCCCGCAGGGTACCGATGACGCGTCCGCGGAACTGGCGGCGGCTCCCCTCGAAAGAGGGCTGCGTGGGGACGTCGGGGGCCGTGAAGTCGCCGCTGGCGTACGCGTCACACCACTCGCGCCAGGGACAGCCCGCGCCGTCGCACTTCGGCGTCTGCTCGCAGGCGACCCCGCCCAGTTCCATGATCGCGTTGTTCCAGACTCGCGATCGGCCCTCGGGCATGAGTTCGCCCGCGGCCTCCTCGAAGGCCGCGTCGTCGTCCGGCACGTCGAACGCCCGGTAGAGCACTCGCTTGACGTTCGTATCGACGACCGCGTCGCCGTTGTTGAAGGCGAAACTTGCGACCGCGTTCGCGGTGTAGGGACCGACGCCCATCAGCTCCTGCAGCTCGTCGGGCGTCTCCGGAAACTCGCCGTCGTATTCGTCCTCAACCTGCCGGGCCGCCTCGTGGAGGTACTTCGCCCGGTTGTTGTAGCCGAGGCTGTGGTCCGTCCAGAAGCCGACGACGTCCGCTCGATCGGCGTCGGCGAGGTCGGCCGTCGTCGGCCAGCGCTCGAGGAACTCCTCCCAGGCCGCGACGACGCGGTCGAGTTGCGTCTGCTGGCTCATCACCTCGCTGACGAGGATCTCGTAGGGGTCGTCGGTTCGGCGCCAGGGGTAGTCGCGGTGGTCGTCCTCGTACCACTCGATCAGCGCCGCGCGGACGGCCTCGCGGTCGTCGGGGAGGCGCCACGCCGAGTCCGCCGCCGTATCACTCATCGCCGGCACTTGGGCCAGCGGCGGTTTAGGGGTAGTGATCCGGAACCGAACGCGGCGTCGACGACGGGGCCCCGCCCGGTCGAACCGTAACCCTAAGCCGCCGCGCCACCACGTGGCGGGTATACGACACATGCGAACGCGAACGCCAGCCCAACACGCCCAACTGGCGCTCCTGCTCGAGGTCGCGGGCACGCCCAAGCCGGGGAACGTCGACCGCCACCGCGACCTCGCGGACCTGCGGTTCGACCACTTCCTCGCGGGAACCGTCGGCGCCCAGCGGGGCCTCGAGATGGCGGCCGAGGGTGCGGCGGTCGGGCCCGCCTTCGAGCGCGCCGTCGAGGGAATGTCAGCCCAGGGCGGGGGCAACACCCAGTTCGGCGCACTGTTGCTGCTCGTGCCCCTGACGAAGGCTGCGGGCGACGACCTCTCCCAGCCGGTCGTCGAGGCCGTCGTCGAGGACACGACCGTCGCGGACGCCGCCGCCTTCTACCGCGCGTTCGAACACGTCGACGTCTTCGTCGCCGATCCCCCCGAAGATCTGGAACCGCTCGACGTCCGCCGCGGTGCCGACGCCGTGCCGGCCTTAGAGGAGCGCGGTCTGACGCTGCTTGATATAATGGCGGGCAGCGTCCCCGGCGACGACGTCGCCCGGGAGTGGGTGACGGGATTCGAGCGGTCCTTCGGCGCAGCCGAACGGCTGGCCGAGGCCGAGGGCCCGCCGCTCGAGCGGGCCGCGGCAGTCTTCCTCACCCTGCTCGCCGAGCGCCCCGACACGCTCGTCGCGGACAAACACGGCGAGGACGTGGCGGGGGAGGTCAAAGAGCGCGCCGCGGAACTGCACGAGCGGCGGGCGCTCGAGACCGACCGCGAGGCCGTCGAGAGCTTCGGGGACGAACTCGTCGACCGGGGAATCAACCCCGGAACGACGGCCGACATTACTGCGGCCGGACTGTTCATCGCGCTCGAGCGCGGGGTGCTCGAGCTATGAGCGGCAACGGACCCGACGAGCGAGCCGGAGCCGCTGCAGACGGAGCCGGGGGGTGGCCCGTCGACCTCACCGGCGTCACCGAAACCGTCGTGACGACGCTCGGACCCAACGGCCTGTGGAACGCCGCCGCACTCGGCGTATTCACCGGCGACGAGGACGGTGACAGCGACTCCGGGGCGGCCTCGAAGCCGCCGACGGCGACCGCCAAAACGTGGGGCAACACCCGCACCCGCCGCAACTTCCGCCGCCAGGGCGAGGGTTACGTCCAGTTTGTCGACGACCCCGTCACCTTCGTCGACGCCGCGCTCTCGATCTCCGAACACGAAGCGCCGGTCCTCGAGTCGGCGGCCGCCTGGACGCGGGTCGCCGTCGAGTCGATCGACCGCGGAACCGAGAACGGAACTGAGTGGGTGGCGTGGCGTCTCCGCCCGCTCGAGTCCGCGATCGAGCGCGAGACGGTGCCGACGATTAACCGCGGGTTCGGCGCCGTCGTCGAGGCTACCGTCGCCGCTTCCCGGCTCGGCGTAGTCGGCTACGACGACGATCAGCTCCGCGAGCGGCTCGCGTACTGCGAATCGGTCGTCGAGCGCGCCGGCGGTCCACGGGAGCGCGCCGCGCTCGAGCGCGTTCGCGAGTGTGCCGATTGGTGACCGCCGAGTAAGACTGGTGACGGAGGGAGCTTGGGGACCTCGAGCCGATTCGATTTCGACGGCTCGACCGGGACGTTAGCTGGTCGGTTCGGGAACCTCGGTCCGGCCGCCGGTCTCCGACTGCTCGTCGCCGAGCGGGTCGTTGTTTTCGGCTTTCGTCACCACTTCGCGGAACTTCTCGGAGCGCTCGGCGATCCAGACCATCGTCTCGCTGTCGGGCGTCTCGTCGCGCTGCTCGATGAGGAAGGTCGTGATGACGACCGTCTTCACCCACGGCTTGACGACGCCGGTGTGGACGACGGCGACCATCCCGCCGACCAGCAGCCACGAGATCATCTCGAGCGAGGTCGGGAGGAAGTCGAGTGCGACGGAGACCGGCGCGAGCAGCGACAGGAGGACGAACGAGAGGATGTACATCCCCACGACGATCACCAGCGTCGAACCGAGCACCATCTTCCAGGTCTTGGCATACAGGACGAGTCCGTCGCGGGCCGATTTCCAGCGATTCTCGTCACGGTCGACGAACATGTACGCGATGATCGCGTTGTCGAGGTAGCGGACCGCCAGAACGATCGACTTCTGGACGATCGTTACCAGCGTCTGTAACTGCTGGGGGATCGGGACCGGAATCATCTTCTCGAGCCGTGCGACCGCCCTGTTGAACTGTTTGAGCACCGCGTCGATCACTTCGCTGGCGACCCACAGGCCGCTGGCGGATTTGAAGTACTCGCCGACCTGCGTCATCCCGTACTTGATCTGGTTTTCCGGCACTTCGTCCTCCGTGACGATGTGTGCGATGACGGCGATGTGGCCGGTCTTGACCATGTAGAGGGCGTACTTCTGTATCAGTCGCCACACGTACGCGAAAGACGCCAGCGCGATCAGCATCACCAGCGCAACGATGAGCAGACTCGTGCCGCCGTCGCCCCACAGGAATCTGGCGCCCAGCCACGCGACGAGGCTGAGGTAAACGATCCCGAAGAGTGCAAACACGACACCGATACCGAACTGCAGGAGGACGTACGGGAGCGTCTTCCTGTACACGCTCGTTGCTTCCTTGAAGTGTAAGACCATCGCCCCCATTTCCCTGCCCATCCTATTTAAATTCGAACACCAGTAGCTGTGTTCGAACGGGGCGTTGGCAAGAAACTATCCGAGTCGGCGGCCGACGTCAGTGCACGGCTCGCATCGAGCGGTCGGGTTCGGACTCGAGAGGGACGCGTCACGGCCGCAGACGGGTCCTGGATATCGCGACTCCCGTGGACCGTCGAGAGGGCGGGCTCCGCGGACGAACAAGAGAAAGGGATTAAGAGCCTCTGGACGGAACCTCCCCACATGGCAATCAAACCGGCCTACGTCAAGAAGACCGGGAACCTCCTCCTGGAGCGGTACCCGGACGCGTTCACGACCGACTTCGAACAGAACAAGGACAGCGTCGAGAAACTCACGAACGTCGAGTCCAAGGGCGTTCGGAACCGTATTGCAGGCTACGTGACGCGGAAGAAGGGTTCGCAGGCGACCGCGTAAGGCAGCGTTTTGTCTTGTCTCGAGTTCACCAGCATCACCAGTTCGACCTCGAGCAACTGGTGAGCCGATCGTTTGTCGCTTGTTCTTTCTCACGAGCACGGCTCGAACGCTTTCACTTCCACTAGTGGGCCATCACCGTCTCGAACGGGTAGAGATGACGATGGCGAGTGCGTCGAAACCGAGTCGAAACCGAGCAGAAAAACGGAACGGCGAGCGAGACCGAAAGAGCAGCGGTCGAGAACGGATCAGTGATCGAAGCCGGGTTCCATGTAGATCGCGGCGAAAAGCGCGACCACGCCGAAGAACGCGGTGATCATGAGGCCGGCCATGCCCGTGACGATGTTCAGTTCTGTCCCGGCGACCGGAAGCGTACCACCCTGATAGCCGGTCCACGCCATGAAGATCCCGACGAGGAAACACAGGAGGGCGACGACGGCCGCGCCGATACTAAAGGGCGTATCGAACAGCCCCGAGTCAGCCGAACTCGTGGTCGCGCTCGTCATCGGGACCACCCCGCCGATCGGCGATCGGTTGTAGTCGAGGTTGAGATCGAGTCCCGGCTGTGTCTCGAAGGGCAGTCAGCCGGCCGTCCAACGGCGGTTCCGGACTGGGCCTGTCGGTGATGCATTTGTTCGTCGGTGGCGCTCCGTTTTCTTAATTTCTTCTATACGCTCCGGTGACGCCGGCCAGCGGCGCCGTCCGGGGAGTTCGAGCTCGAACCTGATATTCGATCATGGGAATGAGACGAAAACCCAAACGGTTTTGCGGGCTCAACTCGGAATACGGGAAAATGGCAGTACGAGTAGGCGTACTCGGCGCAACCGGTGCCGTCGGACAACGACTGATTCAGCTTCTCGACCCCCACCCGGACTTCGAAATCGCCGCGTTGACCGCGAGCGAATCCAGTGCCGGGAAGACGTACAGACAGGCCGCCAAGTGGCGCGTCGACAGTCCCATTCCCGAGGACGTCGCGGAGATGACCGTCCGGGAGACCGACCCGGACGACGTCCCCAACGACGTCGACCTCATCTTCTCGTCGCTCCCCTCGAGCGTCGGCGCGGAGGTCGAGCCGCCGTTCTGCGAGGCCGGCTACGTCGTCTCCTCGAACTCCTCGAACGGCCGGATGGACGACGACATCCCGCTCGTCATCCCGGAGGTCAACGCCGACCACCTCGACCTGCTCGAGGTCCAACGCGACGAGCGCGGCTGGGACGGCGCGATGGTAAAGAACCCCAACTGCTCGACGATCACCTTCGTCCCGACCCTGGCCGCGCTGGCGGAGTACGGCCTCGAGAAGGTCCACGTCTCGACCCTGCAGGCCGTCTCCGGCGCGGGCTACGACGGCGTCACCTCGATGGAGATCATCGACAACGCCATCCCCTTCATCGGCAGCGAGGAGGACAAACTCGAGACCGAGTCGCGCAAGCTGCTCGGCGACTTCGACGGCGCCGAACTCTCTCACAACAGCATGGCCGTCTCGGCCTCCTGTAACCGCATCCCGACCATCGACGGCCACCTCGAGAACGTCTGGGTCGAAACCGAGGACGACCTGACCGCGGACGCGGCCGCCGAGGCCATGCGCGAGTACCCCTCGCTGGATCTGCGGTCCTCGCCCGACCCGCTCATCCACGTCTTCGAGGAACCGGACCGGCCCCAGCCCCGGATGGACCGCACGCTCGGCGACGGGATGGCCATCGCCGCCGGCGGCCTTCAGGAGTCGCCGTTCGGCCTGCAGTACAACTGCCTGGCCCACAACACGATCCGCGGCGCCGCCGGCGCCAGCGTCCTGAACGGCGAACTGCTGCTCGAGAACGGCTACATCTAACGCGTTCGAGGCTAACGCGGCCAGCTGCGGTTTCGGGCGCATTCGTCCTCTTTGTGCTGTCTGTTCGGTGACCGTCGAATCCGACTCGAGCGATCGGCGCCGTCGACCACCCTGCACACTTTGGCGGCGGGCACAAGTACGAACCCCCCCAACAGCAGGTATGATCCCCGTGGTTTCCGACGCCGAATCCCTGTCGACACCCGGCGCCGACGCCGATACTACAGTTTCCGACGGCGCCGAACCCGACGAGACAGGCGAGACGGAGTCGTTCGGCGCACTCGCCGACCCACACCGCCGTGCTGTCCTCCGATATCTGGCCGACAACGAGTCACCGGTTGCACTCGCCGAACTCGCCGACCACCTGACGATCGAACGCGAGGGCGGCGACCGGGACGCAGCGCACCCGAGCAGCCGACTCGCCGAGTGGGGCGATGCGCTCCTCGGGACGCGTCGACGCGTCCAGATCTCGCTTCGCCACGTTCACGTTCCGAAACTGGCGGACGCCGGCGCCGTCGACTTCGACATCGACGCGAACACCGTCTCCCTCCGCGACCGCGGTTCGGAACTGCTGGCCCAGACGGAGTCACTCGAGAGCGCAACCGTGGCGTAACCCGAAGCCATCGACGGCACTCTACCGCTAGTTTTCGGATACGCCGCGAGGCAGCGCGACGACCGGCATCGACGCCTCCTTCACCAGTCGACGAGCTACACTCCCGGTCAGCAACTCGACGAAGCGGCTCCCCTCCCGTGGAACGAAGACGACGGCGTCAGCGTTTCGATCCGTCGCTTCTGCGAAGATACGGTCGACAACATCGGTACCGTACAGGATCGCCGTCTCGACGGACGCCGGCGATTCCGCGAACGGTTCTCGCGTGCGATCGAATATCTCTTCGGCGTACTCCTCGCGCTGTTCCATCGACGCCTTGTCCGGCGCGCCCCCGGCCTTCTCGATCACGTTGATGATGACAACCGTGCTCGTCGGCTCGAGGTAAGGGGCCAGCGCCGCCGCGGTCCGCTCTCCATCGTCGGGATCCCCAACCGGGACGACGATCGTCCCGTCGAACGAGAGCGTCATCGACGACCCTCTCCGTGCATCGGCGTCGCATCGTTCGGAAGCGATCCACGAGCGGAATCGAGTCCCTGAATCATACCGGCGCTTGGCGGTGTGGCGTCAAAAAGGTACACGCGAGATCGGTGTCGTCTCCTAGTACTCCGATCGCAGTCGCGTACCGGTCTCGCTCGCGCTCAGGAACTGAAACTGACCTGATTCTCAAACTCTGCGCCCGACCCGCCCTCGTCGAACCGGCGGGCGTTCTCGGCGACGATATTAGCCAGCCGATCGTAGTACTTCGGCGTGTGTCCGGCGTTGTGCGGCGTGATCTGGACGTTCCCGAAGTTCCAGAGCGGGTGCTCCTCCGGCAGGGGCTCGGGATCCGTCACGTCCAGCGAGGCCCCGCGAATCTGATTCCCGCGCAGCGCCTCGACGAGCGCGTCGGTATCGACGACCGGCCCCCGAGCGACGTTGACCAGCACCGCTTCGGGATCGATCGTCACGAATTCCTCGCGGTCGACCAGCCCGCGGGTCGTCTCGGTCAGCGGGCAGGCCAACACGAGGTAGTCCGTCCGTGCCAGTGCGTCGTCGAACGCGTCGCCCTCGAATCCGATCACCTCGTCCGTCGGCCCGCCCTTCTCGGGCGTGTAGCGGACGCCGACCGTCTCGACGTCGAAGGGCTCGAGGCGCTCCGCGACTGCCTGCCCGATCGCGCCGAGGCCGACGATCGTTACGGTCGACTCCGCGAGTTCGTGGGCCTGGTAGTGGCGCCACTCCCGGCGGCGCTGTCTGCGCTCCGCGACGTGGAACCGGCGGGTAAAGTGGAGAATCGCGCCGAGCACGTGTTCGCCGATGTTCGGCCCGTGCACGCCCGACGCGTTCGTTACCGTCACGCCCCGCTCCTCGAGTCGGTCCATCGGCAGGTGGCCGGTGCCCGCGTACGCGCAGGCGAACACCTCGAGGTGCTCTGCGCCCTCGAGGAGATCTTCCTCGAGGGTCATTCCGGTGACGTACTGGGCGTTGCGGATCGCCTCGCGCTCCTCGGCCGGCGTTCGCGCGAGCCGCACGGTCCGATCGGGAAGCCGCTCGCGGATCGCCGCGGCGTACTGTTCGACCGGGACGCCGTGCGTTCCCCGCCGGAGAACGAGCACGTCGGCGTCGCTTTCGTCGTCACCGTCGCCATCGCTGTCGCGTTCACTCATGTTCCCGGTCGTGGTCTCGAGGGGAACCGTCAAAAACGTTCATCCCAGATCCGATGTCGCACTGCAACGACGGTTCGGCAGGGTAGCGTACTCGAGTCCGCAAGTGTCCAGACAGAGCGCTCTCGAGGAACGATCATAGCGCATCGACGAATGTTCGACCAGTCGATTCGGGACCCGCTCGCGAGCAGCCGAAACTCTCCGTCGCCGCGAATTTCATGCGGTTTAATACGCCCCACTGAGTGCCACTGGTGTATGGAACGCGTTGCTGTCGCGATCGTCGGCGGTGGCCCCGCGGGTGCGTCCGCAGCTGAGCGGGCAGCCGCCCACGGCGCCGAGACGGTGCTCTTCGAACAGGGCGTCCCGCGGGAAGACCGCGAGGACCTCGGCCCTGACTCCACCGACGCCGCCGGCATGCTCGACTACTGGATCGACATCATGGACTTTGACTATCGGGAGATTCCCGACGACGTCATCCTCCGGGAACTCGAGGCCACCGAGTTCATCGGCCCCAACAGCGCCGTCGAGATTTCGACGACGGGGATGGACGCTACCTATCCGAAGTTCGGCTACACCTTCCACCGCGCCCGGATGGACGACTGGCTCTACGAGCGCGCCGAAGACGCCGGTGCCGACCTGCGCGTCGGCACGAGCGTTACGGACCTCGAGACCGACCTCCGCGCCTCGAGTCCGAAGGGGCCGACCCACACGCTGACGCTCTCGAACGGCGAGCAACTCGAGGCCCAGTACGTCATCCTCGCGGACGGCCCGCAGCGCCGAATCACCCTCGATGCGCTCGATCAGTTCACGGCCCCCGGCCGGAGCGTCTCCGACTACCTCTCGCCGCCCGAAGCGAACCACATTGCCTACCAGGAGTATCGGGACTTCCCCCCCGAGCTGTTCGACGAGTTCAAAGACCGACTCAAGTTCTGGTGGGGCTACATGCCCGGCGAAACCGCTTACCCCTGGGTCTTCCCCAACGACGACACGGTCGCCCGCGTCGGCCTGACGATGCCCATCGGGATGGAACTCGAGGACGTCGATAACCCCGCCGCTTACAAACTGCTCGACAGCGACGACGACCAACTTCCTTCAGGATCGGAGTACATCCGCCGCCTCCTCGAGCGCGAGTACGGCGACGAGTATGATATCGAGGCGGACATCCCGATCGTCGAGGACCGCGGCAAATCTAAGGGAACCGAAACCTATCCGATCTCCTCGACGCGCCCGATCGACTCCCCCGTCGGCGCGAACATCGCCGTCGCCGGCGGCGCAATGGGTACCACCTCCGCCTTCCACGAGGGCGGCTACCACGTTGCCGTCCGCACGGGCAAGATCGCCGGTCGACTGGCAGGAACCGACTCGCTCGAGAACTATAACGACATCTGGAAGCGCGCGATCGGCGACGAAATCCTGCGTAACGTCGCCTTTGCGGACATCGTCGAGGAGTACCAGCCCGACGACTGGGACCACGCCTTTAATATCATCAACCAGATGCAAGGTGAGAACGGTAACGACTCGCTGTTCTCGCGCACTTACTCCGCCGGCCTGGGCGCGACGAAACTGCTTGCGAGCTACAAGAAACGCAAGTTCCAGTACCGTGACGGTCGCTACGTACAACTCCCGGAAGACGAGTACTTCTACTAACTGTCGGTAGCAGTCGAATCTGGTTTTCTTCTCCGTTCTTTGACTCAGTATCAAATATCAGTCGGTGGGACTATTTTCGGCGAAGCCACTCTTGCGAAGTGAGATGCGCCGTATCGAACGTGGACGAAAGCCATCCCTCGCAGAAAACGTTTAAACGACGTGCAGCCCTAGCAGGAGTGCGTGCCTTTGTCCCCGTCCGAGTGAACCCATTCGGGTGCGATGACAGTACGGCGAACCCAGGCACGCAATACACCGGAACGATCACTTCGTTCCACCGACCGGTGATGGCTCACAGCCATCCGCCCGGCACGAGGGTTAGCCAGCTGACGCGGCATGCCGCCACGGGATGAGGCTGGACGTTAGTGTTCCGGGCGACATTTTCGGTACTCGATCGACACCGAGTAGTTGTAACTCTCGGATGTTGCGAGTACACCTATTGTATAATACAGGTCGAACAGCCGCTGTACTCTGCGTATAAAAGACGAAAAGCCCCGCCGAGCGACACTGCTGTCGCTCGACGAGGCTTAAGATGAAGTATGAGTGGGGCGGCGAATCGACGTTCCCAGAGGGTCGCCCACTCCAGTAGTTGCCGATACGCAGGCGAGCTTATCTTCCGTGTTCGGGATGGGTACGGGAGGAACCTCGCCGCTGTGGCCGCCTAACGCCGATTCACGGAATCGAACCGTGATCATGCCAATATCGGTTGATTGACCGTGTGTATGTGTAGTCCAGTTAGCGCCTGGACCCGTTCG